>NZ_JBIVNC010000005.1:0-591480 GCF_044753385.1 Streptomyces sp. NPDC088387
AACATGACATGCGCGTCCAACACAGCACCCAGACCGGCCGTCAGCACATCCAGACCCACACCCGCCGGCACACCCACCGACATCCACTGCGCGAACCCCGGACGTACCGCGTCCGCGCCCAGTGCCAGCATGGCCGGAGTCCAGGCCACCTCACCCGTGCCGACATCCTCCGGACCGGACCGCCCGCCCGTCGGTACCGCCACCAACGCGAGGCGTTCCGGTGTCTTCTCCTCGAACACCTGCCGCGGGGTCACCGTCAGACCCGCCCGACGCGCCTTGGACGCCAACTGCATCGACATGATGGAGTCACCACCCAGCTCGAAGAACCCGTCGTCAACCCCCACCACCTCCAGCCCCAACACCTCGGCGAACAAACCGCACAACACCCGCTCCACCTCAGAACGCGGAGCCCGCCCCAACACACGCGAAGCAAAATCCGGCGCCGGCAACGCCGACCGATCCACCTTCCCGTTCGCCGTCAACGGCAGGTCGTCCAGGACGATCACCACGGCCGGGACCATGAACTCCGGCAGCCTGTCCGACAGTCCGGCACGCAGCTCCTCCGGGTCCACGCCACCCACCGACTCCGGAACCACATAGCCGACCAGCCGCTTGTCACCGCCCCCGTCCACCGCCGGCGCCGTGACCACCGCCTGTGCGACACCCTCGTGGCCGGCGAGTGCCGCCTCGACCTCACCCGGCTCCACCCGGAACCCGCGTACCTTCACCTGCGCGTCCATCCGACCCGCGAACAGCAACTCGCCCTCGGTGGACCACCGGGCCAGATCCCCCGTCCGGTACATCCGGCCACCCGCGTCCCACGGGCAGGCCACAAACCGCTCGGCCGTCAGTGCCGCCCGGCCCAGATAGCCGCGTGCCAGGCCGCTGCCGGCCACATACAGCTCGCCCGTCACCCCGGGCGGCACCGGCCGCAGATAGGGGTCCAGCACATACACCCGCCGGTTCCCCAGCGGCCGTCCGATCGGCAGCACCCCGCCGTCCGCCGTATCGGGAGTCAGTACATGCCAAGTCGCGCACAGGGTCACCTCGGTGGGGCCGTACAGGTGCCGCACGACCAGCTCCGGGCATGCCGCACGTACGCGGGACACCGCCCCGGCGGGCACCACATCGCCGCCGGTCAGCACCTCACGCAGGCCCGTGAAGCACTCCGGCGACTCCTCGGCCAGGACACGGAACAGCCCGGCCGTCACATGTACGGCCGTGACACCACCGGTGGCGACCGCCTCGCGGATCCGCGGCGCGTCCACCGCACCGGGCCCGGCCACGACCACCCGTCCACCCGCCACGAGGGGCGCCCACACCTCGTACAGGGAGACGTCGAAGGCGTGAGGGGCATGCATGAGCACCGCGTCGTCCGCGCCCAGCGACCAGCCCGTCTCCCCCGCGAGCCCGGCCACGGCGCCATGCGGTACGGCGACGCCCTTCGGTACGCCCGTCGATCCGGACGTGTACATCACGTAAGCCAAGTCGTCCGCGCCCGGCACAACGGTCGGCGGTGCTGCCGGCTGCGCCGCGAGGGCGGCGGCCACCTCGGGGGCGTCGAGCTCCACCACGCGGGCGGTCCCGCCGGGCACGTGGCGGCGGGTGCGCGCGGTGCACAACACCACGGCGGGGGCGGAGTCCGACAGCAGGAACGCCACCCGCTCCGCCGGATAGTCGGTATCCACGGGCACGTAGGCGGCGCCCGCACGCCAGATGCCCAGCAGCGCGACGAGCAGGTCCGCGGAGCGCTCCATCACCACGGCGACCCGGTCACCCCGCCGCACCCCGGCCGCGGTCAGGTACGCGGCGAGCCGTGCGGAGGTCCGGTCCAACTCGGCGTAGGTGAGGCTGTTCTGGCCGTCCGTCACCGCCACCGCGTCGGGTGAACGCCGTGTCCGACGGGCGAACAGCTCCGGCACCGAGGCGCCCGGCACCGGCACCTCCGTGGTGTTCCACTCGTCCAGTACCAGCGCCCGCTCGGCGCCGTCCAGTACGTCCAGCGCGCCGACCGGCGTCGACGGCTCGGCCACGATCTGCTCCAGCAGCCGTACCAGCCGGTCCCGCACGGCCGCCGCCTGTCCGGCGTCGAAGAGGTCGGGCCGGTAGTCGAGCTTGACCGCCGTACGCGCGCCCTCGGGCGCGACGACGAGGGTGAGCGGGTAGTGGGCGGCCTCGTCGCCGTCGAGGAACCGGACGTCGAACGCGTCGGGGGCGGCCGGCTCCTCGGGCGGGCGGGGGTAGTTCTCGTAGACGACGAGCGTGTCGAAGACCGCCCCGGGCCCGGCGAGCCGCTGGATCTCCGGCAGCCCGAGGTGCTGGTGGGCCATGAGGGCGGACTGCCGCTCCTGGAGGTCGGTGAGGACGTCGGCCACGGTCCGGCCACCGTCCAGGCGTACCCGGACCGGCAGGGTGTTGATGAAGAGCCCGATCATGGACTCCGCGCCGGGCAGGTCCGAGGGGCGGCCCGCGGCGGTGGCGCCGAACACCACGTCCGTACGGCCGGTCAGCCGCGCGAGCAGCATCGCCCACGCGCCCTGCACCAGCGTGTTCACCGTCAGCCCCAGACCGCGGGCCAACCGGGCCATGTCACCGGTGAGTTCAGGGGTGAGGCGGGTGATCAGGCTCTCCGGGGACACCGGCGTGCGGGCCGGGTCGGCCGGGGCGACGAGCGACGGTTCGTCGGCGCCGGCGAGCTCGGACCGCCAGGCGGCACGCGCGGCCTCCTTGTCCTGGCGGCCCAGCCACCCCAGGTACTGCCGGGAGGGGGTGACCGGCGGCAGGGCACCCGTGTCGCCGTACGCTCTGTACACCGCGACGAACTCGTTGAAGAGCACCGCGAGGGACCAGCCGTCCATGACCAGGTGGTGGCTGGTGACAACGAGGCGGTGCCGTTCGTCGGCCAGCCGGACGAGCAACAGCCGCACCAGGGGCGGTACCGCCGGGTCGAACCGCTCCGCCCGCTCCCGGGCGGCCAACCGGTCCAGCTCGCTCAGCGCCGCCCGCTCCGCCAGACCGGCGAGGTCCTCCTCGCGCCACGGCAGCGCCACCTGCCGCGCGACGACCTGCACCGCCTCACCGGACCTGCGCCCCCTGAAGCCGGCGCGCAGCGCGCTGTGCCGGGCCAGCAGCGCCTCCCACGTCCGCCGCAGCCGGGCCGGGTCCAGCGGCCCGACCAGTTCGAGCGTCCGCTGCCCCTGGTAGACGTCCGGACCGCGGTCGTCGAAGGTCGCGTGGAACAGCAGTCCCTCCTGCAACGGCGACAGCGGCAGGACGTCCTCGACGAGGGATCGGGTCATCGTTCAGTCTCCTCACAGCGGGCATGGCAACGACGACGTACGCGTACGGCTGGGTGCGGAGGCGGTGCCGGGGCCGAAGACCCCAAGGGGTGCAGGGGCGGGGCCGTAGGCCCCAGGTGGTGCCGATGCGGGCCCGTCGGTCGGCTAGTTCTGGTCGACGTCGGCGAAGTCGGTCTCGAACTCGTCGACCTCGTCCTGTGCGAGATCCAGCAGGGGGAAGTCGGACGGGGTGTGTCCGCCCGCGTCCGGGGACGTGGTGTGGCCCGCCAGACCGCCCAGCATCGCCAGCCAGGTCTCGCCCAGCAGTTCCGCCTCCGTCTCCGTCAGCAGCCGTTCCGCCCAGGTCAGGACGATGGTCAGGGTGGGTCCCGCCGAGGTGTCCCGGACCACGGCCCCGGCTTCCAGTGCGTGGCGTGCGGCCCGGTCCTCGTCGCCCGCGGCGCCGATCGTGCCCTCCGGCTGCCAGGGACCAACCGTCTCGGCCGGGCTGCCCGCGGGGAACCGGCCCAGGTAGTTGAAACCGATCTGCGGTGCGGGAGCGGCTGCCAGGACCGGCGCGGTCCCGGGGTTGATGTGTCGGAGCAGCTCGTAGCCGAGGCCGTCCCCGGGGACCGCCCTCACCTGCTCCTTGACCGCCTTCACCAAGCTACCCGCGGCGGGCCCGCCCGCCATAGTCTCGTCCAACTGACCAGCGGGGACGTCGAGTCGCACCGGGTGCGAGCTGCTGAACCAGCCCACCGTGCGGGACAGGTCGACCCCTTCGGCCGGCTCCCGCCCGTGCCCCTCCACGTCCACGAGAACGGCGGACACCTCGCCCGAGCCGTCCTGCCGCAGGCGCGCCACGGCACCCGCGAGACCGGCGAGCAACACCTCGTGCACCCCGCAGTGGAACGCCCCCGGCACCCGCTCCACCAGAGCCGCCGCGTGCTGCGCGGGCACCGCCCAGGCGCGGCGCCGCAGGGTGGCGGCGGTGTCCACGGCGGGGTCGAGCGCACGCCGCCCGACGGGCCGCTCCGGCTCGCCCAACAGGGTCGTCCACGCGTCGAGTTCGGCGACCCGCTCGTCGGACACCGCCTGCGCGGCAAGGAGTTGGGACCAGCGACGGAAGGAGGTGGCGACCGGGTCGAGCGCCGGCTCACGTCCGGCGGCCACCGCCTCACACGCAGCCTGCAGGTCCGGCAGCAGCACCCGCCACGACACCCCGTCCACCACCAGGTGATGCGCTACGACGACCAGGCGGCCCACCTCGTTCGGACCCGCGTCCACCCACACCACGCGCACGTTCACACCCGCCACCGGGTCCAGCCCGGCCGCTGCTTCACGGGCCAGCAGGCCCACGTCCGCCGAGCCCGCCTCGACCCGCGAGACCAGCGCGGCCGCGTCCACGGATCCCCGCTCGCCGACCACGAGTGTGTGCTCGCCGGGCAGCGCACGGGCCCGCAGCATGTCGTGACGGTCCAGTACGGCGGCCAGCCCGGCCGTCAGCACGTCCAGTCCGAGCCCGGCCGGCGCGCCCACGATCATCCACTGCGCGAACCCCGGTCGTACGGCCGCCTGCCCCAGCGCCCTCATCGCCGGGGTCCAGGCGATCGCACCGGTTCCGGTGTCCTCCGGCGCGGAGCCGTCCGCCACAGGATCCGTCACGGTCGCGAGCCGTTCCGGTGTCTTGTGCTCGAAGACCTGACGCGGGGTCACCGCCAGTCCGGCCCGGCGCGCCCGGGAGGCCAGCTGCATCGAGCTGATGGAGTCACCGCCCAGCCCGAAGAAACTGTCGTCCACACCCACGCGATCCAGGCCCAGCACCTCGGCGAACAGCTCGCACAGCAGCCGCTCGTTCGCCGTGCGCGGGGCACGGCCGACAGGGCGGTCGGCGAAGTCGGGGGCGGGGAGGGCGGCCCGGTCGACCTTGCCGTTGACCGTCAGGGGCAGGGCGTCGAGTGCGATCAGGGCCGTGGGCACCATGAACTCGGGCAGCCTGCCCGAGAGGTGGGCCCGCGCGGCAGGGATGTCGAGGGTGCCGGCCACCGGCACCACGTAACCGACCAGACGGTCATGACGTACGACCACGGCGGCCTGGGCGACATCCTCGTGCGCGGCGAGGACGGTCTCGATCTCGCCCAGCTCCACGCGGAAGCCACGCACCTTCACCTGTGCGTCGGCCCGCCCGGCGAAGAGCAGGTCGCCGTCCGGTGTCCAGCGGGCCAGGTCTCCGGTCCGGTACATGCGCGCACCGCTGTCCCACGGACAGGCGACGAACCGCTCACCCGTCATCCCGGCCCGCCCCGCATAACCACGGGCCACACCCGGACCGGCCAGGTACAACTCGCCCGTGATCCCGGGCGGAACTGGTTGCAGCAGTTCGTCGAGCACGTAGGTGTGGACGTTGCCCAACGGGCGTCCGATGGTGGGGGGTTGGTCCTGTGGGCCGATACCGGGATTCACCGCACCGGCGGTGGCCATCACGGTCGCCTCGGTCGGGCCGTAGGTGTTGACCAGCCGTACCCGGTCGGCCCAGCGACTCGCCAAGTCCGCCGTCAGCAGTTCGGCACCCAGCACCCAAGTCCGTACGCCCGGGACCGTGTCCGGGTCCAGCACGCTCAGCAGGGACGGCACGACACTCGCCGTCTCGACGCCGGATGAGGCCATCATGCGGGCCAGGGCGCCGACGTCAGCGCGCTCGTCCTTCGTCGCGATCGCGAGCGTGCCGCCCGACGCCAACGTCACCGCCACATCCAGCACCGCCGCGTCGAAACTGAACGACGCGAATTGCAGTACTCCCGTGCCTTCCTGCACACCCATCACCGGGCGCATCGCCTGCACCAGGTTCGCCAAACCGCCGTGCGCGACGGCCACACCCTTCGGCCGACCCGTCGAACCCGACGTATAGATCACATACGCCAGCTGGTCCGGGCTCAGCTCCAGTGCGGGAAGGGGCTTCGATCCGACCTCCGGGGTATCCGGAGACACCCACGGCACATCACCGAACGGCTCCCCCTCCCCCACCACGACCCGCACCCCACAGTCCGCCACCATGAACTCCAACCGCTCCACCGGATACTCCCGATCAAGCGGCACAAAAGCCCCACCCGCCAACCACACCGCCAACTCCGCCACCACCACATCCACCGACCTCGGCAGACACACCCCCACACACACCTCACGCCCCACACCCAACCGGACCAGAGCGCGAGCCAGACGATCCGCCCGCTCCTCCAACTCCCCGTACGACAAGGCAACTTCGCCACACCGGACCGCCACCACATCCGGAGCGACCGACGCCCACCATGCGAACGACTCCGGCACCAACACACCGGGGAGCCCCGTCGTGGTGTCGTTCCATGTGTTGATCACCCGGGACCGCTCGTCGTCGTCCAGGACGTCGATGCGACCAACGAGCGTGTCGGGTTGGGCGACAAGGCGTTCCAGCACTCGTACGAATCGCCGGCCCACCTCGTCCGCCTGCTCCCGGTCGAACACGTCGGGGAGGTAGGAGATGCGGGCCTGGAGGCGGTCGGTCACCAGTACACCGAGGGTGAGCGGATAGTTGGTCGCCTGGCTGCCGGCCGAGACGGAGAAGGCCGGCATGCCGGGGACGGTGGGTTCCCCGTCGGACCTGGGGTAGTTCTCGAACACAACGAGGGTGTCGAAGACCGCACCGGGTCCCGCGGTCCTCTGGATCTCGGCGAGGCCGAGGTGCTGGTGGGCTATGAGTGCCGACTGCCGTTCCTGGAGGCGGGTGAGCATCTCGGCCACGGTCTGCCGGCCGTCCAACGGCACTCGTACGGGCAAGGTGTTGATGAGAAGGCCGACCATCGACTCGACTCCGGGCAGTTCGGCGGGGCGTCCTGCGACGGTGGCGCCGAACACCACGTCCGTACGCCGGGCCAGCCGCGCCAGCACCAGCGCCCACGCGCCCTGCACGACGGTGTTCACGGTCAGACCGTGTGTGCGGGCCCAGTCGGCCAGTGCCCCGGTCGCCTCGGGACGGAGTTCCACATGGCTCTCCGCCGAGAGGAGGGGTTCGCCGTCGCGGTCCGGTGCCGCGACGAGGGTGGGTTCGTCGAGGCCGGCGAGTTCCGTGCGCCAGGCGGCGCGGGCGGCGTCGCCGTCCTGGCGGTTCAGCCAGGCCAGGTACTCCCCGTAGGAGGCGGCGCGGCTCAGGCCCGAGGTGTCGCCGCCCCTCTGGTACACGGCGGAGAGTTCGCCGAGCAGGACCGGCATCGACCAGCCGTCCATGAGGAGGTGGTGGGAGGTGACGATGAGGCGGTGGCGCCGCTCGCCGAGCCGGATCAGGAGGAAGCGGAGCAGGGGCGGTACCGCGAGGTCCATACGTTCCGCGCGTTCCCGTGCGGCCAGTTCCTCGGCCCGCGTCCGAAGTTCGGGCTCCGCGAGGTCCGACAGGTCGGCGTCGCGCCAGGGCAGTGGCACGTTCCTGGTGATGAGCTGTACGGCCTTGCCGTTCTTTCGGCGCTGGAAACTCGCGCGCAGCGCCGCGTGCCGGCGCAGCAGCGCCTGCCAGGAGACGCGCAGCCGTTCGACGTCGAGCGGTCCGTCGATGCCGAGGGCGAACTGCACGGCGTAGACGTCGGGGCCGTCGTCGTCGAATGCGGAGTGGAAAAGCAGCCCCTCCTGGAGGGGCGACAGGGGCCACATCTCGGCGAGTGCGGAGCCCTGTGCAGCGATTGAAGACGTCACCGGGACAGCCCTTCCTCCAGCTTTGCCGCCATCACTTCGAACTGCTCGATCTCGTCCTGGTCGAGGTCCACGAGGCCGAAGTCGGACGGGGTGTGCCCGCCGGCCGTGGGTTCGGTGGTGTGGGCGGCCAGGGCGCCGAGCATGTGCACCCAGGTGTGACCCAGCTGTTCCACGTCGTCCTCGTCCAGGAGTCGGGTCGGCCAGTTGAGCGTGACGGTGAGTTCGGGTCCGGACGGGGTGTCGCGGACCACCGCGAGTCCTTCCAGCGTGTGCATCGCGGGCAGGTCCGGGTCGGTGGAGCCGCCTACGGCTGCTTCGCCTGCCAGTTGCCAGGGGGCGACCGCGGCCACCGGGACCACAGGGGTCACTGGGGTCACTGGGGTCACAGAGGCGGACACGGCCGCCGGTGCGGATGGGGCCGTCGGTGCGGATGCGGCCGTCGGTGCGGATGCGTCGAACCTTCCGAGGTAGTTGAAGCCGATCTGGGGTGCGGGAGCGGCCCGCAGGACCGGTGCCGTGTGGGGGTTGAGGTGGCGCAGCAGGTCGTGACCGAGCCCGTCGCCCGGGACCGCCCGTATCTGCTCCTTGACCGTCTTCACCAGCCGGCCGGCGGCCGGGCCCCCGTCGACGGCGTCCTCGGGTGCGCTGTCCGTGAGGTCGAGCCTGACCGGGCGGGTGCCGGTGAACCAGCCGACCGTGCGGGTCAGGTCGGCTCCGTCGAGCGGCTCACGGCCATGTCCTTCGACGGCCACGAGAAGCGTCTTGGCTGCCGTCCCGCGCCGCCACCGTACGACGGCGGCCGCCAGCCCGGCCAGCAGGATCTCGTGGACACCGCAGTGGAAGGCGGCGGGCATCCGGTCGACGAGGACGGCCGCCTGCTCGGCGGGGACCGTCCACGAGCGGCGTCGCAGGGTGGCGGCGGTGTCCGTGGCGGGGGCGAGGGCGCGTTCACCCAGGAGTGGTTCGGGCTCGCCCAACAGAGTCTGCCAGGCGGGTAGTTCGGCGACACGTTCCTCGGAGACCGCCTGTGCGGCGAGGAGTTGGGACCAGCGGCGGAACGACGTACCCACCGGATCGAGCACCGGCTCACGCCCCTCGGCAACCGCCTCACACGCAGCCTGCAAGTCCGGCAGCAGCACCCGCCAGGACACGCCGTCCACCACCAGGTGATGTGCCACAACCACCAACCGACCCACCACACCCGGGCCCGCGTCCACCCATATCGCGCGGACCATCACACCCGCCGCCGGGTCCAGTCCGTCCGCGGCCCGGCCGGCTGCCCGTCCAGCCACCACGTCCAGCTCCTCCGGCCCCGCGTCCAGTCGCGACACCAGCGGCGCCGCGTCCACCGAGCCGGGCTCGCCCACCACGAGCCGGGCCGCGCCGGGCACGGCCCGCGCGCGCAACATGTCGTGGGTGTCCAGTACGGCGGCCAGAGCGGCCACCAAGGTGCCGAGCCCCAGCCCGGCGGGGGCTCCGACGGTCATCCACTGGGCGAAGAGGGGCTCGGCCGCCCGTGGTCCGAAGGCGTGCATCACGGGTGTCCACGCGACCTCGCCCACGCCTGCGCCGGGCGCGTCGCCGGACCGTTCCTCCGTGTCCGCCACCTCGGCGGCGGCAGCGAGGCGTTCCGGGGTCTTCTCCTCGAACACCTGGCGTGACGTGAGCACAAGACCGGCCCGGCGGGCCCGGGAGACCAGCTGCATGGAGCTGATGGAGTCGCCGCCGAGTTCGAAGAAGCCGTCCTCGACCCCGACCTGTTCCACGCCGAGCATCTCGGCGAACAGGTCGCACAGGAGGCGTTCGCCCTCGGTGCGCGGCTCGCGGCCCGGGGTACGGCCGGCCGCGAAGTCCGGGGCGGGCAGGGCCGTGCGGTCCACCTTGCCGTTCGCGGTGCGCGGCAGTGTGTCGAGGACGACCACGGCGGAGGGCACCATGTAGTCCGGCAGGAGACCGGCCACGGTGTCGCGCACCGCGCCGCCGTCGACGCTCTGCGCGTCGGCGGCGACATAGCCGACCAGTCGGCGGTCCCCGGGACGGTCCTCCCTGATGACCAGTGCGGCCTGGCGGACACCGGGGAATCCCTCAAGGGCCGACTCGATCTCGCCGGGTTCGATGCGGTGACCGCGGATCTTCATCTGGTCGTCGGCACGCCCGACGAAGACCAGCTCACCGTCACCGGTCCACCGCACCACGTCGCCGGTCCGGTACATCCGCTCGCCGTCGGCATACGGGCAGGCCACGAACCGCTCCGCCGACAACCCCGCCCGCCCCGGATACCCGCGCGCGAGCCCCGCACCGGCCACGTACAACTCCCCCGCCACCCCGACCGGCACCGGCAGCAGCGACTCGTCCAGCACGAAGACACGGGTGTTGACCACCGGACGGCCGATCGGCGGTGGACCGTCCTGGTCGCCCATCCGGCCGACGGTGGAGATGACCGTCGCCTCGGTGACGCCGTACTGGTTGTACATCACACGGCCGGCGGACCACTGCCGGCGCAGCTCCGCGGGGAGCGCCTCGCCTCCGGTGATCAGCACACGCAGGTGCGGCAGTGGGTCGTACGGCATCTGGGACATGAAGGTCGGGGGTATCGCCGCGTGGGTGATGTGCCGGGTCCGCACCAGCTCGGTCAGTTCCTCGCCGGACAGTTCCCGCCGCGACGGGGCGAGGACGAGCCGGCCACCGGCACACAGCACGGGCCACATGTCGGCCATGGCGACGTCGAAGCTCGGTGAGACCAGTTGCAGTACGCGGGAGTCCGCGTCCAGGGCGTAGCGGCGTGTGTTCTCGACGACGAGGTTGCGCAGGCCGTGGTGGGGCACGGTGACGCCCTTGGGGCGGCCGGTGGAACCGGAGGTGTGGATGACGTAGGCGGCGTTGTCCGCCCGCAGCGGATACGGCCGCTCCGCGTCGCCGACCGGCCCCCCGGGGTAGCCGGCGAGTCTCGCCGTCTCGGCGGGATCGTCGGTGACGACCACGCTCCCCGCGTATCCCTCGGGCACGGTGTCCCGGGTGCGCGCGGCACACAGCACAACGGCCGGGGCGGAGTCCTGGAGCAGGTACTCCGTACGGTCCGCCGGATAGTCGTGGTCGACGGGTACGTAGACGCCACCCGCCATCCCCACGGCGAGCAGCGCGACGACCATCACCGGCGACCGCTCCACCACGACCGCCACACGGGACTCCGGCCCCACACCTTCGTCGAGCAGCCGGCGTGCGAGCCGTGCGGCCTCCCGCGCCAACTCACCGTAGGTGATGGACCGTTCGGCCGACTCGACGGCGACGGTGTCGGGTGACTGCTGCGCGCGGAGGGCGAAGAGGTCGGGTGCGAGTGCGTCGGGTGCGGGGACCGTGTTGGTGTTCGTGTCTCCGCCAGTGGTCGTGAACCGGGTTCGCTCTTCGTCGGTCAGGACGTCGATCTCGCCGACCCTGAGGCCGGGGTCGGCGGCGACCTGTTCCAGCACCCGGGCCAGCCGCTGTGCGAGGGCCTTGACCGTCTCCTCGTCGAACAGGTCCGTGGCGTAAAGGATGTCGCCGGTGAGGCCGGCCGCGGCACCGTCCGGGTCCCGTCGCTCCGTCAGGGACACCGAGAGGTCGAGCCGGGCCGCTGCCTCGCGCAGGCGGGTGTCGGGGTGTACGCGGACGCCGGGGAGGTGCCACTCAGGCTCGGGCACGTTCTGCAACGCCAGCATCACCTGGAACAACGGATTACGAGACAACGAGCGGACCGGATTGAGCTCCTCCACCAACCGCTCGAACGGCACATCCTGATGCGCATACGCCGCCAGATCAGCAGCCCGCACCCGCTCCACCACCTCCGCGAACGACGGATCCCCCGACACATCAGCCCGCAACACCAACGTGTTCACAAAGAACCCGACCAACTCCTCCAACACCGGCTCCGACCGCCCCGCCACCGGCGTCCCCACCACCACATCCCCACCCGCACCCAACCGCCCCAACAACACACACACCGCCGCATGCACCACCATGAACAACGTCGCCCGACGCTCCCTCGCGATCTCCACGAGGCCCGCATGCACCGAGGCACCCACCTCCACCGGCACCACACGACCCTCGAACGACGGCACCGCCGGACGCACCCGATCCACGGGCAGCACCAGATCACCCGGCATGCCCGCCAACTCCGCGCGCCAGAAATCCAGTTGGCGCTCGATCAGGCCCTCGCCGTCGTCGGAGTCGCTCAGCAGTTCCCGCTGCCACAGCGCGTAGTCCGTGTACCGCACGGGCAGCGCCGGCCAGTCCGGCGACCCGCCTTCGCAACGGGCCGTGTACGCCGTCTCCAGGTCCCGCGCCAGTACGTTCACCGACCAGCCGTCCGCCGCCACATGGTGGACGACAAGCGACAACACGAAGTCAGCCGGGCCCACCGTCACCAGCCACACCCGCCACGGCGCCTCGGTGCGCAGGTCGAAGCCGTGCCGCAGGTGTTCGTCCAGCAGATCCTCGACCCGGTCGTCGCCGCATGCCACGAGGTGGAGCACCGGGCGGGCGTGCTCACCCGTCAGCAGGCGTTGGTGGGGGACGCCGTCGATGTCGGGGAACACGGTCCGCAGACTCTCGTGCCGGTCGGCGACATCACCCAGCGCCGCCTCCAGCGCCACCACGTCCGGGGAACCCGAAAGCCGTAGCACCAACGGCATGTTGTACGCCGTCGCCGCCCCCGGGACCGTCTCCTCCAGCCGGTTGAAGAACCACATGCGCTGCTGCGCGAACGACAACGGCACCACGTCCGGCCGCTCCCGCATCCGCAGAACCGGACCGCTCGTGGCGACGCCCTCGTCCACCGCACGGGCCAGTCCGGCCACGGTCGGCTCCGCGAACAACTCCCCTATTCCCAGCTCCACTTCCAGCTCCGACCGCACCCGGGCCATCAGCCGCATCGCCAGCAGCGAGTCCCCGCCCAGATCGAAGAACGACGCCTCGGCGCCCACCTGTTGCACTCCGAGCACCTCGGCGAACAGGACGCACAACCGGCGCTCGGTCTCCGTCTCCGGTGCACGGCCGGCGGGACGGTCGGCGAAGTCGGGGGCGGGGAGGGCGGCCCGGTCGACCTTGCCGTTCACGGTCAGGGGCAGGGCGTCGAGGCTGATCAGGGCCGTGGGCACCATGAACTCGGGCAGCCTGCCACACAGATACGCCCGCACAGCGGGGATGTCGAAGGCGCCGGGGGCCGGTACGACATAGCCGACGAGCCTGTTCTCGCGCGCGACCACCACGGCCTGGGCGACGGCCGGGTGAGCGGCCAGGGCCGTCTCGATCTCGCCTGGCTCGACCCGGAATCCACGTACCTTCACCTGCGTGTCCGCACGCCCCGCGAACAGCAACTCGTGGCCGGCCGTCCACCGCGCCAGGTCGCCGGTCCGGTACATCCGCGCACCGCGCTCCCACGGACAGGCGACAAACCGCTCACCCGTCTGACCGGGGCGCCCCGCATATCCACGGGCCACCCCAGGACCGGACACATACAACTCACCGGTGACACCGGCGGGAACAGGCCGCAAGTGATCGTCGAGCACGTGGGTACGTACGTTGTCCAACGCCCGCCCGAGGGTCGGCGGCCGGTCCTGCGGAGTGATACCGACGTCAACCGGGCCGGCGGTGGCCATCACGGTCGCCTCCGTCGGGCCGTAGGTGTTCACCAGCCGTACCCGGTCCGCCCAACGACTCGCCAAGTCCGCCGTGAGCAGTTCGGCGCCCAGCACCCAAGTCCGTACGCCCGGGACCGTGTCCGGGTCCAGCACGCTCAGCAGGGACGGCACGACACTCGCCGTCTCGACGCCGGAGGAAGCCATCATGCGGGCCAGGGCACCCACATCCGCGCGCTCGTCCTTCGTCGCGATCGCGAGCGTGCCGCCCGACGCCAACGTCACCGCCACATCCAGCACCGCCGCGTCGAAACTGAACGACGCGAATTGCAGTACTCCCGTGCCTTCCTGCACACCCATCACCGGGCGCATCGCCTGGACCAGGTTGGCCAAACCGCCGTGCGCGACGGCCACACCCTTCGGCCGACCCGTCGAACCCGACGTATAGATCACATACGCCAGCTGGTCCGGCGCCACGGCAAGAGCGGGCAGAGGAGCGGACCCGAAATCCGCGGCATCCGGAGACACCCACGGCACATCACCGAACGGCTCCCCCTCCCCCACCACGACCCGCACCCCACAGTCCGCCACCATGAACTCCAACCGCTCCACCGGATACTCCCGATCAAGCGGCACAAAAGCCCCACCCGCCAACCACACCGCCAACTCCGCCACCACCACATCCACCGACCTCGGCAGACACACCCCCACACACACCTCACGCCCCACACCCAACCGGACCAGAGCGCGAGCCAGACGATCCACCCGCACCCCCAACTCCCCATACGTCAACGCAACTTCGCCACACCGCACCGCCACCACATCCGGAGCCATCAACACCCACCCGGCAAACAACTCCGGCACCAACCCATCCGGCACCGCGACACCGTCGCCGCTCGTGCCGGCAGTCAGCCGCGACCGCTCGTCGTGGGTCAGGACGTCGATGTCTCCGACCCTGAGGCCGGGATCGGCGGCGACCTGTTCCAGCACCCGGGCCAGCCGCTGTGCCAGAGCCTGAACCGTCTCCTCGTCGAACAGGTCCGTGGCAAAGAGGATGTCGCCGGTGAGACCGCCCGGGGCACCCGCGGCG
The DNA here is from genome assembly GCF_044753385.1 of Streptomyces sp. NPDC088387. Classification (NCBI taxonomy): domain Bacteria; kingdom Bacillati; phylum Actinomycetota; class Actinomycetes; order Kitasatosporales; family Streptomycetaceae; genus Streptomyces; species Streptomyces sp. NPDC088387. The sequence continues at coordinate 14,697 of NZ_JBIVNC010000005.1, forward strand.
TCGCGCTCTTCGGTGAGCGTGATCGCCAGATCGAATCTGGCGGCCCTGGTGAGCAGGTCGGCGGACTGTACGTGGACGCCGGGGAGGTGCCACTCAGGCTCGGGCACGTTCTGCAACGCCAGCATCACCTGGAACAACGGATTACGAGACAACGAGCGCACCGGATTGAGCTCCTCCACCAACCGCTCGAACGGCACATCCTGATGCGCATACGCCGCCAGATCAGCAGCCCGCACCCGCTCCACCACCTCCGCGAACGACGGATCCCCCGACACATCCGCCCGCAACACCAACGTGTTCACAAAGAACCCGACCAACTCCTCCAACACCGGCTCCGACCGCCCCGCCACCGGCGTCCCCACCACCACATCCCCACCCGCACCCAACCGCCCCAACACCACACACACCGCCGCATGCACCACCATGAACAACGTCGCCCGACGCTCCCTCGCGACGTCGACCAACCCCGCATGCACGAAGGCGTCCACCTCCACCGGCACCACACGACCCTCGAACGACGGCACCGCCGGACGCACCCGGTCCACGGGCAATGTCAATTCACCCGGCATGTCTGCCAACTCACCGCGCCAGAAGTCGAGTTGCCGCTCCAGCACCCCGTCGCCGTCGCCGGGGTCCCCCAGGACCTCGCGCTGCCACAGCGCGTAGTCCGCGTACTGGACCTCCAGCGCGCCCCACTCCGGCACGCCGCCCCCACACCGCGCCCCGTACGCCACTCCCAGGTCGCGCGCCAGCACCCCCATCGACCAGCCGTCCACGGCCACGTGATGTGCCACCACCGACAACACGGACTCACCCGGAGCCGTCACCACCAACCGCACTCGCCACGGCACCTCGGTCCGCAGGTCAAAGCCGTGCCGTGCATGAGCGGACAGCAGTTCCTCGACGTCCTCGCCGTCACGCAACTCGATGACCGTCAGGGGCGGCCCGCCCTGCGCACTGTCGAGGATCCGCTGGTGTGGGACCCCGTCGATGTCGGGGAAGACGGTCCGCAGGCTCTCGTGGCGGCCGGCGACATCACCCAGCGCCGCCTCCAGAGCGGCCAGGTCCAAGGCGCCCGAGAGCCTCAGCACCAGAGGCATGTTGTACGCGGCGGCCGCACCCGGGACCGTCTCCTCCAGCCGGTTCAGGAACCACATGCGCTGCTGCGCGAACGACAACGGCACCACGTCCGGCCGCTCCCACACCCGCAGCTCCACCGCGCCGACTCGACCGGCGCTCCTATCGAGCAGCCGTGCCAGACCGGCCACCGTCGGCTCCGCGAACAGCTCCCCGATCCCCAGCTCCACGTCCAGCACTGCCCGCACCCGGACCATCAACCGCATCGCGCGGAGTGAATCCCCTCCGAGTTCGAAGAACGACGCCTCGGCGCCTACCCGTTCCACCCCCAGCACCTCGGCGAACAGCGCGGACAGCATCTCTTCGAGCGGTGTCGCCGCACCTCGGCCCGCCCCTTGCCCTGTGAGATCGGGCGCGGGCAGGGCGGCCCGGTCGACCTTGCCGTTGACCGTCAGGGGCAGGGCGTCGAGTGCGATCAGGGCCGTGGGCACCATGAACTCGGGCAGCCTGCCACACAGATACTCCCGCACGTCCGCGGTGTCGACGCCGCCGGCCGCCGGAACCACGTAACCGACCAGCCGGTCATCACGGACGACCACGACGGCCTGGGCGACATCCTCGTGCGCGGCGAGGACGGTCTCGACCTCACCCAACTCCACCCGGAAGCCACGCACCTTCACCTGCGCGTCCGCCCGCCCCGCGAACAACAGCCCACCGTCCGGCGCCCACCGGGCCAAATCCCCGGTCCGGTACATCCGCGTGCCGCTGTCCCACGGACAGGCGACGAACCGCTCGCCCGTAAGACCAGGGCGTCCCACATAGCCACGCGCGAGACCGGTCCCCGCCAGGTACAACTCACCAACCAGTCCGGGGGCGAGCGGCTTGAGCCATCCGTCGAGGACATAGGCACGCACACCGTCGAAGGGCCGTCCGATGGAAGGGGGTTGGTCCTGCGGGCCAATTCCGGCATCCACCGCGCCCTCGGTCGCCATCACGGTCGCCTCGGTCGGGCCGTAGGTGTTCACCAGCCGGACCCGGTCGGCCCAGCGACTCGCCAAGTCCGCCGTCAGCAGTTCGGCACCCAGCACCCAAGTCCGTACGCCCGGTACCGCATCCGGATCCAGCACGCTCAACAACGACGGCACCACACTCGCCGCCTCGACACCCGCCGATGCCAGCATCCGGGCCAGAGCGCCGACGTCAGCGCGCTCGTCCTTCGTCGCGATCGCGAGCGTGCCGCCCGACGCCAACGTCACCGCCACATCCAGCACCGCCGCGTCGAAACTGAACGACGCGAATTGCAGTACTCCTGTGCCTTCCTGCACACCCATCACCGGGCGCATCGCCTGGACCAGGTTCGCGAGACCGCCGTGCGCGACGGCCACACCCTTCGGCCGACCCGTCGAACCCGACGTATAGATCACATACGCCAGCTGGTCCGGTACCACGGCAAGAGCGGGCAGAGGAGCGGACCCGATATCCGCGGCATCCGGAGACACCCACGGCACATCACCGAACGGCTCCCCCTCCCCCACCACGACCCGCACCCCACAGTCCGCCACCATGAACTCCAACCGCTCCACCGGATACTCCCGATCAAGCGGCACAAAAGCCCCACCCGCCAACCACACCGCCAACTCCGCCACCACCACGTCCACCGACCTCGGCAGACACACCCCCACACACACCTCACGCCCCACACCCAACCGGACCAGAGCGCGAGCCAGACGAACCGCCCGCACCCCCAACTCCCCATACGTCAAAGCAACTTCGCCACACCGCACCGCCACCACATCCGGAGTCACCGACACCCACCGCCCGAACGACTCCGGCACCAACACACCCGGCGACACCGCCGAGTTCCGGGGCTGGTCCTTCGTGTCGGTCGCGAGTTGTGACATCGGTGCGGAGGGCTGTCGTACGCATCGCTCCAGGAAGGTGAGGAAGGACCGGTGGGCGGCGTGGGTCCACTCGGTGTCGTAGAGCGCGGAGTTGGCTTCGAGGGTGACGCGTATGCCCTCCTCGGCCGTCCAGCCGCTGACCAGTACGCCGAAGTCCTCGGTGCGCCGGCTGGACAGGTCGTGCGCGATGCCGGGATGTGCGCCGAAGTGCAGGGTTTCGCCGGTGGCCGGCATGACGTTCACGTAGGGACCGAAGTGGCGTCGGTCGCCCTGTGGCCAGCCGAGGTCGCGGCGCAGTTGCTCGCCGCGGTAACGCTGGTGGTCGACCAGGGCGCCGATCTCGCGGCCCGCGTCGTGCGCGAGGTCGAGCAGGCTCGCGCCGGCCGCGACGTGCAGGCGGACGGGGAGCATGTTGGCCATCGTGCAGGGGGTGCGGCGGGCGGAGTCGTCGGTGCGGCCGGACACCGGTACGCCCAGGACGGCTTCGTCCGATCCGCTCAGGCGGGCGGTGAAGGCGGCGACGGCGGCGATGACGAGCCGTGGCCAGCTCACGTCGGCGCGGGTCGCGGCCTCCCGCAGGGCGGTCACGGCGGCGGGCGGCAGGTGTCCCGTGGCGCGCAGGACGTGGTGTGCGGTGGGACCGCCGGCCGAGGATCCGGGGGCCGAGGGTCCGTGGCCGGGGACGGTGGGTGTGTCGGGCCGGTCGGCGAAGTGGTCGTACCAGTAGAGCCGGTCCTGGTCGTACTGGTCCGAGGCGCGGTAGGCGGTCTGCTCGTCCAGCAGTTCACGGAGTGGTGTGTGGTCTGCCGGGGCGGGGGTGGTCCCTTGCAGCAGGGCGCTGTAGGTCTCGGCGGTCCTGCGGGCGAGCAGGGTGCAGCCGAAGGCGTCCATGAGGAGGTGGTCGTAACGGTGGAGCCAGATGTGGCGGTCGGGGCTCAGGCGGAAAAGGGTGTGGGTGAAAAGCCTGCCGGTGTCGCCGCCGGTTTCCTGGAGGAGTTCCGCCTGTATGGCTGTTTCGGCGGCCGTGTGTGGAGACGGGTGAGAGGCGAGGTCCACGACCGTGAGAAGTCCGGCGGTATTCCGAGATCCGGAGTCCGGCCGGTCGGGTTCGGTGGGGGGATCGATGAACTGCACGGCCGTATCGCCGTCTTCGACGAATCGGGTGCGGAGTATTTCCGTCTCGGCCACCACATGCCGTAGTGCGCGTTCGAGTGTTTCGGCGTCGATCGGTCCGGCTATTTCGACGTACTGACCGGCGCTGTACGCCTGTCGGGACCCGTCCACCCGTTGCGCCAGCCATATTCCCTCTTGGGAGTCGAACATGGGCAGGGCGTGACCGGTGTTGCGGTTCATCTTTCCCCCTCGTTCCCACTTCGCCGAAACACGGGCGTGTGCACGAGACGTCAGCATCTGCTGTTCTGCCCTTTGGGGACCAGTCATGTCCAACCGGGTACGGCGCACGGTTGGACACAGGCGGCGGCAGAGTGCTTGCGCAGGAGGAATTGCGTGGCGGATTACACGCGGGGAGAAAGGGTTGCCGAGGGGAATCGGGAAGGGGATGTCAGCGCGGGCCCGGGGTGCCGATCGAGGTCGGCAGCGCCGGCTGCTGGGGGTCCTGGCGGGTGCGTGGGGGGAACGACACCTCCACGACGAGCCCGCCCTGTGAGCGGACCCAGGCCCGCAGGGTGCCGCCGTGCGCGGTGGCGATGGACCGGACGATCGACAGGCCCAGGCCGTGGTGTCCGTCGCCGGCGACCCGGTCGAGTCGCTGGAAGGGTTCGAAGAGTCGGCCCACCCGGTCGGCGGGGATCTGGCGGCCGGTGTTGGCCACCCGGACGACACAACGGCCGTTGTGGGCACCGGTGAAGAGCTGGACCCAGCCGTCGGGGACGTTGTAGTCCATGGCGTTGTCGAGCAGGTTGGCCAGCAGCCGTTCCACCAGGGCGCCGTCGCCCCAGATCGGCGCGGGGCCGATGTCGGCCTCCAGGCGCAGCCCGCGTGCCTCGGCGTCCCTGCTGCGGCGTTCGACGACCTGGTCGGCGACCTCGGAGAGGTCCAGGGGTTCGTGGCGGTCGAGGCCGCGTTCGCTGCTGGACAGCGTCAGCAGCGACTCCAGGAGCCGGGCCTGCTGCCGGCTGAGGTCGAGCAGGTGCTGGAAGTTGCTGCGGAACGAGTCGACGGTGGCGTCGCGGTCTATGAGCGACTCCTCCAGGAGCGCGTGTTCCACGGTGAGGGGGGTGCGCAACTCGTGTGCCGCGTTGGCGACGAAGCGTTTGTGGGACTCCAGTGCCGCCTCCAGCCGGCTGAGCAGTCCGTCGACGGTGTCCGCGAGGTCCTTCAGCTCGTCGCCGGGGCCTTCGACGGCCAGCCGCTCGTGCACGTTGCGGGCCGAGATGCGCTGGATGGTGGAGGTCATGGTGCGCAGCGGACCCAGTACGCGGCCGGCGACCAGCCAGCCGAGGCCGATGGCGATCACCGACATGATGGCCAGCGCGATGCCGGACTGCACCAGCAGGTGGTGCATCTCCGCGGCGTGCTGGTCCAGGGCCCGTTGGCGGCGTTCGGTGGCGAGCGGGTCGGCGTCGCACAGGTCGTTGGCGGTGCACAGCCGCAGGCCGTCGGAGACCTCGCCGGGGTCGCCGAGGGAACGCCGGAAGAGGAACATGCCGCCGGGACGGTTGGCCAGCACATAGGTGATGCCGAGCAGTACCGCGCCGGAGACCACGAACATCAGCCCGTACAGCAGGGTGAGCCGCATGCGGACCCGGCGCGGCAGCAGCCGGCGCCCGGCCCGGGCGCGCAGCCCGGTGAGACGGGGGTTGCCGAGCAGGGGCATTGGCCTCACTTCACTTCTTGGATCACAGCGCTTCCCGGATCACTGCTTCCCGGATCACCGTGGTGTTCAGATCCGGTAGCCGCCGCGCGGGACGGTGTCGATCACCGGTGGGGCGCCGAGCTTGGACCGCAGCCGGTTGATCGTCGCCTTGACCGTGGTGGTGAACGGATCGGCGGCCTCGTCCCACACCCGTTCGAGCAGTTCCTCCGCGGAGACCACCCGGCCCTCGGCGGCCATCAGGTACTCCAGGACGGCGAACTCCTTGGGGGTGAGCGCGAGTGGCTCGCCCGCGCGGCCGGCGTGGCGCTGCGCCGGGTCGAGCACCAGGTCGCCGTGGACCAGGACGGGCGGCACGGCGGGTCGGGCGCGCCGGGCCAGCGCCCGTACGCGCGCGACGAGTTCGGCGTAGGCGAACGGTTTGGGGAGGTAGTCGTCGGCGCCGAGGCTCAGGCCCTCCACGCGGTCGGCGATGGTGCCGGACGCGGTGAGCATCAGGACACGGGTGTGGACGGGTGCGGCCACCAGGGCGCCGCACACCTCGTCGCCGTGGACGCCGGGCAGGTCCCGGTCCAGCACAACGACGTCGTAGTCGACGACGGAGGCGCGTTCGAGGGCGCCCTCACCGTCGTAGACGACGTCGACGGCCATGCCCTCGCGGCGCAGCACGCGGGCCACCGAGTCCGCGAGCTGGTTGTGGTCCTCGACCACCAGCACCCTCACCATTGATCCCCCATGGAGCGGTGTGTGGCGGGGCCGGTTGGGTCGGACGAGTGGATCATGGCTGTTCACCATGCCCGACCTGCCGTCACACACGGGTCACAGTCCACCGCGGCCCTTGCCGGGCGCACAGGATTCTCAGAGTAACGGGATGTGGCCGGAGCCGTCGCCGAACGTAGTGGGCGGACCACAGCATGGCCGGTACACGACGGTGCGGTGTCCGCCACGGGGCTCTGCCCGCGTCGGACACCGCACGGTCGCGCCGACCGCCGTGCTGGTCCACGGCCGTGGTGCCGACCATGGAGGTCTACGGCCGTCATGGTCTACGGCCGTGATGGTCTACGGCCGTGTCAGTCGTGCCCCGTTGGTGGTCCCCCGAGCAGTCTCGGGCCGGGGCCGCCCGGGCCGCGGCCGGGGCCGCCCTCGCCGGGCGGCGCGGGGAAGAGGAACAGGCCGGGCCCGCCGGGAGCGCCGCCCGGCATGGGGCCGGGCCCGTCGGTGAGCACGGCGCCGGGCGGTGCCGCGCCGACCTGTGCCGGTTCGGGCATCGGGGCGTTGCCGTTCTGCGCCGGCTGGTGTGCGAACTGGGTGCGGTACAGCTCCGCGTACAGCCCGTCCAGGGCGAGGAGTTCCTCGTGGGTGCCGCGTTCCTGGACCCGGCCCTTGTCGATGACGAGGATCTGGTCGGCGTCGCGGATGGTAGACAGCCGGTGGGCGATGACCAGGGACGTGCGTCCTTTCAGGGCGGTCTTCAGGGCGCGTTGCAGCGCGGCCTCGGACTCGGAGTCGAGGTGTGCGGTGGCCTCGTCGAGGACGACGATGGGCGGCGCCTTCAGCAGCAGCCGGGCCATCGCGACGCGCTGTTTCTCGCCGCCGGAGAGCCGGTAGCCGCGGTCGCCGACGACGGTGTCGAAGCCGTCGGGCAGGGACTCTATGAGGTCCCAGATCTGGGCCGCCCGGCACGCCGCGACCAGCTCGTCCTCGGTGGCGTCGGGCCGCGCGTAGGTGAGGTTGTCGCGGATCGTCGCGTGGAAGAGGTGGGCGTCCTGGGTGACCATGCCGATGGTCTCGTTGAGCGACTTCAGGGTGACGTCGCGCAGGTCGTGGCCGCCGATCCGGATGGTGCCCTCGACGGGGTCGTAGAGGCGTGGCACCAGGTGGGTGATGGTCGTCTTGCCGGCGCCCGACGGACCGACCAGGGCGGTCAGTTTGCCGGCGGGCGCGGTGAAGCTGAGGTCGCTCAGGGTCAGGGCGTTGTCGGTGCGTTCCTGCGTCGGGAAGGCGATCGACTCCAGGGACGCGAGAGAGACGTCGGACGCCCTGGGGTAGCGGAAGGACACTCCGCGGAACTGGATGTCGGGCGCGGTGCCCTCCGTGGTGGAGGCCGGCAGGGGCTTGGCGCCGGGCTTCTCGGAGATCAGCGGCTTGAGGTCGAGGATCTCGAAGAGGCGGTCGAAGCTGACCATCGCGGTGAGCACACTCGTGTGGGCGCCGGAGAGCTGGTTGATCGGGCCCATGAGCCGGGTGAGCAGGGTGGCGAGGGCCACGAGGGTGCCGATCTGGAAGGCGCCCTCGATGACCAGGCGGCCTCCGACGCCGTAGACGAGGGCGGTGGCGACGGCGCCGACCAGTGTCATCGTCAGGAAGAGCATCCTGCCGTAGACGGAGGTCAGGATGCCCAGGTCGCGGCCCTTGCGGGCGAGCCGGGCGAACTGGCCGTTCTCGCTCTCGGGGCGGCCGTAGAGCTTGGCCAGCAGCGCTCCGGTGACGTTGAACCGCTCGTTCATGAACGAGCCGACCTCGGCGTTGACCTGCATGTGTTCGCGCATGATCCGCTGGAGCCGGCTGCCGACGAGCCGGCCCGGCAGGATGAACAGCGGGATCACGATCAGCGAGACGAGGGTGACCACCCAGGACAGCCAGAGCATGGCGATCAGCACCAGCACCAGGGTGAGTCCGGCGGACACCACCGTGGAGAGCAGGGTGGTCACCGCCTGCTGGGCGCCGACCACGTCGGTGTTGAGTCTGCTGACCAGTGCGCCGGTCTGGGCGCGGGTGAAGAACGCCAGCGGCTGCCGCTGCACATGGTCGAAGATCCGGGTGCGCAGGTCGTAGATCAGTCCTTCGCTGATACGGCCGGAGTACCACGCCTCGACGAATCCGAGGCCGGCGCCGAGCAGGGCGAGCCCGGCTATCGCCACGGAGACCCACACGACGAACGAGGTGTCCCCGACGGCGATACCGTCGTCGATGATGTATTTGAACAGGACTGGGGTGGCCACCGCTATTCCGGCATTTAGCGCGGTGACGACCAGGAGAAGGGCGATGTGAGCTCGGTACGGTTTTGTATAGGGGACGATCCTTTTCGCAGTGCCCGGCGTGATGCGCTGCCTGGTCACTGACTCGTCCGGCCCCATCCCCCGTATCACCATCGGCCCCGGGCCGATCATGGCCACGAAAACCTCCCGCTTTCGGTGTTGTGGTCGGGCGGGGTGTCAGCCGGCGGCTTCGGCCTGTTCCAGCCTGTCCATCTCGTCCGCCAGGCTCTTGGGTCGCATGTCCGTCCAGTTCTTCTCGATGTACTCCAGGCAGGCTTTGCGGGTGTCCTCGCCGAACACGGTCCGCCAGCCGGGCGGCACCTCGGCGAAGACGGGCCAGAGCGAGTGCTGGTTCTCGTCGTTGACCAGAACCAGGAATGTGCCGTTGTCGTCGTCGAACGGGTTCGGCATGACCACTCCGATCGCTTTCCCTAGTCGGGTTTGTTCAGCGTTCTTCGGCTTTCTTCGGCTTCACGCTAGACAGGTGCCGTGTTCCTCACAAGGCCGTCCAGACCGGTCATCTGTTTCCTGGAATTCACGCGCTGCCGGCCCTCGTTGAAGAATTCGATGATCGCGGAGTTCACGGCGGCCGGGTTCTCCAGATATCCGTAGTGCCCGCATCCCGGTATCTCCGTGTAGCGGGCGCCGGGGATGGCGGCGGCGACCTCCCGTGACAGGTGCGGGCGGACGACGAGGTCGTCCTGGAACCCGATGACCAGACAGGGGCGGCCGATGTGCCGGTAGGCCGGGCGGCGGTCCGGGATCAGCTGGAGTCCGAGCTGTCCGCGGGCGGCGGACCGGTCGGGTGCCGCCACCTCGAAGACGGCGAGCCAGTCCCGCAGCCGTTCCTCGTCGTTGAGGGTGCGGGGCGAGAGGTTCTGCAACGCCTTCACGTACGCGCCGAAGCGGGGCGGGAGGGCGGTGCCGTCGCCGAGTTCGACGTCGGCCGCCGTCATGGCCTCGGTGAGGGCGTCGGCACGTGCGGCGGTCGCCATCAGGACGGCCTGCCGGACGAGTTCGGGGCGGGTGAGCAGCAGCTCCTGTACCGCGATGGCGCCGAGGGAGTAGCCGACGATCCGGCAGGGGCCCACGTCGAGCCGTTCGACGAGGCGGGCGATGTCGGCGGCCATGGCGTCGAGGGTGAAGCCGTCGGGGCACGGGTCGCTGGGCGGGATGCCGCGGTTGTCGAGGGTGATCACCCGGTGGCCGGCCGCCGTGAGCGCGGGCACCTGGTGGGTGCGCCACATCCGGCCGGGGGCACCGGTGCCGGTGACCATGACGACGGGCTCTCCGGCACCGTACTCGGCGTAGCCGAGGGTGACCCCGTCCGCGCGGACGACCGGCATCGCGTCAACTCCTCTCGCTGTGCGGGGTGTCGGGGGCCGCGGCGGCGAACCGGCCGGCCTTGTCGAGCACGTCCGCGCTGTGCAGCCTGAGCGCCTGTTGCAGGGCGAACTCCGCCATGTAGGCGCGGAAGGCGTCCCGGGGTTCGTCGGCGAGGTTCAGCATCCGCCGGTTGGCGAGGACGGCGTCGTTGGCCAGCCGGGCCACCGCGCGTTCCGCCGCCGCGTCCATCTCCTCCGGCTCGACGACCTCGTCGACGAGCAGCCGGGCGTCGGGTTCGCTCGCCCGGATCCGCCGGCCGCCCAGCACGATCTGCCGGGCCAGCCGCGGGCCGGTGCAGCGCCCGAGCCGGAAGTCGGCGGCGCCGGGGATGATGCCCTCCTTCGCCGCCGGCAGGCTGAAGTAGGCGTCCGACGCGGCGAGTACGTGGTCGAAGACCAGCAGCAGTTGCATACCGCCGCCGATGGCGAAGCCGTCGACCGCGGCCACCCAGGGTTTCTCGATGTGGGGGGTGTGCCAGTCGTCGGGGTGGTCGGTGCGTACGCCGCGCAGGATCTTGTGGATGTAGCCGAGTTCGCGGCGCAGCAGGAACCCGGTGAGGGGGATGCCGCCGGAGCTGAGGCTCTTGAGGTTGATGCCTGCGCTGAACACCCGCCGGCCGCGGTGGCGGGGGTGGCTCATGGGTCCGCCGCGCAGCAGGGCGACCCGGGTGGCGGGGTCGAGCAGGGCGAGGTCGACGGCGGTCTCCATGTCGTCGACCTGGCGGACGTCCTCGGCGTTGAGACAGTCGTCCCGGCACATCGTGAGCCGGGCGACCCCGTCGGCACGGCGTTCCAGGCGTACGGCTTCGAGCTGGACGGTGCCGGTACGGGTGAAGTCGGGCAGCATCCGCAGGGCGCGGTCGGTGGGCCGGAGCATGGTGTCCAGGAGGTGTTCGCCCGCGGTGGGTGAACGCAGCACCGCGCGCAGGAAGATGCCCTGGTCGATCTCGTGGCCCTCCTTGTTGGCCTGGGCGCGTCCGGTCTCGGCGGCGAGCAGGCCGGCGGTCGGGACCAGGCCGGGGAAGGTCTCGGCGGCGGTGTCGAGGAGTGCGTCGAGGCGTGGCCGGAGTGTGCGTCCGATGGTGAGCCGGTCGTACACGGCGTCGGCGTACCGATCGAGGAAGCGGGTGCGCAGGGCGCGTGCCGACGCGTGGGCCGACGCGGCCTCGGCGCGCTGGTGTTCGGTGCGGGCGCCGGGGGCGGGCAGGGTGGCGAGCAGGTGCTCGACGTGGTCGAGTGCGCCGGAGGCGGTGGCGAGTTGCTGCCACGCCTGCCGCACGTCGTGGTGGAGCGGCCGGGCGGTCAGGGCCGTGGTCATGTGGCCTCCGCACCTTGTTCGGCGCCGCGGCGCAGGGTGCGGTCGCAGGCCGCGAGATGGGCGCCGAGGGCGTCCTCGAAGCTGGTCGTGGCCGCGTCGAAGAGCAACTGGCGGCGGATCGCGACCTCCTGGCCCGACAGGCCGCCGATGAGGTCGGCCGCGGTGGCAAGCGCGGCGGCCGGATCGTCGGCGATCTCGTCGACGATGCCCAGCTGCACCGCCCTGTCGGCGGTGATCGGGGTGCCGAACAGCACCGCCCTGCGGGTGTTCGCCGCGCCCGCGAGCTGGACCAGCCTGAAGCCGGCCATGCCGGGCCAGGTGCCGGTGGTGTCGCGGGGCACGAGCAGCCGGGTGCCGGGCAGCGCCACCCGCAGGTCGGCCGCGAGGAACGCGTCGAGGGCGGTGCCGCCGCAGTCGCCCGCGGCCACGGCGGCCGTGACCCTGGGCAGGCGTTCGAACCGGCGCAGGGCCCGCTCCCACTTGGAGACCAGCGAGACGTCGAGTCCCCCGGTCCAGGCGGTGTCCGGGGCTCCGGTGACGTGCACGGTCACCAGGGCGTCGGCGCTGTCCTCGGCCCGGTCGCACAGCTCGGTGAGGGTCTTCACGGTCGCCGCCACGAGCGGTTCGGCGCCGTCCAGTTCGAGCGCGAGCGGAGTCTGTGTCGCCGTACGAGTGGTCACCATCGAACCAACGCCGTTTCGATCGTGGAGCCGGGCCCCATGGTCATGAGCACCCCGTACTCGCCGGGCCGGGTGACGGCCTCGACGTCGAGACGCTCGTAGGAGAAGAGGAAGGAACCGCTGGAGACGTTTCCGTGGTCGCGCAGGACGCCGACGGTGTGCCGGACGTCGTGGCGGGTCAGGCCGAGGTTGACGACGACGGCGTCGATGACCTTCTTGCCGCCCGAGTGCACGAGCCAGTGCCGGATGTCGCTGCGGCGCAGTCCGGTGCCGGCCAGCAGACGGTCCACGACGAGCTCGGCGTGTGCGCCGACGACGTAGGGGATCTGCGGGTCGAGGAAGAAGCTGAACCGCTCCAGGCTGCGGTCCCAGTCGTAGCGCATGGCGTCGACGGCCTCGGGGATGATGCAGCTGGCGAACTTGAGGACGGACGGTCCGCGGGGCGCGTCCGGGCCGCCGAGCACGGGGGCGCGGTCCGCGACGAGCGCGACGGCCGCGGCGCCGTCCCCGAAGAGGCTGTTGACGACCGCCGTACGCATCGTGGAGTCCATCGCGTACGCGGCGGAGCAGGCCTCCGCGCAGAGCACGACGGCGAGTTCGCCGGGGTGGGCGGTGGCCCAGCCGGCCACCACGTTGAGCGCGTTCAGGCCCGCGTTGCAGCCCATGCCGACGATGTCGCTGCGACTGCAATGCCGGTCGATGCCCAGCTCACGGATGAGCAGGGCGCTCAGCCCGGGCGTGAGGAAGCCGGTGGAGGTGACACAGCACAGGTGGCGCAGGTCGGAGAGTTCCCTGCCGGCCCGCTTCAGACAGGCGCGCAGGGCCTCGGCGCCCATCTCCAGGGCGAGGGTCTTGTGCTTGTCGAGCAGGTCGCCCTGCGACTCCGGGGCGCGCAGTCCGTCGGCGTCGGCGGGCGGCAGGGTGAGGTTGCGCCGCTCGATGGCGCTGTTGAGGAAGACCGAGCGCACCTTCGGGTCGCTGATGCCGCACGCGTCGAGGACTTCCCGCTGGGTGTACGAGGTCGGGGTCACCGCGGAGCCCACCCCGACGATCCGGGGGTGCACCGAGGTGCGGCCGTACGCCGTGAGGCGGGTGTTGTGGAGTTCGGCCCCGGGCACCTCGCCGAGGAGCCGCTCGGGCGGAGCGAAGTCGACGGTCATCGGAAGGTCCACCCCCACATACGGGTCTGACTGAGCAGTCGCCTGCCACTGGTGCCGGTCATGTGTCCATGCCTCCTGGCGAGTTGGTCCGGGTGGATGGGGCGGGCGCGCGGCTACGGCCGGCGGGCCGCCGCCGCTGTCACGGCCTCGGCCTCCGCCTCGATGAAGCGGGCCAGCCGTGCCGTGCCCTCGGTGATGCCGGCGGGGGTGAGGTAACTGGTCGACAGCCGGATGCCGTCGTATCCCCCGCCGTCGGGGTAGAAGTACGCCATCGGTGTCCAGATGACACCGAAGTCCTCCGCGGAGCGGGTGAGCGCCGCGTTGTCCGCGCGGAAGGGGACGCGGACGGTCAGGAAGAAGCCGCCCGTCGGTTCGTTCCAGCGGACACCCAGTGCCTCGCGGCGTGCGGCGGGCAGGCGGGCGTCGAGTTCCCGCAGGGTCGCCCGCATGGCGTCGCCGTAGTAGGCGGCAGCCGCCGTGTTGAGTTCGGAGATGCGGCCGTCCGCGGCCAGCAGGGTGCCGGCGACGGCGGCCTGGCTGAGGGACGACGTGTTGACCGTCACCATGCTCTTGATCCGGGCCAGGTCGTCGGCGAGCAGATGGGTGCGGCCGGTGTCGTCCGCCACCAGCTGGTCGGCGACGACGAAGCCGACCCTGGCGCCCGGGAAGACGGTCTTGGAGAACGAACCGAGGTGAACGACCGTACGGTTGCGGTCCATCGACTTCAGTGTCGGCAGCCGCGGTCCCGGGCTGACCATGCGGTACGGGCTGTCCTCCAGTACGAGGACGCCGTGCCGGTGGGCGAGTTCGAGCAGCTCGGCCCGGTGCCGCTCGGGGACGGTGGTGCCGGACGGGTTGGAGTGGTCCGGCACCAGGTACAGGGCGCGGGGGCGTCGGCCGCGGGCCCGTTCGGCGAGGATCGCGGCCTCCACGTCGGCGCAGGCGAGGCCGTCGTCGCGTTCCTCGACGGCGGTCACCGGGATGTCGAGGAGCCGGGCGGCGCCGGTGATGCCCACGTAGCAGGGGCTGGCGACCAGCAGTACGTCCTGTGGTCCGGCGACCAGGGCGCGCAGCACCAGCAGCATGGCTTCCTGGGCGCCGACGGTGACCACCACGGACTCGGCGGGTACGTCGATGCCCTCGTCGGCGCGCAGCGCGTCGGCGACGATCTCGCGGATCTGGCCCGCGGTGGGGCCGTACTGGTACATCGCGGTGCGGATCTGCTGCGGTGAACTGCCCTGCTCCACAAGGTGGTCGAGGTATCCGCGCACCTGGCGGAAGATCTGCTCGGTGTCGAAGAACCCGTCGTAGGGGCGGCCGGGCGCGAAGGAGACGGCGTCCGGGTAGCGCAGGGTGACCTCGTTGAGGAAGTTCATGGTGTCGAGAACGGGGTCGCTGAGACTGGAGTGCAGGTCGGCGCTGCGGAGTACGCCGGGTGGCGGGGCCTGGGTCGGGATCGGGGTCGCGGTCGGGGTCGGGGTCGGCAGGGTGCGGGCCGGCGACGGTGTGCGGGGGCGCGACGGCCTTGCGGCCGGGGCGGGTTGGGCGTGCGCGAGACCGGCGGTCCCGAGATCAGCGGGCCCGTGTCCGGCAGGCGCGTGTCCGGCCGGCGCGTGTCCGGCCGGCCGGGTGCCCGAGTCCGTACGGACGGGTCCCGCGACCCTGATCGCCTCCGGCCCCGCGACCCTGATCGCCTCCGGCCCCGCCAGCCCGATCACCCCCGGCCCGGCGACCCGGATCACCTCCGGCCCGGCGACGCGAATCGCCTCCGGCCCCGCGTCGGCCACCGTGCCCACGCCCGTGAACGTCATCGCCTCGGCCAGCTCCCGCACCAGCGCGCCGAGGGTCTCCGTCACCCCGGCCCGGCCGCCCGCGCGCAGCCCGTCGCGTACCGGCGCGCCGACGACGACCGCGTCCGCTCCGGAGGCGAGGGCGGCCAGGACGTCGGCACCGCGGCGGACGCCGCCGCTCAGCAGTACCGGGCAGCCGGCCGCCGTGGCCGCGCGGACGGCGGGCAGCGCGGTCAGGTCGGTGACGATGATGCCGTCGGCGCCCTCGTCGACCGCGCGCAGCGCGTCGGCGGGGGTGTGCACACCGCACAGCAGCAGGGGCAGTTCGGTCGACGCGCGCAGCCGGGCGAGGGCCGGCCAGTCGCCGCCGGGGTCGAGCAGCCGCCGTACGTCCGCGACGGGCCCGGAGTCGGTGAGGTTGGCGGGGGCGGCGATCGGACCCGGGCGGACGGTGGTGTGGTCGCCGAGCCCGAGGACCACGGCGCCGAAGCCGGCGTCCGCGGCCCGCCGGAGCAGTGCCCGGCCGGTGCCGGGGTCCTTGAAGGAGTAGGTGCGCAGCCAGGGCGGCACCTCGGCGGCCGAGGCCAGTTCGCCGAAGGTCCGCTCGGCGAAGGCGCCGACGACGGCGGGCATTCCCACCGCGCCCGCGGCGCGCACCACGGCGAGTTCGGCGCCGGGCCGGGGCGCGGCGGCCAGCGGTCCGACCAGAAGGGGCGCCGACCAGACGCGTCCCAGAATCTTCACCGCGGTCTCCGGCGGTCCCGGGCTGCGCCGCGCGCCCTGCCGGAGACCGGTGCGTTCGAATACTTCGCGGTTCCCGGTGCCGGCGCACTCCGCGGGCGGAGTGAAATCACCGGACGGCGATTCCGTACCGTCCAATTCCGTGCCCGTAATTCCCGCTCGATGTGTCGCGGAAGATCGGCCGTCGGAACTCACCATGGATTTCCCCCCGGTTGTCTTCGATCCACGAGACGGCGCTTATCCGGCGCTCAGCGTCACACAAATCAACGAGTGCCAACAACACCGTCCAACCGGCCGATTCGTACACTTGGACATGCGGTGCCGGGTCCCGTCGCGGGCCGCTCCCGCGGTGGATCACACCGGCAGGGCGGCGTCCTCGCCGTCGTCCCGCCCGGAGTGCGTCGGCACCGCGTCCTCGCGTACGGCGGCCCAGCCGGCCGCGCGCAGTTCGGCGACCATCCGGTCGGCGAGCGCCGGCGGCACGGTGAACCGTACGACGAGGCCGTCCCCGTCCCCGTCCCCGCCCCCGTCGCCATTCCCGCCCCCGTCGCCGTCCCCGGCCGCGTCGATGTCCGCGTCCTCCGCGATCACGTCGAGCCCGGCGGTGGCCGCCACCAGCCGGGCCAGTTCCCCGGGCCGGCCGGCCACCGGTACCCGCACGCGCGGATCACCCGGCGCCTTCGGTGGCCGGGCGCCGGGGATGACGGCCAGCCCCAGCCTGCCCCTGTCCAGCAGGTCGACCAGTGTGCGCAGGCCGGTGTCCCGGTCCTGGTGGCCGGGCTGGGCGAGCGCGTCGAGGGCCGGCAGCAGCCGGGACAGGTCGGCGTGCAGCTCCCTCAGGACGCCGGTGACGGCGGGGGCGTTGGACCGCAGGATGTCGCCCCACAGCCGGGAGTCGCCGCCCGCGATCCGGGTGACGTCGCGCAGCCCCTGTCCGGCGAGCGCCGAGGTCCCGGCCGGCCGGTCCCGCAGCCGGGCCGCCATCAGGCTGGCCACCAGGTGCGGGACGTGCGAGGTGACGGCGACGGCCGCGTCATGGTCGTGGCTGCGCATCACCACCGGTACCGCCTCGGCCAGTTCGACCAGGCGCAGGGCCCGGTCGAGGGTGTCGGGCGAAGTCACCCGGGAGGGGGTGAGGACCCATTTGCGGCCGCGGAAGAGTTCGGCGCGGGCGGCGAGCGGGCCGGACCACTCCCGGCCGGCCAGCGGATGGCCGCCGACGTAGCGCTCGGGGTCGGGGGCGCCGCTCAGCGCGGCCTGCTCGGGACCGGCCTTCACGCTGGCCACGTCGGTGTAGGCGACCGCGAGCCGGTTCGCCTGGGTCTGCGCGAGCACCGCGGCGACCTGGCTGGGCGGCACGGCGATCACGGCCAGGTCGACCGGTGCCGCGGGAGGTCCGACGTGTCCGGCGCCGAGGGCGGCGGCCGTCCGTGCGGCCACAGGGTCGCGGTCGGACAGGAACACCGTGACGCCCTGCCGGCGTGCGGCGAGTGCGACGGAGGTACCGATGAGGCCGGTGCCGATCACGGCCATGGTGCGCAGCACAAGAAATCACCCGTTCGAAAGGCTGTCGTGCACGGACCGAAAGGCGAGGCAATATTAGGCAAGGCGCCGAACTCCTGTCAGTCGGCGGCACCCCCTCCCCCCCCCCGAATTGCCAGGCCGGTGCGCATTGACATTCATGAGCCCCTGCGCGTGCGGGTCGTCAATCGCCCGGTTTCCGCCCGGAGTTCATCCGCCGTCGGCCGGTCGGTCGGACAGTTCGTTTTCCTCCGGCCGGTCCGTAGAGTTTTGGAAAACCTTGTCTCTCTCCTATTCCGGGGACACACATGCTGGATTCATCGAAGGCAGCAGTTCCGCTGCACGACCTCTCGATCGACCACGTGGGGATGTACGTCACCAACCTGAAGGCGGCCCTGTCCGTCTGGGTCGACGAGTACGCGTTCACCGTGGTCGGGACGAGCGCGTCGTCGTGGCACCGCGGGGTGGCGCTGCGGCAGGGCGACATCACCCTGGCGCTGACCGAGGCGACGTCGGACCAACACCCGGGAGCCGCCTACGTGGCCGCGCACGGGGACGGCGTCGCGGACATCGCGCTGCGCACCGCCGACGTGGAGGGGTCGCTCCGGGCGGCGGTGGAGCGGGGCGCGCGGGCCGTGCGGCGGCCCACCCGGCACGCGGCCGGCGATCCCGTCACCGCGGCGGTGGGCGGCTTCGGGGACGTCGTCCACACCCTCGTGGAGCGCGCCCCGGAGGAGGGGCCCGGGCTGCCGCCCGGCTTCACACCGGTGACCGGGGCGGAGGAACGGGATCCCGGCGAGGTGGGTCTGCTGCAACTGGACCATGTGGCGGTCTGTCTCAACGCCGGTGAACTCCGGCCGACCGTCGACTACTACGTCGACGCCCTCGGTTTCCGCGACGTCTTCCAGGAGCGCATCGTCGTCGGCGCCCAGGCGATGGAGTCGACGGTGGTGCAGAGCCCCTCGCGCACGGTGACACTGACGCTGATCGAGCCGGACGTGAGCGCCGCGCCGGGGCAGATAGACGAGTTCCTCAAGGGGCATCAGGGCTCGGGCGTACAGCACCTGGCGTTCTCCTCGCGCGACGCGGTCACCGCCGTACGCACCCTGACCGCGCGCGGTGTCACCTTCCTGCGCACCCCGGCCTCCTACTACGACCTGCTCGGGCAGCGGATCGCGCTGTCCCCGCAGCGGCTCGCGGACCTGCGGGAGACGAACGTGCTCGCCGACGAGGACCACGACGGCCGCCTGTTCCAGATCTTCACCGCCTCCCGCCACCCCCGGCAGACGATCTTCTACGAGGTCATCGAGCGCCAGGGCGCGGCGACGTTCGGCAGCGCCAACATCAAGGCCCTGTACGAGGCCGTGGAGTTGGAGCGGACGAAGCAGAGTGGCTGACCGGGTTCCCGGTGCGGAGTCCGGCGGCGCCGTGCGGGCGGCGGAGTGGGTGCCCGCGGAGGCGGACTGTCTCGCGGACGTCGAGCGGGCCGCCGCCGCGGTACTCCCCGCCGGAGTACGGGACTTCGTGGCCGGGGGCAGTGGCGACGAGACGACGCTGGACGCCAACCGGGCAGCTTTCGACCGGGTGTTCGTGGAGCCCAGGGTGCTCCGGGACGTGTCGCGGTGCACCACGCGGACGACGCTGCTCGGGGAGCCGGCGCGTCTGCCGGTGGCGGTGGCGCCGGTCGCCTACCAGCGGCTGCTGCATCCCGACGGCGAACTCGCGGGCGCCCGGGCGGCGAAGCGCGCGGACGTGCCGTTCACGGTGGGCACGCTGAGCAGTGTGCCCGTGGAGCGGGTCACCGCGGAGGGCGGCACGGTCTGGTTCCAGCTGTACTGGCCGCGGGAACCGGGCGCGGCGCTGGATCTGGTGCGCCGTGCCGAGGACGCCGGGGCGCGGGCGGTGCTGCTGACGGTCGACGTGCCGTGGATGGGCCGCAGACCGAGGGACGTCCGCAACAGCTTCGCGCTGCCGGACCATGTGCGGGCCGCGCATCTCGACGCGGGGCCGTCCACGGCCCACCGCGGCACGTCCACGGCCCACGGCAGGACGTCCGCCGCGGGCTCCGCGGTGGCCGCGCACACCCGCGAGACGTTCTCGGCGGCGGTGACCTGGTCGTCGGTGGAACGGCTGCGGGAGTGCACCCGGCTGCCACTGGTGCTGAAGGGTGTGCTGGCGCCCGAGGACGCTCGGCGGGCCACGGAGTGCGGGGTGGACGCCGTGGTGGTCTCCAACCACGGCGGGCGCCAGCTGGACGGTGCCGTGCCGAGTGTCGAGGCGCTGCCCGAGGTGGTCGCCGCGGTCGCCGGGCACTGCGAGGTGCTGCTGGACAGCGGGGTGCGCAGCGGTACGGACGTCCTGCGGGCCCTCGCCCTGGGAGCCGGCGGTGTGCTGCTGGGGCGGCCGGTGCTGTGGGGGCTGGCCGCGGGCGGTGAGGCCGGAGTGAGCCGGGTACTGGAGCTGCTGGCCGACGAGGTGCGCGACGCGCTGGGCCTGGCCGGCTGCCCCGACGTGGGCGAGGCACGACGGCTGCGCACGGTCGTACGCGGGGTCGTACGCGGGTGACGCGCGCCGCGTACGGCGTGTGAGAGGTGTACGGCGCGTTCGAGGTGAACGACATGAACGGCGTGACGGCGGACCCGGGTTCGGGTCCGCCGTCACCTGTATGTCTGTCGTCTGTCGTCTGTCTGTCGTCGTCGGTCATGGGCTCCGCCCCGCGGCGGACCCCGCGGTCAGGCGCTCTCGACCGCCTCTCTGCGTTCGAGTCGGGTGGCGACCTCCGCCCACATGACGGCGCACTCGTTGGCCAGACGGGCCACTATGCCCCCGCAGTGCGCCGGGACGTTGTCGATGATGTCCTCCCAGTTCTGCGGGCTGATCGTGTAGACGTTGAGCAGCCGGAGCAGGGCGCGTCCCGTCTCGCTGGAGCGCAGGGACGGGTCGGCCCTGAGGCGTTCGACGACCGCGGCCCGCCGCTGTACCGGCGTGCGCTGGAGCACGTTGCTCACCGCGCCGACGGGGAACTCCTTCCACTTGGTGTTGAGGGCGGCGGGGTTCGCACCCTGCTTGCGGCCGCGCGGCCTGGGCATCGGGTCCTCGCCGCGCAGCATCCGGTTGCGTACGTCCCGCACCGTCTCGGGGGAGATCGCCGCGGCACGGGCGATCTGACGCAGGGACAGCTCGGGGTGCTGGGCGATGAGCTGGCCGGCCAGCCGGCGGCCCTCGGCGATGTTGACGGGGCGGACCCGGCCGTCCTGTCCGATCCGGGCGACGGCGTCGGCGGGCCCGTCCTGCATCTGCCGGCGCACGGCGGCGACGGTGCCGGGCGCCAGGCCCGCGACCGAGGCGATCATGCGGTCGGACCACTCGGGGTGCGAACCGATGATGCGCCGGGCGGCCAGCTTGCGCTCCGCCGTCGTCAGCGGGAGTCCGTGTGTGGTGTTGGACTCCACCGCCAGGACGAAGGCCTCGGCCTCGTCACCGTCGAAGAACACCACACGTATCTGGTCCTCGCCGCGGAGCCGCGCGGCGCTGAGTCGGTGCAGGCCGTCGATGACCCGCATGCTGGATCGCTGGACGATGATCGGAGGCAGCGGCGCCTGCGCCGCGGCCAGTGCTTCCACATGCTCCGGATCGGCTCCGGAGACACGCGGTGAATCCCCTGCCACCAGGGCATCGATGTCAACCGCTACAACCACGTTCTCGTCTAAAGCCCCGTACCCACGCTGCAACTCTGCTTCCCCCTACGTGAACTGACTCGACCAGTGCCCCGGGCGTCAGCTCGAACGCTCCCCCGTCGGTGTCGGATTGGGCGGTGCGCAGCCGCACTTCGGCGTCCGAGATACCCGTCGACGAGGGCGTACGGCCTGGTCGGCCGGCCTGCGGCGGGGGACGAGAGGCTCTCCGGGCACGGGGTCGCCGGGATCACCGACGTGTTCCCGAGTAGCCGGACGACTGCCGTAGCGCCTTCGTCCCGGGCGGCCCGGTCACTGCTTCAGAAGTGGCGTGCCGCCGTTCGGGAGAACCCCGGCCGTGGCCGGCGTCCTTCGTTTCCGCCTGGCTTTCACCGCGCGACCTGCGGTGATGGGCCCTCGACGTGCAGCAACACTAGCAAAGCGGCCCTAACGCCAGAACCCCTATTAAATCGATCTTTAACGGGCAATACCCCTACTCGCCCCTATCTGAGGGCCCCTAGGGGGAGGGGCCGTGGCGCCGGACGGGCGCGGACGGGGCGTCGAGGGGGAGCAACAGCGGGTACGGCAACGGGTCGTGACACCCAGAGTGGCCGGGCACGGGTCACACACTGGTCACCGAGCACACAGGAAACCCCGGCGCCGGGGCGGAGTTGGCGGGCACATCGGCGCCGACCGGGCGCCGGAGAGAGGTGCCGTGCGCCGCGGGACCGAGCCGGTGGCTAGCCGCGCTGGATCGGGTCGTGGGCCTCGTCGTCCAGCCCCGGCCGCTGGACGGGCCGGCCCGCGCCGTTGCGCAGCAGCTCCGCGAGGCCCATCCGGCGTCTTACGTTGAGCTTGCGGTAGACCCGGGTCAGATGCTGTTCGACCGTGCTGACGGTGATGAACAGCTGCTCGGCGATCTGCCGGTTGGTGTGGCCGCGGGCGGCGAGGGTCGCCACGCGCAGTTCCGCGTCGCTGAGTTCGTCCACCGGCCCCATGTGGGTGTCGTCGCCCGACGTCCGGGTGCCGTCGGATGCCGGCCAGGAGCGCTCGTGCGTCGAGGGCTCGTGCGTCGTGGGCTCGTGCGTGGTGGGCTCGTGCGTGGTGGGCTCGGAGCCGCTGTCGGTGTCGGCCCGGTCCGGCGGGTCCTGGGCCGGCTGCTGGACGCCGCACGCCTCCAGCAGCCGTAACGCGGTGCGGGCCAGCGTGCGGGCGCGGCGCGCGTTGCCGAGTTCACTGTACGTACGGGCCAAGTCCTCCGTTGCGCGGGCGAGTTCGTAGCGGTGGCCGCTCTCGCGGAGGATGCTCACCGCCTCCTCCAGGAGGTCCCGCCGCTGCCGTGCGGGCACGGTGGCCGCGAGCACCCGCAGGGTGACACCGCGGTCCCAGCTCCGCCGGCCGGCGGTCCGGGTCAGCTGTTCCTGCGCGAGGGTGCGGGCGCGGCGCGGGTCGCCGAGCGCGAGACAGGCCTGGGCGGCGTCGCTGCGCCAGGGCAGCAGGGCGGGACGGTCGAGGTCCCAGCGGCCGACGAGCCTCCCGCACTCCAGGAAGTCGTCGAGGGCGGCGTCGGGCCGTCCGGCCGCGAGGTGGCAGTGCCCGCGTGCGGAGAGGTAGCGCACGCCGCCCCAGGTGTGGAAGGCCGCGTCCGGCACCCGGTCGCCGAGCCGGGCGGCGGCCTCCTCCAGGCGGCCCATGGCCACCTCGGTGAACAGGGCCACGGAGAGCGGGAGGGCCACCGCCACACCCCAGCCCTCGGCGGGCACCAGGGTGAGCGCGGTCCGGGCGGACTCGTGCGCGCCGGCCAGCCTGCCCATCCTGGTCTCGACGAGGGCCTGTGCGGCGGCGAACAGCGCCTGCCACATCGGCGCACGGCGGGCCTCCGCCTCCTTGGCCAGCAGCCCGCACCAGGAGACGGCCTTGTCCAGCTCGTCCACGACGACGAGTACGGCGAGGGCGACCAGGATCACCGGGAGTGTGTCGCTGTCCAGGCGCCCGGCCCGCAACATCCGCTCGGCACGCGCGGCCACAGCAGCGCGTTGCCCCTCCTCCTCCACGGGCCCGGCCATGACGTCGGCGAGCAGCTGTACCGCCCGTCGTTCCACGTCCCGGGTGTGGGGCAGCAGTCCGCGCAGGGCGCCCACCACACCCGCCGGCGCGGGCTGGAGGAGTCCCGGAAAGCCGAGGGCCATGCCGAGCCGTATGGCATCGAAACGATTCCGCGTGTCGGTCGTGGTCTCGCCCTGCTCGGTGTCCGGCTCGTGGGTGTCGCGGTGTTCGACGGCTTCGAGCACCGCGAACGACTGGTCCAGCTGACCGAACCAGAGCAGATGACCGACGAGGGCGGCGGTGTCGCCGGGACCGAGCCGGCCGGCGAGGGCGGCTGCGGTCAGCTCGGGCAGCTGACCGGAACCCGCGCTGGGTCCGGCCCGCCAACCCGCCCGTAGCAGCAGGGCTTTGATCGCGAGCGCCTGCCGCTCGTCGGGGCACCGGTCACGGGCGGCCCGCAGCAACTCCAGGGCGAACGGGATCCGGTCCTCGGCGAACGCCCGGTCCGCCGCCTCCAGCAGGGTGGGCAACGCCCAAGGTGCGTCGAAGGGTTCGGCCTCGATGAGATGCCGGGACAGCGCGGTCGCGGAGGTGCCGCGGTCGTGCAGCACCTGGGCGGCACGGGCTTCGAGGCGGGCCCGGTACGCCGGGTTCATGCTGCGCAGTACGGCCGGCCGGACCGCGTCGTGGCGCAGCCGTCCGGAGCTGAACAGCCCGGTCTCGTCGAGCGCGTCCACACTGCGCCGGGCCACCTCCGGAGTGATGGACAGGATGTCCGTCGGGGTGACGTCCCAGGCGTCCGGGCCGAGTACCGCGTGCGCCCACGCCGTGCACCGCAGTGTCATGTCCGTGCGGTAGAGGCAGTTGGCGACAGCCTGTTCGAAGGCGGGGCCCAGGACGGGCTCGCCCCGGAGTACGGGGTCACCCCGGAGCACGGGCTCGCCCCGGAGCACGGGCTCGCCCCGGAGCACGGGCTCGCTCCGGAGTACGGGTTCGCCGTCGTCGAGCAGGGCCCGCACCAGCAGTGGGTTCCCACCACTGAGCCGGTACAGCTCGTCCACGAACACCTCGGACCGGCGCACCGCGCCATGGGCCTCGATCATGCGGCCGATGCCCGGGCGGGTGAGCAGCCGGAGTCTGACGTGCCGGCAGCTCGGCAGGCGGAGCAGCTCCGTTCGGAATCGTGGATTCCCCACCGGGAAGCTGCTGCTCTCGCCGAGCACCACCAGAATTCTCGACGCCTCACTTCTGCGCGCCAAATACAACAGGCATTCCAATGAAAATTCGTCTGCATGCTGGACGTCGTCGACGCAGAGCACCAATGGAATCCGTTTGGACTTTTCCAGCAGAATCCCGCAGACGGCCATGATGTGCCCCATGACGACCGCGGGAAGCTCCCCCTCCCCCGGGGCGCCCCGGCCGGCGGCCGCACCCCAGTCGGCGCGGCGCGAGGCGACGTCCGGGCCGGCACCCGGCACATCGGCGGCGACCAGCAGTTGCTCCATCACGCCGAGCGGCACGGAACGCTCCGCGCCCGACGCCGTGGCCTGCAAGAACAGCACTCTCGCGGTCTCGGCGCAGACACCGAGCTCCCTGAGCAGCGCCGTCTTGCCCGTGGCCGCCGCACCGCTCACCAGCAGGACCCCACCCCGGCCGGAAGCACACCCGTCGACCATGTCCCGCACCAGTGATAATTCCGCGGCTCGCTCCACCAGCTCCATGAGTCAGTTCCCCGTATCCTGACACCGAGCGTTCCCCCTGGCAGACCACGCCAGTTGGCCGGAATCGATCGATCAACTCCAACTTGTCCCACCTGGTCCGATTCTGCCACACCGGATTAACGCCCGCCATCAAGTCCTTCGGGCGATTCCGGGGAATTCGACCGGGGGCACAATTTCGCCACCCCGTCGCGCCCGCTCGCTCTCCGGCGCGGAAGTGTGGTCAGGGCGCGGCGAGTTGCAGGGTCAGCCGGACGGCCGTGGTGACGGTGGAGTCGTAGGCGCGGCAGCCGACCACGGCATGGGTGACGCCGGTCGCCGCGTAGAGCACCTCCAGCCGGGCGAGCGACCGTAGTTGAGCCTCCAGCCAGGTGGTGGTGGCGCTGACGTCCGTGGACCGGGTCCGTTCTCCTTCCAGCGGACCACCGGGGTCCCCGCGCAGTGCGGGTACGTCGGTGTCGGACGCGGTGAGTGTGCCGTCGGCGGCGAGGGTCCAGCGGAGCCGGGAGTAGCGGTTCGCGACGTCCTGGGCCTGGGCGGACGTACCGCGCAGGGGGTCGACGGCGAGGACACGCAGGGTACGGAAGGTGCGCGGACCCTCGACGGGTGCCTGCCCCGGCGTGACGCCGAGGGTGGGCAGCCCCTCGGGTCGGGACGGGGGCGCGGGCCGGGACGGGCTGGGGCAGGAGGTCGGGGGGTCGGAGGCGGTCGGGGGGTCGGAGGCTGCGGGGGCGTCGGCAGAGGCGCTGGGACCGTTGGGGGCGGGGGCAGTTGCCCCGGGGACGGTTGTCGCGGGGACGGTTGTCGCGGGGACGGTTGTCGCGGGCGCGATGCCCGCAGGGGTGGGTGCGGCGGCGGGATCGGTCGGCTTTGCGGCCAGGGGCAGCAGGCCGACAATCAGGGCCAGGACGGGGAGTACGGCGGCGACGGCGTACGCGGTCGGCGAGAACATGCCGTTGTCCGCGCCCGCGCCCCGCTCCCCCCACAGCCGTGGCCACCGGCGGGCGAGCAGGGGCCAGAGGGCGATCACGCCCAGCATCGACCACCACACCGGCCCCGACGCGAGCTGCTGGTGGGCGAGCCACCAGGCGCTGCGGGGCCCCTGCTCGGCCCACTCGTCGCCGAGCAGCCGGTGGGCGAGGAGTGCGCCGAGCAGGTCGAGGAGGTTCTCGACGAGCACGGCGAGGGGCCACAGCAGTACCAGCAGGAGCTGGGCGGAGTGCTGGTCGGCGCGGGCGGTGAACCAGCGCCGCAGGCCCAGCGGAGGGTGGTAGAGCCGGCTCAGGCCGCCGTGCCCGTACTCCTTCAGGGAGTCGAGCGCCCGCAGATGCGCGGGTACGCCGGCGAGCCGGGCCGCGTACCGGTCGGCCGTCAGCTCGGCCGCCCACAGCGCACCGACGACGAACAGCAGCGCCGTGGGCATGCTCAGCAGCACCAGCACGATCTCGGCGGACAGCACCGGGGCCGTAGCGTTCCCCATCGCCAGCAGCACGGCCACGGGCGTGAGTCCGAACGCGGTGAAGACGTACGGCCACGCCTTCACCAGAGCGGTCAACGGGCTGCCGAGGCCCACCACATGCTGTTCCCCGTGGCCGAGATGGCCGATCTCGTGCAGCAGGATCGCCTCGGCCGCCGCGCGGTCCCGGGCCCAGAGGTCGAGCAGCGGTGCGGAGACGCCGATCCGGGTGGTGCGTGGGCCACTTGGGTAGATGCGGGCGGGCAGTCCCCGGAGCATGGTGATCCGTAGTTCGGCGCGGGGGGCGTGCTCGGCGAGGAGGCGGCACATGCCCTCGACGACATACCGGAAGTCGTCCGGCATGCCGGTCGAAGGTATGTCGGACGAAGGTATGCCGGACGAAGGTGTGGCCGGCGCGAGGTCGGGATGGTCCGGCGGCAGCAGGCGGTACCGGTTCTCCACCCACCGTGCCCGGCGTCCGGGTGCGGCCAGGGCGCCCACGCCCGCCAGCAGGAAGAGCACCGGGAGCAGCTGGGCGCCGCTCATCACCAGCACCGCCACCATGCCGGGGCGGCCGGGGCCGTCCTGGCCGGCGAGCCACACCACCCAGTCGACGAGCATGGGGAGCTGCGCCACGGACAGGAGGAGCCACAGCCACAGCCAGGGCGGCGGTCCCCACAGACGCAGGGACCGCGCGCCCTGCCGGGCGGGAGCGGGTGTGCTCATGTGCCGGGGGTCCGCCCGTGCGGGCCGGGGTCGGGGTGGCGGCGCAGCAGGCCGGAGACCGTGCCGGCCAGGCGGCGCAGCGCGGTGCCGGGGCTTGCGGGCGGCCGGACGGTTGGTTCGGGCGGTTCCTGCGCGACCAGGGCGTCCAGGAAGGCGGCCACGTCGGCCGGGTCCTCGGCGGCGAGGAGCCGGGCCGTCAGCGGGGCCACGATGTCCTCGGCGGTGGCCCGGTCGACTCCCCGCGCATGTAATCGCTCGCACATCCGAAGCGCGGCAAGCACGGTCTCGGCGACGGGAGCCACGGCCCCGGGTTCGGGCCCACCCACGACCCCCTGCCCGGGCCCGCCAACGACCCCGGGTTCGGGCCGCGGCCCCGGCGTGGGTCCGGCCCCAGGCCCCCGGTCCAGCCCCGACTCAGGTCCGGACCCGGAACCAGATCCCGCCCCCGACTCAGGTCCGGACCCGGGACCAGATACCACCCCCCGCTCCCCCTCCGGCGCCGGACCAGGCATCGACGCGCCCGACCCCGACCCCGGGGTCGGCCCCTGCCCCCGCAGACTCACCAACAACGCCGTCACCGACACCGCGTTGGCGAACTCCTGGCTCGCCAGTGCCGCCTTCACCGCCTCCGCCGAGTACGCCAGTGCGTCCAGCACCTCCGGCAGCACCGTGGCGATCCCGCCGCCGATGCCGCCGGGCGCGAGCCCACCCGCGCGGAACAGCTCCCGGCGTCCGGTGCCGCCCCCGGCGTACGCGCGGGTGATCTGCGCGGCCAGTACCGTCTCGCCGGGCGCCGCCCAGCGGGCGACCTGCACACCCCACCGGTCGAGTCGCTCATCCGCCACGCAACTCACCGCCCCGCCCGCCCGCGGGACCGGCCGTCACTCCGTCGGCGCGGCTCACGAGGTCCCTCCGCTGAAATCGAACCGGAACTCCAACTGCCCGTCCCCTGTGGCACCTTCGGCCGTGAGCGAGGCGCCGTCGGTGTCCAGGTCGCCGCCGAGTGTGGTGCCCTCGCCGAGGGCGTGCGGGTAGCCGCCGGGCAGTTCGCCGAGGTCGTCACGGCACGGGACCAGGGGGCTCGGCCAGTTGAGGAGGTTGAGCGCGACGGCCTCCTCGGTGTGCGGGTCGGTGAGCTGTGCGGTCAGTTCGCCGTCGTCCCACTCCATCTGCCAGTAGGTGAGCAGGAGGTCGGGATCGCGGGGGTTGCCCGCCAGGTCCTGGCTCGACCCGGTGCTGACGGCTGCCGACCAGAACGAGAGAGCGCCGGACTCGGCCGGCTGGCCCACCGCGAGCAGCATCGAGAACGGATTGTCCTCGGTGGCGCCGCCGCCGGAGCGGGGGCTGCTGAGACTCAGCGTGGCGTCCATGGAGTACGTCTCGCTCTCCACGAAGCGCCGCGAGCCGTCGGTGTTGCAGTAGTCGTAGACGTCGACGGTGACCTCCGCCGTGCCGCTGAACTCGCTTCCCCACAGCGCCTCGGCCCCGGCGGGCTCGACCGGTTCGGGATCGTCCTCGGGCGGCGGTGCCGGTGTGTCGTCCACCGTCACCGGTGTGTCGACCGGCGTCGGCTCAGTGGTGACGGGTGTCGGCGAGGGACTGGTTTCCGCCACGAGCGGCGTTGTGGACGACACGGTGGACGTCTCGGCGGAGTCGGTCGAGCCTCCCCCCGAACACCCCGTCAGCAGAACGCAGAGCAGACCTGTACTGACACCAACTCCCCCCAGTGCACGGGCATATCGCGGACCCCCACGGACGATCGACGAGAAACACACCGCTACCCCTCCCCCACCCGGGCACGCGGAGAGATGGCCCGGGACACGGAATGCTACGGTGCGCAATCAGCCAACTACGCATGATCACATCTCTGTTACCGTTCCGTGCTCCGCGCGCGGCGCACCCGGCACTCAGGCCCCGCCGGTGCGCAGCTCCGCGAGGGTGTCCGCGCTGAGTTCGCGGGGCGCGGCGCCGGGGTCGACGAGGACGACCGTGCAGGTCGCGGTGTGGGTGAGCGCGCTGGTGAAGCTGCCGTCGGCGAACTGGGCGAGCGGGCCACGCGGGGAGTTGCCCACGGCGACGACCCGGGCGCCGACGTCCGCGGCGTGCCGGGCGAGGGCGCGTCCCGCGGCGGCGTGGTCGCCGACGCTGGTGAGGAGTTGCCCGGTGGCGGTCAGGCCCTGCGCGGCGAGCCGGTCGAGATGGGCCGTGACGGCCGCGCGGCCGGTCTTCTCGTCCTCGGCGCGCGCGGACTGGCCCTCGACGACGGCGATCTGCTGGACGTGCACGACCTCCAGCGGGCTGCGGGTGTCCTGGGCGATCCGGGCCGCGGCGCCGACTACGGCCGCGGCTCGGTCGTGCGCTCCGACGGCGACGACGACCGGGTGGGCGCCGGCGGGGGTGGGCGTGCCGACCGGGACGAGCGTGGGCGTGCCGACCGGAACGAGCGTGGGCGCGTCGACGGGGACGAGCGTGGGCGTGCCGACCGGGACGAGCGTGGGCGCGTCGACGGGGACGAGCGTGGGCGTCACGGTCTCGCCCTCGCCGCCGCCCTGTTCGGCCTCGCGCAGCAGCCGGTGGCCGCTGGCGAGGACGGGGATGGCGAGGAGGAAGGTGGCGGCGCCGACGTAGAAGGGCACGCTGAGGTCGGTGGCGTCGGCGAGCCTGCCCGCGGCGTACGGGGCGAGGCCGCCGCCGATGAACCGTACGAAGCCGTACGCGGAGGAGGCGACGGGTCGTTCCACCGGGGAGACCAGCATGACGGCCTGGGTGGTGAGAGTGTTGTTGACGCCGATGAAGATGCCGCTGAGGACGACGGAGACGATCACCACGGTGGGGGTGCTGACACCGGCCGCGATGACGGCCATCACGATGCCCAGGCCGACGAGGTTCACGTACAGCACGGGCGCGGTGCCGTAGCGGGCCTGGAGGCGTGGGGCGAAGTAGACGCTGAACAGGGCGACCAGCAGGCCCCATCCGGTGAAGACCAGGCCGAGTTGGTGGGCGTCGAGCTCCATCGGGTAGGGGGCGTAGCCGAGCATGGTGAAGAAGCCCCAGTTGTAGAGCAGCGCGGTGATGCCCATGGTGAGCAGGCCGCGGTGGCGCAGCGCCCTGAGGGGCGCGAGGGGCGAGGTGGGCCGGGCGGGCTTGGGCTGGCTCGGCACGAACAGGGCAGTGGCGACGAGGGCGACGGCCATCAGGACGGCTACGCCGAAGAACGGGCCACGCCAGCTGATACTGCCCAACTCCCCGCCAAGCAGCGGGCCGACGGCGATGCCGAGGCCGAGCGCGGTCTCGTAGAGGATGATCGCGCCGCCGAAGCCGCCGCTGGCCGAGGCGACGATGACGGCCAGCGAGGTGGCGATGAACAGGGCGTTGCCCAGTCCCCAGCCCGCGCGGAAGCCGACGATTCCGTCGATCGAGCCGGAGGTGCCGGCCAGCGCGGAGAAGACGACGATCACCGACAGGCCGATGACGAGGGTGCGCTTGGCGCCGAAGCGGCTGGAGAACCAGCCCACGAACAGCATCGCCACCGCGGTCACGATCAGATAGCTGCTGAAGAGCAGGGACACCTGACTGGGCGTGGCGTGCAGGCTGTCCGCCAGGGCGGGCAGGATCGGGTCGACGAGGCCGATGCCCATGAAGGATATGACGCAGGCGAACGCCACGGCCCAGACGGCCTTGGGCTGCCTGAAGGGGCTGGCCGGCGTGGAGTGGGACGCACTCATATGGCTCTTCTTTCCGCGGTTCCGCGAAGTCGGGGAGAACTGAGCGGGTTTTCGGATGCGGTGTTCAGGCTCGGTGTTCAGATGCGGTGTTCAGGTGTGCGGGCGCCGCGGTCCTGGATGACACGGGCGAGCGCGGGCAGCGCGATACCCACGGCCGCGCGTTCGGCCTCGGTCATCTCGCCGACCAACTCGGCGAGCGCTTCGGCGACTTCGGCGCGGCGCCGCCGGATCACCTCGCGGCCGTGTTCGGTGACCTCGACGAGGACACCGCGGCCGTCGGTGTGGTCGGAGACGCGGCGCAGCAGGCCCGCCCGCTCCATGCGGGTGACGAGTTGTGTCATGTTCGGCTGCGACACCGCTTCGGCGCGGGCCAGGTCGGTGAGCCGGTACGGCCCCTCCCGGCCGACCCGGGACAGCGCGGAGGCGGCGGCCGTACTCAGCTCGCCGGTGTTGGCGCTGCGGCGGACGTACCGCACGAGCTGCTCGACGGCGCCCATGAGCCGCTCCTGCGAGCCGGCACCGCCGAGCCCGTCACCAGGCTCCACAACCCGATTGTCCATAACCCCATTATGCATTTAGATGTACAATGAATCAAGTTGTCGGCACCGCGGCACCCGGGACCCCTCAGCAGCCCCGCAAGGGATTGGGCACCGGCAGATACCGTGCGTCCGCCCCGTCCGCGCCCGTCCAGCGCAGCAGCAGATTGGTCTTGGCCGGCAGGGTCGGCGAGGCGAGCAGCGCGGGGATCTCCGGCAGCGCGTGCCGTTCCAGTTCCCGGCGGACCGCCGGCCACGGGTCGAACCCGGCGTGCCGCTCGGCCAGCGCACCCGCGATCTCCACGAGGTGGTTGACGACCAGGCAGTACACCAGCCGCTCCCAGCCCGCCGCCCGCCCGACCTCCGACACCAGCTTCACGCCCTCCGCGTCCCGGTAGAGCGCCTGCACCGGGGTGCCGTCCGCCGCGCAGGCGACCAGCGTGTTCTGAAGATGGGCCTCCAGTACGACACCGTGGTCGGCGAACGCGGCGAGGGCGGGCGGCACCACCTGGGCCAGATACGCCTCCCACCAGCGCGCCGGATCGGCGGCGCCGTCGAGCGGGCTGCCCGCGAACCCCTCCACGAGCCCGGCGGCGAGGTACGGGGTGGCGCCCGGCAGCAGATGCCCGCGCATCCCGTCCCGGGTCATGACGGCGAGTTCCTCGAAGGCGAAGTCGGCGGTGCGGTAGCCGCGGTCGCTCAGCCAGGCGGCGGGGCCCGCCGTCGCCACGAGGGCCCGGGTGGCGGCCGCGTCGGTGCGGCGCAGCTTCAGCAGGTCATGGCGCCACAGCCGGCGTACGTCGTTCGTGATGCGCACGTCGAGGCTGAACTTGAGGAACAGGTCGGCCTCGGGCGCGTACACCGTACGGATGGCGGCCGTCGGCCGGACGTCGGCGTCCGTGGTGCCGAGGCGGACGAGCCGGCCGTCGGCGAAGGCGCCGGCCAGGCGGTCGCCGACGAGGTCGAGCTGCCAGGGGTGCGCGGGGAGCAGCCGGTAGCCCGGCGGGGCGGTGCCGAGGGAGTCCAGGGCGGTCGTGTCGCCCTCCTCGGCCACCGCGTCCTCGCGCAGCCCGAGCAGGACCAGCGGGAAACGGGCGTACGCCTCGGGCGCGTACGGCAGCCAGCCGGCGGCCGGGCCGCCGCCGCGCGCATTGGGCGCCGGGTGGTGCGAGTGGCCGGTGAGCAGGCACTGTTCGGAGAGCAGGTACAGGTCGGCGGGGGGCGTGGCACGCGCGCGTGCCGTCAGCAGCGCGGCGACGACCTCACGGCTGTCGAGCATCTCGGCGGGCAGCTCGTGGTTGGACAGGCCGGTGTGCCGGGTCAGCTCCTCGGCGACCAGCGTGACCAGTCCGGCGTGGTCGAGCCGCTGCCAGTGCCCGGCCGTGAACACCTCGGGCGCCGCGGGCCGCCGCGTCCCACGCACCCGGAGCAGCCGACCGGTGCCGGGAAGGCGGTGGACGCACTCAGCCACATCCCACGGGCCCGCGACACCACCCGACACGGGTGCGCCCGGCCCGTCCACCGGTTGTGCCAGCTCCCGGAGCAGGCAGTTCAGTAGTGGTGCGGCCGCGTAGGCGTCGGCGGTGGCCGCGATGTCGGCACGGGCGGCGGGGGTGCCGGTGGGTGGGGGGATGACGTCCACGCGTTCCACTCGTTCCCTACGGTTCATTCGGGCGGGGACGATCAGTATCCCTTCTGCCGGGCCTGGCCGTGACCGCCCCGTTCGTACCACTCCTACCGGAGGAGACCACCCGTGTACCCCTCTTCACCAGCCGAAACCGAGGTGGCCGACGAGCTGGCCGCGGTCCGTCCCGACCTCGTGTCCGGGTACGCGGCGGCGCTGCCCGGCGCGCGGGCGGCCGTGCTGACCCGGCTGTGGCGCGCGCTGACGCACGAGCCGCTGCCCTGGGTCGAGCGCCGCGACCGGGACGGCGCGGGCATGACGCTCCGGCTGCGGGACGGACGGCGGCTGCACGGCCCGACCCCCGACCCGTACGCGACCGCCGCCTACGTCACGACCGTCGAGCTCGGCGGGACGGTCCACGACGACCCGGCGCGCCTTCTCACGGACCTCGCCGTACCGCACGGCGGCAGCTTCACGGCCGAAGTCGCGCACAGCTCCGCCTCGTTGGCCCTCTCGCGCGCCGCCCAGGTGCCATGGCCGGACGAGTGGCCGGTGACCGACTGGGAGTGGGAGCAGCGGGTGGTCGACGGGCATCCGTACCACCCCAACTGCCGTGCCCGGCCGGGCTTCTCGGTGGCGGAGCAACTCGGGTACGCGCCCGAGCACCGGCCGGTGGTGCAGCTGGGTCTGGTGCCGGTCCCGGCGGAGGCGGCCCTGGTCGCGGGTGACTGGCCGGACGAACTGCGCGACGGGGCGCGGGTGTTGCTGCCGGTGCATCCGTGGCAGGCGGCCCATGTGCTGAAGCGGCCGTACGGCGGCGATCTGCACGGTTTCGCGGCGCGGCCGCTGATGTCGCTGCGTACACTCGCCCTGCCCGGCGGGCCGCACGTCAAGACCGCGCTCAGCGCCCGGCTGACGTCGTCCGTGCGGGACATCTCGGTGGGGTCGGTGACGTCGTCGGCGGTGCTGTCGGCGTTCGCACAGCGTCTTGCCGAGCGGACGGACGGGCTGCTGCACGTCACGCGCACCCTGGGCGCCGCCACCGACGGCACACCCGAACTGGCCGCCGTGCTGCGGGAGTCGCCGCGGATCCACGCCGGGCCCGGTGAGCAGGTCGTGCCGGTGGCCTCGCTCACCACCACCGGCCTGACCGAATCGGCCTCCTGGCTCGCGGAGTTCGCGCGGCTGACGCTCACGGTCGGGATGCGGCTGCTCGATCTGGGCGTGGCCCTGGAGGCGCACGGCCAGAACCTCCTCGTGGTGCTGGACTCCACGGGCGCCCCGCGGCGGCTGGTCTACCGCGACCTGGCCGACATCCGCGTCAGCCCGGAACGGCTGGCCCGGCACGGCATCGAGATCTCCGCGCTGCCCGAACGGATCCTCACGGACGACGTGACGGCCCTGCGCCGCAAGCTGTTCGGCTCGCTGGTGGCCGGCACCCTCGCCGCGACCGCCGGGTCCGGACCCGCCCTGGGGGCGGCGCTCGACGCCTGTGTACGGGAGCTGCCGCGGACCCCGGACACCGGGGCGCTGCGGGAGACGGCCGTACCGGCGAAGGCGCTGACGCTGATGCGGCTGACGCCGGGGCGGACCGGCGACCAGTGGGCGGAGCTGCCGAACCCGCTTCTTTGACCGGCAGTTGACCTTTCTTGACCTGCGGTTGGGGTTCTTCGACGGGTAGTCGGGGCCGGCGGTCGCCCGTTGTTTTGGAGCGGGACACCCGGGATCAATAGGATCCGCCGATGATCACAAGACAACGGCTGGCGGCGGGCGCGTGTGTCCTGTTCGCCGCGCTGACGACGGGACTCGCCGTCCCGTCCACGGCGCTCGCCGACGAGACCACGGCCGCGGCGCCCAAGGTCAACCTGGTACTGGACGTCAGCGGCTCCATGCGGGCCACGGACATCGACGGAAAGTCCCGGATGGCCGCGGCCAAGCAGGCGTTCAACGAGGTGCTGGACGCCACGCCCGAGGACGTCCGGCTGGGCATCCGCACGCTGGGCGCGAACTACCCCGGCGACGACCAGAAGCGCGGCTGCAAGGACACCGCGCAGCTCTACCCGGTCGGCCCGCTGGACCGCACCGAGGCGAAGACGGCGGTGGCCACCCTGGCGCCGACCGGCTGGACCCCGATCGGCCCCGCGCTGCTGAAGGCCGCCGACGACCTCGACGGCGGCACCGGCTCCAAGCGCATCGTGCTGATCAGCGACGGCGAGGACACCTGCGCCCCGCTCGACCCGTGCGAGGTGGCCCGCGAGATCGCCGCCAAGGGCATCGGCCTGACCATCGACACCCTCGGCCTGGTGCCCAACACCAAGATGCGGCAGCAGCTCAGCTGTATCGCGGAGGCGACCGGCGGCACGTACACCTCGATCGAGCACACCGACGAACTCACCGACCGGGTCAACCAGTTGGTGGACCGCGCGGCCGACCCGGTGGTGACTCCGGTGGCCGTCGAGGGCGCCGAGCGGTGCGCCGCGGCACCCACGCTCAAGTCCGGTCTCTACACGGACCGCGAGGAGTTCGGGCAGCAGCGCTGGTACCGCGTGGACGTCGAGCCCGGCCAGGAGGTGCGCGCCTCGGTGAGTGTGTCGGCCGACCGCGCGGTGAACCCCGCCTACGGTGTGCTGCTGCGGGCCGTGACGGTCCACGGACGCGAGATCGTGCGCGGCGAGGCGGCGGGCAACAACCGTACGGATGTGATCTCCACGGGCCTGCGCTACCCGAAGGCCGAGAGCGACACCGACGAGGAGGTGGTCGCCGAGACGGTCTGTCTCCAGGTCACCCACTCGTTCTCCGCGGCCTCCGGTGTGCAGACCACGCCAGGGCTGCCGCTGGAGCTGACCGTGGACGTGGTGGACGGGCCGTCGCCGGCGGACGACGTGGCCTCGTTCGGTCTCGGGCGCGGCTGGTGGCTGCTCGCCGCGCTGGTGCTGACCGGTTTCGTCGCGGGCCTGCTGTGGGGCTGGGTGTCCCGCTGGCGGGTCGCCGTCTGGAGGACCAACTGATGCGTATCGCACGAGTGTTGAGCGGTGCCGTGCTGGCGCTCGGACTGGCCGCGGGTCCCGCGGCGGCCGACACCACCCCGTCCGCGAACGCGTCGGAGGACACCGGCGCGCCCACCGAGGCGGGCACGTCGTTCCGTACGGCGACCGAGCTCGACCAGGGGCAGACGGGCACCGCGGACGGCTCCGCGGGCGACTACCTGTACTGGTCGTTCCCGGCCGACACGGGCCGGCGCCCGACCGTCACCGCCACGGTGAAGCTGCCCGACTCGCATGCCGCGGAGACCTGGCAGATCGACGTCTACGACGGTCTGCGGCGCCGCCAGGCCTGCCAGTACGGGGCGCAGACCCGGACCGCCGGGCCGGGCGCGGCCTCGGTCGAACTGGCCTGCACCCTGCGGACCGTGCGCGCCTGGTCGGAGCCGTGGGCCAACGACCCGCTGCCGGGCACGTACTACGTCCGGCTCACCGCGACCGGGCTGCCCACGGCGGACCTCGGTCTGCCGGTGAGCGCCGAGGTGCGGGTGGACGCCAAGGACATCGGCGGTTCCGCGGCGGTCGACGGCTCGCTCGCCGAGCCGCTGGTGCCGGGTGTGGCGGTCGCGGCGGACCCGTCCGGGGAGAGCGGGAGCTCCTCCGCGGAGGGCGAGGACTCCTCCGAGGTCACCGTGCTGTCCGGGATCGAGCCGGAGGACGGCTGGGCGTCCGGCTGGTGGTCGGACCGGTGGGTGTGGACCGCGATCGGCGGCGCCCTGGCGGCGCTCGCGGGGGTGGGCGGATACACGTTGACGCGGGGTTCGGGGCGTCCCCCGAGGGTGTGACGTACCGTCGGTCCGCCGGAAGGCCCGCCCCGTGCGGGCCTTCCGTCCGTCTCAACCCTCGCGCAGCGCCTTCGCGAGGGTGCCGTCGCCGGTAACGGTGACCCGGCCCGCCCGCACGGCGCCGGCGACGGTGGTCTCCCCACGCGCGATGGCCGTACAGGTCCCGGTGTCCAGCTCCAGCCGGGCGTCGGGTTCGCCGGGAGCGGGCCCGTCACCGTAGACGGGACCGTCCTGCGCACCCAGCCACAGGTGGAAGTCCCCCTCCTCCAGGCGCACTTCGACCAGGCCCTCGCCCTCCAGGGCCCGGGTCAGCGGCAGGGCGAACCAGTGGGCGCGTACCGCGTCGGTGGGCCGCCGCTCGCCCAGTTCGGCCTGGCCCCACGCCCCCAGCGCCTGGAGCACGGGGAGCAACTCGCGTCCCCGGGCGGTGAGTTCGTAGACATAGGCCGCGCCGGGCGGGGGCAGCCGGCGGCGGGTGCTCAGGCCGTCGCGCTCCATGTCCTTCAGCCGTGAGGCCAGTACGTCCGTGCTCACGCCGGGCAGGTCCGCGTGCAGGTCCGTGTAGCGGCGCGGACCGGCGAGCAGCTCCCGGACGATCAGCAGGGTCCAGCGGTCGCCGACGGCGTCGAGCGCGCGGGCGGCGGAACAGTACTGGTCGTAGCTTCGGCGTGGTGACATGCGGCGCAGTCTAGACAAGTTGTTGGACTTTCCAAGCGGCTACTTGGTAAAACCAAGCAAGCACAGTTACCGGAGGGGAAGCGGCGCATGGAGTTCCGGCAGTCGAGCAAGCTCAGCGAGGTCTGTTACGAGATCCGCGGTCCGGTGATCGAGCACGCCAACGCGCTGGAGGAGGCGGGGCACAGTGTGCTGCGCCTCAACACCGGCAATCCCGCGCTCTTCGGTTTCGAGGCGCCGGAGGAGATCGTCCAGGACATGATCCGGATGCTGCCGCAGGCGCACGGGTACACCGACTCGCGCGGCATCCTCTCCGCCCGCCGCGCGGTCGCCCAGCGCTACCAGACACTGGGCCTGGAGGTCGACGTCGACGACGTGTTCCTCGGCAACGGCGTCTCCGAGCTGGTCTCCATGGCCGTACAGGCACTGCTGGAGGACGGCGACGAGGTACTGATCCCGGCCCCCGACTTCCCCCTGTGGACGGCCGTGACGACCCTCGCCGGCGGCAAGGCGGTGCACTACCTGTGCGACGAGCGGGCCGACTGGTACCCGGACCTGGACGACATGGCCGCGAAGATCACCGACCGCACCAGGGCCGTCGTGATCATCAACCCCAACAACCCGACCGGCGCGGTCTATCCGAAGGAGATCGTCGAGGGCATCCTCGACCTCGCCAGGCGGCACGGCCTGATGGTCCTCGCCGACGAGATCTACGACCAGATCCTGTACGACGACGCCGTGCACCACTCCGCCGCCGCGCTCGCGCCCGACCTGGTCGTGCTGACCTTCTGCGGACTGTCGAAGACGTACCGGGTGGCGGGCTTCCGCTCGGGCTGGCTGGTGGTGACCGGGCCGCGGCAGCACGCGAAGGACTATCTGGAGGGCCTGACCATGCTGGCCTCCATGCGGCTGTGCGCCAACGCGCCCGCCCAGTACGCGATCCAGGCCGCGCTCGGCGGCCGCCAGTCCATCCACGAGCTGACCGCGCCCGGCGGCCGGCTCCACGAACAGCGCAACGTGGCCTGGGAGAAACTCAACGAGATCCCGGGCGTGTCCTGCGTCAGACCCAAGGGCGCGCTGTACGCGTTCCCACGGATCGACCCCAAGGTGCACAAGATCCACGACGACGAGCGGTTCGTCCTGGACCTGCTGCTGCGCGAGAAGATCCAGGTCGTCCAGGGCACCGGCTTCAACTGGCCGGCCCCCGACCACTTCCGCATCCTGACCCTGCCCCACGCGGACGACCTGGAGGCGGCGATCGGCCGGATCGGCCGCTTCCTCGGCGGGTACCGCCAGTGAGGGGCTTCTAGCCTGGGTCCATGGGTGACCTGTTTCTGGTACGGCACGGTGAGACCGCGTGGTCGCGGTCCGGGCGGCACACCGGGCGGACCGACGTACCCCTGACCGAGCGCGGCCGGGACGAGGCACGCGCGGTCGTGCCGCTGATCCGCTCGCACCGGATCGGGGCCGCGTTCGTCAGCCCCCTCCAGCGCGCGCGGGAGACCGCCGAGCTGATCGGACTGCACCACCCGCGCGTCGACGCGGACCTCGTGGAGTGGGACTACGGCGGCTACGAGGGCATCACCACGGTCGACATCCAGCGGGAGCGGCCGGGCTGGTTCCTGTTCTCGGACGGGGTGGCGCCCGGACCGCCGGAGCGCCCCGGGGAGAGCGCGGAGCAGGTGGGCGAGCGCGCCGACCGGATCCTGGCCAAGGTCGACGCGGCGTTCGCGAACACCGAGGGCTGTGTGGTGCTGGTGTCCCACGGGCACTTCCTGCGCGTCCTGACCGCCCGCCGGCTCGGGCTGCCGCCCGCGGACGGGGCGCTGTTCCAGCTGGCCACGGGCGCGGTGTGCCGACTGGGCACCGAGCACGGGCGGCCGGTGATCGCGGGATGGAATGTCAGACCCGGGTCGTAGTCTTCGATCAGGTCGCCGCAGGCCCCGGCAGGGCGCTCGGACACGGCGTCCGGACCGGGGCCCGGGAGGAGCACGTCATGACACGACCGCCCACCGCAGCGCAGCGCCGTGTCATCGACGCCGCCGACCCGGTCACGGGACGCCTGCGGGGTACGGAGAGCCAGCTCGCGGCGCTGGTCAAGCGCGGGCTCGCCTTCCGGCACGCGCGCCCGCCGCACGACCACTTCCTGACCCCGGCCGGGCACCGCGTACGGGAGACGCCCGCGGCCGAACCGGCCGGCCCGGAACCGGCCCAGGTCCCTGCGCCGCGGGTCCCCGCGGCCTCCGCCGACTCCGGGGTCTTCGCCGCGCGGGTGGGCGGCGAGGAGGATGCGCCGGACGCCGGGTCCGCCTCCCGCGGACGCGAGGTGCACAGCGCCTGGCAGGGGCTGCTGGAGCTGCGCCGGATGACCAACACCGACGGCGCGACGGACCGGCCGTGCGGCTGGGAGCGGGCGCATCTGGTACAGGCGGCGGCGCTGGCGCTGGAGGCGGCGGGACACCGGCCGGCCAACGGCCCGGGTGACTCCGGCTACCGGGTGCGGGCCACCCCGCAGCCCGATTCCGTCGCCGTCCACGAGCCGGACCCGCAGGCGCTGCGGGCCTGCGCGGCGACCCTGGAGAAGGCGGGCTGGCAGCCGGGCGAGTACACCGACCCACGGACCAGGGCACGCTACCTGCTGGCCTCTCCGCGCCGGACGTGAGCCGCATGCCAGGATCGCGGAACAGAAGCGTCGACGACGACAAGGGAATGCAGTGAGCGAAGAGTTCTCCGTGCCGGTGACCGTCCGCGGATACGAGACCGATGTGCAGGGCCACCTCAACCAGGCCGTCTATCTCAGCTACGGCGAGCACGCCCGCTGGGAGCTGCTCCAGGCGGCCGGTATCCGGCAGGCCGCCCTGACCGCCGCGGGCCTCGGCCCGGTGGTGCTGGAGACGACGATCCGCTACCGCCGGGAACTTCTCGCGGGCGACGAGGTCGAGGTCACCTGCGCCTTCGACTGGCGGGAGGGCCGGACGTTCGGAGTACGGCAGACGATCCGCAAGGCGGACGGCACCGTGGCCGCCGAGGTGCTGGGGGTGGGCGGGCTGCTCGACCTCAAGGCCCGCAAGCTGGTCGTGAACCCGCAGGACCACTTCAGGCGGCTGGCGACCGAGCCGGGCGTGATGGGCCTGTAGCGACCGCAGGGCCCGGCGCCGGCCCGACTGGCCACCGTCCGGGATCCCGGCGCTCCCCGGGCCGGGGCGTCACGCGTCGACCGGCTCCGGAGCGTGCTGCTCGTCGTACGCCGCGCGGGCCTCGGCGACATACACGCGGTTGCGCTCGGCCCAGTCGGTCAGCCGCTGCAAGGTATCGTGCAACTCCCGGGCGACCGGCGTGAGTTCGTAATCGACGCGCGGCGGCACCGACGGATGGACCGTGCGGACGACCAGGCCGTCGCGCTCCAGATTGCGCAGGGTAAGGGTCAGCATGCGGCGGCTGATGCCCTCGATGCCCCGCTCCAGTTCCGTGAAGCGGATCGGGCCGTGCGCGGCGGCGACCAGGATCTGCACCGCCCATTTCCCGGCGACCCTGTCAAGAACCTCGCGGAC
This sequence comes from Streptomyces sp. NPDC088387, assembly GCF_044753385.1. Taxonomy (NCBI): domain Bacteria; kingdom Bacillati; phylum Actinomycetota; class Actinomycetes; order Kitasatosporales; family Streptomycetaceae; genus Streptomyces; species Streptomyces sp. NPDC088387. The sequence continues at coordinate 55,698 of NZ_JBIVNC010000005.1, forward strand.
CGGGCACGCGTGCGCGTTCACGACCTGCGAGGTAACACCGGTGTTCCTCTGGGACATCGGACTGCCTCCTTACGCCGCCCTCCATGGTCACTCAGCATGTTCCCCGTTACAAGAAGTGCACCTGGGGCACTTTCCGGTCCCGGGTTCCATGGAGATGTCGCGGAGGCCCCCAGTCATGTCGTCCCGGACCGAGTCCCCGGCGAGCGCCCCGGCGCCGTCGGCGCAACGAACGTACTCCCGTTGGGCCGCCCTGGTCGTCCTGTGCGCGGGCACGCTGATGACGATCCTGGACGGCAGCATCGTGACGGTGGCGATGCCCGCCATCCAGAGCGACCTGGGATTCAGCGCCCCGGGGCTCGCCTGGGTCGTCAACGCCTATCTCATCCCCTTCGGCGGGCTGCTGCTGCTCGCCGGGCGGCTCGGCGACCTAGTGGGCCGCAAGCGGATGTTCACCACCGGGCTGGTGGTGTTCACGGTGGCGTCGGTGCTGTGCGGGGTGGCCACGAGCCAGGGCATGCTGATCGCGGCGCGGGCGCTTCAGGGCGTGGGCGGGGCGATGACGGCGGCGGTGGTCCTCGGCATGCTGGTCGCGCTCTTCCCCGAGCCACGTGAACAGGCGCGCGCGATCGCGGTGTTCAGCGCGGTCGGCGCGGCGGGCGGCGCGCTCGGCACCTTCCTCGGCGGGGCGCTGACCGAGGCCCTCGACTGGCACTGGATCTTCCTGATCAACCTGCCGATCGGGGTGGTGGCATGGCTGGCGGCGGCCCGGATCCTGGCCCCCGACCGAGGCGCCGGGCTCGCCGGCGGGGCGGACTATTTGGGCGCGGCACTGATCACCGGCGCGCTGATGCTGACGGTGTACGTGATCATCGACGCGTCCGGCACCGACACCACGGTCACCCTGTCACTGACCCTGCTGGCGCTCGCCCTGTTCACGGCGTTCGCCGTCCGGCAGGCCAGGACCGCGCGCCCGCTGCTGCGGCTGCGGCTCTTCCGGTCCCGGCTGCTGACCGGGGCGAACGCGGTGCAGATCCTGATGATCGCGACAATGTACGGCTTCCAGTTCATCGGCGCGCTCTACCTCCAACGCGTCCTCGGCTACGGCGAGTTGCTTACCGGCACGGCGTTCCTGCCGGCGCCGATCGCGATCGGTGTGCTGATGCTGGGTCTGTCGGCCCGGACGGTCGGCAGGTTCGGGGCGTACCGGGTGCTGCCGGCCGGCCTGGCGCTGATCGTGGCGGGGATGGCCCTGCTGAGCCGGGCGCCGGTGGACGGCTCGTACGTCACCGACGTACTGCCGCCGCTGCTGCTGCTCGCCGCCGGGTTCGCCGCGGCAATGCCGGCGCTGACCGGGCTGGCGATGTCCGGGGCACGCGCGGAGGACGCCGGGCTCGCCTCGGGGGTGTTCAACACCACGCAGGTGGTGGGCGGTTCACTGGGCCTGGCCGTGCTGTCGACGCTGGCGGCGAGCCGTACGGACGGACTGCTCGCCGGGGGCACCGAGGTGGTGGCCGCCACCGCGGAGGGATACCAACTGGCGTTCCGGACCGGGGCGTTGCTCGCGGCGGCGGCGCTGGTGCTCGCGGCGGCGATTCTGCGGAAGCCACAGAACTGAGTGCGGAAGCCACAGAACTGAGTACAACCATTCGCGCACCCCGCGGGTCACACCACTCAGGAGCAACTACCCGCAATGTGCACCAGGGGGAAATATGCGATATGTACGTTCCGTGCTGTCCGCTGCCGCGTTGGCGGCCCTGACCGTGGGGACGACGGCGGCCCTGACCGCGCCTGCCTCGGCCGCACCCAACACCACCCCGCAGAAGGTCTGCGGCAGCAGCTACAAGACCGTCAACTCGGCGGCCGTCGGCTCGCTCGGCACCGTCTATCTGACGTACAACGCGTCCAACGGCAAGAACTGTGTGGCGACGATCCGCAACACCCCGGGCGCCGTCCAGGAGATGTCCGCGTGGGTCGGCGTGCCGGACACCGGTGAGTACGACGAGGACTACGGCAACTACACGTCGTACGCCGGACCGACCTACGTCTACGGCAAGGGCCACTGCGTGGACTGGGGCGGCCACATCAAGAACGTGCACGTACAGGTGACGGGCACCAACTGCGGCGCCCTGAAGGAGAACCGGGTCACGTTCGTCCGCTGACCCGGCACGGCACCACGGCCACAACCGGCCCCGGCAGGGCTCCTCCTGGGAGTGCTGCGGGGGCCGGTGCCGTGGTGGCACGGCTCAGGACGGGGCCGGGGTCCGGTTCGGTGGGCCGGTGAGTTCCTCGCCCGCCTCCATGGGGTGGGTGACGTCGTGGGCGTCGTTGTCCTTGCCGAGGTGGTTGAAGACGAAGTTGAGCAGGACCGCGGCCACGCAGCCGGTGGAGATGCCCGAGTCCAGGACGATCTTCGCGGTCTCGGGGAAGGCGTGGTAGAACTCCGGCGCGGTGATCGGGATGATGCCGACGGCCAGTGAGACGGCGACGATCAGTACGTTGTTGTCCTTGTCCAGGCCGGCCCTGACCAGGGTCTGGATACCGCTCGCGGCGACCGAGCCGAAGAGGACGACGCCCGCGCCGCCGAGCACCGGGCGCGGGACGACGGCGATGAGTGAGGCGGCCATCGGGCACAGGCCCATCAGGACCAGGAATCCGCCGCCGGTGGCGACGACGTACCGGCTGCGGATCTTCGTCATCGCGACGAGGCCGATGTTCTGGGCGAAGGCGCTGCACATGAAGCCGTTGAAGAGCGGGCTGATCGCGGAGCCCAGGGTGTCCGCGCGCAGACCGGCCGCGATGGTCTTCTCGTCCGCGGGGCGGTCCACGATCTCGCCGAGGGCCAGCATGTCGGCGGTGGACTCGGTCATCGAGACGACCATCACCACACACAGCGAGACGATCGCGGCGATCTGGAACTGCGGTGCCCCGAAGTGGAACGGAGTGGGGAAGCCGATCACGTCCGCGTCGGCGACCGGCCCGAAGTCCGTGACGCCGAACGGGATCGCGACGAGGGTGCCCGCGACCAGGCCGAGCAGGACGGCGATCTGTTTGACGAAGCCGCGGGTGAAGCGGCGCAGGACCAGCACGATGACGAGGGTGGCGCCGGCGAGTCCGAGGTTGGTGGTCGAGCCGAAGTCGTCGGCCGCCGGGTCGGGGCCCTGGGCCCAGCCGAAGGCGACCGGCAGCAGGGATATGCCGATCAGGGTGATGACCGTACCCGTGACCACGGGTGGGAAGAACCGGACCATCCTGCTGAAGAAGGGTGCCGCGAGGAAGCCGAGGAGTCCGGCCACGATGACCGCGCCGAAGATGATCGGCAGCGCGTCCGACTTGTCGTCCGTGGACGCGACGACGGCCGTCATCGGGGCGACTCCGGCGAAGGTGACGCCGTTGACGAAGGGCAGCCGGGCGCCGATCTTCCAGATGCCGATGGTCTGGAGGAAGGTGGCGAGACCGGCGGTGAACAGACAGGCGCCGGTGAGGAAGGTGAGTTCGGTGGCGGACAGGCCGATGGCCGCGCCGACGATCAGGGGCGGTGCGACGACGCCCGCGTACATGGCGGCCACGTGCTGGAGACCGCTCGTCGCCATCTTCAGCGCGGGGAGCTTCTCGTCGACGGGGTGGACGGACGGGGTGGGGCGGGGGGACTGAGCGGGCTGCGCGGGTTGGGCGGACACTGCGGGCTCCTCCGGTCGGTTACGCGGCACTGTTGCCGCGGGTGTCAGGGAGGTGGATCGATGCTGGTCGTGCGGGACCGGGGACGGAGCGGGGGTGACCGGTCCGGGGCGTGCTGCATCCAGCACGCCCCGGATACGGCCGCCGTGGAACCCGTCTCCGGGTCCGCGGCTGCCGGCCGGGAGCCGTCCCTCCCGGCCGGAGTCCTCAACTGCTCAGCCCTGCGCGGTGATCCGCGCGAGCCGCTGTGCCTCGGCCCGTGTGGAGCGGGCGACTGCGTCCTCGTCGACGGTGAGCAGCCGGCCGTCCTCGACGATCTGCCGGCCGTTCACGAAGGAGGCGGTGACCGGGGCGGCGGCGCCGAAGACCAGTGCGGTCACCGGGTCGGCGATCGAGGCGTGGGCGAGTGTGTCGAGCTTCCACAGCACCAGGTCGGCGAGCTTGCCCGGTTCCAGGGAGCCGGTCTCGGCGCCGCGGCCGAGGACCTCGGCGCCACCGTGGGTGCCGAGCCGCAGGGCCTGGCGGGCGTTGAGGGCGGCCTCGCGGTGGGCGCCGAGACGGTTGATGAGGAGGGCGTTGCGCAGCTCGGTGTGGAGTTCGCCGGACTCGTTGGAGGCGGTGCCGTCGACGCCGAGGCCGACCGGGACGCCGGCGGCGAGCATGTCGGGGACGCGGGCGATACCGGCGGCGAGGCGGGCGTTGGAGGACGGACAGTGGGCGACGCCGGTCCTCGTGCGGGCGAAGGCGGCGATGTCGGAGTCGTTCATGTGGACGCAGTGCGCCATCCACACGTCCTCGCCGAGCCAGCCGGTGGACTCGAAGTAGTCGGTCGGGCCCATGCCGAACAGTTCCTTGCAGAACTGCTCCTCCTCGACGGTCTCCGAACCGTGGGTATGCAGCCGTACGCCGAGGCGGCGGGCCAACTGGGCACCCTCACGCAGGAGTTCGGTGGAGACGGAGAACGGGGAGCAGGGCGCGACGGCGACCTGGGTCATGGCGTCGAAGGAGGCGTCGTGGTGCTCCCCGACGGTCTCCTCGGTGGCGGCGAGCGCGCCGTCGAGGGTCTCGACCGCGAAGTCCGGGGGCAGTCCGCCGTCCTTCTCGCTGCGGTCCATGGAGCCGCGGGCGAGGGTGAAGCGGACGCCGGTCTCGCGGGCGGCGCGGATGATCGCGCCGGAGAGGTCGCCCGAGCCCCGCGGGTAGACGTAGTGGTGGTCCATGGCGGTGGTGACTCCGCCGCGGGCCATCATCGCGAGCGAGCCCTGGGCCGCCGCGTAGACCATCGGCTCGTCGATCCGGGCCCAGGTCGGGTAGAGCGCCACCAGCCAGTCGAACAGGTTGTGGTCGGTGGCCAGGCCGCGGGTGATCCACTGGTAGTAGTGGTGGTGGGTGTTGACCAGGCCCGGGGTGACGAGGTGTCCGGAGGCGTCGATACGGCGTACGACGTTCTCCAGGTCAGCGGGGGCCCTGCCCGCGCCGAGCGCTTCGATGCGATGGCCGGCGATGACGACGTGCCCGGAGGCGTACTCGGTGTCCCGGGCGTCGACGGTGGCGATCGCGCAGTTCTCGATGACGATGCGCTGGGCTGCTGCCATGGTTCGGTCCTTTTCGCTCAGTGGACTGAGATGTGAGGGCACGGCAGGACCCTAGGAGTTTTGAGTGCCGCGGCCGGGCAGGCGGACGCGGGTGCCGAGAGGGTCGGGTGCCCCCGGCGCACGGGGGCACCCCGACGGATCAGAGGTTGGTGAGGTCGACCGGGATCTGCGGCTCGCAGCCGTCCCGCAGGACGGTCGCCTCGATCAGGCCGTAGGGCCGGTCGGCGGCGAAGTACACCTCGTTGTCGTTCTTGAGGCCGAAGGGCTCCAGGTCGACGAGGAAGTGGTGCTTGTTCGGCAGCGAGAAGCGGACCTCGTCGATCTCACCGCGGTGGTTGATGATGCGCGCGCCCATCTGGTACAGCGTCTGCTGGAGCGACAGCGAGTAGGTCTCGGCGAAGGCCTGGAGCATGTGCTTCTTCGTCTGCTCGTAGGACTTCTCCCAGTTCGGCATCTTCTGCTCGTCGTCGGTCCAGTTGAAGCGCCAGCGACCGGAGACCTGGGTGGCCAGGATGCGGTCGTAGGCCTCCTTGAGGGTTGTGTACTTGTCCTTGACGTAGCCCCAGAACTCGGAGTTGGTCGAGTTCATCACGACCAGGTCCTTCAGTCCTGAGATCACCTCCCACCGGGAGCCGTCGTAGGTGATCTGGGTGACCCGGGTCTCCTGGCCCTTGCGGACGAAGGAGTGGTTGACCTCGTCCGCGCCGATGAACCGCGAGTTGGCGTCGGAGCTCGCGATCCGCTCCCAGGAGTACTCCTCGATCCGGATCCGGGCCGTCCTGATCGGCTCCTGCGAGGTCACGAAGTGGCGCGCGAGATGGATGCCGAACTGCTCGGCCGACTCGATGCCGTGCTCCTTGGCGAACGCGTACACCGTGTTCTTGGTGGTGTCGGTCGGCAGGACGTTGGCGTTGGAGCCGGAGTAGTGGACGTCCTCCATGTCGCCGCTCAGCGCCACGGACACGTTGAGGTCCTTGATGTGATGGGTGGCGCCGTCCCGCGTGATCTTCACGACTCGGTTCTCGGCCTTGCCGTACTGGTTCTGTCCAAGGATCACCGGGCGGCCGGGGCGGGAATTGACGGTCATCTAGCTAGCTCCCTCGGTAAACGGAGTAGCCGAACGGGTTGAGCAGCAGCGGTACGTGGTAGTGCTCGCCGGGTTCGACGGCGAAGGTGATCGCCACCTCCGGGAAGAACGCACCGCTGTCCCGACTCGCGGGGGCGTCCTGCTGCGCATCGGCTTGCTTCTTCTCGAAGTACGGCTCCACCGCGAAGTCGAGCCGTACGTGTGTGGTGCCCTCCGGCAGTGCCGGCAGGTCCTTGCACCGGCCGTCCGCGTCGGTCGCGGACCCGCCGAGCGGCTGCCAGTCCCCTCCCTGCCCGTAGTGGGCGGACCGGCCGGCCCGGGCCGCGAGCCGGACGGCGACACCGGCGGCGGGGCGGCCGGCGCTGGTGTCCAGGATGTGCGTGGACACGGAGGCGGTGGTGCTCGTGCTCATGCTGGTCAGTCCTCTTCAAGGAGTCGGGCGAGGCGGATGCGGTTGATCAGGCCCAGCTCGGCGCGGACGATCTCCCGCTCCTGCTCGGGCGAGTGGCCGATCCGCTCCTTGACCGCGTCGCGCATCTGCTCGCCGGTGCGGCCGGTGGCGCAGATCAGGAAGACGTGGCCGAACCTCTCCTGGTACGCGAGGTTCAGTTCGAGCATCTCCGCCCGTAGCCCGTCGGAGGCGCCGGACATGCCGGACTGCTCGCGCGCCGAGGTCGGGTCGCCCGGCTTGGGCCGGCCGATCGGCGGGTGCCCGGCCATCGCCTCGCCGAGGTCGTCGGCGCCCAGCCCGGCCGTGGCCGCGTCGCTCTCGGCGTACAGCCGCTCCGGCTCCGCGTAGGGGCGCGCCGCGAGCAGCCGCTTCGTCCACACCGTGGAGGCGCACACCTCGTGCAGCGCCGTGAAGGCCGCGTGCTCCTCCAGGGCGTTGAAGCGGGCCAGGCCCGGTGGCGTGGAAGTGGATGTCACGGGAGCCTCCGTTGGCCGGAAACGGCCTGTGTGCTGAACGGGCTGCGGACAGCTAACGCCCTCCGAAACACCGCGTCAACAGTTTGTTGAAAATTCGGGGTAACAAAAACCGCCGTCCCGTCGAGTGCGGAACGGCGGCGGACGGCGGGGCGAACCCGCAGGTCAGGGCGGTGACGATCGACCCCGGCGAGGGCGGTCTCAGCCCTCGCGCTCACGGTTGAGGTAGTTGTAGACGGTGAACCGGCTGACGCCGAGGGCACCCGCGACGGTCTCCACACCATGGCGTACGGCGAAGGCGCCCCGTGCCTCCAGTATCCGGACGAGCTCCTGCTTGGCCTTGCGGTCGAGGTCCGCCAGCGGCCTGCCCTGCTTGCGCTCCATCGCGGCCAGGATGTGATCGAGGGAGTCGGCGAGCTGCGGCAGCCGTACGGCGACGGCCTCGGCGCCCTCCCAGGCCAGCACCACGTCGTCGACACCGGCCTCGTCGGGCGGCAGCAGCACCCCGCCCATCGCGTCGACCAGCGGCTTCACGGCGGCGATGAAGGCCTCGTTCCCGCTCACCGATCACCCTCCGCGACCACGTTGACCTGGAGCGAGACCCGGGTGGCGCCGGCTTCCAGGGTGCGGCGCAGCAGCGCGTCCACGGCGGTCAGTACGGCGTCCGCACGCCCCTCCGCCGTGTTGCCGAAGGGCCCGACGTCCACCGCGTCCAGTGCGGCCGACTCGATGACCTCCCGGGCCACCAGCGCATGGGCGGGCGCCTCGTCGAGGTCGAACGGCTCGGTCGTGAACTCCACCCGCAATCGCACTGTGCTCCCCGGTACTGGTCACCACGGCACTGCTCGAACCCACGCGACTTTATCCCGGCACCGCCGGGCCGCCCGCCCCCTCTTGACAACCTCCTCCCCCCGGCGGCAATCTTCCATTAAGCAGAATTGAACTTCCGCAATACGGAAACAAAGACGAAGGCAGTACGCGGAAGCAACACACGGAAACTCGACACGGAAGGAGCGCGGCCCCGATGCCAGGATTCGACTCCAGCACTGCCGCAGACCAGCGCTTCAACGTCAACCTGTCGATCCTCTTCACGGAACTCCCGCTCCTGGAGCGCCCCGCGGCCGCCGCCGCGGCCGGCTTCACCGCGGTCGAGCTGTGGTGGCCCTGGATCGACTCGCCCACCCCCGAGCAGTCCCAACTCGACGCCCTGAAGCGGGCCGTCGAGGACGCGGGTGTCCAGCTCACCGGCCTGAACTTCTACGCCGGACAGCTGCCGGGCCCGGACCGCGGCGCACTGTCGGTCCCCGGCGAGGAGTCGGAGCGGTTCCGCGCCAACGTCGACGTGGCCGCGGAGTTCGCGGCCTCCCTGGGCTGCGGGGCGCTCAACGCCCTCTACGGCAACCGCGTGGACGGCGTCGACCCGGCCGAGCAGGACGCGCTGGCGCTGGAGAACCTCGTCCTCGCCGCCCGCGCCGCCGACCGGATCGGCGCGATCCTGCTGATCGAGGCGCTCAACAAGCCCGAGTCACCGCGGTACCCGCTGGTGTCGGCGCCGGCCGCCGTCGGAATCGTCGACAAGGTCAACGAGGCCACGGGGCTGGACAACACCCGCTTCCTCATGGACCTGTACCACCTGTCCATGAACGGCGAGGACCTGCCCGCGGTGATCGAGGAGTTCACGGCGAAGACCGGGCACGTCCAGATCGCCGACAACCCCGGGCGCGGCGCGCCGGGCACCGGCTCCCTCCCGCTGGCGGACCTCCTCGGCCGGCTGCGGAAGGGGGGCTACGACGGCTGGGTCGGCCTGGAGTACAAGCCGGGCGACCGGCCGAGCGCCGAGGCCTTCGACTGGCTGCCCCGCTGACCCCTCCCCCCGAAAGGCACCCCGAATCATGAGCAACACTCTCGCGGCCTCTTCCCGCCCGACCCGCCCGGCGGTCGCCTGGATCGGCCTGGGCATCATGGGCTCCCCGATGTCCGAGAACCTGATCAAGGCGGGCTACGACGTCACCGGGTTCACCCTGGAGCAGGAGAAGCTGGACCGGCTGGCCGCGGCCGGCGGTTCCGTCGCCGCCTCCATCGCCGAAGCGGTCCGTGACGCCGACGTGATCATCACAATGGTCCCCGCGTCCCCGCAGGTCGAGGCCATCGCCTACGGCCCCGCCGGCATCCTGGAGAACGCGCGGTCCGGCGCCCTGCTGATCGACATGTCCTCGATCACCCCGCAGACCTCGGTCGATCTGGCCGCCGCCGCGAAGGACAAGGGCATCCGCGTCCTCGACGCGCCCGTCTCCGGCGGCGAGGCCGGTGCCATCGAGGCCGTGCTGTCCATCATGGTCGGCGGTGAGCCGGCCGACTTCGAGACGGCGAAGCCGCTCTTCGACGCGCTGGGCCGGACCATCGTGCTGTGCGGTCCGCACGGCTCGGGCCAGACGGTGAAGGCCGCCAACCAGCTGATCGTCGCCGTGAACATCCAGGCGTGCGCCGAGGCCGTGGTCTTCCTGGAGAAGTCCGGCGTGGACCTCGCGGCGGCACTGGACGTGCTCAACGGCGGCCTGGCCGGCTCGACCGTGCTGACCCGCAAGAAGGACAACTTCCTGAACCGGGACTTCAAGCCGGGCTTCCGTATCGATCTGCACCACAAGGACATGGGCATCGTCACCGACGCCGCCCGCAACGTCGGCGCGGCCCTGCCGGTCGGCGCCGTGGTCGCCCAGCTGGTCGCCTCGCTGCGTGCCCAGGGCGACGGCGGCCTGGACCACTCGGCCCTGCTGCGCGCCGTGGAGCGCCTGTCGGGCGCCCGGGTCTGAGCCCCACCCCATGACTTCCGGGTGGCGCCGTCGCTGACAACTGTCCTGTCGCGCCCAGGCGGTGGCGCCACCCGGAGACCATTTCAACAAACTGTTGACGTCCCAGCCGACCCGATCCTAGGCTCCACAAAGCGGAAATGAACTTCCGCTGACACACGCACGGAAGGTCCACGATGTCGAAGCGCGTACTCACCACCGAGTCCGGCGCCCCGGTCGCCGACAACCAGAACTCCGCCTCCGCCGGTGCCGGCGGCCCGCTGCTGATCCAGGACCAGCACCTGCTGGAGAAGCTGGCGCGCTTCAACCGTGAGCGCATCCCGGAGCGGGTGGTGCACGCCCGCGGCTCGGGCGCGTACGGCTACTTCGAAGTGACCGACGACGTCACGGAGTTCACGTACGCCGACTTCCTGAGCACGGTCGGGCGGCGGACCGAGACGTTTGTGCGCTTCTCGACGGTGGCGGACTCGCTGGGCGGGGCGGACGCGGTCCGCGACCCGCGCGGTTTCGCCGTCAAGTTCTATACCGAGGAGGGCAACTACGACCTCGTCGGCAACAACACCCCGGTGTTCTTCGTCAAGGACCCCGTCAAGTTCCCCGACTTCATCCACTCGCAGAAGCGCGACCCGTTCACGGGCCGTCAGGAGCCGGACAACGTCTGGGACTTCTGGGCGCACGCCCCCGAGGCCACCCACCAGGTGACCTGGCTGATGGGCGACCGCGGCATCCCGGCGTCGTACCGCCACATGAACGGGTACGGCTCGCACACCTACCAGTGGACGAACGCCGACGGCGAGGCCTTCTTCGTCAAGTACCACTTCAAGACCAACCAGGGTGTGCGCTCGCTGAGCGCCGAGCAGGCCGCCGAGACCGTGGGCAGTGACCCCGACTCGCACCAGACGGACCTGCTCCAGGCCATCGAGCGCGGTGTCCACCCGTCCTGGACGCTGTACGTCCAGGTCATGCCGGCGGCCGAGGCGGCCGGCTACCGCTTCAACCCGTTCGACCTGACGAAGGTCTGGCCGCACCAGGACCACCCGCTGCGCCGCGTGGGCCGTCTGGTCCTCGACCGCAACCCGGACAACGTCTTCGCCGAGGTCGAGCAGGCCGCGTTCTCCCCGAACAACTTCGTGCCCGGCATCGGCGCCTCCCCGGACAAGATGCTCCAGGGCCGGCTGTTCGCCTACGCCGACGCGCACCGCTACCGCCTGGGTGTCAACCACACCCTGCTCGCGGTCAACGCGCCGAAGGCGACGACCGCCCAGAACTACGGCCGTGACGGTCTGATGGCGGCCAACTCCCAGGGCCGGTACGCGAAGAACTACGAGCCGAACTCCTACGACGGCCCGGCCGAGTCGGGCCGCCCGCTGTCGGCGCCGTTCGCGGTGGCCGGTCACACCGGCACCCACGAGGCCCCGGCCCACACCAAGGACGACGACTTCTTCCAGGCGGGCGAGCTGTACCGGCTGATGTCCGCGGAGGAGAGGTCGCGGCTGGTCGCCAACATCGCCGGCGGCCTGTCCCAGGTCTCCCGCGACGACGTGATCGAGAAGAACCTGGCCCACTTCCACGCCGCCGACCCCGAGTACGGCCGGCGCGTGGCGGAGGCGGTCCGCGCCCTGCGCGAGGACTGAGCCTCCACAGACGGCGTCCGGAGCCCGGCGGGAGGTTGGGCACCCCGGACGCACGCCCGCCGTACACCGGTCACCCGGATGAGGGGTGCTCGACCGGCACGGCGGGCCCGGCAAGGACCGCGGCGGCGTGCGAGCCAGTGCGGTGGTGAAGGCACCGGACGCCCTTCTCGACCAGAGGGAAGGCCTCCGGCGCCGTCGCAGCCGCCGCGGTCCCAGCCACACCCGCATCACCAGATGCACCTGCTTCACCAGCTTCACCGGAGCCGCCGGCTTGACCGGCAGCACCCGCAGACTCCGTCCGGCGGCGCGAATGTCCTGTCGCGCCCAGCCTCGCGCCGTCGGACGGTCCAGCACCTCACCTCACGGGGGGTGCGGAACGGCCGCGCACGCAGCACCCTTGAGACATGGCACATCCACCGGAGCATCCGCGTGTTGTGGTGCATCCGCCGGCCCTGGACGGCTCGCGGCGGGTCACCGAGGGCGACGAGACACTCGGCGTAGCGACCCATCTGGACGACGTCGGCGAGATCCTCAGGCTCGCCGACCTGTATGTGACCGACGTCGAGGACACCGACTTCGTCGAGTGGCAGGGCGGCGGTCCGGAGGACTGGCCGGGCCTCTCGGAACCCCACGAGCACTAGGGCGTGTTTCCCACCCGCGCGGCGACGCCCGCCGTGAAGACGTCCACGGCGAACGCGAACCGCGTGTCGGCGCTGTCCGGCACCAGCCCGGCCACCGCCACCAGGTGCGGCAGCCCGCCCCCCTCGTCCCCCGTGCGCAGCCACGGCGGCGGGTGCGCCTCCAGGTCCGCCGGATCCAGATGGGCCGGGGTACGGTCGCGCAGCGCGTCCTCGAACTCCACGAACCCGACGACCAGCCGGATGGTCTCCATACAGGCCCGATAGGCGTCCGCGAGGGTCAGTCCGACCCCGGCGTAGAAGCCGATCAGCGCGTCCATGTTTCTCGCCGCGGCCCCTGCCGGTGGCGGCCTCCGCCGCGGGCCGGGGCGTACGGCGGGCCTTCGGCTCGCTCGCCTACGGACTGCGGTTCGTGCGGGGCACCGCGTGGTGCTCGGGCTGCTCCTCATCGACGCGGCGGCGATGGTCTTCACGATGCCGCAGGCCCTCTACCCCGCCCTCGCCGACGAGCGGTTCGGCGGCGGCGCCACGGTGGTCGGACTGCTCTACGCCGCACCGGCGTTCGGCGCGCTCGTCGGCGCGGCGACCAGCGGCTGGACGGCCCGCGCCGGCGGACACGCGCTGGTCGGCGCCGTTCTCCTGTGGGGTGTGGCCCTGACCGGAGTCGGCCTGAGTTCCTGGCTGCCGCTCGCGCCGGCGCTGCTGGCACTCGCCGGTCTCGGCGACCTGATCTCCGAGAGCCTGCGCTCGGCCCTCCTCCGGCACGGCACACCCGACGCCCTGCGCGGCCGGGTCAGCAGCCTGTGGATGGCCCAGGCCACGGTCTCCCCGGCCCTCGGCAACGCAGCCGTCGGCCTCCTCGCCGAACTGACCGCCCCGTCAACGGCGGTGACGATCGGCGGCCTGGTCTGCGTGGCCGCGACCCTCACGGTGGCGGCGGCGTTCCCCTCACTGCGCTCGGCCCGACTCGGCACCCCGGCGGCGGCCGCCGAACCGGAGTCGGCCCCCGACCCGGAGCCGGATGGCTCGGAGGCGGGGGCCGACGCGGATCCCGGTGGAACCGTCAGACCTTCAGCGTCCTGATCGATGTCGGGGCGTGGCCGGGCTCGGTGGCGATCTCCTCGAACTCCACGACGTTGCTGATGTCGTTGGTGGTCGACATGGAGATGTTGGTGACGCGCTCCAGGATGGCCTCGACGACGACCGGGACCCGGTGCTCGACGGCGAGCTTCTTGGCCTGCTCCAGGGCGGCGCCCAGCTCGCTCGGGTCGGTCACCCGGATCGCCTTGCAGCCAAGGCCCTCGGCGACCTTCACATGGTCGACGCCGTAGATGCCGATCTCGGGCGAGTTGATGTTCTCGAACTCCAGGTTGACCTGGAAGTCGATCTCGAACGCCCGCTGCGCCTGGCGGATCAGGCCCAGGTAGGAGTTGTTCACCAGGACGTGGACGTACGGGATCCGGTGCTGGGCGCCGACGGCCAGTTCCTCGATCAGGAACTGGAAGTCGTAGTCGCCGGAGAGGGCGACGACCAGGGTGTCCGGGTCGGCCTTGGCGACACCGAGCGCGGCCGGGATGGTCCAGCCGAGGGGCCCCGCCTGACCGCAGTTGATCCAGTGCCGCGGCTTGAACACGTGCAGCATCTGCGCGCCGGCGATCTGCGAGAGGCCGATCGTGGAGACGTACCGGGTGTCCGGGCCGAAGGCCTTGTTCATCTCCTCGTACACCCGCTGCGGCTTGATCGGGATGTCGTCGAAGTGTGTCCGGCGCTGGAGGGTGGCCCGCTTCTCCTGCGCCGACGCGGCCCACGCGGAGCGGTCGGGCAGCTTCCCTGCGGCCTTCAGCTCGCGGGCGACCTCGACGAACAGCGTCAACGCGGCCTTGGCGTCGGACGCGATGCCGTAGTCCGGGGCGAAGATCTTGCCGATCTGGGTCGGTTCGACGTCGACGTGCACGAACTTCCGCCCGGCGGTGTAGACGTCCAGCTTGCCGGTGTGGCGGTTGGCCCAGCGGTTGCCGATGCCGAGGACGAAGTCGGACTCCAGGAAGGTCGCGTTGCCGTAGCGGTGCGAGGTCTGCAAGCCGACCATGCCGGCGTTCAGGTCGTGGTCGTCGGGCAGCACACCCCAGCCCATCAGCGTCGGCACGACCGGGGTACCGGTCAACTCGGCGAACTCGACGAGGAGTTCGGCCGCGTCGGCGTTGATGACACCACCGCCGGCCACGATCAGCGGACGCTCGGACGCGTTCAGCATCCCGATCGCCTTCTCGATCTGGGCGCGGCTGGCGACCGGCTTGTAGACCGGGAGCGGCTCGTACGTCTCCGGGTCGAACTCGATCTCGGTGAGCTGGACGTCGATCGGCAGGTCGATCAGGACGGGCCCGGGACGCCCGGACCGCATCAGATGGAACGCCTGCTGGAAGACGCCGGGCACCTGCGCGGCCTCCAGGACGGTGACGGCCATCTTGGTCACCGGCTTGGCGATCGACGCGATGTCGACGGCCTGGAAGTCCTCCTTGTGGATCACCGCGGTCGGGGCCTGGCCGGTGATGCAGAGGATCGGGATGGAGTCGCCGATCGCCGAGTACAGCCCGGTGATCATGTCGGTGCCGGCCGGCCCGGAGGTGCCGATGCACACACCGATGTTGCCGGGCCGGGTGCGGGTGTACCCCTCGGCCATGTGCGAGGCGCCCTCGACATGCCGGGCGAGGGTGTGCTGGACGCCGCCGGAGGCCTTGAGGGCCGCGTAGAAGGGGTTGATGGCCGCGCCCGGCACACCGAACGCGTTGGTGACGCCCTCGCGCTTGAGAATCTCGACTGCCGCGCGGGCAGCGGTCATACGAGCCATTGAGTACTCCTGCTTCGGCTGTCGGATTCGCACTCCCGTCGCGCCCCGCGGTGAGTACTACCCCTGGATTCCGTATTGCGGAAAACAATTTCTACGATCTGGAAGTAATGTAGGTCTGCGGGCCAAGGCAGTCAAGAGACGGACAGCGGGGGCCTTCCTGGAGGACCATGGGGTCGCCGTCCCGACATGACGTCGTCCTGGAGCGGGCCCATGTCCGAGAGCATCCCGGTGCGCTGTCCGGCCTGCGGCCGCGCGCACCGCTACACGTCACCGCCGTATCCCTGCGTGTGCGGCACGAGCGTCGCGGCGCCGCTGGATCCGCAGGGCACCGCCCGCGCGGTGACGCACCGCGCCTGGGACGAGGAGTGGGTGACCGTGCGCTGCGGCACCTGCGGGCGCACCGGCGAGTGGCCGCGCCCGGAGCTGGGCTGTCCGTGCGGCACCACGCTCTGCCCGCCGCTCGCCGAGGAGGAGACGGACCGGCCCCGCCGTTCGTTCCGGCCGGTCACGATCCGCACGGCCCGCGACGCCGTCACGACGGCGGCCCTCTATCTCGACTGGCTCGGCTACAAGGGCATCCGCCGCGCCGACCAACGCCCCCCGTCCGGCATCGGCCTGGCGGCGAGGGGAGTCCTGGCCCAGGTCGACCCCACGGTCCGCCCGGCTTCCCCGCGAGACGTGGAATGCCTCTGGCTCACCGCCATGACGGAATCAGCGACCTGCGTCTACTTCTCCCTGGCCGGCTTCACGGAGGGGGCAAGGGACACGGCGGACACCCTGGGGGTCCCCTTGTTCACCCTGGACCTGACAGGAACCCCGCAGCCCGTCAACGCGCCGGCGGAGGACCTGAGCAAAGCGGGCGCGGCCTAGCGACGCCGGGGACAACATCGCCGCTCAGGGGCGCGGGGCTGCGTCTGATATGCGGCTCCGCCGCGCGGGCGCGACCAGCCCCCCACAACTCGCACCCGGCAGCAAAGAGTCACCCCCCAAACCTCTCCCGCAACTCGACCTTCCGCACCTTCCCGGACACGGTCATCGGAAAGGCGTCCACCACCTCCACCCGAGTCGGCACCTTGAAGTGCGCCAACCGCCCTTCGCAGAAGCCCCGCACGTCCTCCAGCGTCAGCGGATCCCCCGCGTCCCGCGGAATCACACAGGCCAGCACCTCCTCCCCGTACCGCTCACTGCGCACCCCCACCACCTGCACGTCCGCCACCTTCGGATGCCCGTACAGGAACTCCTCGATCTCGCGGGGATAGATGTTCTCCCCACCCCGGATGATCATGTCCTTGATCCGCCCGACGATCTCCACATACCCGTCGTCCCGCATGACCGCGAGGTCCCCGGTGTGCATCCACCGCCCGGAGTCCACGGACCGCGCGGTCTGCTCGGGTTCGTTCCAGTAGCCGAGCATCACGCTGTACCCGCGGGTGCACAGCTCCCCGGCGCTCCCCCGCGGCAGCGTGACCCCCGAGACCGGCTCGACGATCTTCACCTCGATGTGCGGCAGGACCCGCCCCACCGTGCCGGTGCGGTGTTCCAGGTCGTCGTCCATCCGCGTCTGGAGGGAGACCGGCGAGGTCTCGGTCATGCCGTAGCAGATGGAGACCTCGCGCATGTGCATCTCGGCGACGACCCGTTTCATGACCTCGACCGGACAGGGCGAGCCCGCCATGATGCCGGTGCGCAGCGACGACAGGTCGTAGGAGGCGAAGCCGGGGAGGTTCAGCTCGGCGATGAACATGGTCGGGACGCCGTACAGCGACGTACACCGCTCCGCCTGCACGGCCTCCAGCGTGGCCTTCGGCTCGAAGGACGGCGCCGGGATCACGATGCAGGCGCCGTGGGAGGTGGCGCCCAGGTTGCCCATCACCATGCCGAAGCAGTGGTAGAAGGGCACCGGCAGACAGACCCGGTCCTGTTCCGTGTAGCCGACGGTACGGCCCACCCAGTAGCCGTTGTTGAGGATGTTGTGGTGGGAGAGCGTGGCGCCCTTGGGGAAGCCGGTGGTGCCCGAGGTGTACTGGATGTTGACCGGGTCGTCGCAGCTCAACTCGGCCGCGGCGGAGGCCAGTCGCTCGACCGGGACGGACCGCGCACCCGCGACGAGCGCGTCCCAGGACGGGTCGCCGATGTAGACGGTGTCCCGCAACTCCGGGCAGGCGGGACGCACTTGGTCCACCAGTGCGCGGTAGTCGCTGCTCTTGTGGGCGAGCGAGGCGATCAGCACCGAGATGCCGGCCTGCTTGAGCACGTACTCCAACTCGTGCGAGCGGTAAGCGGGGTTGATGTTCACCATGACCGCGCCGATCCGGGCGGTGGCGTACTGCACCAGCACCCATTCCGGGCAGTTGACCGCCCAGATCCCGACCCGGTCGCCCTTCACCACACCCTTGGCGAGCAGTCCGCGCGCCACCTCGTCGACGGCGGCGCCGAACTCGCCGTAGGTCCAGCGGCGTCCGCTCGGTACGTCGACGAGCGCCTCGCGGTCGCCGTGGGCGGCGACGGCCCGGTCCAGGTTGGCGCCGATGGTGTCGCCGAGCAGTGGTGTGGTGCTCGTTCCGTGGGTGTACGACGGCTCGCTCACCGGAAGTCCTCCTCGCGGTACTCGGCGTCCGAACCGGCCGCCGTGGCCTCGCGCAGCTCGACCCGGCGGATCTTGCCGGACACGGTCTTGGGCAGGGCCCCGAACTCCAGCCTGCGGACCCGCTTGTACGGGGCCAGCACCTCGCGCGCGTGCTCGAACAGCACCTTGGCGGTGTCGGGCCCCGGTTCCCAGCCCTCGGCGAGCACCACGTACGCCTTGGGCACCGCCAGGCGCAGTTCGTCCGGCGCGGGCACCACCGCGGCCTCCGCCACGGCCGGGTGCTCCAGGAGGGCGCTCTCCAGCTCGAACGGGGAGATCTTGTAGTCGGACGACTTGAACACGTCGTCACTGCGCCCGATGTACGTCAGATAGCCGTCCTCGTCCCGCGAGGCGACATCGCCGGTCCGGTAGTAGCCGCCGGCCATCGCCTCGGCCGTACGCTCCTCGTCGCCGTGGTAGCCGGTCATCAGGCCGACGGGGCGGGCGGACAGGTCGAGCGCGATCTCGCCCTCGTCGGCGGGGGTGCCGGTGGCGGGGTCGAGGAGGACGACGCGGTAGCCGGGGCTGGGACGGCCCATGGAGCCCGTCTTCAGCGGCTGACCGGGGCTGTTGGCGACCTGGACGGCGGTCTCGGTCTGGCCGAAGCCGTCCCGGATCGTGACGCCCCAGGCGCGGCGGACCTGCTCGATCACCTCGGGGTTGAGCGGCTCGCCGGCGGCCACGATCTCGCGCGGCGGGGTGCGCAGCAGACCCAGGTCGGCCTGGATGAGCATCCGCCACACGGTCGGCGGCGCGCAGAAGGTGGTGACTCGGGCGCGGTCCATCTCCGCCATCAGACGGGCCGCGTCGAAGCGTGTGTAGTTGTAGAGGAAGACGGTCGCCTCCGCGTTCCAGGGCGCGAAGAGGTTCGACCAGGCGTGCTTGGCCCAGCCCGGCGAAGAGATGTTGAGGTGCACGTCGCCGGGCCGGAGTCCGGCCCAGTACATGGTCGGCAGATGGCCGATGGGGTACGAGGCGTGGGTGTGCTCGACCAGTTTGGGACGGGCGGTGGTGCCGGAGGTGAAGTAGAGCAGCAGCGGCTCGTCGGCGCGGGTGGGGCCGTCGGGGGTGAAGTCGGCGGGGGCCCGGTGGGCGTCGTCGTACGGCAGCCAGCCGGCGGGGGCCCCGCCGGCCGCGATCCGGGTGTAGCCGCCGGGCACGTCGTCGAACTTGTGGGTGTCCTCGGCCCGCACGATCACATGGCCGACCCGGCCCCGCCCGACGCGGTCGCGCAGGTCTGCGGGGCCGAGCAGCGGGGTGGCGGGGATGACGACGGCCCGCAGTTTCATCGCGGCCAGCGCGGTCAGCCACAGCTCGGCCTGGTTGCCGAGCATCACGAGGATCCGGTCCCCGGCGCGCACACCCTGCGCGCGCAGCCAGTGGGCGAACCGGTCGGACCGTACGGACATCTCGGCGAAGGACAGCCTGGTCTCGCGGCCGTCCTCCTCGACGATGTGCAGCGCGGTACGGGCGTTGCCGTCGGCGATCGCGTCGAACCAGTCGTGGGCCCAGTTGAAGTACTCGGGCCGGGGCCAGCGGAAGCCCTCGTAGGCCGCCGTGTAGTCCTCGCGGTGCGCCAGCAGGAAGTCCCGCGCCCTGCGGAAGTCGTCCGTCGCCGTTGCCATCCGTCCTCCTTCGTTCCCGCGCCCCCGGCTCCGGTGCGCCCCGCGGCTCGCTCGCGCGCTCGGTGCCGGACCATTGCCGGGCGCCTCCCGGACATCGTGTAATCCGTGATGCAGGTCTCACTACCCCTGAACGGGGGTGGGCTCCACGGCGAAGGGGCAAACAGTGGCGGTGGACGGTGGTGCGGTGGAGATTCACGGTGCGCTGCTTCGGCTGCGCCGCACGACGGGGCTGCCGGTCGCCTTCGGCGGGCTGGTCGAGCCGGGGCGGCGGCTGGTGCGGATCAGCGAGCTGAGCGGCACGGCGACCGCGGCGCTGAGCGCGCTCGCGGTGACCGCGGGCAACGGGCTCGGCGGCCGGGCCGTCGCCCACGCCCGTCCGTGCGCGGTCGCCGACTACTCCGTCTCGCGCCGGATCAGCCACGAGTACGACGTCCCGGTCGCCGCCGAGGGGCTGCGCGCGGTCCTCGCGGTCCCCGTCGTCGTACGACGTCAGGTGCGCGGTGTGCTCTACGGCGCCCTGCGGAGCGTGCAGCCGCTCGGGGACCGGATGCTGAGCGCCGCGGTGGAGGTGGCGCGGGACGTGGAGCAGTCGCTGCTCCTCGCCGACGAGGCCCGCACGCTGCTGGCGGCGGCGCTGCCGGACCCGGACGCCGGTTCCCGTACCGAACGGGACGCGCGGGCGCTGCGGGTGCGGATGCGGGAGGCGCGGGCGGCGCTGCGGACGCTGGCCCCGCGGATCGCCGACGCGGGGCTGCGGGCGGATCTGCTCGACGCGTGCGCGCTGCTGGCGGAGGGCCCGGCGTCGCCGGACACGGGTCTGTCGCCCCGGGAGGTGGACGTGCTGACCTGCGTGGCGTCGGGTGCGACGAACGCGGTCACGGCGGAGCGGCTGGGCATCGGCCCGGAGACGGTGAAGAGCTATCTGCGCTCGGCGATGCGCAAGCTGGGCGCGCGGACCCGCGGGGAGGCGGTCGCGGCGGCGCGCCGGGCGGGGGTACTGCCGTGAGGAGGGTCGCTTGAGTCCTTCGCGTGACTGGCTGCATCAGGTCTTGCGCCCGCCCGTCCCCTGGGAGACGGTTCCGCAAGGCCCGGTGTCCCGAATTCGCCCGCAATCCGCGCTGTAATCTCCCTCACCAAGCCACACCTCCGGATTTCAACGGCACGTTGCCTAGAATTTGGCCGACCACGACACGCGGAGGGAGCGGTGACCGTGCGACGGGACTTCAAGGAGCCTGCCAGATGCCGCCCCGACCTGGTCATCGGCAGGGAGGAGCTGTTCGCGGCGGCGCGTGAGCAGCTGGGCCGCGGTGGCAGTGTGCTGCTCCACGGACCCGCCGGAATCGGAAAGTCGACGGTGCTGCGGGCCCTGGCGGCGGAATATGCCGAAGGCGCGCGTACGGTACTGCGCTGCTCGGCGACCGAGTCGGAATCCCATCTGCCGTTCCTCGCGCTGGCCGATCTGCTCGGTCTGGTGCTGCCCGAGGTGTCCGGGAAGATGCCGGAGGCCCAGCGCACCGCCCTGGAGTCGGCGCTCACCGGCCGCGGCGAGTCCACCCTCCAGCGCGACGGCCTCGCCCTGCGCCTGGCCGTGCTGTCCGCGCTGCGGGCCCTGGCCGCCGAGGGTCCCGTCCTCGTGGTCGCCGACGACCTCCAGTGGCTGGACCCGGCCAGCGCCGAGCTGCTCGGCTTCGCCGCCCGCCGCCTCGGCGACTTCCCCGTGCAGCTGCTGTGCGCGGCGCGTACCGAGGGACAGGAACACAACGACCATCTACGCGCGTCCCCGCCCGACACCCAGGCCCTGCGCCTCGGTCCGCTGACCCGCGGCCAGGTGTCCGCGCTGCTCGACCAGCGCGGCTATCCGCGGCTGCCCCGCTCCACCGTCCGGGACATCCACCGCACCAGCGGCGGCAATCCGCTGTTCGCGCTGGAGTTGGGCCGCGCCCTCGCGGAGAGCGCGACGCCACCGCGGCCGGGCGAGCCGCTGCCCGTGCCGACCTCACTGCGGGCGCTGGTCCTCAGCCGTCTGGAGATGCTGTCGGACGAGGCCCGGCACACCCTCCTGGTGGCCAGCGCGGGCGCCCGGCCCACCCCGGCCCTGCTGCACGCGGCGGGCCGGGTCAACGCCGAGGCGGAGACCGCGCAGGCGGCGGCGCTCGGGCTGCTGGCGACCGAGCCGGAGGGGCCGGCCGTACGGTTCGCGCATCCGCTGATCTCGGCCGCGCTGTACGCGGAGGCGTCCGCGCAGGAGCGGCGCTCCGCGCACGCGGCGCTGTCCACGGCCGCCTCCGACCCGATAGAACGCGCCCGGCATCTGGCCCTCGCGACCACCGGCACCGACCCGGAGGCGGCCGCCCGGCTCGCGGAGGCCGCCGCGCTGGCCCGGGACCGGGGCGCGCCCTCGGTCGCCGCCTCACTCGGGCTGCTCGCGGCCCGGCACACCCCGGCCGACGGCGAGCCGGGTCCGGAGGAGCACCGGCTCCAGGCGGCGGACGACGCGCTGACGGCCGGGGAGACGGATCTCGCCCGGGACATCGCGCGGGACGTGCTGACCCGGGCCACCGAGCCCGCGCACCGGGTGCGGGCCTGGATCGTGGTGATCAACGCGGCCGGGCAGGCGATGGGCAAGGTGGACTCGGTGTTCCCGCAGGCGCTCGCGGACGCCGGCGACGATCCGCGGCTGCTCGCGCTGGTCCGCTACCAGCTGGCGTGGCGGGCGCTGCTCGTCGAGGGCGAGATGGACAAGGGCCGCGAGGAGGCGGCGCACGCGGCCCGGCTCGCGGAGCGCGGCCAGGACCGCCGTACGGAACTGCTCGCACTCGCGTTCCAGGCGCAGATGGAGACCCTGATGGGCCATCCGGACGCCCCGGCCACCATCAAGCGCGCCCTGCGCGAACCCCAGGACCCGAAGGTGGCGGTCGACCACAACGGCGTGGGCGCGGTCCGCTTCCGCTGGCTGCTGATGAGCGATCAGCTCGCGGAGGCCCGTACGACGATCTCGGCGCTGCTGCGCGAGGTGCGGCGGCGCGGCATGGCCGAGAGCGAGGTGCACTATCTGCGCTTCCTCGCGGAGACCGAACTGCGGTCCGGGCACTGCGGCCGGGCGCTCGACCTGGCGCGCGAGAGCCTGCGGCTGGCGCGGGACGCCGGGATCGGCGAGGGCGCGAGCGCGATGCTCACCTCGCTCGCCGAGGCGGCGGGCGGGGACGTGGGCCGGGCCCTGTCGCTGGCCCGGGAGGCGGCGGACCGGGCCGAGGAGGACGGCGACGTCATCTATCTGTCGCGCGCGCTCGGTGCCCTGGGGCACGCGCAGTTGGTGGCCGGGGACGCGCGGGCGGCGGTCGGCTCGCTGCGGCGGGTGCGGGAACTGGAGGCCGGGATCGGCATCACCGACCCGGCACGCGGGCGCTGGCACGGCGATCTCGCCGAGGCCCTGGTCCGCATCGGTGAGCTGGCCGAGGCGCGGGACGTCATCGTCGTCACTCGCGTACAGGCGCTGCGGCTGGGCCGGGAGAGCGTGCTCGCCGTACTGGACCGCGCGGACGCGCTCGTCCGGGCGGCGCGGGGTGAACGGGACGCGGCGGTCGCGCAGTTGACGTCCGTCCAGGACCGGCTCGCCAAGCTGGGGTACGGCCTGGAGGAGGCGCGGGCGGCGTTCGCGCTGGCCCGGCTGCGGTCGGGGACGCCGGGGCCGGCGTCGTACGACGAGGCGGCCCGGCTGTTCCGGCGCTGCCGTGCGCTGCCGTGGCTGCGGCAGGTGGAGGAGGCCGCGGCGGTGAGTACGCCGGAGCCGCCCGCGGCGCCGGCCGCGCTCGACGCGCTGGAGGGGCTCGCCGCGATGGAGCGTCAGGTCGCCGCGCTGGTCATGGAGGGCGCGACCAACCGGGAGATAGCCGCCCGGCTGTTCATCAGCGTCAAGACCGTCGAGGCCACACTCACCCGGGTCTACCGCAAACTGGGGATCCGCTCGCGGGTGGACATCGTCAGACTGGCGGCGGGGCGTCACGCGCGATGAGTTCGGCACAGGTTTACTGAGCGGGCAGATTTACCGAGCGGCAGATGTGCCGAGGGGCAGTTCTACCGGCGGGCAGTTTTACCGAGAGTCAGGTTTCGCACGCGTGACCGAGGGTTTTCCCTGCCCAACTCCCTTAGGGGGTTCCCTCATTGGGGCACCCCCGGCCTGGCCCTAGCGTAAGGGCGTGCCGCTCGCCGGGCACACGAGGGTCGGTCCGAGGCCCTCGTGCACCACCCCCCACACCCGCGCGACCCCCCACCGGCAACCTTGAGGAGACTCATGTTCGGGCTCACCCGCGCCAGAAAGACCGCCGTCGCCCTCGCCGCCACCGCTGCCGCCGCCGCGACCGCACTCGCCGGCGCCCCCGCCGCCACGGCCGCCCCCTCCCCCATCGTGGGCGGCTCGACGACGACCACCACGGCGTACCCGTTCGTCATGCAGATCACGGACGCCTCGCAGAACCAGTTCTGCGGCGGCACCCTCGTCACACCCACCAAGGTGATCACCGCCGCCCACTGTATGGTCGGCGAGACCACCAGCAGTGTCCGCGTGGTCGGTGGCCGCACCTACCTCAACGGTACGAACGGCACGGTCGCCCGGGTCAGCAGGATCTGGATCAACCCGGACTACCAGACCGTGACGCGCGGCGACGACGTCGCCGTACTGACGCTGTCGACGGCGATGCCGTACACCACGGCCCGGTACGTCTCCGCCTCGGACACCGGTGTGTACGCGACCGGCGCCACCGCCCGGGTCCTCGGCTGGGGCACCACCTCCGAGAACGGCAGCTCCTCCAACCAGCTGCGCACGGCGACCGTCCCGACGGTCTCCGACTCCAGCTGCCGCACCTCCTACGGCACCCGCTTCGTCGCCAGTGACATGGTGTGCGCCGGCTACACGCAGGGCGGCGTCGACACCTGCCAGGGCGACAGCGGCGGCCCGTTCCTCATCGGCGGCGTCCTCGCGGGCGTCACATCGTGGGGCGACGGCTGCGCGCGGGCCGGGCTGCCCGGGGTGTACACCCGGCTGACGACGTTCTCGAACCTGGTGACGGCGCAGGTCAACTCGTAGCCGACGGGCTTCTGCCCCAGGACTCCTGAGTATCCCTCAGGTGCAAGACCGGGGGGCGTTGCGGGCCTCCACGAGCGGCCCGCAGCGCCCCCTTTCCATGTGCCGGGTCAGGAGATGACAGTCCCGAAGCGGACGTCGTACGACGTGCCGGGATGCACGATCCGCAGGGTCCGCTCCCCCTCCTCCAGCACCTGGGCGCGCTGCGCCTTGGTGAGCTTCTCGAACGGTTCGACGACCAGGGCCTCGTCGGTGAGTCCCCACACCCCGGCGAGGAACCCGTCGACGAGGAGCGGGCGGTAGGCGGTGTTCACCCGCCAGGTACGGCCGTGGTGCACGACCGGGATGATGCGGGTGCGGTCGGCGTGCGAGAGCAGCGCGTTGTCGAGTTCGGGCAGGAACCGCGGCGGCGCGGGCGTCTCCGGGTCGGGGCGCGGCGCGTCGGGCAGGTCGAACAGTTCGACGCCGTGCTGGTCGCGGAAGGTGACGAGCCGGGGCCGCAGCCCCTCGAACGCGTCCCGCATCCTGGTCAGGCTGCACCAGGCCTGCATGTCCTTGACGGAGGCCGGTCCGAAGGCGGCGAGGTAGCGCAGGACGACGTCCTGCCGGGCGGCGGCGGGTTCGGCGGGCCGGCCCAGCCAGTGTTCGACGGTGGTGACGGCGACCTGGCCGCTACGGCCCCACAGTCCGCGCGGGGTGACCTGGACGAGCGGCAGCAGACAGCGGGCGGCGACGGCGAGGGCCCGCGGGTCGGCGTCGGGCCACTGCGGGCCGAGTTCCTCGCGCAGCCGGCGCATGGTGCGGGGCTCCTCCTCGACCAGCTCCCGCGCGCGTAGGGCGAGGCGGTCCAGGTCGACGCCGGCCAGCCCCTTGTGGAAGATCTTCAGCTCGCGGTCGGCGGCGGCCTGCGCGAAGGGCCGCAGGGCGAGGCCGTCGTCCGCGGTGTGCAGATGGATGGTGGACCGCAGGGTGACCATCCGGACGACCTCACGGTCGGCGAGCAGCGTGGACAGCTGCTCGGGCGCGAACCCGTCGAGCCGGGCGGCGAGCGCGTAGTACGGCGGCTTCACCTCCTGGGCCTGGAGTCCCACCAGATGCTCGACGGCCGCCTTCGGGGACATCGCGGTGCGCCGGAGGAGCAGCTGACGGGCGAGGGTGGCGCGGTTGAGGGCGCGGGGGGAGAGGACCGGGGTGGGTCCCTTGGCCCGCCGGCCCGGAGCCTGCTCCCCCGCCGCGGGGACCCGTCCGGCACCCGGGGTGGCCGCCGTCGTCCCGGGCGCCCGCCCCGCCGCAGCGCTGTCGTTCGTCATCCCCGCAGCCTCCGCCATCCCGGCCCCGTACGCCATACCGGCCACCTCCGCCGCCCCGGTCGTGTTCGCCGTGCCGGCCACCTCCGCCGCCCCGGTCGTGTTCGCCGTGCCGGCCACCTCCGCCAACCCGGTCGCGCTCGCCATCCCTGCCACCTCCGCCAACCCGGTCGCGCTCGCCATCCCTGCCACCTCCGCCACCCCAGCCCCGTTCACCATCCCGGCCACCTCCGCCGTCGCCGCCCTTGTGGACATGCTCCGCACGCTATCCACCCTTGCGGACAGATCCGGTCCGCAACTCTCACCGAATCCCGTCCACGGCCGGAACGCCGCCGCCCTGTACCCCGTATATCCTGCTCGGTGATCACGTGGCCGCAGGCCAAGTCCGGGAGGAGCCGCGATGCCCGACCGACGCGCCCGGCCCGGCGCCGGGAGCCCCAAGAAGTCCGTGTGGCGGCGGGCGCTCCCGCAGTCGCAGGCCCAGGACCGGGAACCACCCGTACCGCCCCCGCCGGAGCCCGCGCCGGACCCGGCGGAGACGGTGAGTGTGGTGCAGGCGGCGCTGTACATGGACGGCGTCCGGGTCTCCACACCCGCCACGCTCGCCGACACCTTCCGCGAACTCCGGGAGCAGCCCACGAGCATGGCCTGGATCGGCCTGGCCCGCCCCACGGAGAGCGAACTCCTGTCTCTGGCGGCGGAGTTCGACCTGCATCCGCTGGCGGTCGAGGACGCGATGGAGGCACATCAGCGCCCGAAGCTGGAGCGGTACGGGGAGACGCTGTTCGTGGTGCTGCGGGCGGCGCGCTACATCGACGCCTCGGAAGAGGTCGACTTCGGCGAGCTGCACGTGTTCGTCGGCCCGGACTTCGTGATCACGGTCCGGCACGGCGCGGCCCCCGACCTGTCGGCGGTGCGCTCCCGAATGGAGTCGACGCCGGACCTGCTGAAGCTGGGCCCGGAGGCGGTGCTCTACGCGATACTCGACGCGGTGGTGGACGGGTACCTCCCGGTCGTGGCCGGTGTGCAGAACGACATGGACGAGATCGAGACCGAGGTCTTCCGCGGCGACCCCGAGGTCTCCCGCCGTATCTACGAACTCTCCCGCGAGGTCGTCGAGTTCCAGCGCGCCACCCGCCCCCTGGTCGGCATGCTGCACAGCCTGATGGCG
The DNA here is from genome assembly GCF_044753385.1 of Streptomyces sp. NPDC088387. NCBI lineage: Bacteria > Bacillati > Actinomycetota > Actinomycetes > Kitasatosporales > Streptomycetaceae > Streptomyces > Streptomyces sp. NPDC088387. Next base: position 82,715 of record NZ_JBIVNC010000005.1, read on the forward strand.
GGCTTCGCGAAGTACGGCACCGACGAGGAACTCCAGCGCTATCTGCGCGACGTCGCCGACCATGTCACGCACACCAGCGAACGCGTCGACGGTTTCCGCCAGGCCCTCACCGACATCCTGACGGTGAACGCGACCCTGGTCGGCCAGCAACAGAACGCCGAGATGCGCGCGTTGGCGGAGGCCGGCTTCGAACAGAACGAGGAGATCAAGAAAATCTCCTCCTGGGCGGCCATCCTCTTCGCCCCCACCCTCGTCGGCACGATCTACGGCATGAACTTCGACCACATGCCGGAGTTGCACTGGCTCCTGGGCTACCCCTTCGCAATCGTCCTGATGGCCGTCGTCTGCACCAGCCTGTACTTCATCTTCAAACGACGCGACTGGCTCTGAGCGGGCGCGGTTTTCTGTTCACGGTGACCGACCCCGACCGACGGCAGATGGGTTTCGGGTAAGCGGAGTTGCGGCTCTCACTTGCGTACCTCCCCTGGAGCTTTGAGCGTGTGGGCGGCTCATTCGTTCAAGAGGCGAACGCGGGGGCGTGGGAGAAACGCATAACGCCAGTAATTTGAGGCGAAGATCTGGTGTAGCTGCATTGAACTGAAATGCCGGAGTCTGCGTCCGTACGATCTGGGTCGATTTCCGTTCTTGCGCAACTCGATGGCCGTGCGCTCTACTTGGCCTGCCCACGCCCAGTGTGCACTGCACCGATATCGGGCCAGGCGTTCACCGTTGTGCTGTTCCATCCAGCCCAAAGAACGTGCCCTTTTGGGAGTAAGAATGCGGACTGCTGTACAAAACAAACGACGTTGGCGACTGAGCGTGATTCTCGGTGCCGCTTTCCTGACCGCGGTGATTCCCGCATCAGTGGCGTATGCCGACAATCTGCCGAACCTGCCGCAAAACGCCGGCGGATATGAGGCGTCGTTCTCACCGGCCTTCGACTATGACGGTGACGGCTGCTACGCGGTCGCCGCCATATCTCCCGACGGGACGCTCAACCCCGGCCTGAACACTTCCGGCGCGGTGAACGGCAGCTGCCGTGACCAGTCCGACCTCGACCGCACCCAGACCTACGCCCGGTCCAAGTGCAACAACGGCTGGTGCGCGGTCGTCTACGCGAGCTACTTCGAGAAGGACCAGGCCGTGGCGGGCAGTGGCCTCGGCGGGCACCGTCACGACTTCGAGCACGTCATCTCGTGGGTGAACCAGCAGTCCAACCAGGTCGAGTACGTCACGACCACGCAGCACAGCAGCCAGGTGACCTACGCCCGGTCCCAGGTCCGGTTCGACGGGTCGCACCCCAAGGTCGTGTACCACAAGGACGGAGTCGGCACGCACTTCTTCCGGCTCGCCAACGGCAACGACGAGCCGCCGGAGAACCACTACCACAACTGGCGCCAGCCTCCCATCGTGGACTGGAACGGCTGGCCCAGCACCTCCCTCAGGGACCGGCTGATGAACGCGGACTTCGGCTCCGCGACCATCAAGATCACCGACAAGGACAACCGCTTCAACAACCTGCTCAACGCCTCCAGGCCCTCGGGTATCTCCTTCGACCCCTGGGCCTGATCAGGGCAGCGTTCTGACGGAGGCCACAGCCGACACGGCGTACCGTGACCCGTGTGAATCGTGGGCCGGCGAGCAACCCGTTCCTCCTCGACGGGTTGCTCGCCGCTGCCTGTGCGGCCGTTGTGCTCCCCGGCTTCCTCGGCGACGGCACCCCGGTGTGGCTCGCGGCCCTGCTCGCCCTGTGTTCGGCGGTGCCGCTCACCGTGCGCCGACGGATGCCGCTGGCGGCGCTCGCGGCGACGACCACCGTCTTCCTGGTGGCACTGCTGTGGAGGGGCGAGCCGGGCCCGGGGATCGTGTGTCTTCTGGTCGCCCTGTACTCCGCCGCCGTCGCCGCCCCGCGCAGCCGTGCGCTGGTCACCGGCACGGTCACCGCGATCGTCGTCCCGGTCTTCGCGCTTGTGGTGACGGGACGGCACTTCCTCGACACCGGCAACCTCGGACTGATCGCGGTGCTCGGCGCGGTCACCGCCGTGGGTGACGCCACCCGGAACCGCCGCGCCTACGTCCGGGCCATCCAGGACCGCGCCCTGCGCGCCGAGCAGACGCGCGAGGTGGAGGCGCGCCGGCGGGTGGCCGAGGAGCGGCTGCGTCTCGCGCGCGATCTGCACGACATCGTGGCCCACAGCATCACGGTGATCAACTTCCAGGCCGGTGCGGCCGTCCATCTGCTGCGCCGGCAGCCCGACGCGGCCGAGGCGGCCATCGAGCACGTCATCACGGCGAGCCGCAGCACGCTCGCCGAACTCGGCACCATGCTGACCGTCCTGCGCCAGCCCGGCGGTGAGCCGCTCCCGCTGGAGCCGATGCCCGTCCTCGACCGCCTCGACGACCTCCTCGACGGCTTCCGGGCCGCCGGGCTGGTGATCGACATGGAGCGCGACGGGGAGGTCTCCGCACTGGGTCCCGCCGTCAGCATGGCCGGCTACCGGATCGTCCAGGAGTCGCTGACGAACGCGCTCAAGTACGCCTCGCCCCGGACCGCGAGGGTCCGGCTGTCCTGCTCCGGGGACCGGCTGCGGATCACGGTGGTCAACCCGGTGGCCGGCGGCCGGGCCCCGCGCGGCTCGTCCGCCCCGGCCGCCGCGCCTTCCCCGGCGAGCTGGGGCACCGGTCGTGGCCTGCTCGGCCTGCGCGAGCGGGCCGCCTCCGTCGGGGGGAGCCTCGAAGTCGAGGAGGGCACCGAGGAGTTCAGCGTGGACGCGTTCCTTCCCACACTCCGAACGGAGCCCTGAACCCCGTACTCCCCGTACTCCCCGGCCACCGGTCGGCGCTCGCGCCGTCGGTCTCCGTCGCGGCCGTGGGGCGGACGAGCCCCGCCTGGTACGCCATCACCACAAGCTGTGCCCGGTCGCGGGCCCGGAGTTTGGCCATGGCGCGGTGCACATGGGTGCGTACGGTCTGGCGGGAGATGACCAGGTGCCCGGCGATCACGTCGTTGGAGAGTCCTACGGCCACCAGCGCCACGATCTCCCGCTCCCGGTCGGTGAGTTCGGCCAGCCCCCCGGACACGAAGGGCGGCGGCCGGTCGGGGAGCGCGAGGTATCTGGTGATCAGCGTCCGGGTGGCCCTCGGCGACAGCAGCGCCTCGCCGCGCGCCGCTACCCGGACGGCCTCCGGCAGTTCCGCGGGCCGCATCCCCTTGCCCAGGAAGCCGCACGCCCCGGCCCGCAGGGCCTGGAGGACGTACTCGTCCACCTCGTAGGTCGTGAGGATCACGATGCGGACGCCGTCCAGGTCCGGGTCCGAGGCGATCTCGCGCGTGGCGGCCAGACCGTCGAGTTCGGGCATACGGATATCCATCAGCACCACGTCGGGCCGGGTGTGGCGGACAACCTCGACGGCCTCGCGGCCGGTCTCGGCCTCGCCCACCACCTCCAGGTCGTCGGCCGAGTCGATCAGGATGCGGAATCCGCCCCGCAGCAGAGCTTGGTCGTCGGCGATGACCACCCGGATCGAGGCGTCGTTCATGCCGTCACCCTACGGCAAAGCGGAGATCCAGTCTCCGTCTAAGGCGACGGCCACGGCCACAGCGATGGCGATGACGATGGCGATGACGATGGCGCCGGCACCGGGTCCGACACCGGCACCGACACCCCCACCCGGCTCAGCCCGCCTGCGGCTCCCCCACCGGCGACGCGGCCCGCCCCTTCGACGGCTCCGGCGCGGCCGCCCGCTTGGCCGCCTGGATCTGCTCGTAGACATGGGTGCGCAGTTCGGTGAAGCGCGGGGCCGCCCGGGTGTGCAGCTGGTCCCGTTCGGTGGGCAGGTCGATGTGGAGTTCCTCCTGTACGACGGTCGGCGAGGCGGAGAGGACCAGTACCCGCTCGCCGAGGTAGACGGCCTCGTCGATGTCGTGCGTGACGAACAGGACGGTGATCCCGCGCTCCCGCCACAGGGCCCGTACCAGGTCCTCCAGATCGGCCCGGGTCTGCGCGTCGACCGCCGCGAACGGCTCGTCCATCAGCAGGACCTGGGGCTCGTAGGCCAGCGCGCGGGCGATCGCGACCCGCTGCTGCATCCCCCCGGACAGCTGCCAGGGATAGGCGCCGGCGGCGTCCGGGAGCCCCACCGACCGCAGTGCGTCGGCGACCAGCTCCCGGCGTTTCGCCTTGGGTGTCCCCTTCTGCTTCAGGGGCAGTTCCACGTTGTCGCCGACCTTCATCCACGGGAAGAGGCTGCGCCCGTACTCCTGGAAGACGATCGCCATTCCGGGCGGCGGCCCGGTCACCTGTGCGCCGTCGAGCAGCACCTGTCCCGCGGTCGGGGTGAGGAGTCCGCCCATGCACTTGAGCAGGGTGGTCTTGCCGCAGCCCGACGGGCCCACCAGGCAGACGAGTTCACCGGCGCGCACCGTGAAGGTGAGGTCGCGGACCGCCTCCACCTGCCGGCCGGACCCCTCGTAGGTCTTCCTCAGGCCGCGTACGTCGAGCATCGGTCGCCCTTTCATCATGTTCACTCACGACCGCCGGGTGGACGCGCGCAGGCCGTGGTACCAGCCGAGCACCCGGCGCTCGGCGAACTGGAAGGCGAGGGAGAGCAGAAAGCCCAGCAGGCCGAGGAGCAGGATCCCGGTCCACATGTCGGGGATGGCGAAGCTGCGCTGGAACTGCACGACGGTGAAGCCGATGCCGTTGTCCGCCGCGAACATCTCGCTGATGACCATGAGGATGATGGCGACGGAGAGGGCCTGGCGCAGACCGGCGACGATCTGCGGGCTCGCCGAGCGCAGCACCACGTGGCACAGCCGTCCGGCACCGCGGACGTGGTACGAACGCGCGGTCTCCAGCATGACCGAGTCGACCGCGCGCACCCCCTCCACCGTGTTGAGCAGGACGGGCCAGACACAGCCGCTCGCGATGACCAGGATCTTCATGCTGTCGCCGATGCCGGCGAACAGGGTGATCACCGGCACAAGGACCGGGGGCGGGACGGCCCGCAGGAACTCCAGTACGGGCTCGCAGAAGGCCCGCACGCCGCGGTGGGACCCGATGAGCAGGCCCAGGCCGATGCCGGCGACGCCCGCGAGTGTGTAGCCGGCGGCCAGGCGCAGCAGGCTGGGCAGCAGGTCGGCGCGCAGCCGTTCGCCGGTCCACACCGAGGGGAAGGTCTCCAGGATCGTGCGCAGCGGTGGCCAGAAGGGGTCGGTGCTGCCGTCCGACGCGATCCACCACACCGCGAGGAGCAGCGCGGGCAGGCCGATCACGAACAGCGTCTGCCGTACGAGTGCCTTCACAGGACGGCCTCCCCGCGTACGGACTGGTGCCAGGCCAGCGCCCGCCGCTCCACCGCTCGGGCGCCGAGGTTGATCAGAAGCCCCAGGACTCCGGTCACGGTGATCAGCGCGTACATGTCGGGTACGGCCTGTGACGCCTGGGCGACCGCGATCAGTGAGCCGAGTCCCGGTGCTCCGACGACCAGTTCGGCCGTGATGGCGAGGACCAGGGCGACGGCGGCGGCGAGCCGGACGCCGGTCATGACGTAGGGCAGGGCGGTCGGCCAGGTGACGTGCCGGACGCGTGCCCAGGTTCCGAGCCCGTACGAGCGGGCCGTCTCGTCGGCGACGGGGTCGACGTCCTGGACGCCGTACAGCACCTGGATGAGTACCTGCCAGAACGACGCGTAGACCACCAGCACCAGTACGGAGCGGAGTTCGGTGCCGTAGAGGAGTACGGCGAGCGGGATCAGGGCGACGGACGGGATGGGGCGCAGGAACTCGATGGTCGAGGCCGTCACCTGGCGCAGGAACGGCACCACGGTGATGAGCAGCCCGCAGAGCACGGCGGCGCCCGACGCGATCCCCAGGCCGAGCACCCAGCCCGTCAGGGTGTCGCCGAGGGCCGACCAGAAGGCGGCGTCGCCGAGTTCGTCGCCTAGCGCGCCGGCGATCCTGCTCGGCGGTGAGAGGTAGTCGGCGTCGACCAGGCCGAGCCGCGGCAGGGCCTCGACGACGGCGAGGAAGGTCAGGAGCCCCGCCGCGCCGAGCACGGTGTTCCGGTTGTTCACGGCAGCAGCTCGTCCAGGTCCGGGGCGGTCTTGAACAGACCGTCCTGCTCCCCGAGTTCGCGCAGCGTCTCCACCGACGTCCGGCTGATGTCCGCCGGCCACTTCGGCAGGGTGATCTCCGAGAGGACGGCGGAGGGGATCTCCGTGTACGTGGAGACGGCCTCGCGGACCTCCTCCGGGTGCTCGTTGGCGTAGGTCAGCGCCTCGGCGGTGGCCTTCTGGAAGTCGGCCACCACGTCCGGGTTCTGCTGTGCGTAGTTCTGCGAGGTGAAGTACATGGCGACGGTGAGGTCCTTCGCCACGTCCACGTAGGGGGACGCGATCTGCACACCGCCCTCGTTCAGGATGCCGGTCAGGGCGGGTTCGACCGCCATCGCCGCGTCGACCTGTCCCTTCTCGACCGCGGCGGGCATCTGGTCGAAGGCCAGTTCCACGAACTTCACCTTCGACGGGTCGGCCCCGGCCTTGCGCACGGACTCGCGGACCGAGGTGTCGAGGATGTTCTTGAGGGTGTTGACGGCGACCGTCCTGCCCTCCAGGTCCTTCGCGGACTTGAGCGTGCTGCCCTTCCTGACGACGAGCGCGCCGTAGTCGGCGCCGTCGGCGCCGGTGGTCGCCACCCCGTTGGCGACCGCCTTCACCTGAACGCCGTTGCTCTGCGCGACCATCAGCGACGTCGTGTTGCTGAAGCCGAACTGGAACTGGCCGCTGACCACACCCGGCACGATGGCGGAGCCGCCCTGCGCGGTGGTCATCGAGAGGTCGAGACCGTACTTCTCGTAGATCCCCTTCTGCTGTCCGAGATAGAGGGGGGCCACGTCGACGATCGGGATGACTCCGACCTTGACGCTGGTGAGGCCGTCGCTGTCCGACGCGGAACCGCCGGACGAACCACAGGCCGTGGCGCCGACCAGAAGCAGGGCGGCGGCGAGGCCGACGAATAGGCGCTGCATTTTCTGTCCTCCCGCGGGCCGCATCCGAACCCGGCCGGGCCGCGCGCACTGGGGTAGCGAGAAAGCGAAGGGGCAAACGAAGGGGCAGGCGAAGGGAAGTGACGGGGAAGCGAAGGGGCAGGATCTGGCGTCGGGTTCGACATGCCAAAGGTGTCGTCCGCGGCCCGCCCGCACATCCGCCGGTCACCGTCACTGGCCGTACGGTGTCTGCCGTACGGCAGGTGAGGCGTACGGCCGCGGTGGTACGGGACCGGCACCGACACCGGCTCCCTCGTGGGCTCCCTCACCCGGCTCCTCGCCGGTTCGGCGGGGTCTGCGCGGGCGGCGCCCGCAACGGCGTCCGCGCGTCGGCGGGAACAGGAAAGGGCAAGAAGCTCCGGCTCCTTGCCCTTCTCAACGTATAGCGCACCGGGGGGCTTGCGGCAAGGCCCGGGGGATGCCGCAGAATCGGCGGTCGAACGCCCTGACCTGCTGAAACGGGAGCTGCGAAGTGCGAGTGCTGTTGACGACCGTGGGATCGCGCGGGGATGTGGAACCGCTGGCCGGACTGGCCGCGGGGCTGCGGGAACTGGGCGCCGAGGTACGGGTGTGCGCGCCGCCCGACGAGGAGTTCGCGGCGCTGATGGCGCGGGCCGGTGTGCCGCTGGTGCCGTTCGGCCCGCATGTGCGCGCGCTGCTCACCGGCACCCCGCCGACGCCGGAGGACGGGCTGCGGCTCGCCGCGGAACTGGTCGACGCCCGGTTCGAGGCGCTGGGCGCGGCGGCCGAGGGATGTGACGTGCTGCTGGCGGGCGGTCTGATGCCGGTCGGCGCGCGGGAGATCGCCGAACTGCTGGGCATTCCCTATGTGTTCGCGTGCTTCGACGTCTTCGGGCTGCCGTCCCGGCGCTTCCCGCCGGGGGTGCGGACGGACGCCGGGGGCCCGCAGAGCGAGGACGCCGTCCGGGAGTTGTGGGAGCAGGACGCGCTGCGCGTGAACACGCTGTACCGCGAGGCGCTCAACCGCCGCCGGGCGTCGCTCGGGCTGCCGCCGGTGGACAACGTCCGCGACCATGTCTTCACCGGCCAGCCGTGGCTGGCCGCCGACGCGACCCTGTGTCCGGCACGGGGCATGACGGACCTCGACGTGGTGCAGACGGGCGCGTGGATCCTGCCCGACGACCGTCCGCTGCCCGCCGGGCTGGAGGCGTTCCTGAACGCGGGCGAGCCGCCGGTGTACGTGGGGCTCGGCAGCATGGCCGCGTACGCGCCGAAGGACATCGCCCGGGTGGCCGTCGAGGCGATCCGGGCACACGGCAGGCGGGTGCTGCTCGGCCGCGGCTGGGCGGGCCTGGCCCCGATCGACGACGCCGACGACTGCTTTGTGGTGGGTGAGGTCAACCAGCAGGCGCTGTTCCGGCGGGTGGCGGCCGTGGTGCACCACGGCGGGGCGGGCACCACCACGACGGCCACCGGCGCCGGCGCCCCCCAGGTGGTGATCCCCCTGGCCGCCGACCAGCCGCTCTGGGCGGCGCGGGTGGCCGGCCTGGGCAGCGGTGTGGCGCACGACGGCCCGACGCCGACCGTCGACTCCCTGCACGCGGCGCTCGGTTCGGTACTGACACCGGCGACCCGGGCCCGGGCGCGGAAGGTGGCCGGCACGATCCGGACCGACGGGCGCACGGTCGCCGCGAAGCTGCTCCTGGAGACGGCCGCGGGTGCCCGTCGGGGGCCGCGCTCCGGCTGACCGGCGGGCGCCGAAAGCCACCGGCTCACCTCACCCCGCGCTCCTCCAGGACCGATCGCAGGCTGCGTAAGGCGTAGTACACACGTGACTTCACGGTGCCCTGCGGCACCCCCAGTGTCTCGGCGGCCTGCTGGGTGGTGCGGTCCGCGAGGAAGGTCGCCATGAGCGCGTCGCGGTGCGCGGGGGTCAGCGCCTGCAACGCGTCCTGCATCACCACGGACGACAGCAGCCGTTCGATGTCGTCGGCCTCGGCGCGCGACTCGGTCAGCCAGGTGTCGCCGCCGACCTCCAACGGCCGTGCCATGCGCGTCCGGTGGGTGTCTATGACGAGGTTGCGGGCGACCCGGAACATCCACGGGCGTACGGCCATCCCCTCGTCGTCGGCCAGGTTCCGGGTGTTCCAGCAGCGCAGCAGGGTCTCCTGGACGACGTCCTCGGCCCGGTACGTGTCGCCGCCCAGCATGCGCAGCACGTAGGTGTAGAGCGCCGGGCCGTGTTCCAGGTAGAGGTCACGCAGCGCGCGCTCCTCGGGGGTGGCCGCGCTCGCCGAGCCGATGACCGTCACGTTCATGGTGTGTGCTCCTGCTCCTCACAAGGGCCGGCCCCGGTCCGACGGACCGGAACGGGGCCTCCTGGTTCACGGAGTTTCGCGACGGGCGGTCCATGAGCGATTGACATCGGTTGTACGTGAGTGGCTCGGGCGTACATGAGTCGTCGGGGCGGCGGAAGTGACTCATGGGTACGGGGTCGGCTCGGGTGTGCCCGGGTGACTCAGGCGTAGGCCTCCAGCGACTCCACGTGCCTGCGGACCCGTTCGGCGACGGCACGGTGGCCGGGAGTGAGCAGACCGCGGCGGTTCAACACGTCCCACACGTGCAGCAGTTCGCGTCCGTGGACGACGGCGGCCCGGTCGTCGTCGAGTCGCTGCCAGGAGGAGGCGGCGCGTGCCACGTCGACCGGCGCCCGCGGGTCGCCGGCCGCGCACCGGATCCGGGCCACGCCCAGGGCCAGCACCACGGCTTCGCGGTGCTCGCCGCACAGATGGGCGACGTACGCCTCCAGGGACCGCGCCTCCAGCGCGTGCGGATCCTCCGCGCCCGCGGTGCGCGTCAGGTTCTCCCGCAGCTCGGTCGCGTCGGCCAGCGCCTCGGCCGGGCGGCCGGCGGCCACCAGCGCGTTGACGGCGGCGATGCGTTCGGCGAACGCGACCGGGACCTCGACGGTCGCGGGCGCGCCGGGGGACGTGGCCCGCGCGGTGGCCATGGCACGGGCGACCGCCTCCGCGAGCACCCAGGCGTCGGGGGCGGGGCCGGCGGACCGGGTGTCTTCGTCGTCGGGGGCGGGGCCGGCGGACGGGGCGTCTTCATCGTCGAGGGCGGGGTGGCCGGACGGGGTGTCCTCGTCGTCAGAGACGAGGAGCCGGCTGGAACCGTCAGGGGCCACACGCAGGGCGAACCGGTCGGGTCCCGAGCCCTGGTTCACCGTCGCCTCCACGGAGGCGGCCCGCTCCTGGGCGTACCACTGCAACCGGTCGAGCACAGCGTCGTGCACGGACTGGTCGGGGGCGGGGACGAGGGGTTCCCCGTCGATCTCGGCGAGGCCCTCGTCGGAGATGTACACCTCGATGCGGTCCATGGCGCTCCTCCTCATGCGGTGGGTGACGAACTGGCGGACGGTACGGGGGAGTCGGGCGGGGCTCCGGCGGCCCGGTCGGCCGGGGCCGAGGGGGTGCCGGAGGCGGGGGTGACGCCGGGGGTGGCGCCGGAGGGCGGGGCGGCGAGGCCGCTGTACTTGGCGAACTGGGCGCGGACGGAGGCGACGTACCCCTGTGCCTCGTTGGTGCTGGGAACGCCCTTCGCCGCGCGGACCGCGTCCATGCCGACCCGGTAGGCGGCCAGGGTGAGGTCCAGGACGCTGTCGTCGGTCTCCTTGGCATTGACCATCTGCTGGGCCTGGCCGGCGAGATCGCACATGTGGCGGCCCTGCGCCAGGATCGAGTCCGCGGCGTCGAAGGCCGAGGTCTTGTCGTTGTCGTCCTCGTCCTTGCCGTACTTCTTGAAGATGTCGGGCGGCAGCTGTGAGATGCCCTCCTTGCCGTCCGGGCCGACCATCGAGGTGTTGAAGCCGGACTCGCGCTCGATCTGGGCGGCGATGACAATCGGGCCGACGGCGTCGCACAGCGCGCCGGCCTCCTCGATCGGATCCACCAGGTCCGCGGAGACCGTCGACTCCGCCAACGCGCCCTTGCCGTCGCCCTCGAAGACGGCGATCACCTCGTCCGCGTCGCCCTGGTCGGCCGTACCGCCACCGCCGCCGAAGAACAGGATCAGCGCGATGAGCGGGGCCAGCAGGACACCCAGCCCGCCGAAGACGATCACCACGACGACCCCGCCGAGCAGGACGAACGGCAGCATCAGGCAGCCGCAGGTCCCAGCGGCGGCAATGCCGTTGCGGACGGCGTTCGAGGCACCGCCCTCTTCGCTCTCCGCCATCCGCGCGCGCCTTCTTCCCCTCGGCTTGAACCGTCTTGGCCGGACCACCCGTTGTGCTGTCCGCCGGGCCCGACAGATCCCAACGGGCGCCGAGGGCGAATAAGTTCAAAGCGGCGGAAAACAGATGATCCAGAGTGACGGAAGCACAGGCGACGAGGGGGGCGGGAAGCGGATGGGCACTCGTACGACGAGGACTCCGGGCCCGCCGGTGTGGGAACGGGGGCCGAGCTCCCCTCCCCCGGCCTCCACGGCCCCATCGACACGCGCCGAGGGCGGAGGGCGTACGGCGGCCCAGGCGGCGCCCGCGCCCACACCCGCGCCAGCACAGGCACAGGCACCGGCACCGGCACAGGCACAGGTGCGTCGCACCTCACCGAACCCGAAGCAGGCCCAGGCACCAGCCCCGGCCCGCCGTACCGCACCAACCCCCGCGCCAACCCGCCGTACCGCCCCGAAGTCCGCCCCCGCACGCCGCGCCTCCCCGGCACCCGCCCCGAAACCCGCCCCGGTGAACCGGCTCTCCGCCGCTCCTGCGGCTCCCGCCGCCTCCGCCTCCGCCGTCCCCGAGGGCACATGGGGTCACGAGCCCCGGCGTCCCCGGGTGGCGCGGGGCGCGTCCCGCGACGACGTGGGGTGGGTCAAGGCGCACGGCGGGGCGGGAGTGACCTCGCTGGTGGAGGTGCTCGGCGGGGTGGACGTGGGCGCCCGGTGGCCGGACCCCCGGCGCGGTGAGCCGCGGCGGGTGGTGCTCGTCGGGCGGACCAGCGCGCACGGGCTGCGGGCCGTGTCCCACGCGCTGAAGGCGCTGGACGAGGGGCACGCCCCGCCGGGGCTGGACCTGCTGTGTGTCGCGCTCGTCGCCGACGCCCCGGGCCTGCTCCCGCTCAGCCTGCTGCGCCGGGTCCGGGTCATCCGGTCCATCGCCCGGGTGCGGCGGGTGCCGTGGATCGCCGAGTGGCGGGTGGACGGCCGGCTGCGGCGCGTACCCCCGCAACTCGCGCGGCTCGGTGACCTGGTGGGCGCCGGGACCGGTCGCGAGGGAGGTGCCCGGTGACGGCACGGTTCCTCTCCGGCGATGTCGTCCTGGCCGCGGAGAACTTCAATCCGGCGTCGGCCCAGCCGATCATCAACCTGCTCGCCTGGTGCGCGTCCGCGGCCGGGGTCTTCGGACTGCTGGTCGTCGGGATCAACATGTCCCTCCAGCTCCGGCGCGGCGACCCGGGCGAGGGCGGCGAGCACTTCCGCGGCATCTTCTTCGTCGCCCTCGCGTCCCTGGTCGCCACGACGGCGGGGCCCCTCGTCACGTTCCTGGGCGACCTGTCACTCCTTGGCGGCCAATAGCAGCTCGTCCGCGACCCGCGCCGCCTCTTGTGTGCGCCCTTTCCGTGCCGCCCTCCGTCCCGATCCCGTTCCGACTCCTACCGGAGATCCTCATGTCCCCACTGCTCGCCATATCCTCCAGCCTGCTCTCCTTCCGGGCCGACGTGCCCGCCCCGGAGAGCGACGCTCCCCCGGAGCTGACCGAGAAGGTCGACACGGTCCTCGGCCTGGTCGCCTGGGCCGGCACCGCCGCCGGTGTCGCCGGGGTGCTGGTCACCGGCGCGATGATGGCCATCTCGGTCAAGCGGGGCGAGAGCTCCGAGCACATGAGCCGCCTCGGCATGGTGCTCGGCGGCTGCATCCTCGTGGCCACCGCCGGCCCGCTGGTCTCCTTCGTCTTCGACTGAGCCGGGGAGACGGGCACTCAGGATGTTGCTACGCAGACAGCCTCGGGCCGAGGAGTCCGGGCCGTACTGGACACAGCGCGGCTGGCAGTGGTCGGCCGGGTTCCTCGCCGTGGCGGTGGTCATGGGCGGGCTCCTCGCGCTGACCTCGTCCGGTTCGGACGCCGCCGGACAGGCCGAGGCCAAGGCCCCGGCCGGCGGCGGGCCGCTGACCGGCGAGGCCGGGCCCGGGGGCCGTCCCGAGGGCTGCGCGACCGACGACAGCGCCGGTGACGGACGGCCCAAGGCCGCACCCGAGGACGTCGGCTGGCGCTCCCTCGGTGTCGGACGGGTGCCCGTCTCGCCCTCGGCGGGGCCCACCCGCATCCAGGGGTCCCTGTGGTGGTGCTTCGCGCACACGCCGACGGGCGCCGCCCTGGCGGCCACCGTGATCCCCAGTCAGATGAGCGAGCCCGGCTGGCGGACCGTCGTCGACCAGCAGCTGGTCGCCGGAACCGGGCGGGACATGTTCGAGTTCCTGCGCGCCCTGGTCGCCGACACGGCCCGCCCCGAGGGCGGCAAGAGCGTGGCCACGTACACCGGCTTCTCCGTGCTCTCGTACACCCGCGAGGCGGCGACGGTGTCGCTGCTCATCAGGGGGAGCCAGGGCTTCACCGCGACCTCGATCGAGGTGCGCTGGAGCGACGGCGACTGGAAGGTGCTGCCGAGCGCCGACGGCTCGCTGTACTCGCAGGTGACGACCGTCGAGAACACCAACGACTATGTGCTGTGGGGAGGCTGACACATGGGCTGCAACAAGTCCGGCAACCCGATCATCGACGCCTTCCTCGGCTTCTTCGAGTTCCTGGGCGACCCCATCGGCACGATCGTCGGGACGATCGCGGACTTCATCCTCTACGCGGCGTTCCAGGTGTTCGGGGCGATCATCACCGGCATCCCGACGCTGGAGTCGACGGCGACGTCGAAGGACATCAGCGGTCAGACGCGCTGGATCGTGGTCTACCTGGCCGTCGGTTCGCTGCTCTTCGCCGCCGCGCGTATGGCCATCGAGCGCAAGGGCACCGCGGGCATCACCGCGCTGAAGGGCATCCTCCGGGTCGTCCTCGTCTCGGGCGCGGCCACCCTGGTCGTGGGTGCCGCCGTCGCCGTCTCGGACGAGTACGCCACCCATCTGTTCAACGCGGGTGCGACGGCACAGCTCAAGCAGATCGGCGGCTGCTCGGACATCGGTGGTGTCGGGTCCTTCGTCAAGCTGATCCTGGCCTTCCTGCTGCTGATCGCCGGGATCCTCCAGACGATCCTGCTGTACGTCCGGATGGGCGTCATGATCGTGCTCCTCGGCACGCTCCCGGTGGCCGCCGCCGCGTCCATGACGGACTGGGGCAGCGGCTGGTGGCGCAAGCACCTGGGCTGGATGATCGCCTGGCTGCTGTACAAACCCGCGGCCGGGCTCGTCCTCTACGCGGGTTCGGTGATGACCGGCGCAGGCAAGACGGCCGCGCCGGGTGAAGCCAACATCACCATCCACACCCGTATCGCCGGTATCGCCGTGATGCTGTTGTCCGCGGTGGCCCTGCCGGCGCTGCTGAAGCTCATCGTGCCCGCCACCGCGGCGCTCGGCACGGGCAACCCCGCGGGGCAGGCGGTGGGCGTCGCGGGCGGTGTGGCCTCCGGCGCGATCCAGCTCGCCGGCGGCGGTTCCGGCGGCGGTGGCGAGCAGTCGGGCCGGCGCGGACCGTCGGGGGCGTCCGGGGCGGGCGGGGGTACCGGTTCATCCGGTTCGTCCGGGTCACGCGGTTCGTCCGCAGGCGGCGGGTCCTCGGGGAGCAGTGGTTCCCAGGGGCCGGGCGGAGCCCTCAAACCGACCGGGGGCGGCGGCGGTGGCTCCGCCGGAGGTGCCGGCGCGGGAGGTGGTGGCGCGGGTACCGCCGCCGCGGCCCGTGGCGTGGCGGGCGGTGCGGCCGCGGCCGCGGGTCCGGCCGCCGCGGCGGTCACCCTGGTGACGGCCACGACCCAGGCCGTCGCCCAGGGGGCCGCCGGTGCCGTCGAGGGTGCCGACGGCAGGCAGGGGCACAACGAGTGAGCCCCGGGGCGACACCGGAGGGACCCGGCCCGGCCCGTGCCCGGCCCGCGCCGGTCCGCGCGCCGGCGGCCCTCCCCTGAACGGCCGCCGGGCTCCATCCCCCTGGAGCCCGGCGGTCACCTTTCCTCCCCCCGACCCCAACGTCCGCCCCCAACCCCACCCCCTCAGAAGGGAATCCGGAGTCTCATGTCCACGGAAGCCGCCACCCGTCCGACCTACGGAAACTGGCGCAGGCCACGGCGGGCGGGGCTCGGGCCGCTCGGACTCGTCGGCACCTTCGGGGTGTTCGGCGGGCTCGTCATCACCCTGCTGGCGTCGCTGATCTCGCTCGGCGCGGCGCTGACCGTGTCCGTTCCGACGGCCCTGCTGCTCGCCCCGCTCGCCGTCCGCACCCAGGACGGCCGCAACGTCTACCAGCTGATCACCCTGCGCGTCGGCTGGTCGCGCCGGAAGGCGAAGGGCGCGCATCTGTATGTGTCGGGGCCGATGTCCGCGCGGCCCGGCGGGCGGTTCCGGCCGCCCGGCCTGCTGAACAAGGTGACCGCGACGGAGGGACGTGACGCCTACGACCGCCCCTTCGGCGTGCTGCACCACCCGGCCCGCAACCTGTACACGATCGTCCTGGGCTGTGAGCCCGACGGCGGTTCCCTGATCGACCCGGACCAGGTGGACGTATGGGTGGCGCTGTGGGGCGAGTGGCTCGCGCGGCTCGCGCACGAACCCGGCCTGCGGGGTGCCTCGGTGATCGTGGAGACCGCCCCCGACCCGGGGACCCGGCTCGCCCACGAGGTGCTGCCCCGTATCCACCCGGACGCGCCGCCCGCCGCCCGCGCGGTGATGGAGGAGGTCGTCGAGCGCTACCCGACCGCCTCCTCCGAGATGCACACCTACGTCACCCTCACCTACGGCGTCCCCGGCGGCAGGCGGGTGCGCGAGGAGGTGATCGCCGACCTCGCCATCCGTATCCCGGGTCTGCTCAGCGGGCTGATCGCGGCCGGCGGCGGCGCCGCGTACCCGCTGTCGGCCGAGCGGATCGCCGAGGTGGTCCGGGTCGCCTACGACCCGGCCGTCGCCGCCGACGTCCTCACCGCCCGGGCCCAGCACGGCGGGACCGGTCTGGAGTGGGAGGACGCGGGGCCGGCCGCCGCCGTCGAGACGGTCAACGCGTACCAGCACGACTCGGGGGTGTCGCGGACCTGGCTGATGACGCTGGCGCCGCGCGGCACGGTCCGCTCCTCGGTGCTGCGGGGCATGCTGGAGGCCACCCCCGCCACCCGCCGCAAGCGGGTCGCGCTGGTCTACCGGCCGATCGACCCGGCGACGTCGGCGCGGATCGTCGAGGCGGACCGGCGCAGCGCCCAGTTCATGGCGACGTCCGGCAAGGGCATGGTGCAGGCCCGTGCGGCCACCGAGGTGCGGGCGGCGGAACAGACCGCGGCGGAGGAGGCGTCGGGCGCGGGGCTCGTGGAGTTCTCGCTGATGATGACGGTCACCGTGGACACGATGGCCGAGCTGGCCGACGCGAGTGTCGCGGTGCGCAATCTGACGGCGGCGGCGCGTGTGCTGATGCGGCCGGCCGACCGGATGCAGGCCGCCGCGTTCAGCTGCACCCTGCCCGCCGGCATCCTCCCGTGGGAACAGACCCTCGTACCGCACGAGTTGCAGGAGGCGCTGTGAGCCGGCGTGAACAACGGCGGGCCGAACTGGCCGACCGGACGGCCGAGGAGCAGGACGCGGGCCGGGTGTCCGAGCGCCCCGGGCCCCGCAGGGCGAAGCCCGCGCCGCGGCCCCGGCCGCTGTACGTCCCGCCGCGCGGCTGGCTGGGCGCGGGCGGCGGCCGGGTCGGCTACCTGGATCCGCCGACCATGTGGCGGGCCACCACCGTGCAGGCCTGCGGTATGTGGCCGTTCGCGGCGGGTTCCGGGTCGCCGATGACCGGAGTGCCCCTGGGGCAACATCTGTTCACCGGGGCGACGGTCTGCGGCGATCCGCTGAACTGGTTCACCCGCGCCCGCTACATCTCCAACCCCTCCCTGTTCATGCTGGGCATGCCGGGTCTCGGCAAGTCGACGCTCGTGAACCGGATGCTGATCGGGCTGGCCGCGACCGGTGTGGTCCCGCTGGTCCTCGGTGACCTGAAGCCGGACTACGCGGACACCGTGCGGGCGCTCGGCGGCCAGGTGATCTCGATCGGCCGCGGCCGGGGCGGCATCAACGTCCTGGACCCGGGCGCGATGGGGGCCGCCGCCGCGAAGATCGGCGGCAAGGCGGGCGAGGTGCTGAACGCCGAGGCGCACGGCCGGGTCCTCAACATGGTCGCCGCGCTCATCACCATCGTGCGCGGGCGGTCCATGGACGACCACGAACAGTCCGTGCTCTCCGCCGTACTGCACCATCTGCGGGAGCGACCGCCGGCCGGCCGGGCCGTGCTGCTGCCCGACGTGCTGCGGGTGCTCACCGACGGCCCCGACCGGGTGCGCGCGGTCACCCTCGACCGGGGCGACGTCACCCGCTACCGGGACGCCGTCGACCCGCTGCACCGCTCCCTGCTGGGCATTCTCGACGGTCCGCTCGGCGACACCTTCGCCTCCGAGACGTCCACGCACATCGACCCCGACGCGCCCGCCGTGTGCATCGACATCTCCGGGATCGGCGAGGCGGACACCCAGCTGACCGCCGCGGCGATGCTCGCCGCCTGGTCCGACGGGCTCGGCACGGTGGCCGCCTCGCACGCCCTCGCGGACGCCGGACTCGCCCCCCGGCGCTGGTTCTTCACGGTCCTCGACGAGCTGTGGCGTCCGCTGAGGGCCGCCTCCGGCATCGTCGACCGCATCGACGCGCTCACCCGCCTCAACCGTTCCCTCGGGCTCGGCGACGCCAAGATCACCCACACCCTCAAGGACGCGGAGGCCCTCGGCACCGACGCCGACCGGGCTAAGGCCCGCGGGTTCGTCGAGCGGGCCGGGATGGTGGTGTGCGCGGGGCTGCCGAAGGCGGAGATGGAGGACCTCGGCAAGGTGGTGGGGCTGTCCCGGCGCGAGATCGACCTCGTGTCGTCCTGGTCGTCGCCGCCCGGCTGGGGCACGTCCGGCGAGAACGAGGAGCCGCCGGGACGGGGCCGCTTCCTCATCAAGGTCGGCGGCCGGCCCGGCATCCCCATCAAGGTCGCCATCACGGACGCGGAGCGCCGGCTGCACAACACCAACACCCGCTGGACACCGAACGAGGAGCCGACGGCGTGAGCGGGCGGCCGGGCGGCGGTCCGCTCAACGACCAGGTGCAGTGGGCCGTGGCGGCGATCGTCGGCACGGTCCTGGCGGTGTTCGCCCTCGCCTGGGCGGGCGGGACGCTCGGCGCGGGGCTCACCGGTCATGGCTGGGACGCCCCGCCCTTCACCCTGTCCACGGCGGGCCGGCTGGCCTCCGACGGCACGGGGGCGCTGTGGCCGGGGACACCGCCCGCCGCCGTGTACGCGGGCATGTTCGCGCTGCTGGTGCTGCTCGCGGTGCCCGTGGCCTTCGCCGCCCGGTTCCTGACGGGCCGCCGCTCGCGCCAGGGCGGTCTCGCCGGTGCCCGGGAGCTCGCCGCCATGTGCCCCAAGGGCATCGAGGCCCGCGCCCGCGAACTGCGCCCCTCCCTCCAGGGCCGCGGGGAGCTGCACCCGGACGAGACCGGCAACCTCCTCGGCGACCTGTCCCCCAGGGGGCCCGAGCTGCGCAGCAGTTACGAGGACGTGGAGCTGGACCTGATGGCTCCGCGGGCCGGGAAGTCCACCGGCATCGCGGTGCCCCGGGTGCTGCGCGCCCAGGGTGCGGTGCTGCTCACGTCCAACAAGTCCGACGTGTACGCCGTCACCCGTGCCGAGCGGGAGAAGGCGGGCGCGGTGTGGACGTTCGATCCGCAGGGCATCGCGCACGCGCCGCGTGCCATGTGGTGGGACATGCTCGCCGAGTGCCACACCATCGAGGGCGCGCGCCGGCTGGCCGGCCACTTCGTGGCCTCCGTCAACGACGACACCGCGAAGAAGGACTTCTGGATCGCGGCCGCCCAGAACACCCTCACCGCCCTGTTCCTGGCGGCCGCCCGTGGCCGGGCCCCCGTCCGGGAACTGCTCGGCTGGCTCGCCGATCCCGCCGACCGCACCCCGGTCGACCTGCTGCGCGACGTGCGGCTCACCGCGATGGCGGAGCAGCTCCAGGGCACGGTACGGGGTGCGGTGGAGACCCGGGACGGCATCTACGAGACGGCCCGCCAGACCGTGTCCTGTCTGCTGGATCCGGAGATCCTCGCCTGGGTCACCCCTGATCCCGGGCTGCCCGAGTTCCGCCCGGACCGGCATGTGCTCGGCACCGACACGCTCTATCTGCTCTCCAAGGACGGCGGTGGTTCGGCGGCCGGTGTCATCGCGGGTATCGCCGACGCGACGATGCGGGCGGGCGTGGTCGCGGCCGAACGGATGGGCGGGCGGCTCGACCCGCCGCTGACCGCGGTCCTCGACGAGGCGGCCAACGTGTGCCGCATCTCCGATCTGCCCGACCTCTACTCGCACCTCGGCTCGCGTGGCATCAACGTCGTGACGCTGCTCCAGAGTTACCGGCAGGGTGCGCGGGTGTGGGGCGAGATGGGGATGGACGCGATGTGGAGCGCGGCGACGGTCAAGCTGCTCGGCGCGGGCCTGGACGACGCCGACTTCGTGCAGAAGATCTCCACCCTGGTCGGCCAGCACGACGTGCGGACCCCGAGCGTCTCGCACAGCAAGGAGGGCACGTCGCGGTCGTACTCCTACCGTCAGGAGGCCGTGCTGCCGCCCGACCGGATCCGGGCGCTGCCCAAGGGCACGGCCCTGCTTCTCGCCACCGGTGTCCGGCCCGCCCTGATCAGGCTGCGGCCCTGGTACAAGGAGCCCGGTGCCGCGGCGGTCGCGGCCGCGGCGAAGGCGGAGACGGCGGCCATCACGGAGCGGGCCGCCCGGCGGGCGGTGCGGGGAGTTCCCCTCGCGAAGGGTCCGGCGGACGGTCACCGGGACGCCGCCCGAGCGTGACCCGGCGCAGCAGCAGCTCGACCGGCCCGTACCGGAACCGGGCCGTCAGCCTTACGCCGAGGGCGAGTTGAGCGGCGTAGAGCAGGACGCAGCCGAGCACGACGAGGGCGGCGCCGACCCGGTCGTAGAGTCCGAGGCCGTATCCGGTGAAGACCAGGGCGAGGACGAGTGACTGGGTGAGGTATTGGGTGAGGGCGAGGCGTCCGGAGGCGGCGAGCACGGCGGCCGGACCGCGGGCCCGGTCGAGCAGCAGGAGCAGGCCGCAGGCGTACGACGCCGTCAGCGCGGGTCCGGTCAGGACGGTCACCGCGTGTCCGACGGCGGACCAGCGGCTGTCCAGGGGCCAGTTCGCGCAGCCGGCCGCGATCAGGGCGCCCAGCAGGCCGACCGGCAGCCACCGCAGGGCCGTGCGCCGCAGCCATGCCCTGTCCCGGCCGCGCCGCTCCAGGAGCCCCGACTTCGCGGCGGCCAGCCCGGCGAGGAAGGCGGCGAACAGGTCGGGGGCGTACAGCACATGCGCGGCGATCGCCGACGGGAGCTCGCTCAGGTTGGCGCCGAGGACGGTGAGGGCGTCGCCGCGGTGGGCGGTGACGGTGTCGGCGGCCCGCGGGGCGTGCTCGGCGGCGGTGACCGGTTCGGTGACGGCGACGCTGAGCACACCTTCGAGGAGCAGCAGGGTGAACAGGACGGCGACGAGTACGGCCGCGGTCCGCAGGGCGGTACGGGGAGCGAGGCCCCGCAGTGCGTACAGGGGCAGCGCGAGGGCGGCGTACGCCATGAGGATGTCGCCGGGGTAGAGCAGCACCGCGTGGGCGAGGCCGAGGACGAACAGGCCCAGTACGCGGCGCAGATGGCGGGGCGCGAAGGGGGCGCCGGCGGCCGCCGCGGAGCGCTCCTGGAGCACGAAGCTGTAGCCGAAGAGGAAGGAGAAGAGCAGATAGAACTTGCCGGAGACCAGCGCGGTGACGAGCCAGGCGGCCACCCGGTCGACGGCCGGGGCGTCGGGACCGCCGCCGAAGCCGTAGTAGGGACCGGCCGCCATCAGGGCGTTGACGAGCAGGATGCCGAAGAGCGCGAAGCCGCGCAGGACGTCGAGTTCGACGACGCGGGGTCCGCCCCGGCTCACGGGGACACCACCACGCCGGTGCCGAACGCGGCCGTCGCCGCCAGGAACCATCCGAACGACGGTGCCAGCAGATGGCACACGGTCTCCAGCCGGGCGGTCTCGGGACGCTCGCGCAGATAGACCACGGACACGCTCGCGCCGGGCCGCGGCAGCCCGCACAGCGGCGCGTAGGCCCCGGGGTCGAAGGTCAGTACGCGCCCCTGGTGGTCCGGGAACACCACGAGCCCGGCGTCCCCGCGGCCGGCCGCCGCCCGCGCGGTCACGGACCCCGTGGCCCGCAGTCCCCGCAGCCGCAGCCGCCGTGCCGTCAGGGCGCACCGCAGAGCGAGCAGCACAAACGCGAGTCCGGACACCGTGCACAGCGCCCGCAGCAGCAACGCGGCATCCATACGGCCCCCTTTCGCCGGCGCGGCCCCGTCCCGCACCCACAACGGGCCGCGCGCTCCGGTCGGTTCCCGCGTCCTTGAACCGCTGTACGGCGGCGGCCCGTTGTGTGGGCGAACCACGACCACGAAGGGAGCGTAGGCCCCGATGAGACCGACTGGGCGGGGACGGCACCTGCGGGTGGCGGCGGTCGCGGCACTGGCCCTCGCCCTCACGGCGACGCCCGGACAGCCTGCCCACGCGGAGCCCACCACACTCGCGGAGGTGCGGGCCGAACTCCAGCGCCTGTACCACGACGCGGCGGTCGCCACGGACAAGTTCAACGCGGCCGACGAGAAGGTGACCGCGCAGGAGAAACGGGTGCGCACGCTGCGGGACCAGGTCCGGGCGGCCGAGCGGAAGCTGGACCGGCTGACCGCGTCGGCCGGGGCGGCGGCCCGCGCCCAGTACCGGTCGGGCACCGGCGCGTCCCTGCCCGCCGAGTTGCAGTTCGTCTTCGCCGACGACCCCGAACACGCCCTGGACGGCGCCTCGCTGGCCCGCCGGGCCCAGCAGAGCGCGGCGGACGTCGTCACGGCCCTCACGGCGACCGGCGAGGAGCTGCGCACCCGCACGGACGAGGCGACGGGCATCCTGGAGCGGCTGAAGCGGGACCGGCGGGCCAGGGACGGCGAGCGTACGACGATCGAGCGGCGGATCGCCGAGGCGCGGGAGGTGGAGTCGCGGCTGTCGGGCCCGCAGTTGCGGGCGCTGGACGCGCTGGACGCGCAGGCCGCGAAGGACGCCCAGGAGCGGTGGGTGGGGACCGGTGTCCTGGAGAGCGCCGGCACCACCACGACCGCCGCGGGCAAGAGGGCCGTCGAGTACGCGGCCCGGCAGCTCGGCAAGCCCTATGTGTGGGGTGCGGAGGGGCCGGCCTCCTTCGACTGCTCCGGCCTTACCTCCCAGGCCTGGCTGGCCGCGGGCATCACCATCCCGCGCACGTCGGAGGCCCAGTGGCAGGGGCTGCCCCGGGTCCCGGTCGGCTCGATGCGACCGGGGGACCTGATCATCTACTACGCCGACGCCAGCCATGTCGCGATCTACGTCGGCAACGGCGAGATCATCGCGGCCCCCCGCCCCGGCCGCTCGGTGTCCGTCGCCCCGGCGGGGTCGATGCAGATCCTCGGGGTGGTGCGGCCGGATGCCTGAGGCGGTCGCGGGCCCATGGCTCGGCGCCCAGCGCGCAGTTGACGCAGTTGAGAGGAAGACCCTTTATGCAGTCTCCGTCCCGCGGGCCGGCCGGCGCATCGGACACGATCGCGCCGGGCGGCACCGAGCCCGGCACGGCAACGCCCGCGCCGAGGTTCATCCTGTACAAGGAGGGCGCCGAATACATCGCGGAGCTGGGGCAGTTGACGCTCTGGGTCCAGTACGTGCTGCTTCCGGTCTACGGACGGGAGGTGAGCTCCACGGCCCCCTGGTGTTCCCGGTGGTGGGAGCACCGGGAAGCGATAGCGCAGTTGCACGGACTGTGGCTGGCCTGGGGCGAACTGACCGGCCCGCACGCCGCGATGAGCGGGCCCGCCACCTGGCACCGGGACTTCCTGCTTCCCGTGATGAGCAGCCTGCGCGACCCGATGGGCCCCTTCGCGGGCTGCAAACCCGGCAGGCACCGCGCCACGGAGACGCCGCCGGTCGATTCACCCGCGCTGAACCCCCCGTGAGTCCCTCCGCGTTATGTCCTGCGGAATCACAACACGCAGAAATGGGATGGCAATGGACACACTCAAGAAGATCCTGGCCCTGAATGCGGATCCCGCACCGCAGACGAACAACCCCCGCCAGGAATCCATGTCCCACATCCACGGAGTCCTGAACCAGCGGGGAGTGCAGGAGCTGACCGTCGGCCACGCCGTCGCGGCCGCGATCGAGGGGATCCGCTACGGGGCGGGGGAACGCGGCGCGCGCGACGTGCACACGGTGTTCACGAACCCGGAGCTGACCAACGCCTACCTCACCCCGCTCAACTCCCCGCACGCCGAAGCGGCGCACCGGCAGATCGCGCACGCAGAGTTCACCTACTGGCAGCAGCAACACGCCCGGCAGCCCAGCGAGGCGACGAGGGCGGCCGTCTCGTTCGACGTCGAGAACCGGGTCGCGTTGCAGTCCCAGATCGGCTCACTCGTACAGACGGGGCGGAGCTTCACCGAATATCTCTCACGCGAGGAGAACTTCACCAGCGGCACCGGGAACCCTGTCGCGCAGTACGCGAACAGGCACCTGCCGACCGGGTCCGCACAGTCTCCGGCGAACCAGGGGGCTGCCGGCCCCGCGGCGCACGCGCCCTCCCCGGCTCCCACACCCAAGGGGCCCCGCCGTTAGGTGCTGTCGCTGTTGGCCTCGTGCACGGCCGGTCGTGCACGAGGCCGTTCGAGAGCGTCAGTGCTTGCGCTTGCTGCGCTGACTCGTGGTCTGCGCCGAGGAACGGTCCTGCTCGCTCCTCCGCCGCGGGGGCTGCTGCGACCGCGGGGACTGTGCGGGCTGCGCGGTCGTGGGACCCGTACCCGCGTAACGGGCGATAAGCGCCTGGGTCTCAGGATTGGTCGCCCATGCCGAGTAGGTCACGTTCCCGGTCCGACCGGCGTCTATTTCGTCCTGCCGCCTTCTTGAGTCCGGATCGAGAAAGGCAAGCGGGTTCGGCGCGCCCTGGTAGGCCGGCGGCGGTGAGATCAGGCCTCGCTCGATTTCGGCCTGCCGCGCCCGTGAATCCGGATCGAGAAAGGCCATGGGGTTCGGCGCGCCCTCGTAGGCGGGCGGCTGTGGATTGTTTCTGCGCTCTACGGCCTCCTGCAAACCCCGGGAATCCGGGTCGAGGAAAGCGAACGGATTCGGGGCGTGGTCGTCGTAGGCCGGCAGCTGCTCGTTTCCGGACGAGTTCTGCTGTGACATCTCGGATACCTCCGTGCGTGCCCTGTCCCAGGAGCCGGACGAGAACTCCCGCTTGCCACTGGTAACGGGCCGAGGGCCGGGAGGGGTTCAAGCTTTCACGCACTCCGGAAGTCCCGGGCGTTGAACCGTTCGGCCGGACGCAGCCGTTGTCGCTCGCGTCGGGACCTGCGACTGGAGAGGGGACACCGTGGCGGACGACGGCAACGACATCGACCACCGGCCGCCGGCCGCTCGGCCCGGCGGCACCGAGGGTGGCTGGGTGCAGGTGGTGAACCTGCTCGTCCAGCTCCTCACCGCCCTCCTCGACCGGGTCAGAAGGCGGGAGACGGCCGCCGCCGACGCGGAACAGGTCCGGACGACCCGGGAACGGTGGGAGCGGCCGGCACAGCAGCCGCCGCGCGAGCCGCGTGGTTCGCGCGGGCCGCTTGAGTCGCGGAGACCGCTTGAGTCGCGGGGACCGCTTGAGTCGCGGGGACCGCTTGAGTCGCGCGGGCTGTCGGGGTCTCAGGACCAGGCGCGATCCGACGCACGTCCCGCCGCGGTGACGCCTCCCGGCAGCCGGGCCCGGACCGCCGACGCCACGTTCGCGCCGTCCGGCGCGGCTCCGGACGTGGACGGGCTCGCCTTCACGGCGGCGGAGCGGGCGCAGCGTGAGCGCCGGGAGGTGGGGCCTCCGGTGCCGGCGAAACTCCCCCTGCCCGCGGCACCTGCTTCGCCGCTCGCCGACACCCCCGCGTCACCCGTCTCCTCCGACGCTGCCGTCTCACCCGACGCTGCCGCCTCACCCGCCGCCCTCGTGTCTCCCGTATCCCCGGAGACACCCGTCTTCCCCGAGACACATGTCTCCCCCGACGCGCCCGCCTCCCCCGAGACACCCGTCTCCCCGGTGTCGCCCGTGTCCGCGAACCCCCCTCGCCTGGAGGTTCCCCCGTCCAGTGCCTCGGACTTCGGGGCCGAAGTGGCGTCCGCGTTGTCGCCGGAGGGGCGGGCGTTTCTCAGAGGGGCGTCGCTCGGCTCGCCGGGTGGTGACTCCTCGGCCGCATCCCGGTCACGCGCCGCGTCTCCGGCCCCGGCCACCGCGCGGACGCCCCGGCGGGGCTGACCCAGACCATCACGACGTACGGAAAGGCACGCTCGATGCGCCGACTGCGCAGACGCACCCAGTTACTGCTCGCTCTGCTGCTGGTGGTCGTCGGTGTGACAGGGACCGCCGTGGCGGTCCAGTGGCACCAGAACGGCAGCAAGACCATCAACAGCCAGAACGCCGCCGACGTGGGCGGCGCCGACCACACCGTGACCTTCCAGAACCGTACGGCCGAACCGCTGTGGGTCGGCAGCACGGTCAACGCCGACGGATCCGCCGCGCTGACCGGGCTGCCGAAGATCGACCCCGGGCAGTCGGCGACCATCACGGTCCCCGAGCACGCGGGGGCCGGGCACTGGCGTGGCAAGTTCTTCGCGCGCCAGGGGTGCGCCGGGGAGGACGGCTCCACGTTCCACTGCGCGGTCGGGGACTGCGGGCCGTACGCGGACCGCTGCTCCACGGGTGAACAGCCCACCAGCCTCGCCGAGTTCAACTTCGACCCCAAGGACGCGCTGGCGCCCTGGTACAACGTCAGTTACGTCAACGCCGTGTCCGTGCCGGTCACCATCACCCCCGACGGCGTACAGGTGCCCGACTCGGGCGCGTGCTCGGTGATGGGCTGTGCGGTGGACCTGCTCTCCGGCTGCCCCGCCGACAACCTCGTCAAGGACCCCGGCAGCGGGAAGGCGCTGGTCTGCGTCAACCCGAACCGGGACGCCAAGACCCCGTACAGCGACGCCGTCAACCGGACGTGCCCGACGGCGTACGCCTGGTCGAAGCAGGACGCCGAGCCCGGCAACGAGGTCGTCCGCCAGTGCACCGAGTGCACCGGCATGACCGTGGCCTTCGGCACCGGCTCCGAGCCGGCGTCCCAGCCGTCCGGGGCCGTGGTGACCGAGCCGCGCGACGCACCGCCGGCCCCCGAGCAGCGAAGCGGCCCCACGGCCAAGGGGGTCAGTCTCAACCCCGTCGACGGTGCCGGCCCGGCACTGGTCGACTCCGGAGCCTCCTGGTACTACAACTGGGCCTCCAGCACGGGTTCGCTCGCCAGGCCGGAGGGCGTCGAGTACGTACCGATGATCTGGGGGGCCGGCTCGGTCACCGACGTCGAACTGGGCGCGGCCGCCCGCGAGGGCACCGCCCTGCTCGGGTTCAACGAACCCGACATGACCACCCAGGCGAACCTGGCCCCGGAGCAGGCCCTGGACCTGTGGCCCCGGCTCCAGGCGACCGGGCTGCGCATGGGCGCCCCGGCCGTCGCCGCCAACGCCGACCTCGAGGGCGGCTGGCTGGACCGGTTCATGCGCGGGGCCGAACAGCGGGGCCTGCGCGTCGACTTCATCCCCGTCCACTGGTACGGCTCCGACTTCGGGCCGAACGCCACCCAGCATCTGCGCGACTATCTGCAACGGATCCACGACCGCTACCAGAAGCCGATCTGGCTGACCGAGTACGGACTCATCGACTGGTCCTCCGGCGCCGCCCGCTACCCGGGCGAGCAGGAGCAGACGGCTTTCATCATGTCGTCCACGCAGATGCTCGACGGCCTGGACTTCGTGGAGCGCTACGCGTGGTTCACGTTGTCCACGCAGACCAGTCCGACCGGCCTCTACGACGGCTCGACCGCGAACGCCTCCGGCCGTGCCTACCGCGAGGCGGGCTGACCACTGACCCGCCACCGCCACCATCACCGCCCCAGCCCCCGCCGGCAGCCGGCTCGCACTCCCCTCGGGCCGCTCATGTCACAGCCGTTTGAGCCGCTCGCGGATCCGTTCCGCGTCCGGATGGTCGAACTCCTCGAAGATGTCCAGTGCCTGTTCCCAGCTGACCCGAGCCGCCGACGGATCGCCGGCGGCCAGTTGTACGTCGCCGAGGTTGCCCAGTGTGTTGCCCTCGCCCCACCGGTTGCCGACGTCACGGTGGGTCCGCAGGGCCTGCTCGAAGTAGGTGATGGCGACGGTGTGGTGGCCGAGCCGGCCGTGCGCGGTGCCGAGGATGTCGAGGGTGACGCCCTCGACCCAGCGGATGCCGTTGGCGCGCAGGATGGTGAGCCCCCGCTCCAGACAGCCGATGGCCTCCTCGAAGCGGCCCAGTCGCTGATAGGTGTCGCCCAGGTTGGCCAGGGCGATGCCCTCCCCCCACGGGCGGCCCAGGCGGCGGTTGAGGACCAGTGCCCTGCGGTGGTACTCCACCGCCTTGCCGAGTTGCCCGGTGTGCAGGTAGACGTCGCCCAGGTTGGCCACGGCCGCGGTCCTGCCCTCCCGGTCGCCCAGTTCCCGGAAGGCGGCCATCGCCCTGCGCAGATGGTCGATGGCCTCCTCGTACAGACCGCAGTGGCGCATCGCGGCGGCGGTGTCGGCGAGACCGCGGGCCTCGCCCCTGCGGTCGTGGTCGGCGCGGGCGGCCTCCAGGCCCGTCCGCGCGGTGTCGAGCCAGTCGTGGTTGTGGCTGCGGAGGTAGAAGAACCCCCACAGCACGGCGGCCAGCCGCCACGCGATACCGCCCTTCCCGGCCGCCGCCGCCTGGTGCACCGCGGCGACCAGATGGGCCCGCTCCGCCTCGCACCAGCGCAGCGCCTCCTCGTGGGTGGCGAACTCCAGGGGCCGGCAGTCGTCGGGCACCGGTGGCAGGGGGATGCGGTTGCGCAACGGCGTGAAGTGCGGGTACGCGGCGTCGGCGGTGTGCAGATACCAGGCGAGAAGCCGTTCTACGGCCGTGTCGCGCTCCGTCCGTGTGGTGTCGGCCTCCACGCGTTCGACGGCGTAGACCCGGAGCAGGTCGTGCAGGGTGTAGCGGCCGGGGAAGTGCTCGGTGAGCAGATGGGCGCGGGTCAGTTCGCCGAGCAGACGGCGGGTCTCGCGCACGGTGAGGCCGGCGAGCGCGGCCACCGCGGGCGCGGACAGATCGGGCCCCGACGGCAGGCCCAGCAGCCGGAACAGACGTGCGGCCGGGTCGGACAGCGCCTGGTACGACCAGGAGAACACGGCCCGGATGTCGGAGGTCATGTCCTCGTCGGCGGCGAAGGCGTCGAGGCTGCCGTGGCTGCCGCGCAGTTCCCCGGCCACCGCGCTGAGCGGGAACCCCGGGTGCGTGGCGGCGTGCGCGGCGACGATCGCGAGCGCCAGCGGCAGCCGGGCGCACCGCGTGATGATCTCGTCCGCGGCCTCCGGTTCGGCGGCCAGCCGTGCCGCCCCGAGCCGGCGGGCCAGCAGGTCGTGCGCCTCCTCGCCCGTCAGTTGGTCCAGGGTGAGCGGATGCGCCCCGTCGAGGGCGACCAGGCCGGTGAGCTGGTTGCGGCTGGTCACGATGACCAGACAGCCGGGGGCGCCGGGCAGCAGCGGGCGGACCTGCTCGGCGTCACGGGCGTTGTCGAGCAGGACCAGCATCCGCCGCCGGTTCAGCATGCTGCGGTAGAGCGCGGCCTGGGCGTCGAGTCCGGCCGGGATCTGTGTCGGCGGGACACCGAGCGCGTCGAGGAAGAGACGGACGGCCTCGCTCGGCGCCGCGACCGAGCCCGTGGGGTCGAAGCCCCGCAGGTTGATGTAGAGCTGTCCGTCGGGGAAGCGGTCGGCGACCTCGTGGGCCCAGTGCACGGCCAGGGCGGTCTTGCCTATGCCGGCCATACCGCCGAGCGCGCTGATCACCACCGTGGCCGGAGGGCTCGCGTCCTTCGGCAACAGGGCCCGCACCAGGTTCAGTTCGGTCCGCCGACCGACGAAGGTGGCGAGATCGGCGGGGAGTTGGGCGGGGCGGGCCGCGCGGGGGGCGGCGGGGGGACGCGGTTCGGCCGGGTCGCCGGGCGTGGGCTCCGGTTGCGGTTCTGGTTCCGGTTCCGGAGATCGCGATGGGGCGTGGCCGACGGTGGGCTTGTCGCCGGCTGCGGGCTTGTCGTACGCCGTGGGCTGGTTGTCGGCCGTGGACGCGGCGTCGGCCACCGGCCGGCCGTTGGCCGTGGTCGGGCGGTCACCCAGCAGCGACTCGTCCGCCGCCAGGATCCGGTCGTGCAGGTACCGCAGGTCCGCCCCGGGTTCGATGCCCAGCTCGGTCATCAGGGTGTGCCGTGTGCCGCGGTAGACGGCGAGCGCCTCGGCCTGCCGCCCGGACCGGTACAGCGCGAGCATGAGCTGCCGGCTCAGCGCCTCCCGCAGGGGGTGCGCGCCGGTGAGTGAGATCAGTTCGGGGATCACCTCGGCGTGCCGGCCCAGTCCGACCTCGATGTCGATCCGGGTCTCCAGCGTGGCCAGCCGCACCTCGTTCAGCTGTGAGCGCTCCGACTCGGCCAACGGTCCCGACAGACCGGCGAGCGCCGCGCCCTGCCACGCGTCGAGCGCGGTGCGCAGCAGCTCCGCGGCGGTGGCGGGCTCGCCCGCGGCCCTCAACCTCCTTGCCTGTGCGACCCGTTGCTCGAACACGGTCAGGTCCAGCGCGTCGTCGCGCACCCGGGCGAGATATCCGTTGCCCACCGAGACGATCACCGGTGCGGACCCGGCGGCGGCGCGCCCCGGTTCGAGCACCTTGCGGAGCCGTGACACATAGGTCCGCAGCACGGACACGGCGGCTGTCGGCGGTTTCTCTCCCCAGACGGCATCCAGGAGTTCGTGCAGCGTGACGGGGCGCCCCCGCCGTAACAGAAGGGCCGCCAGCACGATGCGCTGCTGGGGCGAACCGAGGTCCAGTTCCCGTCCGCCGCGCCAGGCCTTGACCGGACCCAGCAGGGCGAAACTCACCAACTCTTCGGGAGCGTTCACCCGGTGGACTCTATCGAGATCCGAACACATCAGCGGAGGGGTACCACCGTGGTCGGCGTGGCTCCGCCGGTACTTCCTGTCGTACGCGTTGAACCGTTCGGTGTGCGCGGGCCGTTGCGGTAGCGCGGAGGACGTCGGAGATCTCCGCGGCATCGGAAGGGAATGCGCATGGGCCGGGGTGAAGAGAGCGACGAGCCGATCACGGCGGACGACCACTTCGCGGTGGTCGTCTCCGGCGACGGCACGGCCGCCATCGACGGTGTGCCGGTACGGGTGCCGGAGGGGGAGACGGGCGACGCCGCGATCCTGGACGCGTTGCAGGCGCGCGCACGTGCGCTGGACACCCCGGTGACCGCGACCGTCTCGGACCCCGCGGCCGGATACGTGGCCCATGTCGAGGTCGCTCCCGACGGCTCCAGCAGGCTGCTGGAGCAACGGGACACGGACGAGGCGGACTTCGACGCCGTCGAGGTGGCCGAGGCGGACGGCGAGGACGAGGGCGAGGGCAAGGACGCGCCTGATCCCGACGACGCCGACACGGGCCCCGAAGCCGACCCCCTTGTCCTCGAAGAGTGGGACGAGGACGACGAACTCCCCGCCGCCAAACCCCTTCCGGCCGACGACGCCCTCGACACAGTCGACACCTTCGACACCTTCGACACCTTCGACGAGGAGTCGTACACACTTCCCGAGCCCCCGCCCCCGCCCCCGCCCGCCTCCGACCTCGCACCGGACCCGGACCCGGACCCGGACCACGAGCCGGAACACGACGACCACGACGCCGACGACGCCTACGAACCGGCCCTGTCACCACCCCCCACCCCCACCCGCACCGCCTTCCCCCCGCTGGTCAGACGGCTCGACCGTGGGAACGGCGGCCGGCAGTCGGACGACGAGTACACCCCGTCGGGGCTGCTCCAGCGCCCGCTGATCGTCGCGCCGGCCGCACTCGCCGTCGCGGGCATCGTCATCGTGTCTCTGGTGGTCCTCGGCAGCGGCGGATCGGGCGACGACACCCAGCAGCAGTCGGCCCGGGCCGGCGCCCCGACGAGCGGCAGCCCCTCGCCGGAGGCCACGCCGACGTACTCGGTGTCGGTCAGCGCGCCGTCGTCGCCGAGCGCGTCGCCCTCGCCGTCGAAGAGCCCGAAGCCGAAGAAGACCGCCGGGAGTTCCGAGCCCGCGCTGCCCGCGGCCGGCGGGCCCACGGTCACCGAGACGGCTCCGCGCAGCACCACCACGGTGACCGCGGACCCCGCGGTCGACACCGCCGCCACCGCCGTCCGGCGGCTCGCGCGGCAGGACCCCGCCGGGCGGCACATCTGCTACCGGGCGTACGTGTCCGGGACGGGCTGGCAGAAGCCCGTGTGCGACGGCACGCTGGCCGGTACGACGGGCCAGAACAAGCCGATCAAGGCCCTCAACATCGCGGTGCACGGCGTCAACGGCTCCGCCGCCAACGCCGTCCTGTACAACTCCGGTTCGACCAACGGCGAGGGCAGGTGGCAGCCGAGCTGGAGCGCGATCACGGGCGACGGCAAGAACATCTACATCGGCAAGACGTCCGCCAAGTACATGACGGGCTTCGCCATCAACGTCGGAAGCGGCCGGGTCTGCCCCAGCGCCAAGGTCAGCGGCTTCGACTGGGGCAGCCAGGGCTGCGCCGACCCGCGACCGAACTTCGTCTTCGGCGGCGCCATGGAGAACGAACGCCGGCTCGAAGCCGTCAAGATCACCGTGTGACCCGCCCGCACCCACCCGGCCCCGTGCCCACCCGGCCCCGCGCTCAGCCCCGGCCCGCCGCCAACCCGTCGTCCTCGTCGTCACCGTACTCGTCGACGAACCGGTTCGCGTCCGGCGGTTCCGGGCTGAACCAGGCCCGGGACGACCTGGGCGCCGTGAGCAGAAGAACCATCACGAGGGGGCCCGCGATGGTCCGGCCCTCGGTGGTGAGCAACGGTCCGAACGAGCACAGGATCGCCATGATCCGGGCGCCGCGGTCGCCCCGCCACAGCCCGTGGGCCACCGCTCCCGGCAGCCGGGAAGGGGACCGGTACCACGCCTGGTGGCCCAGCTCACCATCCGGATGCCGGACATCGCGCTTGCCTGTGCGACGTCAGCCCGTAGGCTGGCCGACGCAGCTGGTTCGCCCCGTCCGCCAGACGGGATGCGTCGCAAGAGGGAACCCGGTGGGAATCCGGGACTGCCCCGCAGCGGTGAGCGGGAACGACCGCCGTCATACGCACTGGGCTCCACACAGGGGCCTGGGAAGCGACGGCCAGTAGGTGTCCTCCTGATGGAAGGGGGGCGTGCCCGCGAGTCCGAAGACCTGCCAACTGCCCGCGTCCGGTACCCCGTACGCGGACATCTCGGTGACCTCGTGGGCGGGTCGGCGTACACACCGGACGGACGACCGTGCCATGCCGCGCACGTTCGGTTCCGACTGGTTCGTCTCCCCTTCGCGCCCTCGTCCCGTCGCCGGGATCTCAGGGATTCATCTCGCGAAGGAGATCTCCGTGACCAAGCCCGCAGCCGCGGCAGCACGGGCCACCGTGTACGGCTACCCCCGTCAGGGCCAGAACCGGGAACTGAAGAAGGCGATCGAGGGGTACTGGAAGGGCCGCGTCACCGCGGACGCCCTCCGGGACACCGCGGCCGGACTCCGCCGGAGCAACTGGCGCCAACTCACCGAGGCCGGCATCCACGAGGTGCCCACCGGTGACTTCTCGTTCTACGACCACGTGCTCGACACCACCGTCATGGTCGGCGCGATCCCCGCACGGCACCGCACCGCCGTCGACGCGGACGCGCTGGACGGCTACTTCGCGATGGCGCGCGGCACCCAGGACGTGGCGCCGCTGGAGATGACGAAGTGGTTCGACACGAACTACCACTACCTGGTCCCCGAGTTGGGCCCGGACACCGTCTTCTCGGCCGACTCCGCCAAGCAGGTCGCCGAGTTGAAGGAAGCCCTCGCGCTCGGCCTCGACGCCCGGCCCGTCCTCGTCGGCCCGGTCACCTATCTGCTGCTCGCGAAGCCGGCGCCGGGTGTCGCCGCCGACTTCGACCCGCTGACCCTGCTCGACCGGCTGCTTCCCGTGTACGGCGAGGTCCTCGCCGATCTGCGGGCGGCGGGCGCCGAGTGGGTGCAGCTCGACGAGCCGGCCCTCGTGCAGGACCGCACCCCGGCCGACCTGAACGCCGCGGGGCGCGCCTACCGCGATCTCGGCGCCCTCACCGACCGGCCGAAGCTGCTGGTCGCCTCGTACTTCGACCGGCTCGGCGACGCCCTGCCGGTGCTGGCGAAGGCGCCCGTCGAAGGGCTCGCGCTCGACTTCACGGAGGCCGCCGCCGCCAACCTCGACGCCCTCGCCGCGGTCGGCGGGCTGCCGGGCAAGCGGCTGGTCGCCGGGGTCGTCAACGGCCGCAACATCTGGGTCAACGACCTGGAGAAGTCGCTGTCCACACTCGGCACCCTGCTGGGTCTGGCCGACCGGGTGGACGTCGCCGCCTCCTGCTCGCTGCTGCACGTGCCGCTCGACGCGTCCGCCGAGCGGGACATCGAGCCGCAGGTCAGGCGCTGGCTCGCGTTCGCCCGGCAGAAGACGGCCGAGCTCGTCACCCTGGCCAGGGGGCTCGCTCAGGGCACCGACGCCATCGCGGCCGGGCTCGCCGCCAACCGGGCCGACCTGGCCTCCCGCGCCGGTTCGCCGATCACCCGGGACCCGGCCGTGCGGGCCCGCACCGCCGCGGTGACGGAGGCGGACGGCCGCCGCTCCCAGACGTATCCGGAGCGCACCGGCGCCCAGCGCGCGCACCTCGGGCTGCCGCTGCTGCCGACCACGACCATCGGTTCGTTCCCGCAGACCGGCGATCTGCGGGCCGCCCGCGCCGACCTGCGCGCGGGCCGGATCGACACGGCCGGCTACGAGGAGCGGATCCGGGCCGAGATCCAGGAGGTCGTCGCCTTCCAGGAGAAGACCGGCCTCGACGTCCTGGTGCACGGCGAGCCCGAGCGCAACGACATGGTGCAGTACTTCGCCGAGCAGCTCACCGGCTACCTCGCCACGCAGCACGGCTGGGTCCAGTCGTACGGCACCCGGTACGTGCGTCCGCCGATCCTGGCCGGCGACATCTCCCGTCCGCGGCCGATGACCGTGCGCTGGACGACGTATGCCCAGTCGCTGACCGACCGGCCGGTCAAGGGCATGCTCACCGGGCCGGTCACCATGCTGGCCTGGTCGTTCGTCCGTGACGACCAGCCGCTCGGGGACACCGCCCGGCAGGTGGCGCTGGCGCTGCGCGACGAGGTGGCCGACCTGGAGGCGGCCGGGACCTCGGTCATCCAGGTCGACGAGCCCGCGCTGCGGGAGACGCTGCCGCTGCGGGCCGCGGACCGCGCCGCCTATCTGGCGTGGGCCACGGAGGCCTTCCGGCTCAGCACCGGCGGGGTCCGTCCGGCCACGCAGATCCACACGCACATGTGCTACGCCGAGTTCGGTGACATCGTGCAGGCGATCGACGACCTCGACGCGGACGTGATCAGCCTGGAGGCGGCGCGTTCGCACATGCAGGTCGCGCGTGAGCTGGCAGCGCACGGTTATCCGCGGGAGGCGGGGCCGGGGGTGTACGACATCCACTCGCCGCGGGTGCCGGGCGTCGACGAGGCGGCGGCGCTGCTGCGCGAGGGTCTCAAGGCGATCCCCGCGGAGCGGCTCTGGGTCAACCCCGACTGCGGTCTGAAGACCCGCGGCTGGACCGAGACCCGCTCCTCCCTGGAGCACCTGGTGGGCGCGGCCCGTGCGGTCCGTGCGGAGCTGTCCTCCTGACGCCGGAGGCCGGGTGATCACCGGGGAGGGTGCGTAGGCACCCTCCCCGGCTTCATTTCCTATAGCATTTTCAACCCGCCGCGCCCCGGCCCGCCGGGATGCCTGTCCTCACCTGCCTTTGTCAGAAGTCTTGACGCGCCCGCGTTCGTGATCCACGATCGCCGCATCAATTTCCTATCTGATTTCGAAGGGGTGGGACATGCGTTTCCCGACCAGATCCGTCCTGCCCGGCCTGATGGTGACGCTGGTGCTGGCCGCGGGCACGGCGGCCTGCACGTACCGCAACGCCGATGTCGCGGCCGACGGCCAGGCCTCGCCGAACGCGCGGACCGGCGGCGGCGCCGAGCTCGTGGACGGCTCACGGACCAAGGTGGCCCTCGTGCCCGGCGGCGCCCACCCGTACTTCCAGGTCTGGAAGTCGACCCTCGACACCGCCGGGAAGACGTACGGACTCGGTGACGTCACCTTCGACGAGACGGCGGAGTGGGACCAGCAGAAGCAGAACAACCTGCTGTCCACGCTCGCCGCGCGCGGCTACAACGCCTTCGGGGTGTTCGGTGTCTCCCCCACCGACATCAACACGACCTTCGCCGACCTCAGGTCGCAGGGCTTCGCCGTGGCGTCACTCGGCTCCTGCCCGGCCGGTGGTGAGGACGAGGCCGACTTCTGTCTCTCCACCAACGTCGAA
Source organism: Streptomyces sp. NPDC088387 (assembly GCF_044753385.1). Taxonomy (NCBI): domain Bacteria; kingdom Bacillati; phylum Actinomycetota; class Actinomycetes; order Kitasatosporales; family Streptomycetaceae; genus Streptomyces; species Streptomyces sp. NPDC088387. Next base: position 118,596 of record NZ_JBIVNC010000005.1, read on the forward strand.
CTCGCCGCGTACAAGGCGACGAAGGCGGCAATCGAGGCCATGGGCGGCAAGGGCTCCCTGGTCCATGTGACCGGCAACAACGTGGACGCCAACACCCAGCTGCGGATCAAGGGGGTCAAGAAGGCCGTCGACGAGTCGGGCGGCAAGGTCAGGCTGCTCCAGACCATCACCGACATCGACAAGGACCTCCAGACCGCGCAGAAGGCGGTGTCCGACCTGATGGCGGCCAAGGGCGACCAGGTGCAGGGCATCGTCGCCACCGCCTACAACCCGGCCGTCGCCGCCGCCGACGCCGTACAGGCGACCGGGTCGGCGGCGAAGGTCGTCGCCATCGACGACGACGCCAAGATCCTCGGCGCCATCGAACAGGGCACCGTCGCCGCGACCGTCGTACAGAACCCGGTCGGCCAGGCCGAGGTCGGCACCTGGGCCCTCGCGCTGCTCCAGACCGAGCAGTGCGCCATGCGCACCCCCGGCGTCGAGGTGGACTCGGGCTCCTTCGTCGTCGACAAGGCCAACGTGGCCGACTACGACAAGGACCGGCAGGCCAAGACCGAGCAGCTCAAGACGGAGTTCGCCGACAAGCTCCTCGACTGCGGCTGACCGGCCCCACCACGGCCCGCACCGAACCATCATCGGGCCACCCCGGCAGGGGCGCGGGGAACCGCGCGACCAGCCCCACCGGCCCGCACCCACCACAGAAAACGGACATCGCTGGATGAGCATCATCACGACCGCGACCGCCAGGCTGGCGGACATCGCCGTCGAGACGGACCGTACCGACGCGGTGCAGTCCTTCGTGAAGCAGGAGACGGTCCTGGTCGACCTGGTGACGTCGGACGGCGTCACGGGCACCGGCTACACCTACACGATCGGCACCGGCGGCACCTCCGTACTGGCGCTGCTGCGGGACCATCTGCTGCCCGCCCTCGTCGGTCAGGACGCCCGGGGTGTGGAGGCGCTGTGGCAGCGGCTGTTCGCGCTGACCCGGGCGACCACCACCGGCGCCATCACCTCCCTCGCGCTCGCCGCCGTCGACACCGCCCTGTGGGACGTGCGCTGCAAACGGGCCGGTGAGCCGCTGTGGCGGCTGGCCGGCGGACACCGCCAGGAGGTGCCGGTCTACGACACCGAGGGCGGCTGGCTCCACCTGGGCGCCGAGGAGCTGGTGAAGAGCGCCCTGCGCGCCCAGGAGCAGGGCTGGGCCGGCGTCAAGATCAAGGTGGGCAAGCCGCACCCCGCGGAGGACGCCGAACGGATGCGTGCCGTACGGGAGGCGGTGGGCCCGGCGCTGCACATCATGACGGACGCCAACCAGTCCCAGACGGCGTCCTCGGTGCTACGGCTCGCGGCCGCGCTCGAACCGTACGACCCGTACTGGCTGGAGGAGCCGCTGCCCGCGGACGACATCAGCGGGCACGCCCGGCTGGCGCGCGCGACCCGGGTCCCGGTCGCCGTGGGCGAGTCGATGTACTCGCTCATGCAGTTCCGCAGCTATCTGGAGGCCGGTGCCGCGTCCGTCGTGCAGGTCGACGCGGCGCGGATCGGCGGGATCACCCCGTGGCTGAAGGTCGCGCACCTCGCCGAGAGCCACAACGTGATGGTGTGCCCGCACTTCCTGATGGAGCTGCACGTCAGCCTGGCCGCCGCGGTGCCCAACGGCACGTACGTCGAGTACATCCCGCAGCTGCGGGCCGTCACCCGGAGCGAACTGACCATCCGCGACGGCCTCGCGCTCGCCCCGGACGTGCCCGGCATCGGCATCGACTGGGACCCGGACGCCCTGGACGACCGGAGGGTGGCATGACCGCGCCCGTCACCCCCTCCGACACGGACAAGGGCGCGGCCACGGAGGCACCGGCGGCCGGCGGCCGGCACCGGATGCCGTTCTGGGTCAACCAGCGGCTCGGGCTGCTGGTCCTGGTCATCGGGCTCGGTGTGCTGTTCGGGGTGTTGCGGCCCGCGTTCACCGACGAGCGGCTGGTGCTCTTCCCGCTGCTGCGGGACGTGTCCACACTGACCGTGGTGGCGCTCGCCCAGATGGTCGCGCTGTCGGTGGGGCACATGAACCTCGCCGTCGGCCGGATGGCGGCCTTCGGGGCCATGTTCGCCGGACTCGGCTACGACAAGCTCGGGGTACCGATGCCGGTCGGGCTGCTGATGTGCCTGGCCGCCGGGGCCGCGATCGGCGCGCTCACCGGCTGGATGATCGCCCGGACCGGGGTGAGTTCGTTCGTCGTCACGCTCGCCATGGACTTCGCCCTGCTGGGCCTGGTGTCCCTGATGTACTCGGCGCTCACCGAGGACGCCGCCTTCACGACCCGGCCGTCCGGCATCGCCGAACTGCGCTCCTACTCGCTCGCCGACATCTGCGCGGGACCGATCTGCGGCTCGCCGGCGATCCCGCAGCTCGCCCAGTTCACCGTGCTCGCGATGGCCGGCCTCGGTTTCCTCTACGGCTTCACCCGGCTCGGCCGCGAACTGCTGCTCACCGGCGCCAACCCGGCGGCGGCCGAGCTGTCCGGCATCCCCACCGGACGCCGGATCCTGCTCGCCCACACCCTGTCCGGGCTGCTCGCCGCGCTCGCCGGGTTCATGGCGGCGGTCGGCACCGGCACCTTCCGCGCCTCCATCGGCGAGGACTTCATGCTGCCGTCGTTCCTGGGCGCGGTGCTCGGCGGCACCCTGCTCACCGGCGGAGTGGTGTCCGTCCTCGGCACACTGCTGGGCACGGCCCTGGTCAGTGTGATCCGCAAGGGCCTCGACCTGCTCGGCGTCGGCCTGGAAAGCCTCAACATCTACCTCGGCGGTGTCCTGCTGCTGGCCCTGTCGGCCGACCGGATCCGCGCCGTGGTGTCCTATCGCAAGGTGGTGCGCGACACATGAGCACGATCCGCGAACAAGGGGGGCCGGCCGTCGAGTTGGTGCGCCGGCTCTCCCGTTCCACCACGACCATGCTGCTGTGTGTGGTGCTGGCGGGATCCGTCGCGCTGGGCATCGCGTCGTCGGGCTCGTTCTTCGAGGGCCCCTCGATCCGCGTCTTCCTCCAGTACCTCGCCACGCCGATCCTCATCGGCCTCGCGCAGATGGTGGCCCTGTGCGTGGGGCAACTCAACCTCGCCGTCGGCGCGTTGGGCGGCTTCACCGCCTGTCTGATGGGGGTGCTGATGGCCGACCAGGGGGTGCCCGCCCCGGTCGCCGTGCTGGTGGGTCTGGTCACGGCGACGGCCGTCGGCCTGGTGACCGGCCTGATCATCGTGGCCACACAGATCAACGGGTTCATCGTGACGCTCGCGACGATGACGATCCTGCTGGGCGCGCAGTACCGGCTCACCGGCACCCGCACCATCGACGGCTACTCCTCCGCCCTGCGCGACCTGGGCCGGTCGGCGCCGCTGAACATCCCGCTCGTCTTCGTCACCGCGATCGTGGTGGCGGTGCTGCTGGCCGGGTTCATGTACCGCTCGGTGGCGGGCCGCCGGCTCCTCGCGGCGGGCGGCAACCCACTGGCCGCCCGGCTGTCCGGCATCTCCACCGACCGGCAGATCGTCGCCGCGCACACCCTGTCCGGGCTGCTGATCGGCGTGGCCGCCGTGGTCGCCACCGCCTCGCTGCCCGGCGTCAACCGCAGCGTCGGCGGCGACTGGCTGCTGCCGAGCTTCGCCGCGCCGATCATCGGCGGTGTGGCGCTTACCGGCGGTTCCATCGCCGTGTTCGGGACGGTCCTCGCCGCGTTCGTGACCCGGCTCATCGACGCGGCGCGCGCCCAGTTCTCGCTCGACCCGAGCTGGGTGAACCTGCTCATCGGCCTGGTGGTGCTCGGCACGGTCGCCGGTGGCCGGCTGCACCAGACCCGGCTGGAGAGGACGGGCGGAGGCGGCGGTACGGCGTCCCCACCACCGGACAGTGGTCAGCAGCCGCCCGCCGTCCTGCCGCAGCCGGGAGGTGCCCGATGAGTACGGTCCTCCTCGAATGCCGTGACCTGGTCAAGGTGTTCCCCGGTGTACGGGCCCTGGACGGCGTTGGACTGCGGCTGACCGCGGGCACCGTGCACGCGCTCCTCGGCGAGAACGGCGCCGGGAAGTCCACCCTCATCAAGGTCCTGACCGGTGTGCACTCCCCCGACGGCGGCGAGTTGACCTGGTGCGGCGAGGCGGTCCGGCTGCGCTCGCCGCTGGAGGCGACCCGTACCGGAATCGGTGTCGTCCACCAGGAGCGCAACCTGATCCCGGGCTTCTCCGTGGCGGAGAACATCACCCTTCAGAAGCCGCCCTCGCGGCGCGGACTGATCGACCGCGCGGGGATGACCGAACCTGCCCTCGCGTGTCTCGCCGAGCTGGGCGTCGACCTCGATCCGGACCGTCCGGTGCGTGAACTGTCCGTGGCGCAGCAGCAGTTGGTGGAGATCGCCAAGGCGCTGCACACCGAGAGCCGGGTGCTGCTGCTCGACGAGCCCACCGCCTCCCTCTCCCCGCAGGAGACGGAACGCCTCTTCGAGGTGATCCGGCGGCTGGCCGCCCTCGGCGCCTGTGTCGTCTTCGTCAGCCACAAGCTGGAGGAGGTCTTCGCCGTCTGCGACACCGTCACCGTGCTGCGCGACGGCAGGTCGGTGCTGGAGTCGTCGCCGCTCGCCGAGCACACCCACGACGACGTCGTCGGCCTGATGGTGGGCCGCGCCCACTCGGCGGCCGAGATGCGCCCGCGCACGGTCGACCGGACGGCCGCGCCCGCGCTGGAACTCGACGCGCTCTCCACGGCCGGCGGCCACCGTGACATCAGCCTCGCGGTGCGGCCCGGCGAGATCGTCGGCCTGTACGGGCTGGTCGGCGCCGGCCGCAGTGAGCTGGTCAAGGCGGTCCTCGGCCTCGACCGCATCACCGGCGGCGAGGTCCGGGTGCACGGGAAGCCGGCCCGGATCACCTCGCCCCGCCAGGCGTTGCACGAGTTCGGCATCGGCTATGTCACCGAGAACCGCAAGGAGGAGGGTGTCTTCCTGGAGCAGCCCATCGTCCGCAACATCACGGTGACGGTGTGGAAGCGGCTGGCGAAGGCGCTGGGTTTCGTCTCGGCGCGCGAGGAGCGCGACATCGCGCAGGACCTCGTGGACCGGCTCGGCATCCGGGTGTCGGGGCTCGGGCAGAACGCCGGTGAGCTCTCCGGCGGCAACCAGCAGAAGGTCAGCCTCGCCAAGTGGCTCGCCGCCGACACCCGGCTGCTCGTCGTGGACGAGCCGACGGTCGGTGTCGACGTCCGCACCAAGCACGCCTTCCACGAGCTGATCTGGGACCTGGCCCGTGACGGGCTGCCGATCCTGCTGATCAGCAGCGACCTCGCGGAGATGGTGACGCTCGCCGACCGGATCGTCGTCATGACGGACCACCGGGTGCGCGGCGAGGTCGACAACGACCGGGACTACGACCGGATGAGCGGCCGGGTCATCCGGCTCATCCACCACCGTGACGCGGTGCCGTCGTGAGGCGTGTGGTGCAGGTCGTCGCCGTACGCCCGGAGAAGCTGGACCGGCTGATCGGGTACTTCGAGTACGGCGGCGACGACCTGGCGGCGGACCTCGCCCCGATGGCGGCGGACGAGGCCACGCAGGAGTGGTGGCGGCTGACCGCGCCCCGCCGGTTGCCGGTGCCGGAGGCGGCGCCCGGCGAGTGGTGGACGTCGGCGGAGCAGGTGTTCCTGAGGGAGTGAAGCACCAGCGACGGCCTACCGGCGTTCCACGGCTCCGTGTGCCACCAGGCTCTCCCCGCAGTCGAGGACCGTCTGCCGGGCCGGGCGCGGCTGCCAGCCCAGGACGGTCCGCGCCTTCTCGGTGCTGTGCCGGTTGCGGCGGCCCAGCGCGGGGGTGATCTCGCGCAGGCTCGGGTCCCGGAAGCGGGCCACGAGGCGGACGACGGTGTCGGGGATCTGCCGGGTGGACACGTGCCGGCCGGCGTCCCCGAGGCCGTCGCGCAGGATGCGGGCCATGTCCCGCATCCACAGGAACTCGCCGGTGGCGAGGAACCGCTGACCGGCCGCGGCCGGTGACTCCAGCGCCCGCAGATGGACGTCCACCAGATCCCGTACGTCGACGACTTCCAGGCCGATGCGGGGGACGCCGGGCATCTTCCCGGAGAGCATCCGGGCGACGATCCCGACGGAGCCGACCGTGCTGCTGGTGAGGACCGGCCCGAACACGGCGCCGGGCAGCACGGTGGTGAGTTCGGTGCCGCCGCCCCGCTGCGCCATGAAGTCCCAGGCGGCCCGCTCGGCGAGGGTCTTGGAGCGGCGGTAGGGGATCAGGGTGGGGTCGTCGGGGTCCGTCCACAGGGTCTCGTCGGTGACGCCCTCCTCGGCGTACGAGGAGGGGCTCGCGGCGTTGGCCGCGGAGGTCATCACGATCCGTTTGACGCCGGCGGCCGTCGCGGCGCGCAGCACCCGCAGGGTGCCGTCGTGGGCCGTGCGGATCATAGCGTCCGGGTTGTCGCCCGCGGAGACACCGAGGGGCGAGGCGACGTGCAGGACGTGGTCGACGCCCGCGACGGCCTCCTCCCAGCCGGCGTCGGCGGTGAGGTCGGCGACGGCGAACCCGAGCCTGCCCGCGGGGTCGGCCTCGCCGGACAGGGCGTCGAGGACGGACCGCTCACGGGCGGCGGACCGTACGGTCGTACGCACGTCGTAGCCGCGGCGGAGCAGCTCGGCGATGCACCATCCGCCGATGTAACCGGTACCGCCGGTGACCAGAACCAGGTCGGACATGGGGAACCTCCGGGGTCTTGCTGGGTGGACCGATGAAGCGGAGCCCCCTCCGGAACTCCTCCAACGTAAGGGCGGGCCGGGTGACCGGCAATCGCGCGCTCAGCCCGGGACGGCGGCAGGCGGTTCCTCCGCGGCCCGCTCCCGCAGCCGCTCGGCCTGCGCGGGCGGGCCCTCGATGTGCAGCTCGGGCAGGAGCCGGTCGAGGCGGGCCGGCATCCACCAGTTGCGGCGGCCGAGCAGATGCATGGTGGCGGGCACCAGCACCATCCGGACGAGTGTCGCGTCCAGCAGGATCGCCGAGGCCATTCCGACGCCGATGACCTTGAGGACGACCTCCGTGCTGGGCACGAACGCGAGGAACACCACGATCATGATGGCCGCCGCGGCGGTGATGACCCGGCCGGTCCCCGCGAGCCCCTCGGTGACGGCCCGCGCGTTGTCGCCGTGCCGCAGCCAGGACTCCCGGACCCGGCTGAGCAGGAACACCTCGTAGTCCATGGACAGCCCGAACAGCACGGCGAACATCAGTACCGTGACGAAGGGCGGCAGCGGGGTGGGGGTGTCGATGCCGACGAGCTGCCCGGCCCAGCCACCCTGGAGGACCAGGGCCACCACACCGTACGAGGCGGCCACCGACAGCAGGTTCATCAGCGCCGCCTTGAGGGGCACGGTGACACTGCGAAAGGCGATCATCAGCAGCGCCATCGACAGGACGATGACACCGGCGATGAGGTAGGGGATACGGCGTGACAGGTCGTCGGTGGAGTCGATCGACTGGGCGCTCGCGCCGCCGACCCGGACCTCGGTGCCGGTGCCGTCGGTGGCCGACGGGATGGTGGTGTCGCGCAGCCGGTTCACCAGCTCCTGGGTCTGCTCGTCCTGCGGTCCGGTGGTGGGCACGACCCGCATGACGGCGGTGTCCCCCGCCGGGTTGAGCCGCGCCGGCTGGACGGAGGCGACACCCGGGGTGTCGGCGGTGGCCTCGCGCAGGGCGGTCAGGACGCTGTCGTCACCGGCCTCCGGCAGTTGCGCGACCAGCACGAGGGGCGCGTTGTGGCCGGGCCCGAAACCGTCGGCGACGGCGTCGTAGGCCTGCCGGGACATGGCGCTCTCGCGGTTGTTGCCGGCGTCGGGGAAGCCGAACCGCACACCGAGGAAGGGCGCGGCGAGGGCCAGCATGACCGCCGTACCGGCGACGGCGGCGAGGACGCGGTGGCGCCCGACGAACCCGCTCCACCACAGCCAGCCCCGGCCGGGCCGGACATGGCCGTCGGCCTCCATCACGGGCCCGGTGGCGCGGCGCCCGCGGGGCAGGGGCAGGCGCAGCCGGTCGATGCGTGTGCCGAGGTAGCCGAGGAGCGCGGGGAACAGGGTGACGCTCGCGGCGAGGACCACGAGGACGGCGACGATCGCGACCACGGCCGCGCCCCGCATGTAGGCGAGCCCCATGGCGAACAGGCCGAGCAGGCTGAAGATGACCGTGACCCCGGCGACCAGCACGGACCGGCCGGCGGTGTCGAGGGTGTGGGCGGTCGCGTCCTCGGGGTCGAGTCCGGCAGCCCGCGCCTCCCGGAACCGGGTCACCATGAGCAGGACGTAGTCGATGCCTATGCCGATGCCGAGCATCGCGGCCAGGGAGGTCGACCACTCGGGGGCGTCGACGAGGTTGATCACCAGGCCGGTCGCCATGGCGCTGACGACGAGTCCGGCGAGGGCGACGGCGATGGGCAGCCCGGCGGCGACGACGGAGCCGAACGTCAGCAGCAGGATGACGGCCGCGAAGAGCAGGCCGATCGCCTCGGAGCCGATCGGTCCGCCCTCGGCGAGGTTGACGGCCTGCCCGCCCAGGAACACCCGGGTGCCGTCGGTGCTGTGCGCGGTGGCGATGTCCATCAGGCGGGTGGTGTCCTCGACGGGCATGTCGGCGCCGTTCGCCACGTCGAGCCGGGCCTCGGTCACCAGGACCCGGCCGTCCGGGTCGATCGCGCCGGGTGTCGTGTAGGGGTCGGCGACCTGGCTGACGTGCGGGGCGTCGCCCAGTTCGCCGAGCAGGTCGGAGACTTCGGCGCGGATCTGCCGTACCCCTTCGTCGGCCTCGACGACGACGGTGACGACGGAGCCGGACTGGCTGCTGAAGCGCTCCTCCAGGAGCTGCTGGGCCCGCTGGGACTCGGAGCCGGGGGCCGAGTAGTCGGCGGTGAACTCGCCGCCGAAGGCGCGGGACAGGGCCAGTACGGCGATCAGTGCGGCGAGCCAGGTGAGCAGGACGGTGCCGCGCCGGCGGTGGGCGGTGCGTCCCAGCCTGCCGAGCAGGCCGTCCGCCGCTCCTCGCGGTCGGGTGGGTGTGGTCATGACGGTGCTCCTTGCGTGAGTCACGCTGCGGGGGCGGGCACGGGTGCGGGGACCGGGCGGCGGCAGTGGTAGACGAGGGCGGGCGGCAGATTGCCCCAGACCGTGCGGCCGACGACGACCTCGTCGAACCGGGTGTGCAGCGACCGGGACAGCCGCCGGGCCGGTGTGGTCCAGCGGGCGTGCACGTAGGCGAAGGTCGTGAAGACGCCGTCGGCGTGCAGCACCGAGGTGACGGCGTGCAGGACGTCCCGCTGGTCGTGCGGGGAGAACGCGGCCCAGGGCAGTCCGCTGACGACGACGTCGGCGCCGGGCAGTCCGCGCTCGGCGAGGACGGCCCTGAGGTCGCGGGCGTCGGCGCGGGCCACGTCGACGCCCGGGTGGGCGAGGGCGAGACGGGCCGCGAACCGGTCGTTCAGCTCGACGGCTATGTGCCGGCCGCGTCCCGCGAGCCGCCGCTGTATCACCGCGGTGAACGCGCCGGTGCCGGGGCCCAGCTCGACCACCACCGGGTCCCCCGGGCCCGTCGGGACCGGTGCGGCGGCCACCTTGGCCAGTGACCGGCCACTGGGCGCGACCGCGCCCACGGTCAGCGGACTGCGCAGGAATTCCCACAGGAACGTCACCGGAGGAGGCCTCTCGTGCTGGTGTGCCGCGACTGCCGCGGCCGTGCCTCGACGCTAGGGAGGCGCGGGCGGCCGGGACTTCCTGCGCCGAGCCGGGAAAACGGCCGGTGGGAGGGGGTGGGGCGGCCAGAAGGAGGAGACGCCGGGAGGAGGGCCGGACGTAGTCTGATGGGGTGAGCGCATCCCTCCGGCGCCGCCTGAAGCTGGACCTCCTCCTCGCCCTGGCGGCGGCCGGCATCGGTGCGGCCACCATCATCACGGGCCTTTCCGACCGGCCCGTGCTCCAGTCCGTCCTGGTGCAGTCGGCCGCCCTCGGCCTGGTGCTGGTGCGGTACGTGCCGCTGGTCGCGCTGGCCGTCGAGGTGGCGCTGGTGGCGGTGACCGACGTGCTGCTGCCCGACACCAGTCATATGGCGCCGCTGGTCGCGGCCGTGGCCCTGGGCGCGGTGGCCTACCGCTACGGCAACCGGATCACGGCCGTGGCCTACGCCGCGACCGTCTCCGCGGTCCTGTTCAGCGTCAGCCGCGACCACGAGGGGGCGCTGTGCGGCGCGGACGGTGTGGTGCGCATCCTGTCGACGGCCGCGGCCGTCGCGGCGCCCGTGGCGTTCGGCCGCTATCTCGTCGGTGTGAAGCAGGCCGCGGCCGTCGCCCGGGAGCGCGCCCGGGAGGCGGAGGAGCACCGGCTCGCCGAGACCCGGGCGGCCCGGATGGCCGAGCGGGCGCGGCTCGCCGGGGATCTGCACGACCTGGTCGCCCACCATGTGTCGGCGATCGCGCTGCGTGCCGGTTCCGCGCAGTACGCGGCGACACACGCCCCCGACCAGCAGGACCGGCTGGACGCGGCGCTCGGCGGTCTGGACGCCATCCAGTCCAACGCCCGCGAGGCCCTGGTGGATCTGCGGGGCCTGCTGCGCATCCTGCGCGACCCCGAGAGCCCCGACTCCGTGGTGGACCCCGAGCGCATGATCGGCGAGGCGGTGGAGCGCAGCCGTACGGCGGGCCTGCGCGTCACCCTCACCCAGGACGAGCGCGCCACGCGCGTACCGCTCACACTGCGGGTGACGACCGCCCGCGTGATGCAGGAGGCGCTGACGAACGCGCTCAAGCACGCCGGTCCCGGCTCCGACGTGGCCGCCTCGGTCGAGGTGAGCGGCGACCGGCTGGTCATCGACGTGACCAACACGGTACGGCTGCCGAGGACCGCCCCGCTGCCTCCCTCGGGGCACGGCCTGACCGGGATGCGCGAGCGGGTCGAGGTGCTCGGTGGCACCCTGTCCGCCGGCCGCACCACCAAGGGCTGGCAGTTGACCGTCGCTCTCCCCCTGGAGGTCCGCTCATGATCCGAGTCCTCGTCGTCGACGACCAGGCCATCGTGCGGGCGGGCGTCACCCTCCTGCTGCGTACGGCGGGTGAGGACGTCGTCGGGGAGGCGGCCGACGGGCACGACGCCGTCCGGCTCGCCGAACGGCTGCACCCGGACGTGATCCTGATGGATCTGCGGATGCCCCGCATGGACGGCATCGAGGCCACCCGCCGTATCCTCGCCGCGCTGCCCGGCACGCATGTGCTGATGCTGACGACGTTCGACGACGACACCGAGGTCTACGGGGCGCTGAGCGCGGGGGCCGTCGGCTATCTGCTGAAGGACGGCCCGGCCGAGTCGATGCTGGACGCGGTGCGCCGCGCCGCACGCGGCGAGCCGCTCCTCGCCCCGGCCGTGCTGGCCCGGGTGCTGGCCCGTGCCGTGCAGTCCCACCACGACACGGTCAGCGCCGCCCCCGCCGAGGACACCTCCGGCCGGCTGGCCGCCCTGACCCGCCGCGAACGCGAGGTGCTCGCGCTGGTGGGGGCCGGACAGTCCAACGCGGAGATCGGCGAGACCCTGCATCTGGGCGTGACGACGGTGAAGTCCCATGTGGCGGCGGCCACGCAGAAACTGGGGCTGCGCAACCGGGTCCAGGCGGCGGTGGTGGCCCACCGGCTGGGCCTGGTGGACGACGACTTCCGCCCCTCGCCCTGACCGGCCGGGGTCTACTCCCCGTCCTCCGACTGCCGTTCCATACTGCGTGTCAGATGGTCCGTCATCGCCTCCGCCGCGCGTTCGGCGTTGCGGCGCAGTACCGCCCGCAGGATCCGTTCGTGTTCCGCGACGGTGGGGCCGACGGCCACCACGACGGTGCTGAGCCGGAAGATGTGCAGGTGCGCGTGGAGGCGTTCCACCGCGTCCGCGAGGAGCGGCCGGTGCGCGGCCCGGCCGATGGCCTCGTGGAAGCGCTGGTCGAGGGCGGCGAAGTCGCGGTAGGACGCGTACCGCCCGTTGGGGCTCGGGTGGGACTGCATCTCCTCGACGATCCGTTCCAGGCCGTCGAGTTGGGCCTCGGTGGCGTTGCCGGCGGCGAGCGCCGCGGCCCTGGGTTCCAGCAGGAGCCGCATCTCGTAGAGCTCCTCCAGGCCCTGAGGGGTGAGCAGTTCCGTGGCGCGGTAGCCGGACAGGGCGCGCTTGACGACCAGGCCGTCGGACTCCAGGCGGGCCAGCGCCTCGCGGACGGGTGTCGGGGAGACCTTGAGGGTGCGGGCGAGCGCCTCGATGCCGGCGCGGGCGCCGGGGGCGATCTCGTGGTCCATGACCATCGCCTTGATGCGCTCGTACACGCTGTCCGACAGGGCCTGGCGGACGGGCGATCCGCTCTCCTCGGACCCGCGCTCCTCCGGCCCGCTCTCCCCGCCACTGCCGGCCGGGACGCCGGCCGCGGAAGGACGGTGCGGCGGCATCCCGGCTCCTCCTGCCTCAAGGCTCTCTGTGATCCCCACAGTTTACCCAGGTGGACGCGGTGGGGGTCAGCCTCCGAAGGCCGCCGCGTTCTCCCGTACCCACTGGGCGAAGGTGCGGGCGGGACGGCCGGTGACCTGTTCGACGGTGGGCAGGACCGTGCGGCCCGCCTCCGGCGGGTTGGTGCGCACCATGACGAAGAAGTCGATGTCGTCGTCCGAGTAGCCCTCCGCACGCCAGCGCGCGATCATCTCGTCGCGGCCCAGCTCGACGAAGCGCACGTCCCGGCCGAGCACGTCGGCGAGGACGGCGGCCTTCTCCGGCGCGGTCAGCGCCTCGGGGCCGGTGAGCGGGTACTCCTTGCCGCTGTGGCCGTCGCCGGTCAGTACGGCGGCGGCGACCGAGGCGATGTCGGCGTCGTGCACCATCGAGCTCGGCACGGTGGGGAAGCCGTCCCGGACCACACCCTCCTGGCGCACGGACTCGGCCCACTCCAGGACGTTCGACATGAACTCGACGGGCTCCAGGTAGGTGAAGTCCATTCCGCCGGCGGCCACGGCCTCGTCCAGCGGGGTCTTGTCGAGGTCGCCCTTGAGCACGGTCACCTTGCGCACCCCGGCGGCCACCGCGGCGTCGACGATCTCGGTGGCGTTGGCCAGCGGGGCGTAGTCGTCGCCGAAGCTGATCAGATGCGCGGCGCTCACCCCGGCGAACGCCGCGGGCAGGGTCGCCGTGACGGCGAGGTTGCCCGCCACCACCTCCGTCCCCTCGGGGAGGCCGGCGGTCGCGGGGTTGCGGGTCAGCGCGCGGACCCGGTGTCCGGCGGCCAGCAGCTGGGCGACGAGCGGGCGGCCGACGTTGCCGGTGGCACCGGTGACAAGAACGGTCATGGCGGGGGTCTCCTTAGGTCGTGTGACCACCGTAGGAGGGCTTGCGGTCAGCTTCTGTCCGCAAGCCTTCCTGGGGCTGTACGTGGTCGCCGCGTGCGCCGGGGCATTCCGCGCCGCCGCCCCGTCCGGCTGCCGCCCGCGTCCGCCGGACGCTGTCCGAGCACCCCGCACGCCGGCTCGCACCCCCGGCTGACCTGCTGTTTCGCGCCCACGCACGACCAGACCCTCCCCGCTGTGGTACGAACCGCCCGGCGGCGCCTGGACGGGGGCGTGAGGGGGTGAGGGCAGGTAGAGGCGTGGCTCCGCTTCTCCCTGCCCTCACCTGTGCGGCCGCCAGGGGCCCGGGCGTTCGCTACAGCCCCACGTCCCGCATCCGGATGTCGTCCAAGGACTCGCGGCGGACCAGGAGCCGGGCCCGGCCGCTCGTGACCGCAGCGACGGGCGGACGGCCGACAAGGTTGTAACCGGACGCCATGGACAGGTGGTACGCCCCGGCGACCGGGACGGCGAGGAGGTCGCCGGGCCGGATGTCCTCGGGGAGTTCGACGTCGGCGGCGAGGACGTCGCCCGCCTCGCAGTGCCGGCCCACCACGGTGACGGGGGCCGGCGTGCCGCCCTCGCGGCCGATCAGCCGGGGCGCGTACCGAACGCCGTACAGGGCCGGGCGCGGGTTGTCGCTCATACCGCCGTCGACGGCGACGTACGTGTGGGCGCCGGTGCGTTTGACGGCGAGCACGTGGTAGAGGGCGATGCCGGCCGGGCCCGCGATGGCCCGGCCCGGTTCGATGATCAGGCGCGGGACGGGGAGGCCGGCGGTGGCGCAGGCGTCGGTCAGTTCGGCGCGGACCCTGCGGGCGAGCGCGGTGAGGTCGAGGGCCGGTTCGCCGGGGCGGTAGGCGATGCCGTGGCCGCCGCCGAGGTCGAGTTCGGGCAGGATGACGCCGTGCCGGCGGTGCAGCCCGGCCATCAGGCCGACCAGCCGTCGTACGGCGGCGAGATACGGCTTGACGCTGGTGATCTGCGAGCCCAGGTGGCAGTGCAGGCCGGTGAGTTCGAGCTGCGGCTGGTCGAGTATCCGGGCGATGGCGTGCTGGGCGTGGCCGTCGGAGATGGAGAGCCCGAACTTCTGGTCCTCGGTGCCGGTCCGGATCTTCTCGTGGCCGCCCGCCGCAATACCGGGGACGACCCGGACCATGACCTTCTGGTGGCCGCCGGGGCCGACCGCGGCGGCGAGCCGGGCGATCTCCGAGGGGCTGTCGATGACGACCCGGCCGACGCCGAGCCGCAGCGCGGTCTCCAGGTCGCGGGGCGACTTGGCGTTGCCGTGCAGCACGATCCGCTCGGGCGGGAAGCCGGTGGTGACGGCCAGCTCCAGCTCACCGGCGGAGCAGACGTCGAGGCCCAGGCCCTCCTCCTCCGCCCAGTGGGCCATGGCGCGGCACAGGAACGCCTTGGCCGCGTAGAGGATCTCGGCGTCCGGGAAGGCGTGCCGGTAGGTACGGCAGCGGTCGCGGACCTCGGCCTCGTCGACGACGTAGACGGGGGTGCCGAAGCGGTCGGCGACCTCGGTGAGCGGCACCCCGCCGACGGCGACCTCGCCGGGCCGGACCTCCGTGGTGGAGGCGGGCCAGACGGACAGGGCGTCGGGGGCGGCGGTGAGGGCGGGTTCGTGAACGGTGGTCATGGCGCGGGTTGCCTCTCAGCCGATCCAGAGCGCGGCGACGCGTGCGGCGGCGGGCCGCCCTTCCGACGCCGGCGCCTGCGCTCGCGCAGCCGGTGCGGAGAACCGGGGGTCCACGGTGAGGGTGGTGACGCCCAGCGGCGCGCTCAGCGCGCGGAGCGCGGGCTCGGCGAGACGGATCCACGGCTGCCCGGCGCCGAGGGTGGCCCGCAGCCGGTCCTCGGAGGTGAAGGCGACGGCCGTACGGTCGCCCAGCGGGGTGCGGAAGAAGCGGGCCGCACAGCCGCGGTGGCCCGGACGGACCGGTACGTACAGCGGTCCGGCCGGGAACCGTTCGGAAGGCTCCGGGTCGTCGCCGCACAGGATGTCTGCCATGGAATGCCTCCTGGAGGCCGTGCTCGTTCGTCGCGGTGGTGTGAGCGCCCCGGACGCGGGGAGGCGGACCGGGGCTCGTCGACGACGCTACGCCCGGCCCCCGGGCCCCCCGGACCCCTCCTGACGCGACGCTGACGGAGAGGGGCGGGACGTATACGGAACGCTGACGCGGTGGGCCGGAAGGAGCGTGGTGCTCGTGCCCTCGCTGGATCCGGGCGCGCGGGGACACATGTGAGCGCCGCCGGTGCGGGCGGACCCGGACCGGCGGCGCTCTCCCCTCCTCGGCGGACTACGGAAGGCCGTGCACGTGCGGGCCCACCGCGTTGGACCAGGCGTTGCCTGCCGCCGCGTCCCAGTTCGTCGACCAGGTCATGGCGCCGCGCAGACCCGGGTAGGTCCGCGACGGCTTGAAGGTGCCGCAGCCGGTGCCGCGGGTCAGACAGTCCAGTGCGTTGTTCACGGTCTGCGGGGAGACGTACCCGCTGCCGGCGCCCTGCGGGGAGGCCGGTACGCCGATGCCGACCTGGGACGGGGCCAGGCCGCCCTCCAGCTGGACACAGGCGAGGGCGGTGAGGAAGTCGACCGAGCCCTGCGAGTACACCTTGCCGTCGCAGCCCAGCATCGAACCGCTGTTGTAGTACTGCATGTTGACGACCGTGAGGAAGTCCTTGATGTTGAGCGCCGTCTTGAAGTACTCGTTCGACGTGGACTGCATGTCGATGGTCTGCGGCGCCATCGTGACGACCAGGCCCGGGCCGTCCTTCTGCGACAGCGAGCGCAACGCCTGCGTCATGTAGGTGGAGTTGAGGCCGTTCTCCAGGTCGATGTCGACGCCGTCGAAGCCGTACTCCTGCATGAGGGCGTACACCGAGTCCGCGAACGCGGTGGCGGAGGCGGCGCTGTTGACGGCGACCGTGCCGCGCTCGCCGCCGATCGATATGATCACCGACTTCCCGGCGGCCTTCTTCGCGGCGACGTCCTTCTTGAACTGGTCGACGGTGTAGCCGCCGAGGCCCGCGGAGTCGAGGTTGAAGGTCACCTGGCCGGGTGTCGCGGTCGCGTCGGCGAACGCCACGGCGATGATGTCGTAGTGGTTCTGAACCTGGGCCAGGGTCTGGACGGTTGCCCCGTTGTTGAAGTTCTGCCAGTAGCCGGTGACGGCGTGGGCCGGGACCGCGGCGGGCGCGGCGGCGGCCCTGGGGGCGGCGTCGGCGGCCGGGGCGGCGCCGGCCGCGGCGGGGACCGCGAGGCCCGCGACCGCGAGCGCGCCGACGGCCACCAGGGCCGGGGTGAGACGGGAACGAAGCTTCCGTGTGCGGGTGTCGCTGTGCACGGCCAAAGCCCTTCCGTGGGGGGAGGTGCGCGGTGTGGGGTGCGCACTGTGGGGGGGGACGGTGGCCACCGTTGGAGGCACAGGGTGGTCCAGACCATTAGGGGGTGTCAAGGGATCCCGCACGACGGCGCGGGATCGGCCTGGTGAGGACGACCGATGTGCACTCGTGAACGCCGGACGGGTTCGAGCGCGGGCGCGGGGCGGGCGGGTTGACGGCCCGTGAGCGGCGGCCCGGGGCGCCGGACGAGGGCCGGGCACGGCCCGGCGCGGCGCGGTACGGCCCGTTGTGCTGCCTAGGATTCGTCCGTGGCCAAGTTCCTGCTCGAACGCACGGCACCGCTTCCGCTGCCGGAGGCGTGGCGCCGGCTCACCGAGTGGCCCCGGCACGGTGCCGCGGTCCCGCTCACCCGTGTATCGGTCGTCACCGCGCCGCCGCAGGGCGTCGGCACGGTCCTGGTGGCCCGTTCGGGCGTCGGGCCGCTGCACTTCGACGACCGGATGGAGATCACGGTGTGGCAGCCGCCCGGCGAGGACACCCCGGGTCTGTGCCGGCTGGAGAAACGGGGCCGGGTGGTGCTCGGCTGGGCGGAGATCGAGGTCCGTCCGGGTCCCGGCGGCCGTACCCGGGTGCTGTGGCGCGAGGAGATCGGGGTGCGCTTCCTGCCCCGCTTCTGCGACCCGCTCCTGGCACGGACGGGCCGGGCGATGTTCGGGCGCGCGGTGAACCGGCTGCTGAGACAGGCCTGACGCGGTCGCCTGACGCGGGGGTACGGGCGGTCAGGCCACCGAGCCGATCCGCCGGGCCGGTGCCGACGCCGGGTCGTGGTGGATCGGGGTGTGCGCGCCGGTGAGGGTGACGCCGGTGCCGCCGCGGCGGTTGGCGACGATCTCCGACGCGATCGACAGGGCCGTCTCCTCGGGCGTACGGGCGCCGAGGTCGAGGCCGATGGGCGAGCGCAGCCGGGTCAGTTCCAGCTCGGTGACACCGACCTCGCGCAGCCGCTCGTTGCGGTCGAGGTGGGTGCGGCGGGAGCCCATGGCGCCGACGTACGCGACCGGCAGCCGCAGTGCCAGCTTCAGCAGGGGTACGTCGAACTTGGCGTCGTGGGTGAGGACGCACAGCACGGTACGGCCGTCGACCTCGGTGGACTTCAGGTAGTCGTGGGGCCACGCGACGACGATCTCGTCGGCGTCGGGGAA
This sequence comes from Streptomyces sp. NPDC088387, assembly GCF_044753385.1. Classification (NCBI taxonomy): domain Bacteria; kingdom Bacillati; phylum Actinomycetota; class Actinomycetes; order Kitasatosporales; family Streptomycetaceae; genus Streptomyces; species Streptomyces sp. NPDC088387. Next base: position 136,570 of record NZ_JBIVNC010000005.1, read on the forward strand.
GCGGGTGCGGGTGGCGAACACGGGCCGGGCGTCGCACACGGTGACGTGGTAGCCGAGGAACTTGCCGATGCGCACGAGCGCCGAGGCGAAGTCGATCGCGCCGAACACGATCATCCGGGGCGCCGGGACCGAGGACTCGACGAGGAGGGTGAGCGGCGCTCCGCAGCGGGAGCCCTGCTCGCCGATCTCCAGCGTGCCGGTGCGGCCCGCGTCGAGGAACGCGCCCGCCTCGGCGGCGACCGTGCGGTCCAGCTCGGGGTGGCCGCCGAAGCCGCCCTCGGGCGGGCCGTCGGGGCGGACCAGCAGCGCCCGGCCCACCATCTCCGCCGGGCCGGACACGATCCGCGCCACCGCCGCCGCCTCTCCCGAAGCGGCGGCGGCGAGCGCGGACGCAAGGACCGGACGGACGGTGTCGGCCGCCCGTACCGGCACGACAAGGATGTCGATGACGCCGCCGCAGGTGAGTCCCACGGCGAACGCGTCCTCGTCGCTGTACCCGAAGCGCTCAAGGACCGACTCCCCGTCCTTGAGGGCCTGTTGGCACAGCTCGTAGACCGCGCCCTCCACACAACCGCCGGAGACCGAGCCGATCGCCGTGCCGTCGGCGTCCACCGCGAGGGCGGCACCGGGCTGGCGCGGGGCACTGCCGCCGACGGCCACCACGGTGGCGACGGCGAAGTCCCGGCCCTGCTCGACCCACCGGTGCAGTTCTTCGGCGATGTCCAGCATCTGTTGGTCTCCTTCGGTTGCGCGGAGGCGGTCGGGCGGGCGGCTAGTGGACGCCCAACCAGCTCTCTATCGGATCAAGGGCGAAAAACACCGTAAAGATCACGGTGAGTGCCCACATGAACACGCCAATCTCGCGGGCCTTGCCCTGCGCGACCTTGATCGCGACGTACGAGATCACGCCGGCCGCGACGCCCGCGGTGATCGAGTAGGTGAAGGGCATGACCACCACGGTCAGGAAGACCGGGATCGCGGTGGCCCGGTCGGACCAGTCGACGTGCCGGGCGTTCATCATCATCATGGCGCCGATCACCACGAGGGCCGCGGCGGCGACCTCGCCGGGCACGATGGCCGTGAGCGGCGTGAAGAACAGACAGGCCGCGAAGAACAGCCCGGTCACTACCGAGGACAGTCCCGTACGGGCGCCCTCGCCGACGCCGGTCGCCGACTCCACGAACACGGTCTGGCCCGACGCCCCCGAGACACCGCCGATGGCACCGCCGGCGCCGTCGATGAACAGCGCCTTGGACAGGCCCGGCATCCGGCCCTTGTCGTCGGCCAGCCTGGCCTCGGTGCCGACGCCGATGATTGTTGCCATCGCGTCGAAGAACCCGGCGAGGACCAGCGTGAACACGATCATGCCGACGGTCATCGCGCCGACCTCGCCCCAGCCGCCGAACTCGACGTCGCCGAAGAGCGCGAAGTCCGGCATCGAGACCGCGCTGCCGTTCAGTTCGGGTGCGCCGCTCGCCCACTGCTCGGGGTCGATGACGTCGGCCGCGTTGAGGATCACGGCCAGGAGCGTGCCGCCGACGATGCCGATGAGGATCGCGCCGGGCACGCCCCGCGCCTGGAGCATAAAGATCGCGAGCAGGGTGACGGCGAACAGCAGCACCGGCCAGCCGGCCAGTTCGCCGGCCGGGCCGAGGGTGACCGGGGTCCCCTCGCCCTGGTGCACGAAACCGGCCTTGAAGAAGCCGATCAGCGCCACGAACAGGCCGATGCCCATGGTGATCGCGTGCTTCAGCGCCAGCGGGATCGCGTTCATGATCATTTCGCGGAGGCCGGTGACGACCAGCAGCATGATGACCACGCCGTACAGCACACACATGCCCATGGCCTGCGGCCAGGTCATCTCGGGCACGACCTGGGAGGCGAGGACCCCGGAGACGGAGAGTCCGGCGGCCAGGGCGAGCGGCACCTTGCCGAAGAAGCCCATCAGCAGGGTGGTGAGGGCCGCCGCGAACGCGGTCGCGGTGATCAGTGCCTGCTGGCCGAGGGTGTTCCCCGCCACGTCCTTGCCGGACAGGATCAGGGGGTTGAGCAGGAGGATGTAGGCCATCGCCATGAAGGTGGTGATGCCGCCGCGCACCTCTCGCGCGACCGTGGATCCTCGGTGGGATATGTGGAAGTACCGGTCGAGCCAGGACCGGCCGGCCGGGACGCGGGTGCCGTCACCCGCGTCGTCGGCTGTGGTCCTGGGCTCCAGTGACTGCTGGGTCATGTGGGCCTGCTCCCAAGGTTCATAGGGGCACCCGCGGTTGCCTTCGGCGATGCGCGGGGTTTGGGAAGTGCCCGACCCGGGGGACGGCCCGAGACGAACGGGGTACTTGCGGTGGCGTGCGGTGTTGCTGCCGGCGCCGGGGTGAACGGGGTTTCGCCGTACCCGGTGCCGGGGTGCTGCTGACCGGCGTCAGGCTGAGCGAGGTTCCGCCCTGCCGGGCGCCGGGGTTCTTGTGCCGCCGGCGTCCGGGGGCGTGGCTTCGCTGTTGCCCGGCGTCGGGATTTCCGTGTTGCTGACCGGCGTCCGGGCGTGGGCGGGTTTTCGCTGTTGCCCGGCGTCGGAGTACGGGTGTTGCCTGTCGGCGTCCGGGGTGGGCGTGGGTCGCACGTTTCCCGGCGTCGGGGTGCCGTTCTCGGTGGGACGGGTGCCGCCCTGCGGCACGCCTGCCCGCAACGGCGGGGGGGGTGGGATTGTCGTGGGGTTGGTGCCGGCGTTGGGGTTATGCCGTGCCGGTGAGGTGTTCCGGGCGGACCGGGGTGCGGTCCAGGTTCAGGCCCGTGGCTGCGCGGATCGCGGCCAGGACGGCCGGGGTGGAGGACAGGGTGGGCGCCTCGCCGATGCCGCGGAGGCCGTACGGGGCGTGGTCGTCGGCGAGTTCGAGGACGTCGACCGGGATGGTCGGCGTGTCGAGGATCGTCGGGAGGAGGTAGTCCGTGAAGGACGGGTTGCGCACCTTCGCGGTCTTCGGGTCGACGACGATCTCCTCCATCACCGCGATCCCCATGCCCTGGATCGTGCCGCCCTGGATCTGGCCGATGACGGACAGCGGGTTGAGCGCCTTGCCGACGTCCTGGGCGCAGGCCATCTCGATGACCTTGACCAGGCCGAGTTCGGTGTCGACCTCGACGACGGCGCGGTGCGCGGCGAAGGAGTACTGGACGTGCCCGTTGCCCTGGCCCGTACGCAGGTCGAAGGCCTCGGTCGGCCGGTGCCGCCACTCCGCCTCGATCTCGACGGCCTCGTCCTCCAGGACGTCGACCAGGTCGCCGAGGACCTCGCCGCCGTCGGTGACGACCTTGCCGCCCTCCAGGAGGAGTTCGGCGGTGGCCCAGGCGGGGTGGTAGGAGCCGAACTTCCGGCGCCCGAGCTCCAGTACCTTCTCGCGGACCAGCTCGCAGGCGTTCTTGACGGCGCCGCCGGTGACGTACGTCTGGCGGGAGGCCGAGGTCGAACCGGCGCTGCCCACCTGGGTGTCGGCCGGCCGGATGGTCACCTGGGTGACACCCAGCTCGGTGCGGGCGATCTGTGCGTGGACGGTGACGCCGCCCTGTCCGACCTCCGCCATGGCCGTGTGGACCGTGGCCACGGGCACACCGCCCACGACCTCCATCCGGACCTTCGCCGTCGAGTAGTCGTCGAAGCCCTCGGAGAAGCCGACGTTCTTGATGCCGACCGCGTAGCCGACACCGCGTACGACGCTCTCGCCGTGGGTGGTGTTGGACAGACCGCCGGGCAGCTGGCGTACGTCGGGGCCCTCGCTGGACTCCCACTGACGCTCCGGCGGCATCGGCATCGCCTTGACGCGGCGCAGCAGTTCGGCGACCGGGGCGGGCGAGTCGACCGGCTGGCCCGTGGGCATTATGGTGCCCTGTTCCATGGCGTTGAGCTGCCGGAACTCCACCGGGTCCATGCCGAGCCCCTTGGCGAGCTTGTCCATCTGTGCCTCGTAGGCGAAGCACGCCTGGACCGCGCCGAAGCCGCGCATGGCGCCGCAGGGCGGGTTGTTGGTGTAGAGGGCGACGGCCTCGATGTCGACGTCGTCGACGACGTACGGGCCGACGCTCAGCGAGGAGGCGTTGCCGACGACCGCCGGGGAGGCGGAGGCGTAGGCGCCGCCGTCCAGGACGATCCGGCACTTCATGTGGGTGAGCCGGCCGTCCTTGGTCGCCCCGTGCTCGTAGTACAGGCGGGCGGGGTGGCGGTGGACGTGGCCGAAGAAGGACTCGAAGCGGTTGTAGACGATCTTGACGGGCTTGCCGGTGCGCAGGGCCAGCAGACAGGCGTGGATCTGCATCGACAGGTCCTCGCGGCCGCCGAACGCGCCGCCGACGCCCGACAGCGTCATCCGTACCTTGTCCTCGGGCAGACCGAGGACGGGCGCGATCTGGCGCAGGTCGGAGTGGAGCCACTGGGTGGCGACGTAGAGGTCGACGCCGCCGTCCTCGGTGGGTACGGCGAGTCCGGACTCGGGGCCGAGGAAGGCCTGGTCCTGCATGCCGAAGTAGTACTCGCCGGTGACGACGACGTCGGCCTTCTTGGCGGCCTCGTCGGCGTCGCCGCGGACGATCGGCTGGCGGTGCACGATGTTCGGGTGCGGGACGTGCCCGATGTGGTGGTCGTCGCGGCCCTCGTGGACGAGGATCGCGTCGGGCGCGGTGGCGGACGCCTCGTCGGTGATGACCGGCAGTTCGCGGTACTCGACGTGGATCTTGGCGGCGGCGCGGCGTGCGGTCTCGGGGTGGTCGGCGGCCACGATCGCGACAGGCTCGCCGTGGTGGCGGACCTTGCCGTGCGCGAGGACCGGGGTGTCCTGGATCTCCAGGCCGTAGTTCCGGACCTCGGTCGGCAGGTCGTCGTAGGTCAGGACCGCGTAGACACCCGGCAGGGCGAGCGCCTGGGAGGTGTCGATGGAGACGATCTCGGCGTGCGCGACCGTGGAGCGCAGGATCTGGCCCCAGAGCATGTCCTCGTGCCACATGTCGGACGAGTACGCGAACTCGCCGGTGACCTTGAGGGTGCCGTCGGGGCGGAGCGTGGACTCCCCGATGCCGCCCTTGGTCTGGGAACCCTGGGTGACCTTGGTGGGGGTGCCGATGGGGGCATTGGCAGACATCACAGACATCGCAGACATGGTCAGACCGCCTCTCCCTGTCGGGCGGCCGCCAGGCGGACCGCGTCCATGATCTTCTCGTAGCCGGTGCAGCGGCACAGGTTGCCCGACAGCGCCTCGCGGATGTCCGCGTCGCTGGGGTTGGGGTTGCGCTCCAGCATCTCGTCGGCGGCGACCAGCAGTCCGGGCGTGCAGAAGCCGCACTGGACGGCGCCGGCGTCGATGAACGCCTGCTGGATGGGGGCGAGATCAGCGCCCTCGCCGGTCCGGGAGTCGGCGGCGGGCCGGGACCTCCACTGCTGGGCGTCCTGGAGGGTCGTACCGCAGGCTCCCGAGGCGCAGCCCTCGGCGCGCTGTTTCGCGAAGTCGGCGAGGCCCTCGACGGTCACCACCTCGCGGCCCTGGACCTGGCCTGCGGCGACCAGGCACGAGCAGACGGGCACGCCGTCGAGGCGGACCGTGCAGGAGCCGCACTCGCCCTGCTCGCAGGCGTTCTTGGAGCCGGGCAGCCCCATCCGCTCGCGCAGCACGTACAGCAGGGACTCGCCCTCCCAGACGTCGTCCGCTTCCTGCGGCCGTCCGTTGACGGTGAAGTTGACGCGCATTACGCAGCGCCCCCCTTCTGATGGTCGGCGGAGCGGGTGCCGCGGTACGACTCCCAGGTCCAGGTCAGGGTCCGGCGGGCCATCACACCGACCGCGTGGCGGCGGTAGCTCGCGGTGCCGCGGACGTCGTCGATCGGGTTGCAGGCGGCCGAGCACAGGTCGGCGAACTGCTTGGCGACGGACGGGGTGATGATCTTCCCGTTGTCCCAGAAGCCGCCCTCGTCGAGCGCGGCGTTCAGGAACTCCTCGGCGGCCCTGGCCCGGACGGGTGTGGGCGCGGCCGAGCCGATGCCGGTGCGCACGGTCCGTGTCCCGGGGTGCAGGGCGAGGCCGAAGGCGCAGACGGCGATCACCATCGCGTTGCGCGTGCCGACCTTGGAGTACTGCTGGGGGCCGTCCGCCTTCTTGATGTGGACGGCCCGGATCAGCTCGTCGGGGGCGAGCGCGTTGCGCTTGACGCCGGTGTAGAACTCGTCGATGGGGATCATGCGGGTGCCGCGCACCGACTCGGCCTCGACCTCGGCGCCGGCGGCGAGCAGCGCCGGGTGGGCGTCGCCGGCCGGGGAGGCGGTGCCGAGGTTGCCGCCGACGCCGCCGCGGTTGCGGATCTGCGGGGAGGCGACCGTGTGGGAGGCGAGCGCCAGTCCGGGCAGCTCGGGGCGGAGCCGCTCCATGATGCTGGTGTACGGGACGGAGGCACCGAGCCGCACGGAGTCCTCGCCGACCTCCCACTCGTAGAGGTCGCCGACGCGGTTGAGGTCGAGCAGGTACTCGGGCCGGCGGTGGTCGAAGTTGATCTCGACCATCACGTCGGTGCCACCCGCGATCGGCACTGCGGTGGGGTGCTCGGCCTTCGCGGCGAGCGCCTCCTCCCAGCTGGCGGGGCGAAGGAAGTCCATGACCGGCTCTCTTCTTCGTCTTGGGGGTCGTACAGATTGAGCCAATCCGTGTGCGGCGGGCCCGGCTCGTTCATGTGCTGTTTACGCGGAGTGGGGTCAGTACACAGCGGAGTGCTCCGACAGGGTCAGTCACCGAAACCATGAAGGAGTTGGCTGGCCAGGGCGGGCATCTTGTAGATTCGTATGAACAGAGGTCATCAGTAACCTCCTCGCTTTCCTGTGGAAACGCGCACCACAGCCGCGTGACCTGGGGACACCGCCCGGCCGGCGGTTCGGCAGCCGGCGGGTGCCGCTGAGGGACCCGCCGACGAACCCCGTACCGCGGGGGCCCACCTTGATTCATCGTAGTTTTCGAGACAAAGAACGGCGGCGACGAGAATGCGGCTGCGCGCACTGCTGGACACGGACGCGCTGGGCCTCGGGCTGCTCGGCGGCGAGGACGAGCTGGACCGCACGGTCCGGGGTGTGATGACGACCGACCTGCGCGACCCCAGCCGCTATCTGAGCGGCGGCGAGCTGGTGCTCACGGGGCTGGCGTGGCGCCGGGACGAGAGCGACTCGGAGCCGTTCGTACGGATCCTGGCGCAGGCCGGGGTGGCGGCGCTCGCGGCGGGCGAGGCGGAGCTCGGCGATGTGCCGGACGATCTGGTGGCGGCCTGCGCCCGGCACCGGCTGCCGCTGTTCGCGGTGCACGAGTCGGTGGCGTTCGCGACGATCACCGAGCACGTGGTGCGCCAGGTCTCCGGCGAGCGCGCCGGGGATCTCGCGGCGGTCGTGGACCGGCACCGGCGGATGATGACGTCCGGTCCGGCGGGCGGCGGCCCGGACGTCGTGCTCGATCTGCTCGGCAGCGACCTGGATCTGCGGGCGTGGGTGCTGTCGCCGACCGGACGGCTGATCGCCGGGCCCAAGGAGGGCGGTCCGGTGCTCGCCGCCGGGGTCTGCGCCCGGCTGGCGGCCGAGCAGCTGGCCGCCGCCCGCACCGGCCGGCGCGGCCCGCACCGCGTCCTGGTCGGTACGTCGACGTACTCGCTGTTCCCGATCCGCGGCGGCGGACGCGCGCCCGCGGCCTCGCGGGACGTGCGCGAGACGGTCCTGTCGGACTGGCTGCTGGCCGTCGAGGCGGACGCCGGTGACTGGCCCGAGGAGCGGCTGGACCTGGTGCACGGCGTCACCCAGCTGATCGCCGTGGAGCGGGACCGGCGGGACGCGGCCCGTACGGTACGGCGGCGGCTGGCGCAGGAGGTCCTGGAGCTGGTGCAGACGGGCGCCGCCCCGGCGGAGATCGCGGCCCGGCTGCGGGTCGCGGCGCCGGTACTGCTGCCGGGCCTGGGCGCGGCCCCGCACTGGCAGGTGATCGTGGCCCGGGTCGAGTGGGACGGCGCGGACGCGGAGAGCGGGCCGATCGCGCAGGCGCTCCTTGAGGAGATCCTGGTCGACCCGCTGTCGACGGGGTCGGAGGGCTCGGACCGGATCGCCGTGGCGCACACCGGTGACGAGGCCGTGGCGCTCGTACCGCTGCCGGCCGTCTCCAGCGAGCACGACGGCTCCGAGTCGGGGCTGCTCGCCGAGTCCCTTCTGGAGTCCGTACGGGATCCGCTGTCGGCCGGTCTGGAGGAGGACGGGCGGGTCACGCTCGGTGTCAGCGCGGCCGTGCACTCGGCGGAGGGGCTGCGCGGGGCGCTGGAGGAGGCGCGGCACGCCCGGCGGGTGGCGGCGGCCCGGCCGGGGCGGGTGTGTGCCGCGGGCCATCAGGAGCTGGCGTCGCACGTGCTGCTGCTGCCGTTTGTGCCGGACGACGTGCGCCGGGCGTTCACGGCCCGGCTGCTGGATCCGCTGCGCGACTACGACCGCCGCCACCGCGCCGAGCTGATCCCGACCCTTGAGGCGTTCCTGGCGTGCGACGGCTCCTGGACGCGCTGCGCGGCCCGGCTGCATCTGCACGTCAACACGCTGCGCTACCGCGTCGGGCGGATCGAGCAGCTCACAAGCCGTGATCTGTCCCGCCTGGAGGACAAGCTGGACTTCTTCCTGGCGCTCCGGATGAGCTGACCGGCGGCCGTCCCGGGCCCGCGGACACCGGGCTCCCGAGCGGCTTCCGTGTGCGCATCCGCATCCGCGGATCCTGATCCGCGCGGCCGGAGCACAAACCCCGATCGGCCCCAAGTCCCACGACTTTGTGAAATCCTTCACCCACCCCCTTGGCCCGGTGGTGTCCCAAGTGCTGGAATGCGGCCACCACTCAACAGCTCGAAGGCGCGCTCGGGGAGGGCAATGTGGCGCATACCGCCATGTCTGGTTCCGGAACGACCGCAGACGACGATCCGCTCCAGACGGCGGTGTGGCGCTTGCGCTCACGGGCCTGCTGGACGGACGCCGCGGAACTGCTCCGGCCGGACACCCCGGCCGCCGCGTTGCAGCGGGCCGCGCTGCTGGTGGAGCGGTGCCTCTACACCGAGCAGGGCTGGCCGGACGCCGAGGACGCGCTGCGTACGGCGGAGGCGATCGCCCACAGCGACGAGGAGCGCGGCGCGGCCGCTTGTGAACGTGGGTACTTGGCCTATGCCGCGACCCTGCTCGCCGTGCGCGACCGGGCCGACGAGGCGCGGGCCGCGCTCGGGCGGGCGGCGGCGCTGATTCCGCCGGACGGTGCGGGGCGGGCGCTGCTGGACTTCCGGCGGGGGCTGCTCGCGGAGAACCTGGCGCACTCGCCGCAGTCGGCGCGGGCCGCGTACCGGCGGGCGCATGCGGCGGCTTCGGGGGGGCCGGACGCGTTGCTGCTCTCGTTCACGTGGCGCCATCTGGCGGGACTCGCCCTGCGGGACGGGGAGTTGGCGGAGGCGCGGCACGGGTTCGCCGAATCGCTGCGGATTCGGGAGGAGTTGGGGTATCTCGTGGGTACGGCGCCTGCGTTGGCGTCGCTGGCGGACACGGAGACCGAGCCGGAGGCGTCCCGCCTGCGCGAGGAGGCCCGCCGCCTGTTCCGCCTCCTGGGAGGCGTACCCACCTGGCTGGCACCCCAACTCGACCCCCCGGCGGCGACGGCCTAGGGGCCGGACGGTTACGCGTACGACTGCGGGTGCGCGGGGGCCGATCGCGCAGTTCCCCGCGCCCCTGAGTGGGTTGCCCCCACCGGCGATCCGATTCAGCGCCGCTGCCCCCAACTCGCCCCCCGGCGGCAACGGCCTAGGGGCCGGACGGCTACGCGTACGACTGCGGGTGCGCGGGGGCCGATCGCGCAGTTCCCCGCGCCCCCAGGCGGGTTGCCCCCGGCGGCGACGGCCTAGACGTCTGCGGGCAGTGGTGGGTCGGTCGCGCAGTTCCCCGCGCCCCTGGGTGGGTTCCAGTTGCCGGCGGCACATGTCGGCGCCGGTGCTGATGGCCCACTCAGGGGCGCGGGGAACTGCGCGATCGGCCACGACGGACCCGCACTCGCCCGTCAAGCGTCCGCTACGCGAAGTGTTCGCCGATGAGTAAATGGACCGATTCGAGGTCGCCGGCGATGAGGGCGTCGAGGAGGGCCGCGTGGTGGGCCGCGTCGGCCATGAGCTCGGTGCGGCCGCGTGCGACGGGACGGCCGATCTGAGGTGCCTGCGTCCGGCGCTGGAGGTCCTCGGCGACCTTCACAAGCTGCTCGTTCCCGGACAGGGAGAGCAGCGCCCGGTGAAAGGCGCGATCCGCCTCCGCATAGGTGGCCCGGCACCCGGTGGCCGCCGCCCGCACCGTCGCCTCGGCGACCGGCCGAAGTTCCACCCAGGTCTCCGACGGGACGGTGCGGGCAAGACGCAGCAGGACCGGCACCTCGATGAGCGAGCGCACCTCGGCGAGTTCGGCGAGCTCGCGGGCGTCCCGCTGGACGATCCGGAAGCCCCGGTTCGGGACCACCTCGACCGCACCCTCCTGCGCGAGCTGCTGCATGGCCTCCCGCACGGGCGTCGCCGAGACCCCGAACCGCTCCCCCAGCGCGGGCGCCGAATACACCTCACCGGGACAGAGTTCACCGGCGAGCAGCGCGGTACGCAGCGCGTCGAGTATCTGCCCACGCACCGAGGACCGCTGGATGACCGGGCGCGGGCCGGGGAGAGGCGTCTCGCTGTGCGTGTGCTCACCGCGCACGGCCCCGGAGGCGGCCCCGCGCTCGCGCACGGAGTCGGACTCGGTGCGCGCCTGCTGCGGCACGCGGACGGGTTCGGGTGCCCGTGGCGGGGCCCCGGCCCAGGCGGAGTCCTGCACACCCTGCGTCACGGGTCCTCCTCCGGCTTGTCGGCACTTGGGGTCATTACGGCGGGTTGTGACCTCGTCCGTCAAGCACCTTAGGGGCAGAAGGGGGGAGTTCAAATTTCGAACAGATTGGGTAAGGTAAGGCTTACCTCTAACCGCTCGCGAATCGGTGGTCCGGCATGCCCCTCCCCCCGTCGGCCGTCGCGGACTCCTACGCCCGCCTCGCCGAGGTCTACCCGTGGCTCACGATCAACGAGCTGACCTGCGAGGAGGCCGACCCCGAGGGGGGCGCCTGGGTGTCCGCCGCCGCGCTCGCGGAGGGCGGGCCCGCCCTGGAGACCTTCCTGGCGTGGGACGACGCACAGATCCGGCGCGACTACGAACAGCCGGGCCGCCCCGACGTCGTCGCCAGCTTCGGCCTGCACCGATACGCCTGGACCGCCTGTCTGCTGATCACCGTGCCGTGGTTCCTGCACCGCAGGGTGCCGCGCTTCCCCGTGACGCATGTCTCGTTCGAACGCGAGGAGGGCCGCATGGCGGTGCGCACCTCCTCCTTCGCCTGTCTGCCCGACGATCCGGCCGCCGCACTGCCGGGCGCCCGCGTGGTCGCCGACGAGGAGGCGCTGCGGGCGGAGGTGCGCGACGCGGTCGCCGAGCACCTGGAGCCGGTGTTCGGCTCGTTCGGGCCGCGGATGCGGCGCCGCGGGCGGGCCCTGTGGGGCATGGCGACGGACGAGATCGTGGAGGGGCTCTGGTACATCGCGGAGCTGCTCGACGAGAAGGACCGGGCCACGCGCGAGCTGGAGCTGCTGCTGCCGGGCACGACCAAGCCGTACGCCGGCTCCGCCGCCTTCCGTGTGCTGACCGGTCCCGCCGGTGAACCGCTGCCGACCCGCGACCGGGTGAGCTGCTGCATGTTCTACACGCTGCGCCCCGAGGAGACGTGCGCCACCTGCCCGCGCACCTGCGACTCGGAACGGGTCGTCAAACTGCTGGAGGCCGCGGCCGGTTGAGCCGCCCCCGGCGCCGGACATGCGCCGGGTCCCGCTAAGATCACCCGCGGTCCGCGCCGGCCACGGGTTTCCGGGCGTTTCACACCTTCCTCACCCACCGCAGGAAGTTCCCGTGGAACCACCCGTACGGGTAGTCTTATTCGAACTCAACTCCCGCCCCTCAAGCGGCAGTTCGAGCAGAACGCCGCCCTGGGCATCCCCCCTGCACCCTGTTGGCGGCCTCTTGCCCCGAAACCCCCTGAGGGCCGCTGGGATTGGGTCACTATGGCGGGCGTTACGCCCTATCCCAATGCAAGGGACCCCCTGATGAGATTGACCGACATATCGCTGAACTGGCTCCTTCCGGGCGCCGTGCTGCTCCTGGGCATGCTGGCGGCGGTGGCGGTGCTGGCGCGCGGCAAGCGCACCACGGGGAAGGACGCGAGCGCCGACGACTCGTGGGAGCGTGCCGAGGAGCGCCGCAGGCGCAAGGAGGCCATGTACGGCACGGTCTCCTACCTCTTGTTGTTCTGCTGTGCCGCGGTGGCCGCCGCGCTCTCCTTCCACGGTCTGGTCGGCTTCGGTGAGCAGAACCTCGGTCTCACCGGCGGCTGGCAGTACCTGGTTCCGTTCGGTCTGGACGGAGCGGCCATGTTCTGCTCCGTGCTCGCGGTGCGGGAGGCCAGCCACGGCGACGCGGCGCTCGGCTCCCGGATACTCGTGTGGACCTTCGCGTTCGCCGCTGCCTGGTTCAACTGGGTGCACGCGCCCCGCGGCGCGGCCCACGCCGGTGCCCCGCACTTCTTCGCGGGCATGTCCCTGTCCGCGGCCGTGCTCTTCGACCGCGCGCTGAAGCAGACCCGCCGCGCCGCGCTCCGCGAACAGGGCCTGGTGCCGCGTCCGCTGCCGCAGATCCGTATCGTCCGCTGGATGCGGGCGCCGCGCGAGACCTACAAGGCGTGGTCCCTGATGCTCCTGGAGGGCGTCCGCAGCCTCGACGAGGCCGTCGAGGAGGTCCGCGAGGACCAGAAGAGCAAGGAGCAGGAGCGGCTGCGCCGCCGTGAGGCGGGCCGTCTGGAGCGGGCCCAGCTGAAGGCGATCAGCCGGGGCCACCGCGGCTTCGCCGGCCGTGGCGGGGGCCGTCAGGCGGAGCTGCCGACCGTGGAGCAGGGCTCCGAGCGTGTGTCCGCGGAGCCTGCCATATCGGCCCCGGAGCAACTGCCCGTACGCCAGCGGCCCTCACTCCAGCCCGTCCGCACCACCACGGCTGAACCGGTCGCCGTCGATCTCACCGCGGAGGACGACACCATGGCCCTGCCCCGTCTGGACTCCCTGGAGCGCAAGCTCAAGGACCTGGAGCAGCAGTTCGGCTGACCCGGCACGGCGGACGAACCATCGGAACGGGACGAGGCACGACCACACACGGGTCGAGCCCGTCCCGTCCGTCGTAGGCCCCTCAGAAAACCCACAGCGCCGACCAGGGGCGCGGGGAACTGCGCGACCAGCCACAACGGCGCCGCAGCCGAAACACCACCACCCGTCGCCCCCCGGCACCGAACACCGCTCAATCGGCGGAGCCCTACGCCGCGTGCGCGCCGAGTTCGAACCAGACCGCCTTGCCCACCCCGTGCGGCCGTACGCCCCACGCGTCCGCGAGGGACTCCACCAGGACCAGGCCCCGGCCGTTCGTCCCGTGCGGGCTCGGTGTGCCGGGCCGTGGCCGCTGCGCCACGAAGTCCCGCACCTCCACGCGCAGTCCGCGCGGACCCACCTCCGCCGTCAGTACGGCGTCCCGGTCGGTGTGCACCAGCGCGTTGGTGACCAGCTCGCTCGTGAGCAGTTCCGCTATCTGCGACTGCTCCGGCCGCTCCCAGCTCTCCAGCATCTCGCGCAGCGCCCTGCGTGCCTCGGGCACCGCCCGCAGATCCGCCCGTCCCAGTCTGCGCTTCAATCTCGGCCCGTCCTGCCCGTCGCCCTCCGCCGTCCCTTCCCCGGCCGCATGCGCCGAGCCGGACCCGACGACCGTGGGACCGCCCCCGCGTACTTGCCTCTTCATGACCCCCGCCCGCGTGCCGATGTCGGTTCCCCTCCTGCTCGAACACGTTCACGGGGATCCATGCCCAATGGGCAACGGGCCAGTCATGCCGGATCGGCGACCGCCGGTTGTTCGGCCACCCGATCAACGCCGGAGGAGTCTCCGGATGCCCTTCCGACAACCGGAGTTGGTCTTCCGGACCACAAGAGTTCGGCCCGTCGGCCGATTTGGGACCGTGCATCCGCCCGTGCGCGGCGGCGACAGGGGACGAGCCGTTTCGGACACCGGGATTCCGGCTCTGGCCCGGGGCGCCGTCGCGTGCACGTGAATGTGGCTTGAAACACCCGGGTTCCTTCTCGGCCAACCCGTTGTGTTTCGGCCCGGGAGCCCCCGCATGTCCATCCGCCCACCCGCCGGCACACAGAAAAAAGCGGGGTCGCCCCCCCGACCCCCGTCCGGTAGGGCGACCCCGTCCTCGCGCGCGGCCGGCACAGAGCGGCCGCGCGTCTCGGTGGAGCGCTGTGAAGTTGTCGAACCGGTCGAAACCGGCGCCCGTCAGTAGAGCTTGTTGACCGCCGTCGTGGTGGTCTTCTTGAACGCGGCGACCGGCGCGTCACCGAAGTCGCCCATCTGCGCCCACTCCACAACGGTGACCGTCTTGTCGTCCCGGCCCACCGACAGCAGCCGGACGTCCGTGGCGCCCCACGTCGCCTCGGTGTGCAGCCCGTGGACGCGGGCGCCCTCCTCGACCGGCAGCGACCCGTAGCCCTTGTACGTGGCCTCGATCTCGGGGTCCGTCTCGATGCGCTCGGCGCAGGCCTGGATCTCCTTGTTCATCCGGTCGGCCAGCGCCTTGGCCTTGGCGGCGGTACCGGTGACGATGGTCAGCTGCCGGGCGTTGGTGTCCAGGTCCGTACGGAAGTCGCGGTAGCGGGAGTCGTAGCCCGGGAACACGTCGTCCAGGCAGAGCCGCAGCTCGTCCGGGACACCGTCGGTGACCTTCCCCGCGATCCAGTCGGACGAGGCGTGCGGCGGCAGCTCGGCGGCCGACAGGAACTTGGGCGCGGCCGGTGCGGCCTGGGCGGCCGGGCCGGTGAGTACCGCGGCGACGGTGAGGCCTGCGACGGCGATCGCCGTGAACGCCGTGAACTCGCGGGCCTTGGTGCGGTTGAACATGACTCTCCCCGTGGATGTGTCTCGTGAGTAGTGGTGCCGCCCGTGGCCGGATGGTCAGTCCGGCCGCTGCACCGGTCGGGGTGCTGGGCGACACCAAGAGCATCAGCGGTCACAGCGGGGCCGCGCAACAATCCCTGGCCGATCCGCCGTGGTGGAACCATCCCAGCCCTTCTGACGTGCAGGTATATAAGGTGCCTGGGATGCCGTCCCAGGCCGGTTAGGCTTCGCACAACAGCGTTTACGAACCCGGGGGACGGTGTGTCGACACCGCACGACGACGTCGAGCGTTTCGCGGCGCAGCTGCGCCGGCTCAAGGACCGGACGGACCGGAGCTACGGTCAGCTCGCCCGTCGGCTCAACATGAACACCTCGACGCTGCACCGCTACTGCGCCGGCGACGCGGTCCCGGTCGACTTCGCACCCGTCGAACGGTTCGCCGCGCTGTGCGGCGCGACCGCGACGGAACGCCACGAACTCCACGGCATCTGGCTGCTCGCGGTAGCAGCCCGCCAACGCCCTCGCAGCCAGGATCCGACACCGGGCGCGACCACGGGATCGGGCGTGGGTACGGGCGCGGCGACAAGCTCGGGCTCGGAGGCGGGCTCGGGCTCGGGCTCGGGCTCGGGCTCGGAGGCGGGCTCGGGCTCGGAGGCGGGCTCGGCCACGAGCGCGGGCACGAGCACGGGCACGGGCACGAGCGAGGACGCGGGATCGGGCACGGGTACAGGATCGGGATCGGTGCCGGGGACGAAGGCGGGCGCGGTGCCGGACGCCGTGGCAGTTGGCCCGGCGGACTCCGGCGCATCGCAGGGCAAGTCGGGCGGCGTCGAGGCGGCGGGGCCGGCCGGCCCGGTGGTGGCGGCAGGGGCGGCAGGGGCGGCGGAGACGGATGCCGGCTCCCACAGTTCCGACAGCCCCGGGCACCCCGGAATCCCCGAGAGCCCCGGGCAGCCCGGAATCCTCGGGAACCCCGAGCACCCCGGGGACCTCCGAGACCCCGGCAGTGACGACCCGGACGACTCCGATGTCACCGCATCCGGTGCGGTCATGTCGCCCACCCTCCCCCTCCCCTGGTACCGCCGCAGGCGGCTCGCCATCGCCACCGCCGCCGCGGCGGCGCTCGTCGTGACGCTGGGCAGCCTGGTGGCGACCTCGTCCGACCGGCCCCCGGCCGACGACGTGGCCGAGGCGCCGGCCCCCTCCTCGCGGACTACGGCGCCGCGGGACACCGACCGCTCCCCCTCGCCCTCGCCGAGCGCGTCCGGGACCTCCCGGCCTCCGTCGGCCAAGGACGCCCCGTCCAGGAAGTCCCCGCCGGCCGGCGGTGGCGGCGGCGCGCCCTCGTCCGGCACCGGCGAGTCGGACGGATCCGGCGGTTCCGGCGGCAGCCAGGGGCACGCGCCCGCCGGGATCCCGCTGACCTGGACCGTGAACTCCCAGGTGTGGAACCAGGGCTGCGGCCACGACTACGTCGTCGACAAGCCGCCCACGCAGGTTCCGCCCCCACCCCTCGCGCAGGACGCCGCGAAGTGGGCGGGGTCGCTGAACGCGCTGCACGGGCGGGACACCAACGTGCAGATCTCGTTGCAGGGCAAGAACTCCACCGCCGTTGTGCTGGAGGCGCTGCGCGTGCGGATCGTGAAGCGCGCGACGCCGGCCAAGGGGAACTCGTACGCCATGGACCAGGGTTGTGGTGGTGCGCTCACGCCGCGCTACTTCTCGGTGAACCTGGACGCGGACCGGCCGATCGCGCGCGCGGAGGCGGGCAACGACGCCGGGGACGTGATCCCCGCCGTCAAGCTGCCGTACCGCGTCTCCGCCGAGGACCCCGAGGTGCTGCTGGTCACGGCGGAGACCCAGAACTGCGATTGCAGCTGGTACCTCGAACTCGACTGGTCCTCCCAGGGCCGTACCGGCACCATCACCATCGACGACGCGGGCAGCCCGTTCCGTACGACCGGCATCAAGGGGCTGCCGCGCTGGTGGTACAGCTGGGAGGGGGGCCGGCGCGAGTGGGTCCCCTACAACGAGTAGCCGGCCGGCGCGACGCTCACGGCCGCGGCACGTTGCGCAGGTTGGAACGGGCCATCTGGAGCATGCGGCCGACGCCGCCGTCCAGCACGATCTTCGACGCGGACAGGGCGAACCCGGTCACCATCTCCGCGCTGATCTTCGGTGGGATCGAGAGGGCGTTGGGGTCGGTGACGATGTCGACGAGCGCCGGGCCCTTGTGCCGGAAGGCGTCCTTGAGCGCTCCGGCGAGCTGCTTGGGCTTGTCCACGCGCACACCGTAGGCACCGCAGGCGCGGGCGACGGCGGCGAAGTCCGGGTTCTTGTTCGTGGTGCCGTACGAGGGCAGTCCGGCGACCAGCATCTCCAACTCGACCATGCCGAGCGAGGAGTTGTTGAACAGCACGACCTTCACCGGCAGGTCGTACTGGACGAGGGTCAGGAAGTCGCCCATCAGCATGGAGAAGCCGCCGTCGCCGGACATCGACACGACCTGGCGCTCCCGGTCGGTGAACTGGGCGCCGATCGCCATCGGCAGCGCGTTCGCCATGGAGCCGTGGGAGAAGGAACCGATGATCCGGCGGCGCCCGTTGGGCGAGATGTAACGGGCCGCCCAGACGTTGCACATCCCGGTGTCGACGGTGAAGACGGCGTTCTCGTCGGCGAGTTCGTCGAGTACGGACGCCACGTACTCGGGGTGGATCGGGACGTGCTTCTCGACCTTGCGGGTGTACGCCTTCACCACCCCCTCCAGCGCGTCCGCGTGCTTCTTGAGCATCCTGTCGAGGAAGCGGCGGTTCTCCCGGGGCTTCACCCGCGGGGTCAGACAGCGCAGGGTCTCCTTCACGTCGCCCCACACGGCGAGGTCCAGCTTCGAACGCCGGCCGAGGCGTTCGGGCCGGATGTCGACCTGGACGATCTTCACGTCGTCGGGCAGGAACGCGTTGTACGGGAAGTCCGTGCCGAGCAGGATCAGCAGATCGCACTCGTGGGTGGCCTCGTAGGCGGCGCCGTAGCCGAGCAGTCCGCTCATACCGACGTCGAACCTGTTGTCGTACTGGATCCACTCCTTGCCGCGCAGGGCGTGGCCGATCGGGGACTTGATCTTCTCGGCGAACTCCATCACCTCGGTGTGCGCGCCCGCGGTGCCGCTGCCGCAGAACAGGGTGATCTTCTCGGCGCCGTCGATCAGTTCGACCAGCTTGTCGATCTCGGCGTCGCCCGGCCGGACCGTCGGCCGGGACGTGACCAGGGCGGTCTCGGCGGCCTTGTCGGGGGCGGGCTGGTCGGCGATGTCGCCCGGCAGCGTGACAACACTGACGCCGCTCTGGCCGACGGCGTGCTGGATGGCGGTCTGGAGCAGCCGGGGCATCTGCTTCGGGTTGGAGATCATCTCGCTGTAGTGGCTGCACTCGCGGAACAGCTGGTCGGGATGGGTCTCCTGGAAGTAGCCGAGGCCGATCTCGCTGGACGGGATGTGCGAGGCGAGGGCGAGGACCGGGGCCATGGAGCGGTGGGCGTCGTACAGGCCGTTGATGAGGTGCAGGTTGCCGGGGCCGCAGGAGCCCGCACAGGCCGTCAGGTCCCCGGTGATCTGGGCCTCGGCACCGGCCGCGAACGCGGCGGTCTCCTCGTGGCGTACGTGCACCCAGTCGATGGCGGAGCTGCGGCGGACGGCGTCGACAACGGGGTTGAGGGAGTCGCCGACCACGCCGTACATCCGCTTGACGCCGGCACGGGCGAGGATGTCGACGAACTGCTCGGCGACGTTCTGCTTGGCCATGGCTCGTGTGCCCCTTCGGTCTCCGAAAGATCTTTCGGGTTCCATGAATTCACACGGAGCGCGGTTACGCCTCCCAAACGGCCGCCGCCGTACGGTCGTCGGCGTATCCCTTGACCCGGACCTGGGTGTCGGCGAGGAACGCGGCGAGTCCGGGCGGTTCGGCACCGGACCACCGGCCGCTCAGCCGGGCGCCGAGCTCGGGCTCGCCGCGCAGGGGTTCCGCGAGTCCGCCGGTGCACATGAGCAGGGTGTCGCCCGCGCGGGCCACGGAGGCACGGAACCGGAAGGGTTCACGGGGCGGCTCGGGCAGCGTCTCGTAAGGGCTCGGGGGTGTGGGGATGCCCAGGTCCATGGTGAGCCGGTCGCCCTCGGGGGTTTCGGAGGGCGGCGATCCGAAGCCCACCACGGGCTCCCCGGCGACCTCCGTGACCTGCGGCTCGATGTCCTGCCAGACCCCGTCCCTGAGCCGGAACAGCCCGCCCGCGCCGACGCCGAAGAAGACCCGGGTACGGCACTCGGGGTCGGCGGTCAGCAGCAGACAGCGCAGCGTGGCCGCGTACTCCTCGGGCTTCAGTCCCTGGTCGACGGCCCCGGCGCGCAGCTTCCCCAGGGAGCGGTCGGTCAGCCGGTGCAGTCCCGACTTCAGATCGCCGCGCCGGCCTGCCCTGATGTCGGCGGCGAGCCGGGTGTGGCTGCGGCCCACCGCCCGCGCAATCCACTGGCAGGCCTCGGTCGCTGCCCGGTGCGCGCCCGGCGCGGCCCGCACCCCGCTGGCCATCGCGACCAGCACCAGCGCGTCCTCCCCCGCGCCGAAGCGCGCGGTGAGCAGCGCGTCCCGGCGCGGCTCGCCCCGGTAGCGGGCCGAGTCCCCGCGTACGGAGGCCGCACGCAGGGTGCTGGTGCCGTACCGGGCGCCGTCGAGCACGGTGTCCGCTACGAGGTCGCCGAGATCGTCGGGGTCGGCGGCGGGCAGCGCGGTGGGCTCGGGGTCGTAGGTGGGCGGTCCCGAGCCCACGTGGGCGACGGAGACGTCGGGGGCGAAGGAGGCGGGGATCCGCGGCGGATGGGCGGGAAGGGAGGGCTCGGTCGGGGTGGGGGGCGGGATCGACGCCGGGATCGCGGCCGGGGGTGCGGTCGGGGCGGGAGGAGTGGGAGAGGTGGGAGGCGCGAGGGGGACGGCGGGGGTGGCGGTGGCCGTGGTGGTGGGGGCACCGGGTGGCTGGACGGGCGGCGGCTGGGGCGGGGGTGGCGGCGTGGGTTCCGGGGTGGGCGGTGGAGCGGGCGGCGGGGGTGGTGGGAAGGTCGACGGGCCCTTGGTGGTGGGGAGTGGTGGCTCCCAGGGTGCGCGCTGGCGGACCAGGCCGGCCCGGCGCGGGGCGTCGTCCCCGGCGGGGCGGCGGTCGTCCGGTGTGCCGCCGTGGCCGTCCGGCCCGGTCGCGACCGTTCCCGACGCCGAGGCGAAGCGGTCGTCCAGGGAGTCGGCGGCGGCCGTCGGGCCGGTGTCCTCGGTGGAGTCGTCGTACAGCTGTCCCCACCACTCGTCCTCGTGACCGGTGGGACTTCCCCCCTGCTGGCTCATGCCCTTAATTGTCCACCGCTCGGGCGTGCGGAAAACGGGGCATGCGAAAAATCCGGCGGACGTCGACATGTCGAACGGCGTGTCGGGTGAGACGTCGAACTGGCGTCGCGGCCAACGGAGTCGAGGTCGCGAGGGTGGCGAAGGAGGTCGCCGGGCGGTTCCACCCCCCACGGGAGAACCGCCCGACGACACCTGAGTGACCCGGGCCCGGAACCCTGACCGCGCAGTGGCGCGTTTCCGGGGCCGGGTCACCGTCCGGGAGCGGTGACCGACGTCGCCGTGGCCTCACCTTGGCAGAGTCACCTGTGAAGCGGCGATGATGTTCCGAGGCGGGTTTGCGCCGTGGCCGTTTCCCGCCACGCGCGCGGCGCGCGTCGATCTGTGTGGAGGGGCAACGCCTGATGCTGACGGCGGTGGGGCTGGACGAGACGCACGAGTCGGCGTACCGGGCGCTGGTGGCGGTCGGCGCGGCCGACGTGCCCGACCTCGCGCGGCGGCTGGCGCGGGGCGAGCGGGACACCGAGCGGGCGTTGCGCCTCCTTGAGGCGCACGGCCTCGCGGCGCAGTCCTCGTCCCGGTCCGGCCGCTGGGTCGCCGCCCCGCCCGGTGTCGCGCTCGGCGCGCTGCTCACCCAGCGGCGCCACGAGCTGGAGCAGGCCGAGCTGGCGGCGGCGCTGCTGTCCGAGGAGTACCGGGCGGCGGCCGCCGAGCCGGCCGTGCACGACCTGGTCGAGGTGGTGATCGGCGCGGCGGCCGTCGCCCAGCGGTTTCTCCAGCTCCAGCTCGGCGCGACGACCGAGGTATGCGCGCTGGTGACCGGGAATCCGGTCGCCGTGACCGGGATGGAGAACGACGCCGAGGAGCAGGCGGCCGGGCGCGGGGTGCGCTACCGGGTGGTGGTCGAGCGGGCGGTCCTGGACCTGCCCGACGGGATCACCGAGCTGACGGCCGCGCTGGGGCGGGACGAGCAGGTGCGGGTGGTCGACAAGGTGCCGACGAAGCTGGTGGTGGCGGACGGGTCGCTGGCGCTGGTGCCGCTCGTGTCGCACACGGCGGAGCCGGCGGCGCTGGTGGTGCACGCGAGTGGGCTGCTGGAGCTGTTGTCGGGGTTGTTCGAGTCGGTGTGGCGTGAGGCGCTGCCGCTGCGGCTCGGGGTGGCGGGGGTGAGTGAGGCGGGGGCCGAGGGGCCCGACTCCACGGATCTGGAGATTCTTTCGCTGCTGCTTGCGGGGCTTACCGATGCGAGTGTGGCCAAGCAGTTGGAGCTGGGGTTGCGGACGGTGCAGCGGCGGGTGAAGCGGTTGATGGAGCTGACGGGGGTTTCTACGCGGTTGCAGTTGGGGTGGCAGGTGTACGAGAGGGGGTGGGTTGCTCGGTAGCGGGTGGCTGCGGGTGCGTTGTGGCTGGTCGCGCAGTTCCCGGCGCCCCTTCTCGGCACGGTCGTGCCGTCCCCTTCTCGGCACGGTCGTGCCGTCCTCGGGGTGCCTCCCCGTATGACCGAACCCCTCCTGATCTGCGGGGGCGGGATCTCTCCGGCACCCTGGGCAGATGGGAGTGTGGGATCTCCTGCTGGTCGGGGTGGTGCTGCTGCTTGGGCTGTGCGGGGTGCTGATGCCCGGCGTGCCGGGGTCGTGGCTGGTGTGGGCCGCGGTCATGTGGTGGGCGCTGAAGGACACCGAACCGGTCGCCTGGGGTGTGCTGGTGGGGGCCACGGTGGTGCTGTTCCTGGCCCAGGTGGTGCGCTGGACCCTGCCGCCGAGGCGGCTGGAGGAGTCCGGTGCGACGCCCCGCATGGCGGTGTACGCCGGGGTGGGCGCGTTCCTGGGCTTCTTCCTGGTGCCCGTGCTGGGGGCGATCCCCGGCTTCATGGGCGGCATCTACCTCTCCGAACGCCTTCGCCTCGGCCGGCACGGCGAGGCGAAGGCGGCGCTGCGTACGGCGATGCGCGCGGGCGGCTCCAGTGTGCTGACGGAGCTGTTCACCTGCCTGCTGATCGCCGGGGCGTGGCTGGGCGCGGTGATCTGGGGCTAGGGCCTGTCCGGCGGATCATGCCCTGGCCGGGCCCGGGAGGGAGCCCTCCAGTTCCAGGAGGCGCAGTTTGCGGTCCAGGCCGCCCGCGTAGCCGGTGAGGGTGCCGTCGGCGCCGATCACCCGGTGGCAGGGGCGCAGGACGAGCAGCGGGTTGGCGCCCAGGGCTCCACCGACCGCCCGGATGGCGGCGCGCGGGGCCCCGATCCGGGTGGCGATCTCGCCGTACGTGGTGGTCGCCCCGTAGGGCACGGTGTCGAGCACCGACCACACCTGCTCGCGGAACGGGGTGCCGGGGGCCCGCAGCCGCAGCCGGAACTCCTTCAGCTCCCCCGCGAAGTACGCGGCGAGCTGTTCCTCGGCGTCGCGGAAGAGGTCCGGGTCGGACCGCCAGCCGTCGAGCACGGCGACGCCACGCTTCTGGTCGGGCACGGACAGGGACCGCAGGGTGCCGTCCGGGTCGGCGGTCAGCAGCAGCTCGCCGAGCGGGCTGTCGATACGGGTGTAGTGGACCGGGGTGGTCATGACTGCTCCAACTCCCCTGCGATACGCAGGTGTTGTACGGCATATGAGCGCCAGGGGCGCCAGCTGTCGGGGACGTCCACGCCGGGCGGCGCCACGTCCGGGTCGCCGAGGGCGCGGGTGCGGATCACGGCGACGGTGGTGGCGCCGAGGCCGGGCAGCGCGAGCAGCGCCGCCTGGGCGTCGTCCCGCTCGGCGCCGGGGTCGAGGCGGATGTCGCCGTCGGCGAGGGCGGCGGTGAGCGCGCCCAGGGTGGAGCCGGGTTCGGCGCCGGCGAGGACGGCCGGTTCGGGGAAGAGGTGGGTGAGGGTGCCCTGGGGCGCGTCGAGCGCCTTGCCGTACCGCCGGACCAGTTCCGCCGCGCCCGACGGTCCCACCAGGGCCCGTACCGCCAGTTCGGCGGGGTCGGCGGCGCCGGGTGAGCGCAGTCCTGGCCGGGCGGTGACCAGCGGGGCGAGCCGGGGGTCGGCGCCGAGCCGTTCGTCGACGGCGTACGGGTCGGCGTCCAGGTCGAACAGCCTTCGCAGCCGTTGGACGGCCGTGGTGAGGTCGCGCTGGTCGGTGAGGTGCAGCTGCGCCTCCAGCCAGCCGCCCGGGTTGGTGGCCGAGCCGGAGCTGCCGGTCCGCTCCCCCACGGCGACGATGCCGACGCCGTACGGGAGGCGCAGGGTGCGGCGGTAGGTGCGGGTGCCCGGAGTGCCGCTGACCGTCTCGACGCCGGGCACGGCCTCGTGTTCGAGCAGGTCGAAGACGGAGGCGGCGTGGTAGGGGCCCCGGTGGGCGAGCCGGAGCGGGATCCCGGCGGTGGGGGCGCCGGTCCGGCGGGACGCGCGGCCGGTCTCGGGGGCGGTGGCGCGCAGTGCGCTCGGGGTGAGCGCGTACACCTCGCGGATCGTGTCGTTGAACTGCCGGACGCTGGCGAAGCCGGACGCGAACGCGATCTCCGTGACCGGCAGCCCGGTCGTCTGGAGCAGTACGCGCGCGGTGTGCGCCCGCTGGGCGCGGGCCAGGGCGACCGGGCCGGCGCCCAGCTCGGCGGTGAGCTGGCGCTGCACCTGCCGGGCGCTGTAGCCGAGCCGGCCGGCCAGTCCGGCGACGCCCTCGCGGTCGACGACGCCGTCCCGGATCAGCCGGACGGCCCGTCCGACCACGTCGGCGCGGACGTCCCAGTCGGCCGACCCGGGCACCGCGTCCGGCCGGCACCGCCGGCAGGCCCGGAACCCCGAGCCCTGCGCGGCGGCGGCGGTCGGGAAGAACCGCACGTTGCGCCGCTTCGGCGTGACGGCCGGGCAGCTGGGCCGGCAGTAGATCCCGGTGGTCTCGACGGCGAAGAAGAACACCCCGTCGAACCGGGCATCCCGACTCCGCACGGCCTCGTACCTGCTGTCTTCGTCCATCATGCGTACCAGTCTCCGCGACGGACACGCCCCGAGCTAGCGGAAATCGGACGTCACGATGGCCGACTCGGCCCGTCCGGCGTTCGATGACGAGGCCGTTCAGGCCGAAGCGGGTCTCCGGGGGCGGCAGCCCCCGGAGACCCTCACACAGACGCCGGTGACTACCGGAACCGACCCCTCTTGGCCTCGCCGGCAGCCCGCCCCTCCGCTCCCTTCCGCTTCCAGTCCCGCCGGATCTCCGCCCGTACCCGCGCGTCGGTCTTCGCGATGATCCGCTGGTTCTCCCGCATGAGCTTGCGGTAGCTCTCCAGCCGCCGTACGGACAGCTCCCCGGAGTCGATGGCGAGCAGCACCGCGCACCCCGGCTCCGCCTCATGGGCGCAGTCGTGGAACCGGCACCTCTGCCCGAGCTCCTCGATCTCGGCGAACACCTGTCCGACCCCGGTCTCGGCGTCCCAGAGCCCGACGCCGCGCAGTCCGGGAGTGTCGATCAGTACACCGCCCCCGGGCATGAGCAGCAGATTGCGGGTGGTGGTGGTGTGCCGTCCCTTGCCGTCGACGTCACGGGTCGCCTGGACGACCATGACCTCGTCGCCGAGGAGGGCGTTGGCCAGCGTCGACTTGCCCGCGCCGGACTGTCCGAGCAGCACGGACGTACCGCCGCCGACGACGGCCGCGAGGACGTCGAGCCCGTCGCCGTCGAGGGAGCTGACGGCGAGCACGGTGGCGCCCGGCGCGGTGGTCTCGACGTCCTGGACGAGATGCGCGAGCGTCGCCGCGTCCGGTACCAGGTCGGCCTTGGTGAGGACGACCACGGGCTGGGCCCCCGACTCCCAGGCGAGGGCGAGGAACCGTTCGATCCGGCCGAGGTCGAGCTCGACGGCGAGCGAGACCGCGACGATCGCGTGGTCGACGTTGGCGGCGAGGATCTGCCCCTCGGACCGCTTTGAGGAGGTGGAGCGCACAAAGGCGGTACGGCGTGGCAGATAGGTCCGTACGTAGCGCGGGTTGCCGCCGGGTTCGACGGCGACCCAGTCGCCGGTGCACACCACCCGCATCGGGTCGTGCGGTGTGACGAACGCGGTGTCGGCGCGGAGCGTCCCGCCGGCGGTGGCAACGTCGCACTGGCCGCGGTCGACCCGGACCACACGTCCGGGCAGCAGGCCTTCGGCGTCGTAGGGGGCGAACTCGGCGGCCCAGGTCTCGTCCCAGCCGTAGGAGACGAGGGTGGTGAGATCTGCGGAGGCAGACGGAGAAGTCAAGGGGGGACCCTTCGACATGCGGTCCCGGCGTGCGTGTGTGAGGTCAGCCGGTGACCGCGGAGGTGGACTTGATGGAATGCCGGATGCGGGCAGCGCCCATCGCAAGGACAGCCATCGGTCAACACCTCCTCGTCTCACACGCGTTGCTTCGGCGGCGGCCGTGTGGGGCCGCCGGGGAACGTGGCAACTCTAGCCCGGCCCCGCCGTCACCCGTCAACGGGTTTTCCACCTGCGGGTCCGGGCTCGCGCGCGGCGCGTGTCGGCGCGGCGCGCGTCAGGACGTACGGCAGTCGTCGCCGTTCAGGGTGAAGTCGTGCGCCGGGGAGTTCTCGCCGTCCCAGGAGCCGAGGAAGCCGAAGGTGAGGGAGGCGCCGGCGCCGACGGACCGGTTGTAGTCGTAGGCGCGGGCGGTGACCCGGGAGCCGTTCTGCTCGACGCGGGCGTCCCACATCTGGGAGACCCGCTGACCGTCGCGGAAGCGCCAGCCGAGGCTCCAGTCGTCGAGGGCCTCTTCGGTGGTGACCTTGACGACGGCCTGGAAGCCGCTGGGCCACTCGCTGACGACGTCGTAGGAGACCTGGCAGGTGGTGTCCGGCCGGGTGGTCTCGCGCGGCGGGGGGTTGCCCGCGGCGGTGGTGGTGGAGGTGCCCTGGGGCTGCGGTTCCGGGTCGGTGCCGGCGTCGGGTTCGCGGGACGGCCCGGTGGAGCCGGAGGGGGTGGCGGTGGGGCGCGGGGAGACGCCGGTCGAGGCCGTCGCGGGGCGGGGCGCCTCGGAGGGCTCGGCGGGTTCGAGGGCCTCGGTGGTGTCGGAGTCGGCGATCGGCACCCGGCCGTCGCCGTCCGCGCGGTCGGTCGTGTCGCCGTCGCCGCCGCCGAGCGGGAGGAGGGAGACGGCCAGCGCGACGACCGAGACGGCCACGGCCCCGGCGAGGAGGCCGCCGCGCAGGGCACGGGTGCGGCGCGGGTCCGTCCTTCGGGCCGTGCCGGACGCTCCGGGGCCGCCGACGGCGCCGCGGACCTCGGCGGCGCGGCGGCGGCGTTCGAGGTAGGCGAGTCCGCCCCAGCCGAGGACACCGCCGGCGAGCGCGGCGGGCAGTCCGCCGCCGTGCAGCCGCAGACAGGCGGCGGCCTCCGCGCAGCCTACACAGCGGGCGAGATGGCGGGAGAGGTCGTCGGGGGTGTCGGCCACGGGGGTGCGGGTGACCGCTTCGAGCAGCCGGGCGTAGCTGCGGCAGCGGGTGTCCATGGGCCGGTCGAGGTGGTTGCGCAGACAGCGGTCGCGGAACAGGCCGCGTACCTCGACGAGTTCCTCGGCGATGCCGGCCGGGTCGAGGCCGAGCCGCCCGGCCAGTACGGGCAGTGGCACGGCCTCGACCTCGGCCAGCCACAGCAGCGCCGCGTCGGGCTGGTGCATGTCCTCCAGGCTGCGCAGGGCGAGGGGGCGCTGCTGGGGCGGGCCGCTGTAGCGGGCGGCGTTCCCGGAGTTGAGCCAGAGCCGCAGGTCGGGGTCGAGCCGGTGGCCCTGGCCCCGGGTCTCCCAGTCGGCCGCGGTGTCGCGAACGGCGGTGAGCAGCAGGGGTATCCGGGGCAGCCGGGTCCAGCGGCGGCCGACACCGCGGCCGGTGCTGCCGGTGCGGATCTCGCGTATGCCGTACGCGAACGCCTCCGTGGCCAGTTCCATGGCGGCGTCGGAACCGGCCGTGCACAGGTCGGCGTAGGAGAGGACGGTGTCCCAGCTCTCGTCGAACTCCGCGGCCTCGGTGGTGTCCTGGGGGATCGGCAGGTCGGGCATGGGTCTCCTGCATCCGGAGCGAGGTCAACTCTGCGTACTGATACGGGAGTTGTGGGGAAACCTCGGGGGAGGTGGCGAGCCTTTCACGTTTTCGCCACAACTGACAAGCGAGGCATCCGATTGACGCTCCGGAGGCAGCGGGACCCGGCCGGGGCGAAACACGCCCTAGCGGTTGGAGTGCCTGGCCGCGAGGACCTTGCCGTCGGCCGCGAGGAACTCGGTGCTGTACTGCACGGTCCACTCGACGTCGGTGCGCGAGTCCCAGCGCAGGAAGTGCAGGAAGTAGCGGTCCCGGCCGACATGGATCCCCTGCTCGGTCCGCCCGTCGTCCCACACGTAGCGCACGGTCACCGCGCCCGCGGGCGCCCGGCCGTACAGCGTCGTCCAGCCGGTCAGCGCCTGGGTGTCGACGACACCCCACGGGCTGGGCCGGATCCCCCACCCGCTGCCCCGGCCGCACGAGGACCAGCCGCCCAGCTGCTGGTCCGGCCTGCCGTCCCGGTCCAGGGCGCGCAGGTAGTCGCAGGTGCCGCCGGACGGGTTGGGCGCGGTCCACATCTCCAGACCCGTGCCGTCGGGGGCCCGGCCGGAGAAGAGCTTCCTCGCCTTGTCGGTGATCGCCTCCATGCCCTCGGCGCCCGGCCCGTGGCCGGCCCGGTCGAGCCCCCAGCCCACGTCGTCCGGGATGATCCCGGTCGCCTGGGCGGCGAGTCCGCCGGCGCCGAGCACTCCGACCGCGGCGGCGCCGATCACCCACCGCCGCCGGTAACGCCGTACCGGATCGGGGGCTTCGGTGGCCAGGATGCCGGCCAGGACCGTCGGGTCGGGTGCCGTGTCGTTGTCCGCCGGGTCGGCCGGGCCGAGCAGTGCGCGGACCGCTGCCTCGTCGTCGGCGGTGTTCGTGCGCGTCCTCATGCCCGCTCCTCCTTCAGTCGCGCCAGGGGTTCCCGCTGTCCGTCGGTGGGGTCTGCCGATGCTGCCGGGGCACGGTCGGCGCCGGGCTCCTCGCGGCGGGCGAGTTCGTGTTCGAGGCGTCGCCGGCGCGGTGCAGCCGTACCGCGAAGGTACGTGGCGAGCAGCCCACGACGCGGGCGGCGGCGGCCGGGTCCAGGCCGTCCCAGCCGACGAGGCGCAGGGTCTCCTGGTCGTTCTCGGAGAGCGCGGCGAGGGCCTGGCGCACGTGCAGCGCCTCGACGACTCCGCCGGCGTGGTCCGGTGCCTCGGGCGCGGCGGAGGCCGTACGGCCGAGGCGGGCCGTCAGCCGGCCGCCGCGGCGCCTGCCGCGCTGTTCGTTGGCGAGGATGTTGCGGGCCACGGCGTAGAGCCACGGCAGTTCCTCGCCGGGTTCGGTGGGCACCTTGTCGATCCGGCGCCAGGCGACGAGGAAGGTCTCGGCCGCCACGTCCTGCGCGCTCTCCGCGTCGTCGGCCCGGCGCCGGGCGAAGCCCAGTATCCGGCCGTAGTGCGCGTCGAACAGTGCGCGCAGTCCGGCCTCCCCGTCCGGTGCTGCTCCAGGTGTTCCGTCGTGCGGCACACCTGCCCCCTTCCGTCCGCGTTCCGTTGTGACACCTTCCTATGTCCGGACACGCGGACGGATTACACCGTCTTCTTCGGCCGGGTGCTACACCTCGACGGGTTCCTCGGCGGACAGGCTGTCCATGAAGGAGCTGACGGAGAAGACCGCGCGGCCGGGGCCGGGCGGGCCGTAGCCGGGGGGCGAGGAGAGGCCGAAGTCCTCCATGGTCTGCCGGTAGGCCTGGAGGAGCCGGATGTGGTACTCCAGCGGCGCACCGTGCGGGTTGGCCTTGCCGAGCGGGGTCGTCGGCTCGGGGCACCACGTGGTGAAGCGGGGTGTGATGCCCTGCGACATGAAGAAGCGCAGGCCCTCGGTGGTGGAGGCGATGGCCTCGTCGACGGTCTTGAACCCGAAGGGCTCGGCCATCTCCACACCGGCCACGAAGTTGGGGATCACGTTGCGGGGTCCGAAGATCTCCGCGGAGTCGAGGATCCGCTTGTGCCACTCGTCGCGGCCGACGTACCGCTCCTTGCCGGGGCAGTACATCTTGAACAGGTACTCGTCCCACACCTCGTAGTTGGGGTGGTAGATCTGCACGCCGTAGTCCTTGAAGCGCTGGACGTCGTCCTTGGGCAGCGCCTGGGCGACGACCTTGCCGATCCAGCGGCCCGGGAAGTGCTCCTCGATGGCCTTGGCGTACATGCCGTAGAAGTCGGCCTCGTCACGGCCCTGGAGCTTGGAGGTGATGGCGCCGCCGGTGAGGGTGTAGGCGGTGGAGGTCTTCGCCGTGTCGTACCGGTCGATGATCTCCAGGGCCTCCAGGACCTCGTCGACGTCCTTGACACCCGTGTACGGCCGCCCGGCGGCCTTGTGCTGGCGCCAGTTGTGGTTGATGTCGCAGTACTGGCACTCCTCCTTGGCGCCGAAGTACTGGCAGACGCGGAAGACGGTGAGGTAGATCAGGTAGCCCCACTGGATGGTCGGGGCCACCTCCATCACGGACTTCCCGTTGGAGAGGGTGTGCTTGTAGTACTCGGGCATGGGCGGCACACCGACGTCGGAGATCCGCTTGCCGTCGAGGTAGAGCCCGAGCACACCCGAGTCGTCGGCGGCGACGCGGTAGGGCGACGCCGGGTTCACCCGCACGGAGACGACGGTCCGGCGCAGGTCGTAGGGGCCGCCGGTGAGGATGATCTCCTCCGGCGGCCGGCGCAGCGCGGCCTCGCCCAGCTCGGGGAGGGTGCCGTGGTCGAAGGAGAAGATGAAGTACGACTTCGGCTTGACCTCGCCGCCCTCGTTGTCGCTGAGCGCGGACGCGTCGAAGGCGACACCGCCGCGGAGCAGGTCCTCTTTGAAGACGGCCTCCCTCGGTACGTGCGGGAAGCGCTCCATCAGATCCTCGACGAGCGCGGTGCGGCTGCCCATCCCGTGTCTCCTCCCTGCGGTGTTGTTCGACTCCTCACGGTATGCCCCCGGGCGGGTCCGGTGTGACGCCGGGGTCGGGCAGCCGGGCCCGGCCGGCTCTTGACGCTCCTGACGGATTTCGTCAGAGTCGTCAGCATGACCAAGCGGGACGACATCGCGCGGGCGGCCGTCGAGGTCTTCGGACGCCATGGTTTCGACCGGACCTCGATGGATCTGATCGCCCGGGCGGCCGGTGTCTCCCGCCCCGCGCTCTACCAGTACTTCCACAACAAGCACGATGTCTTCGCGGCCGTCTCCGCGCAGGTCAACGGCCGGATCGTCGAGGCGGCGGAGCGTGCCCGGGACACCGGGGGACCGCTCGCCGACCGGGTGTACGGGGTGCTGCTGGTCAAGCTGGACGCGGCCGCGATCACCGGCACTCCGTTCCCGCAGGAACTGCTCGCGCAGGCGGCCTCGATGGGCCTGAGCCCCGCCGACGACAGGCTGGTCTACGTCCTCGCGCAGCTGCTCGCCGACACGCCCGAGCCGATGGAGACGGCCGCCGTCCTGCTCGCCTCGACGGTCGGCATCGGCCGCTCGGAGGGCGGCCCGGATGTGCTGCACCGCCGGCTGCGCCGCCTGGTGGACCTCGTGGTGAGCGGGCTCACACCGCGCTGACCTGGAGACGGGGCCGGGCTGCCGTCCCGTCCGGACCAGTGGTTTGCTGAGCCGACACATCCGCCGGGGAGGGGCCGCCACATGACCGGGACCGTGACCAACTGGGCCGGGAACATCACGTACACCGCGAAGGAGGTGCGGCGACCGCACAGCCTGGACGCCCTGCGCTCCCTCGTCGCGGACAGCGCGCGGCTGCGGGTGCTGGGCAGCGGCCACTCCTTCAACACGGTCGCCGAGCCGGGCCCCGAGGGTGTGCTGGTCTCCCTCGACACGCTGCCGCCGGTGATCGACGTCGACACCCGGGCCCGTACGGTACGGGTCTCCGGCGGCGTCCGGTACGCCGAACTCGCGCGCGTGGTGCACGCGCACGGGCTCGCGCTGCCCAACATGGCCTCGCTGCCGCACATCTCGGTGGCCGGCTCGGTGGCGACCGGCACCCACGGCTCCGGGGCGCGCAACGGGCCGCTGTCCGACGCGGTCCGCGAGGTGGAGCTGGTCACGGGCGACGGTACGGCGGTGCTGATCGGCCGGGACGACGAGCGGTTCGGCGGCGCGGTCACCTCGCTCGGCGCCCTCGGAGTCGTCACCGCGCTCACCCTCGGCCTGGTGCCCGCCTTCGAGGTCGAACAGCATCTGTTCACCGAACTGCCGTTGCCGGGGCTGGACTTCGAGGCGGTGATGACGGCCGCGTACAGCGTGAGTCTGTTCACCGACTGGCGGGCGCCCGGCTTCCGGCAGGTGTGGGTCAAGCGGCGCACGGACGAGCCGATGCCGGACTTCCCGTGGGCCGCGCCCGCCACCGGGGCGCTGCACCCGGTGCCGGGGATGCCCGCGGTCAACTGCACCGCACAGCTTGGTGTGCCGGGCCCCTGGCACGAGCGACTGCCGCACTTCCGGGCCGAGTTCACCCCGAGCAGCGGTGCGGAGCTCCAGTCGGAGTACCTGCTGGCACGGCCGTACGCCGGTGATGCGCTGCGTGCACTGGACGCGCTGCGGGACGAGCTGGCGCCGGTCACACTGACCTGCGAGGTGCGTACGGTGGCCGGTGACACGCAGTGGCTGAGCCCGTGCCACGGCCGGGACACGGTGGCGGTGCACTTCACCTGGGTGCCGGACACGGCGGCCGTGCTGCCGGTGGTACGGCGGGTCGAGGCGGCGCTGGACCCCTTCGCGGCGCGGCCGCACTGGGGGAAGGTGTTCGAGACGCCGGCGGCGGCACTGCGGGAGCGGTATCCGCGGCTCGGTGACTTCCGTGCGCTGGCACAGGAGCTGGACCCCGCGGGGAAGTTCACCAACGCCTTCGTGCGGGACGTACTGGGCGACTGAGTCCCGCACGTACGGGGCGACCGGGCCCCGCCCCGCTTCCTCCATCCCCTTTCCCAACCCTTGTCGAAAAACCGTCGTACCCCTAACCTGACGCGCGCCGGTGCCGAAGCGCAGCGGTGCGCACACGGACAGCGACCGGGGGGCTCCACTGATGAAGCGCGGCACGTCACGTGACATCCGCACCGCCAACCGCTACGAGGTGCTGCGGCAGATCATCGCCGAATCCCCCACCTCCCGGCAGGAGTTGGCGGCGACCACCGGGCTGAGCCTGGCCACCGTCGCCACCCTCGTCGGTGAGCTGCTCGACCTGCGGATGATCACCGAGGTCGGGTTCGAGGAGTCGGCGGGCGGCCGGCCGCGCGGACTGGTGGCGGTCAACGCGGCGGGCGGGGCGCTGATCGGTGTCGACATCGCGGAGACCTACGTCCATGTCGAGCTGTTCGACCTGGGGTTGAACGTGCTGGCGCGGGCCGACGAGGAGCTGCGGCCCGGCGAGAACCGGCCGGAGCACGTCGTCGCCCGGGTCGCCGACGCCGTGGGCGCGGTGGTCGCGCGGGCCGGTGACGGGGACGGGGCAGGGGCAGGGGACGAGCGGGTGCTGGGTGTCGGGGTGAGCATGCCGGGGCAGCTGGACCGGGACGCGGGGACCACCGAGTACGCGTCGAACTGGGACTGGCACGACGTACCGCTGCGCGAGCTGCTCGCCGAGCGCGTCCCGTATCCGCTGTACCTGGACAACCCGCTGCGGGCCGGCGCGGTCGCCGAGCTGTGGTTCGGGGCCGCCCGTGGCCGCGGTGACGCGGTGGTGGTGACCCTCGGCACCGGGGTGGGCGCCGGGCTGGTGCTCGGCGGCGGGCTGCACCGGGGGGTGAGCAACAGCGCCGGCGAGTGGGGCCACACCACGCTGGTGCTGGACGGGCGGCCGTGCATATGCGGCAACCGGGGCTGTGTGGAGGCGTATGTCGGGGCGCCGGGCATCATGCAGCACCTGCGCGAGACGAGCCCGGACAGTCCGCTGCTGCGGCCCGGCGACCAGACCGCGACGATCGGCGCGCTGGGCCGCGCGGTCGCCGCCGGCGATCCGGTCGCCGTCGAGGTCGTCCGCAGGACCGCCCGCTGTCTCGGCGCGGCGATCGCCGATCTGGTCAACCTCCTCAACCCCGAGGTGATCGTGCTCAGCAGTTGGGTCGCGGCCGCGCTCGGCGAACCGCTGCTCGCCGAGGTGCGCGGGGCCGTCGCCGAGCGCGCCCTGCGCCGGCCGCTGGCCGCGACCGCGATCGTCCTGTCCCCGATCCCCACCGACCCGGTCAGTCTGGGCGCCGCGACCTTCGCGCTGGAGGGCGCGCTGGAGTCGGTCGGACAGCGCACGCCCCGCCGACCGGTCCCGCTGAAGAGCCGCACCGCGTAGGCGGGCGGTCCCTTCGCCGAACCGGACCACGTAGCGGGACCTCCCCTCCGAAGCGCCGGACCGGGTCGCTGAGCCGTTGCGGTGACACCGGCGGTCCTGGCGACCGCCGCCTGGAATGAACCCCCTCGACTGGAGTGAACTCCTCCAACGAACGAGCTTCTTCGCCGCCGCAGTGACCCTCACCAGGCCGACCGAGGAGACCGATGTCCTTCCGTACGACCACCGCCCCCGCCTACGTCGAGGATGTCTCGGCGGGCAGCGGGGCCCTGCCGCCCCGCGCCCGCTGCGCGTCCCCGGACACCGCGGCCCTCTCCCTGAACGGCACCTGGCGCTTCCGGCTGACACCCACCGCGGCCGGCGCCGACGAGTCCTTCGCCGCCCCCGGACACCCCACCGCGGACTGGGCCGGCATCGAGGTGCCCGGCCACTGGGTGCTCCAGGGCGACGGGGCGTTCGGCGCGCCGATCTACACCAACCACCGCTATCCGTTCCCGGTCGATCCGCCGCGCGTGCCGACCGAGAACCCGACCGGCGACCACGTCCGCCTCTTCGACCTGCCGTCCGACTGGCCGGCCGGCGGCACGGCGGTGCTGCGCTTCGACGGGGTGGAGTCCTGCGCCCGGGTCTGGCTGAACGGCACGCTGCTCGGCGAGTTCAAGGGGTCCCGGCTGCCGCACGAGTTCGCGGTGGGCGAGCTGCTCCGACCGGCCGGCAACGTCCTCGCGGTACGGGTCCACCAGTGGTCGGCGGGCTC
The DNA here is from genome assembly GCF_044753385.1 of Streptomyces sp. NPDC088387. Classification (NCBI taxonomy): domain Bacteria; kingdom Bacillati; phylum Actinomycetota; class Actinomycetes; order Kitasatosporales; family Streptomycetaceae; genus Streptomyces; species Streptomyces sp. NPDC088387. The sequence goes on from NZ_JBIVNC010000005.1 coordinate 171,077, forward strand.
GTACCTGGAGGACCAGGACCAGTGGTGGCTGCCCGGCATCTTCCGTGACGTGACCCTGCTGCACCGCCCGGAGGGCGCGGTGCGCGACTTCTTCGTGCACGCCTCCTACGACCACTCCACCGGCACCGGCACCCTGCGGATCGACTCCGACGTGCCCGGCCGGGTCACCGTCCCGGAGCTGGACCTCGACGTCCCGACCGGCGAACCGGCGACCGTCCCCGTGCAGCCGTGGACCGCGGAGACCCCGCGCCTGTACGACGCCGTACTGGCCACGGCGGGCGAGCGGGTGCCGGTGCGCGTCGGTTTCCGGACCGTGGCGCTGGAGGACGGGCTGATCAGGGTCAACGGCAGGCCGGTGCTGTTCAAGGGCGTCAACCGGCACGAGTGGCACCCCGAGCGGGGCCGCGCCCTCGACGTCGCCACCATGCGCGAGGACGTGCTGCTGATGAAGCGGCACAACGTCAACGCGGTTCGCACCTCGCACTATCCGCCGCACCCGGCGTTCCTGGACCTGTGCGACGAGTACGGGCTGTGGGTGATCGACGAGTGCGATCTGGAGACCCACGGCTTCACCGCGCAGGGCTGGCGGGACAACCCGGTCGACGACGACCGCTGGACGCCCGCCCTGCTCGACCGGGCGGCCCGGATGGTCGAGCGCGACAAGAACCATCCGTCGGTGCTCGTCTGGTCGCTCGGCAACGAGGCCGGCACCGGGCGCGGCCTCACCGCGATGGCCCGCTGGATCCGCGACCGCGACCCCTCCCGGCTGCTGCACTACGAGGGCGACCACGGCTGCCGCGACACCGACATGTACTCCCGGATGTACACCGACCACGCGGAGACCGAACGCATCGGGCGCGGCCTGGACGGCGGTACGCAGCGGCGGCGCCGGCTGCCGGTGATCCTGTGCGAGTACGCGCACGCGATGGGCAACGGCCCCGGTGGACTCGCCGAGTACCAGCGGCTGTTCGAGCGGCACGACCGGCTCCAGGGCGGCTTCGTCTGGGAGTGGATCGACCACGGCGTCCGGGACGCGCGGTACGGCTTCGCGTACGGCGGCGACTTCGGCGAGGAGCTGCACGACGGGAACTTCGTCTGCGACGGACTGCTGTTCCCGGACCGCACCCCCTCCCCCGGGCTCGTCGACTACAAGAAGGTCCTCGAACCGGTCGGCATCGAGGGCGACGGCACGGGCGGCAGCGTCCGCGTCACCAACAAGCAGGACTTCGCCGACCTGTCGGCGCTGACGTTCACCTGGTCGTACCAGGTCGACGGCGAGACGGTCGGGGAGGGCCCGCTGCCGGTGCCGCCGCTCGCGCCGGGCGAGTCGGCCGAACTCAAGCTGCCCCGGCCGCCGTCGGACGGCCGCACCGGCGAGGCGCGGTGGACGGTACGGGCGCTGCTGGCCGCGGACACGGCGTGGGCCGGCGCGGGCCACGAGGTGGCGTGGGCCCAACTGCCCGCGGGCGGAAGGTCGTTGCCGTCCGTGGTGCCGGGTGCCCGCCCCACGGAGGGCGACGGGGTGCTCCGGCTCGGGCCCGCCGCCTTCGACACGGACACCGGCGCGCTGCTGAGCGTCGGGGGTGTCGAGGTACGGGAGCTGCGCCTGGACGTGTGGCGGGCGCCGACCGACAACGACGAGGGCGCGACCTGGCAGCCCGACACCCGCTACGCGCCACTGTGGCGGAAGGCCGGGCTGCACCGGATGCGGCACCGGCTGGACGCCGTCCGGCAGGACGGGGACACACTGGCGGTACGGACGCGGGTGGCGCCGGCCGCCGGGGAACTGGGCCTGCGTACGGAGTACCGGTGGACCAGCGACGGGGAGCGGCTGCGGCTGGCGGTGGGCGTGGTGCCGGAGGGCGACTGGCGGATGCCCCTGCCCCGGCTCGGTGTCCGCTTCGGGCTCGCGTCGGCCGACCGTGTCGACTGGTTCGGCGGCGGCCCCGGTGAGGGGTACCCGGACACCGGATCGGCGTTGAAGCTGGGGCGTTGGCACGCCTCGGTCGACGCGCTCCAGACGCCGTACGTCCGCCCGCAGGAGAACGGGGCGCGGCCGGACGTCCGTTGGGCGCAGCTCGGTGGTCTGCGCGTCGAGGGTGATCCGGAGTTCTGGTTCACGGCCCGGCGCTGGACGAGCGAGCAGCTGGACGCGGCGGAGCACCTCACCGATCTCGTGCCCGGCGACACGGTGTGGGTCAACCTCGACCACGGGCAGATGGGCATCGGCTCCCAGTCGTGCGGCCCCGGGGCGCTGCCCCAGTACCGTCTGCGCGCCGAACCGGCCGAGTTCTCGTTCGTGTTCACCCCGACGGGCTGAGTCGCGGCCCCGTGGGTGAGGCCGCCCCGGTGGGTGTCCGGGGCGGCCCTGTCACGTCCGGCGCGGGCGCCGCGGCGGTGTCAGTGGTCGGCACAGCAGGGCGTCGGATCCGGGTTCTCGAAGGGGACCAGGGTGCCGCCCACGGCGGGCATGACGGCCAGCACCAGCCGGCCGTGCTGCCACTGCGGGCGCACATGGTCGCGGGTCACCAGCGCCATGTCCGGCGCCGGGTCCCCCTGGGCCCCCAGGACCTTCACCGTGTCGATCGCGGAGCCGGACAGCACGTCCGCGACCGTCAGGGTGCCGGTCAGGGCCGGCGCCCCGGGGTAGAGGACGGCACGCCCGGCTTCGTCGGGTGCCCCGTCCGTCACCTCGTACCCCTGGGCGACGAGCCCTGCACGGACCGCCGTCCGCGCCCGCTCCGACTCCAGCGCGAAGGAGAGCGCCACGTGCGGCCGTTCGTCCCGCACCAGGTGGGTGCAACCGAACACGCCCTCGGGCAGGACGAGTTCGGATGCAAGCGTGCGGAGCAGGTGATCGGCCGCGCGCAGGTCCTTCGTGCCCGCGTCGACGGTGAGGACGTACGGGGTCACGAGGGCAGGACCCACACCGGGTTGGAGTAGAACCACAGGTCGGCCCACGGGTCGGCGTCGCCGACGACGTCGAGGACGGGACCGTTCGGGTCCACGGCCGCGCCGTTCGGGCCGACGCCGTTGCGGTTGCCGTCGGTGCCGCGCACCCGGAGGTAGACCGGGCGGTCCACGCGGCCGAGCTCGTAGGTGACACGGGCGGTGCCGGTGGCCTTGTTGACCTCGTACGACTTGACGACCTTGGCGGTCGGGGCCGTGAAGGTGTCCTTGTCCTTGACCGGACCCGTGACATCGCCCTGGATGACGTCGACGCGGGCCAGCGTCGGCAGGAACCCGGCCCAGTTGGGGCCGCCGGCGAGGGACACCTCGACCGAGAGGGTGACGCGGGTGCCCTTCCTGACGTGCAGGGCGCCGCCGAGGGTGGCCCAGCGGCTGCCGCCGGAGACCCGGACGTCGAGGCCGCTGATCAGCTGGCCGTGGTCGACCCAGATCCGGCCGGCGCGGATGCCGTCCATGACGGCGGCGTAGGAGAAGCCGTCGGAGCCGACGTGGGTACGGCTGTAGTAGCCGGGCCAGTAGTCGCCCTGGCTGATGTCGATCTTGCCGTTGTAGACCGGGTCGTCGTAGCGGCCGTTGGCGTCGAAGTTGCCGCCGCCGCGCGCCGCGGTGTCGGCGTAGATCTGGTGCGAGTCGGAGTTGGCGGTGATCCACCAGGGCTTGCCCTCGGCGATCAGGCTGTCCCACAGGCCGCCGACGGTGGAGGTCATCCAGTCGAAGCCGCCCCAGGTGCGGTAGCTCTCCGGCGGATAGCCACCGAAGGAGTCGGCGCTGGGGTTGTTGTCGTAGATGCCGCGGGCACGGCCGGGGCCCAGCGGGGCGGGCAGACCGGCGGCCTGGTGGCCGGGGGCGCCCTCGAAGCCGACGGCGATCTGGTGGCTCGCCGGGGACGCGTCGCGCCAGGCGCGGATCTCGTGCGGGGAGTCGACACCGCGGCGCGCCGGGTGGTTGGCGAGCATCAGCGCGTCCTTGACCTTGCGCCGCTTCACCTGGTCGGAGAGGAAGGCGAGGCCGGCGACCGCGAGCGCCTCGTTGGCGGGCGAGCTGCCGGAGGCGCCCTTGACGCTGCCGTCGTAGTCGTTCTCGAACTGCTTGAGGACGGAGACCTCGTTGGAGCCCGGGTGCACGAACACGGTGCCGTGCTCGGCCGACGGGATGTTCCACTCCAGGCCCTGGAAGACCAGGGTGTCCTCGTAGGCGGAGCGGGCTTCCTTGATGTCGGGGTTGACCTTCTCGACACCGATCTTGGCGTGGGTGGTGCTGCCGTGGTCGGTGATGACCAGCCAGTCCATACCGTGCTTGGCGCCCTGGCGGACCTGGTCGACGACCCGGTACTTGCCGTCGCTGCTGTACTGGGTGTGGATGTGGTGGTCACCGGCCAGCCACAGGAAACCGTTTCTCCGGCCGCCGGTGGCGGCGGGCGACCCGGTGGCGCCGGGCTGTGCGGCGGCCGTCTGCGGGGCCAGCACGCTGCTCGCGGCGAGCCCGGCACCGAGCAGTCCGGCGCGGCGCAGCAGCGTCCGGCGCGACCCCTGCTCGGGGCTCAGCTCCGCGTCCGGCACGGACAGGTCGAAGGCGGCGGGCAGTGCCGCGTCCTCGTGCTCGTGCTCGTGACTGTGGTCGTGGTCGTGACTGTGGTGGTGATGCCCGGGTCCGTGGCTGTGCCCCATGATGTGCCTCCTGTTACCGGCGCTGCCTGCCGCGCCGGCCGCCTCTAGCGGTGCTGCTGCGCCGCGTGAGGAGAATCGAGGGGGGACATGAATTTTGTGCGACCGGCGGATGAGCGCCGGGCGACCCGGACACGGCTGCTCGCTCAGACGTTCCCAGAACACCCAACTGACCACGCGATTTGCGCTGCTTGGCGACGAATCCGAACGGCGCTCGGCTCTCTGCCCCCGGCCCGTGGACGCCAAACCACGAGACGTCTCATCGTCGTCTTGACGCCGGGCGGCCGAGCAGCCTGTGCGCCGCGCGGCCGAGCCGCTTGCGCTTCGCGCGGCCGAGCCGCCCGTGCCTCGCGCGACCGGGCCGCCCGTGCCTCGCGCGGCCGCGGGACCCCGCTGACCTAGGATTTGCCCGGACATCCCGGATGGCGACGCGGAAGGCGGTGGCCCCCATGCCCAGAGCGGGCCTGACGACCGACCGGGTCGTGGCCGCCGCGGCCGAACTCGCCGACGAGGTCGGCTTCGAGAAGGTCACCGTCTCCGCCCTGGCCCGGCACTTCGGCGTCAAGGACGCCAGCCTGTACGCGCACGTCCGGGGGTTGCAGGATCTGCGCACCCGCCTCGCCCTGCGCTCCGGCGGCGAGCTGATCGACGGCATCGCGGACGCGGTCGCCGGACGCGCCGGGAAGGACGCGCTGGCCGCCTTCGCCGACGCCTACCGGGAGTACGCGCTCAGCCACCCCGGCCGGTACGCGTCCACGCAGATCCGCATCGACCAGGACCTGATCGCCGGCACCCCGGCCATGCGCCGCACCGCCGAGATCACCCACGGCATGCTCCGCGCCTACGGCCTGGAGGAGCCCGATCTGACGGACGCCGTCCGGCTGCTGCGGTCCACCTTCCACGGCTACTGCGCCCTGGAGGCGGGCGGCGGCTTCGGCGCACCGCGCGATGTGCGCAGATCGTGGGAGCGGGTGGTGGAAGCGTTGCACGTGACGCTGACGCACTGGCCGCGCGAGGGCCAGGACCCGCCCCGCGGCTGACGTGTCCGCACGGGCGACGGACGCGCTCGTTGTCCCTGCCGTCCCTCCCACCACTTAGACTGGAATCTTGTGGGTTGGTGGGTGTCACCCCCTGGTGGGACGGAGCGTGCCTTGTCGCAACAGCGGTTGGGGCGCGGCCCCTTGCGCACCACCCCCGGTCCGCCGGACGCCGGTATGACCTCGCCACCGGCCCGGTTCGTCGGCCGGCTCGGCAGCGTGGGCTGTCTCGCCGCCGGATACGCGGTGTTCCAGGGCCTGTTCGGGGTGCTGCCCAACTCGATCGACGGTGAGCCCGCGCGCTATCTCGTCGCCGGGGTCAGCGGCTTGGCCACCGCCGCCTGCGCCTGGCTCGCGGCGGCCCTGCTGCGGGCGCGCGCCGCCGCACCCGCACGGACCGCGGCACCCCTCGCGGCCCCGCCCACGGCCGAACCCGGCCTGCTGCCAGGCCTGTTCGCCGCCGCCTACGACACCCTGGCCACGCAGGTCGACGTGGTCGACGACCCGGCGCTCGGCCGGCTCACCGGGTGGTCGCACGCCCTCGACGAGAGCGACCCGTCACGGCCCACACCGGTCGGCACGGCGTACGGCCTGCACAGCATGCTCGAACTCGGCGTGCCCGACGGCCGGTTGAACACCGGCGATCTGGTGGACACCCTGTGGCGGCTACGGCTGCCCGGGGGCGGCTGGTCGGCCCGCTCGCAGGGTTCGGAGGCCCGCCCGGAAGTCACCGCGCTGGTGCTGGGCGTACTGGCACGCGCGGGCGCCTCCCGGGAGCGGCTGGCCGCGGAGGTCGACCTGTGCGCCTCCGCGTTCACCCGGCAACTCGACCGCGCGGGACGGGACTCGACCCACGTCGTGACGACCGTGCTGCGCGGGCTGCTGCGGGCCGCGCCCGACTCCGCCCTGCTGCCGGGGCTGCGCGAGGCGCTGGTCGACGGCGCGATCAGTGATCCGCGCCGGGCCCATCTGCGCTGCTGGAGCCACCGGCTCGACTCGTCGTTCGGCCCGCTTCCGGTGCGCAGCCCGTCTCCCCTGCACACCTCGCAGGCGGTCGTCGCCCTGGACCGGACGGCCCGGGTGCTCGGCGGTGAGGGCGCCGCCGCGCGGGCCGCCCGCGAGGACGGCGTCCGCTGGCTCCTCGCCTGCCCGGACGCACCCCACGACACCTGCTCCGACCTGGACAACCTCCGCGAGGAGGTACGCCGGCCCCGCACCGACGACCCCACCCGCCACGAGGTCCTCAACGTCCGCCACTACACGGCCACCTGGATCGTGCGGGCGCTGCTCTCCTCCGGCGCCCGCGAGATCGCCCGCCAGGACGGGCTGGAGAGCGAGTGGCGGGAGCGTGTCGAGGGCGCGGTCGCCGCGGTGCGCGCCGGGCAGACCGAGGACGGGGTGTGGACGTGGTCGGAGCAGGACGGAAGTGACCTGAGACAGCCCATGTGGATGACCTACCAAGGGCTTTCGGCGCTGCGGGCACATGCCGTATGGATGTATCGGTCCGGTTCGGCCGAGTGACGAGGGCGGGTCCGCGCGGGCGGACCGCGAAGGGCGGGTGCATGGGCGGGCGGCAGGTCCTGGCGGCGCGACAACTGCTGGCCGAGGCGCTCGACGGCGACCCGCCCGAGCACGAGCTGACCTCGCTCGCGCGCGCGGTCGTCGCCGAACTCGGCTCGCGGGAGCGCCTGTTGGAGCTGATCGCCGAACTCGCCTCCGGCGAGGGCGACCCGGAGGGCTGCGCCCGGCTGTCGTACCGTCATGTGCTGGGCTTCGACAAGCTGCTGCTGATCGACGCCGGTCCCCGGCACATGCTGCGCGCGCATCTGTGGCATCCGGGCGCGGGCGGTATCGGCGAGGACGACATCCACAACCACCGCTGCGCGCTCGCCTCGTACGTCGTGCGGGGCCGGCTCGCGATGGAGCTGTACGAGACGCACGGCGACGGCACGATTCCGGCCACCCGCTACCGGGAGTCGCTCTCCGCGAGTACGGCGGACTGGCTGCTGACCCCGACCGGCCGGGCCGGTCTGCGGCTCACCCACACCGGCCAGTACGCGGCGGGGAGCGCCTACGCGCTGCCCGCGCACACCCTGCACCGCGCCTGGTGCGACACGGACGTGGCGACGGTGACGCTGTTCCTGGAGACGGGGAGCGAACGGCGCCCGCACACGGACGTGTTCACGGCGGCGGGGCCGCATCCGGGGACGGTGGCGAAGGTGCCGATGGCGGTCCCGGACTATCTGGCGGCGCTCGACGGGCTGAAGGAACTGCTCACGTCGTAGCGAGGGACCCGGCGCGGCGAGGAGGGGACTCGCTCAGTCGTCGGCGAGTGCCTGACGTACGACGTCGAGGTTGTACGCGTCGATGTCGACGTCCGTCAGCTCGGACGGGGCCAGCCAGGCGTACGCCTGGTCGGGGCTGGGGAGGGTGATCTGCGAAGTCAGCGGGCGGACGAGGAAGTTGTCCTGCCAGTTCTTGATCTCGTGGCCGCGGTAGTCGCTGAGGAAGGACGACTCGCCGACCTTGCGGACGATCTCGCCCAGCAGGCCCGTCTCCTCCTTGAGTTCGCGCAGCGCGCCGTCCACCGGGCTCTCGCCCGCGTCGAGCTTGCCGCACGGGACGCCCCACACGCGGGGCAGGAAGCGTTCGTTCTCGCTGCGCCGCACCAGCAGTACACGGCCGCGCCCGTCCATCACGACGGAGGCGGCCAGTCGCCTGTCTCCGGGGATCTCCATGTCCATGGTTCCTCGGTCCCTCGCCGGTGATGCGTCCAGTGGGTCTCTGATACCCAGGAAAGTGTCCAGCGTACCAACGAAGGCGGACCTGGGGCGCCCCGGTTCCGGTCGGGACGCCCCAGGCGTTCATCCCTCCCCGCACTGTGCCCGCGAACGCCCGTCCCGACGCATTCTCCCGTCCCGGACTACCGTCGAGTCATGACCGGCACCACCACTCCCCCGCTCGCCGAGGCCCTCGCCGCGGGGCCGCTCGTGCTCGACGGTGGCCTCTCCAACCAGCTCGAAGCCGCAGGTCATGACCTCGGTGACGAACTGTGGTCGGCCCGGCTGCTGGCCGAGCGGCCGGAGGCGATCGTCGACGCGCACCAGGCCTATGTCGAGGCGGGCGCGGACGTGGTGATCACGGCCAGTTATCAGGCGACCTTCGAGGGGTTCGCGAGGCGCGGGACCGGGCCGCGGCGGGCGGCCGAACTGATGGCGCTGAGTGTGGAGTTGGCCCGTGAGGCGGGGCGGCGGGCGGGGGCGGGGCGGCCGCTGTGGGTGGCGGCGTCCGTCGGGCCCTACGGCGCGATGCTCGCGGACGGGTCCGAGTACCGGGGGCGGTACGGGCTGAGCGTGGCCGAGCTGGAGCGGTTCCACCGGCCGCGGATCGAGGTGCTGGCCGGGGCGGGGGCGGATGTGCTGGCGCTGGAGACCGTGCCGGACGCCCTTGAGGCGGAGGCGTTGCTGCGGGCGGTTCGGGGGGTGGGGGTGCCGGTGTGGCTGTCGTACACGGTCGACGGGGGGTGTACGCGGGCGGGGCAGCCGCTGGAGGAGGCGTTTCGGCTGGCCGCCGGGGTGGAGGAGGTGATCGCGGTGGGGGTGAACTGCTGTGTGCCGGGGGATGTGGGCGAGGCGGTGGCGCTGGCCGCGCGGGTTGTTGGGAAGCCGGTGGTTGCTTATCCCAACAGCGGAGAGCGGTGGGATGCGCGGGGGCGCGCCTGGGAGGGGGGCTCTGCGTTCGACGCCGGGGCCGTGCGGGGCTGGCGGGATGCGGGGGCACGGCTGATCGGGGGCTGCTGCCGAATGGGCCCACCTGCAATCACGGAGATCACGGACGCCTTGCGGCGGTGAGGCCGCGCCCCTGAAGGGTGGAGTGTGGTGCCGGTGAGTGGGGGTGTGCGGGTGCGTGGGCGGTTTTCGCGCAGTTCCCCGCGCCCCTAGGGGGTGGAGTGTGGTGCCGGTGAGTGGGGGTGTGCGGGTGTGTGGGTGGTTTTGCGCAGTTCCCCGCGCCCCTGGGGGGGGTGGCGTGTGGTGCCGGTGAGTGGAATGCCGGAAGGGGCGCGGGGAACTGCGCGAATCAGCCCCACGCACCCGCACGTGCCATCCGCCCGGCACCACCCCGATCAGGGGCGCGGGGAACTGCGCGAACACCCCCACGCACCCGCACGTGCCATCCGCCCGGCACCACCCCGATCAGGGGCGCGGGGGACTGCGCGGACACCCCACGAACCCGGGGCTACGTTCTGCGGGCGTTGCCGGGGAGGCGCAGGCGGCGGACCACCGAGCGAAGTTCCGTCATTCTGGCGGGCGGTTCCGGGAGGGGCGCCGGCACGGGTTCGCGGGTCGCCGCGTCCGCCGCCCACAGGGCCAGCTCGGCGTCCCGGGGGCCGGAAGCCGTGTACGGGGCGTTCTCGCCGAAGATCCGGACGGGATGCGTGGCATCCCAGTGGCGCCAGCCGGGCGTACCCGCGGTGACGAAGGCGACCCAGGACGCGTGCATGGCGTCGGCCAGCTCCGTGGGGGCCCCGTGCCCGGCGAGTTTGGCGGACTCCGGAACCTCCCCGGTGTCGAAGACGAAGCCGAGTTCCAGGGCGTGGCACGCGCCGAGGTCGGGCCGGAGCGAGGGCCACGCGAACTCGTAGACGTACGACGAGGACGGCCGGGCGTCGGCCAGCTGCTGGAGGGGGTTGCGGAGCAGGTGGTCGGTGACCATCTGGCCGACGATCTCGGCGGGACCGGCGTCGGGATGCAGGGCGCGGTAGCCGCGAGGCACCTCGTGGCCGCAGTGGCAGCGGGCCATCGCGCCGGCGAGCGCGACCGGCCCGAGCCGGTCGACGCGTTCGACGAGGCCGCCGGGGACCAGCCAGAGCCGGTACTCGTCGCGGGTCCAGCCCATCAGCAGGTCGATGCCGGGGGCGGCACCGCCGTTGACCAGGGCCTCCAGCGGGTCCCGCGGGACCACGTCGCCGTCGACGACGATCCCGAAGGCGGGGCCGCCGAGCACCGGGCTGCTGAGCCTGCCCACCTCGGCCTGGGTGCGCAGCAGCAGTTCGCGGTCGACGTCGGCGAAGGCGGCGGCGGTCGCGGGGATCTTCAGCCGGGCGGCCATACGGCGCACCATCCGCCGTACCTTGTCCCGCTCGGGTGCCTCGGGGGCGCCGCTCTGGAGGACCGCGCGCCGCACGAGGCCCTGGGTCTGCGGGGCGGCGATGAGGGCGCCCGTGCTGATGGCGCCGGCGGACTGACCTCCGACGGTGATCCGGTCGGGGTCGCCGCCGAAGGCCTCGACGGCCTCGTGCACCCAGGCCAGGGCGGCGATCTGGTCGCGCAGGCCGGGGTTGGCGGGGGTGTCGGGGAAGAGGCCGTAGCCCTCGACGCCGAGCCGGTAGTTGATCGAGACGAGGACCACGCCGTCACGGGCGAAGGGGCCGCCGTCGTAGACGGGAACGTTGGAGGAGCCCCTGGTCAGGGCGCCGCCGTGCAGCCACACCAGGACGGGGAGGCGGGCTCCGGGGCCGGGTTCGGGGGTCCAGACGTTGAGGTTGAGGCAGTCGTCGCCGGGCACGACCGGGTCGGAGAGGTACTCGGCGAAGGCGTCGGAGTACGGCGGTTTCGGCGCCGTCGGCCCGAAGGCACCCGCGTCGCGGACGCCGTCCCACGGCTCGGGGGGCACGGGTGGCCGAAACCGGCGGGCTCCGAAGGGGGGCGCCGCGTACGGGATGCCGCGGAACACGGCGACACCGTTCTCGTAGCGCCCTCGTACCGCCCCGTACGGCGTCTTCACCACGGGGCCCGTCAGGTCTGCTGCCGCCGTCATCCGCCCACCAGCCCTTCGCCACGCTCCTGCTCCGCCGACGTGTGAGATCGGCTGAACATCAGAGCATCACACCGGGCGGATCTATTCCGTTCCAGGGGCTTCCCGCGACGGCTGTTCGGGGGATTTTCGGCCGGTTTCCGCCACCCTGTGGGGCCGGTGTCCGCGCGTTCCGCCAATCGGGTGGCCGGCCCGCTGTCCGGCCCGCTGTCCGGCCGCCGCCGGAGTGGCCGGATCCCTGCGGTACGGCGGCCACGCGGCGCGCGATCCGGGCCCGCTGATGGAGAGTTCACCTACGTTGTTGCTCCCCTGGTCACCCACCCCGCCGCTGGAGGCACTGCCGTGTCGGAGTCCCACCCCCGGATCACCGCGTCCGCGGAGATCCGTGCGCGTATCGACACCACCAAGCCGCACTCCGCCCGGTTCTGGAACTACTTCGTCGGCGGCAAGGACAACTACCGCGTCGACCGCGAGATCGGGGACCAGATCAAGGAGATCTTCCCGGGCCTGGTGGACGTGGCGGTGACGAGCCGCGGCTTCCTCGGCCGCAGTGTGCGGTACCTGGCGCTGGAGTGCGGGATCCGGCAGTTCCTGGACATCGGCACCGGACTGCCGACCGCCGACAACACCCACGAGGTCGCCCAGCGGGTCGCGCCGGACTCCCGGATCGTCTACGTCGACAACGACCCGGTGGTGCTGACCCACGCGAACGCCCTGCTCAGCAGCTCACCGCAGGGCAGGACCGCGTATCTGGACGCCGATCTGTACGAACCGGAGGCGATCCTCGACGCCGCCCGCGGCACGCTGGACCTCGCGCAGCCGACCGCCCTGATGATCCTCAACACGCTCGGCCACGTCTCCGCGTACGAGCAGGCGCGCTCCCTGGTGAACCGGCTGATGGCCGGTCTGCCGTCGGGCAGTCATCTCGTCCTCAGCGACAGCACCTCGACCAGCGAGGGCATGGTCGCCGCGTCGAAGGCGTACAACGAGAGCGGGGCGGTGCCGTACTACGTGCGCGGTGTCGACGAGATCGCCGGGTTCTTCGACGGCCTGGAGCTGGTGGAGCCGGGGGTGGTCCAGGTGACCCGCTGGCGGCCGGACGGCGAGGTGTCGGAGGTGGCCGTCGACGCGTACGGGGCGGTGGGCCGCAAGCCGTAGCGGGCGCGACCGGAGCGGGCGGCCGGCCGGGGCCGTGGCGCCGCCGTGGAGCGTCGAGTTCTCGCCACTTACGGGTCCGCTCGCGGGCCTTTGCATAGCCTCGGCGTCCATGAACACGATTCCCCCGCATCTGGACCATCTCGTCCTCGCGACGCCCGATCTGGCCGCCACGGTGGCCGACTTCGCCCGGCGCACGGGTGTGGATCCCGCGCCCGGCGGTGTCCATGTCGGGCTGGGCACCCGCAACTTCCTGGTGTCGCTGGGCGGTTCGAGGTATCTGGAGATCATCGGTCCCGATCCGGAGCAGCCGGACCCCGAGGGCCCGCGCCCGTTCGAGGTGGACGCGCTCGCCGGTCCCCGGGTGGTGACCTGGGCGGTCGCCACCACGGACCTGGACGCGGCGATCACCGCCGCCGTCGCCGCGGGCTACGATCCCGGCCCCGCGCACCCGATGAGCCGCCGTACTCCGGACGGCGGACTGCTCGCCTGGCGGCTGACCTACGGCGACAGCGCGCACCCCTCCGGTCTGGTGCCGTTCCTCATCGACTGGGGCGCGTCGGTCCATCCGAGCGCGTCCGGGCTGCCCGTCACTCCCCTGCTGGACGTCTCCGCCACCGCTCCGGAGCCCGGCGCGATCCGGCCGCTGCTGGCCGCCGTCGGCACCGAACTCGCCCTCGCCGAGGGGCCGGTGAGGATGTCGTTCACCGTGGACTCGCCACGCGGGACGGTGACGTTCGGGCAGCCGTGATCCGGTGGATCACGCCGGTCCCGGCCGGACCGCGACGAACACGAACTCCCGTCCGGGACGGTCCGGCGCGTCCCGGACGTCCTCCACCACGTAGCCGCCCGCCGCCAGGTCGGCGGTGACCTCCTCGCGCTCCCTGAACCGCAGGGTCGACAGGGAGGTGAGCGTCTCGCCGGTGGCCGCGAACACGTACGACGCGCGGAACGTGACGAGCGGGCCGTCGATCTCGACCAGTTCGGTCCAGGTCTCCACAGTGCCGGTCCCCGGGATGTCGGTGACCGCGTGGGTGTTCTCGCGGGTCCACTCCTCCCAGGCGCGGCGGGCCGGGTCGCGGGTCTCGAACACCAGACGTCCGCCGGGCCGCAGCGCCTCGTGGGTGCCGTGCAGGGTGCGCCGCCAGTCCTCCGGGTCGGCGACGGCCTGGGCGACGTTGCCGGTCATCGTGGCGAGATCGGCGGCCAGCGGGGGCAGGACGCCCGCGTCGCCGTGGATCCAGCGGACGCGCTCCGCGCCCGGTTTGGCCCGTGCCACGGCCAGGGAGGCCTCGGCGGGGTCGATCCCGACGACGTCGACCCCGCGCCCGGCGAGCAGCAGCGCGAACACACCGGTGCCGCAGCCGACGTCCAGGACACGCCGCGCCGCGAACTCCTCCACCATGCTCAGGTAGGCGTCCAGGTCGGGCCGTTGGGATTCGAGCGGGTCGTAGAGCGGGGCGAGCCGGGGATGGGCGAAGCAGTCGTCGGGCATGGGGGCGACCGTAGGGAGACCGGACGCCGTACGGCAAGGGGCGGGTCAGCCGTCCCGGGGCGGGCCGCCGGACCGCGGGGGTGACCGATTCCTTCAAGACCGGGCGCCGTCCGCGTCCCTACGGTGGGGTCATGACTCCACGATTCAACGCCATCGGCCTCGTCGTCTCCGACATGGCGGCCTCCGTCGCCTTCTACCGGCGGCTCGGGTTCGGCTTCGCCGAGGACGCCGGGTCGGCGCCGCACGCGGAGGCGGAGCTGCCCGGCGGGCTGCGGCTGCTGCTGGACACCGAGGACACCGTGCGCTCGTTCGCACCGGCCTTCGAGCCGCCCGTCGGCGGCGGCCGGGCCTCGCTCGCGCTGCTCTGCGACTCCCCGGCCGAGGTGGACACGGTCTACGACGAGCTGGTCGCGGCCGGGTACCACGGTGAGCTGAAGCCCTGGGACGCCTTCTGGGGGCAGCGGTACGCGGTGGTGCACGACCCGGACGGCAACGGCGTCGACCTGTTCGCAGCACTGCCCGCTGCCGAGTAGCCGCCGCCCGCCGCAGAGCAGCCGCTGTCGATGGTTGAGCAGCCGCTACCCGTCGCCGAGCAGCTCGCCGAGCGGCAGTCCCGCCAAGTCCCTTACCTCGCGGGCGAGATGGGCCTGGTCGGCGTAGCCCGCGCGGGCCGCGGTCTCGGCGTAGGGCACACCCGCGCGGGCCAGGGCCAGCGCGCGCTGAAGGCGCAGTACCCGCGCCAGGGTCTTCGGTCCGTAGCCGAAGGCGGCCAGCGAGCGGCGGTGCAACTGGCGGGCGCCCAGGCCCAGTCGGTCGGCGGTCGCGGCGACCGGGCGGCCCGCGTCGAGTGCCGCGACGACCTGCGCCAGCGCGGGGTCGGGTGCCGCGTCGGCGGCCCGTTCGAGCGCGAGGTCCTCCAGGGCCCGTGCCGGGTCGGCGGCGCCGCGGATCCGGTCCGTGAGGCGGCGCACCTCGGTGGCCGGCCAGAGTTCGGTGAGCTCGACCCGCCGGTCGCGCAGTTCGTGCGCGGGGACGCCCAGCAGGGCGGGTGCGGTGCCGGGGTAGAAGCGGACGCCGGTCCACCGGCCGTGTGCCTCGTCGCCGGCGGTGAGGTGCGCCTGTGTGTCCGGCCCGGCGACCAGCAGGGTGTCCCGGTGCCAGAGCAGGTCCATGCAGCCGTCCGGCAGGACCCGGCCGGGGCCCGCGCGCCCGGCCGGGCTGTTGGTCCAGACGACCGCGCCGGTCAGCCGGGAGGCCCGTTCCGCGTACACGTACGTCAGGCTACGCCGCGCGCGAGCGGTGTTCCTGGGGGCTGATTCCGTACACCCGTTTGAAGGCGCTGGACAGCGCGAACGCGCTGCCGTAGCCGACCTGGCGGGCGATCGCCTCCAGGGTGTCGCCGCTGTCGCGGAGCCGGTCGGCGGCCAGCGCGAGACGCCAGCCGGTGAGGTACGTCATCACGGGTTCGCCGACGAGTTCGGTGAAGCGGCGGGCGAGCGCGGCCCGGGAGACACCGGCCTTGGCGGCGAGTGTGACGACCGTCCACGGGTGGGACGGGTCGTCCTGGATCAGCCGCAGCACCCGGCCCACGACCGGGTCGGCGAGCGCGCTGTACCAGGCGGGTGTGGACGCCTCGGGGCGGGCGAACCAGGCCCGGAGCGTGGCGATGACCAGCAGGTCGAGCAGCCGGTCCAGGACGACCTCCTGGCCCGGCTCGTCGCGCACGATCTCCTCCATGAGCAGCGGTGTGAGGGGGCATTCCCACACGTCGGGGCCCAGGGACAGCAGCGGTGGCAGCGCGTCGAGGAGCCGGCCGCTGATCTCGCCCTGCCAGAGGTAGGTGCCGATCAGCATGACCATCTCGCCGTCCGCCCGGTCGCCCCAGGTCCGCACACCGAGATCCATGGTTCCGGGCAGCGAGCGGCCGTCGGGGTAGCTGCACTCGCCGCCCGGCAGGATCAGTGCCTGGGGCACGGTGCCGGGGTCGTCGGCGCAGGTGTACGGGTCGGGGCCGCGCGCGATCGCCACGTCGCCGGCCCGCAGGTGGAGGCGGTCCCCGCGGTCGGGCATGACCCAGGCGTCGCCACGGACCATCAGCATCACGGTGAGGGGGGCGCGATCCTCGACGCGTACCCCCCACGGTGGATCGAAGCACGCCCTGATCATGAAGGCGCCACGCGCGCGTGGGCCTTCCAGGAGGCCCGTGAGGGGGTCCCCCCGCGTGAGCGGGTTCGAGCGTGGGGGCGCGTCCATGGGGCCAGCGTAGACGCGCTCTTATGGGAATGAGCCGTTCAGCGATGGGCGGTCCGCGTACGCCGGAGTTGACTGGGTGCCATGACACAGAACACGCAGAACATGACCGTGGTCGTCACCGGCGCGTCGGGACGTACCGGACGCCGGGTCGCCGAGACCCTCCGGGCCGCCGGGCTCACCGTCCGGGCCGCCTCCCGGGCCCAGGGCTTCGACTGGAACGACCGCGCGACCTGGGCGGACACCCTGCGCGGCGCCGACGCGGCCTATCTGGTCCACCCCACCGACGTCGGCTCCCCCGACGCCACCCGCGCGGTCGGGCTGCTGGCCCACGAGGCGGTGTCGCTCGGTGTGCGCCGGCTCGTGCTGCTGTCGGCGCGCGGCGAGGAGCAGGCGCGGCCCACCGAGGAGTCGCTGCGCGAGTCGGGCGCGGAGTGGACGGTCGTCCGCGCCGCGTGGTTCGCGCAGAACTTCAGCGAGGGTGTCCTCGCGGACGAGCTGCGGCGCGGGGAGCTGGTGTTCGCGGCCGGTGACGTGCGCGAGCCGTTCGTGGACCTGCGGGACGTGGCGGACGTCGTCGCGAAGGTGCTGACGTCGGGCGACACCTATGTCCGGCAGGCGATCGACGTGTCCGGGCCCCGGCTGCTGAGTTTCGGCGAGGCGGTCGCGGAGATCGCAGCGGCGACCGGCCGCGACCTCACGTACCGCGGGGTCCCGGCGCGGGCGTACGGCGAGGCGCTGGCCGGCTTCGGCATCCCGCCGGAGGAAGTCGCCTTCCTGGTCGAGGTGTTCGAGGGCCTCCTGGACGGCCGCAACGCCCATCTGTCGGACGGCGTCCAGCGCGTCCTCGGCCGCGAGCCGCGCGACTTCGCCGATTTCGTACGCGAGTCGGCGGCGGCCGGCACATGGAAGGAGTAGCCCCCACCCCGGCCGGGCACGCACCAGTTCCAGCCGGGCACGCACCAGTTCCGGCCGGGCACGCACCAGTTCCAGCCGGGCACGTACCGGTTCCGACCGGGCCCGGCTACTTCCGGTCCCTCGGCCCGCTCTCCGGGCCCTTTCCGGGGGCCCTGGCATGGCTGCGCAGACGGGCCGTGACGTCTTCCGGGGGGAGGAAGCGCGACCAGCGCTCGGGGAACTCCGAGGGCATGTCGGGGTCGTCGGGGTCGCTCTCGCGGGCGGCCTTGGCGCGGGCGACGTACTCCGCGATGTGGGCCTCGCGCAGCCGCTCGTTGGCGGCGCGGGCCGCGGCGGTCGCGGCGGCCGGCCAGACCCGGTCGATCGCCGCGTTCATGGCCGCGCCGACCAGCACGGCGAAGGCGGACATGCCGATCCACAGCAGGACGGCGACGGCGGCAGCCAGCGAGCCGTAGATCGTGGCGCCCTCGACGGTGTTCGCCAGGTAGATGCGGAGCAGGAAGCTGCCGAGCACCCACATGCCGAGGGCCACCAGGGCGCCGGGCACGTCCTCGATCCACGGTGAGCGGACGGGGACGGACACGTGGTACAGCGTGGTCAGGAAGGCGATCGACAGCAGGATGACGACCGGCCAGTACAGCACCTGCACGACCGTCGTCGACCAGGGCAGGATGTCGAGGACCGCGTCCGGGCCCGCCACCATCAGCGGCAGCGCGACCGAGCCGATCAGCAGCGCCACCAGGAACAGCAGGAACGACACGAGCCGGGTCCTGACGATGCCCCGGACGCCGTCGAGGCCGTACATCACGGTGATGGTGTCGATGAAGACGTTCACCGCGCGGGAGCCCGACCAGAGCGCGAACAGGAAACCTATCGAGATCACGTCGGGCCGGCCGCCGCTCATCACGTCGTCCAGGATGGGCTGCGCGATCTGGGCGACGCCCTTGTCGGACAGTACGGTCCTGGACGCCTCCAGCAGATTGGACTCCAGGCTGCTGATGGTGTCCGTGCCGGTCCAGTCGTCGACGTAGCCGAGCAGGCCGATCATGCTCAGCAGCAGCGGCGGCACGGACAGCAGCGTGAAGAACGCGGCCTCGGCGGCGAGCCCGAGGATCCGGTACTCGATGCAGGAGTTGACGGTGTCCTTGAGCAGCAGCCAGGCGGTCCTGCGCTTGGAGACGTTCCGGTAGAGGGCACGCGCGCGATGCAGACGGCCCGAGGGGGGCGTCTCGCTGGAGTCACTTGCTGGCTGCACGACCCAAAGGTATCCGCCTGGCCAGGCCTCTCTCACCCAGGTGGGCGGCGGCGGGCGGAAGCCGTGTCCACAGGTGACCCGTTCCGTACCCCGGGGTAGGTTCCCGAACATGGCACGCACCACCCACACCGTGACCAACCAGCCCCCGCCCCTCGTCGGCCACGACACCTACACGGCCGACCGGGCGCTGGTGGCGGCCGTCGAGCGACATGTCGACACGGAGGTGCGTGACGAGGTCGGCGGCGAGCTGGCGGCGCTCGGCAGGACCTGCGGGTCGGCCCAGGTCCAGGAGTGGGGCGTCCAGGCCAACGAGAACCCGCCGCGGCTGCGCACCCACGACCGGCAGGGCCGGCGGATCGACGAGGTCGACTTCCATCCGGCGTGGCACCGGCTGCTCGGCAAGGGCGTGTCGGCCGGGCTCACGGCGGCCTGGTCCCGGCCCGCCGGGCATGTCCGGCGCGCGGCGGCCTTTCTGCTGTGGACGCAGGTCGAGGCCGGCAACGGCTGCCCGCTGTCGATGACCCACGCGGCGGTGCCCGCCCTGCGCACCGACCCGGCGCTGGCCGCCGAGTGGGAGCCGCGGCTGACGTCGACGGTCTACGACCAGGGGCTGCGGCCGGCCGCCACCAAGGCCGGCGCGCTGTTCGGGATGGGCATGACCGAGAAGCAGGGCGGCAGTGACGTACGCGCCAACGCGACGGCCGCCCGCCCGCTCGCGGAGGACGGCGCCTACGAGCTGACCGGGCACAAGTGGTTCTGCTCGGCGCCCATGTCGGACGGTTTCCTGGTGCTCGGGCAGGCCGCCGAGGGGCTCACGTGTTTCCTGGTGCCGCGGGTGCTGGCGGACGGCGAGCGGAACGTGTTCCTCGTCCAGCGGCTGAAGGACAAGCTGGGCAACCGGTCGAACGCCTCCGCCGAGGTCGAGTTCGACGGCACCTGGGCGCGCCGGGTCGGCGAGGAGGGCCGCGGGGTGGCGACCATCATCGAGATGGTGGCGGCGACCCGGCTGGACTGTGTGCTCGGCTCGGCCGGGCTGATGCGGCAGGCGGTGGCGCAGGCGGTCCACCACTGCGCGTACCGGGAGGCGTTCGGCGGCCGGCTGATCGACAAGCCGCTGATGCGCAACGTACTGGCCGATCTCGCGCTGGAGTCGGAGGCGGCGACCACACTCGCGCTGCGGCTCGCGGCCGCGTACGACGACGGCGGTGAGCAGGAGCGCGCCTTCCTGCGGATCGCGGTGCCGGCCGCCAAGTACTGGGTGACCAAGCGCTGTACGCCGGTGACGGTGGAGGCGGCGGAGTGTCTGGGCGGCAACGGCTACGTCGAGGAGTCCGGGCTGCCCCGGCTGGTGCGCGAGTCGCCGCTCAACTCGGTGTGGGAGGGCGCGGGCAACATCCAGGCGCTGGACGTACTGCGTGCGCTGCGGCGCGAACCCGAGGCGCTGCACGCCTATCTGCGGGAGGTCGGCGCGGCGCGCGGCGCCGATCACCGGCTGGACGCGGCGATCAAGGCGCTGCTCACCGAACTCGCCGATCTGGAGGGCATCGAGGCGCGGGCCCGGCGGCTGGCCGAACGGTTGGCGTTGGTGCTCCAGGGGGCGCTTCTGGTCCGGTTCGCGCCCTCGGAGGTCGCTGACGCGTTCTGTGCGTCGCGGCTGGGCGGCGACTGGGGTTCGGCCTTCGGGACGCTGCCGCACACGCTGCCCCTGAAGGACCTGGTGGAGCGGGCTCGTATCCCCGTCTGACCTGCTGTTGTCTGCATAGCGGGGGTGGTGCTGCGCCGACACGGCACCACCCCCGCACAGCTGGCCCGAGAACGAGGCCGCAGACGCCGCACGGGCGGCGTGGTTCAAGTTTCAGCCACCGTACGCCTGTTCACCAGGGTTGCAGAGGGTTGCAACTTGGGGGTGGGTGTGAGCGGACTGTGCGCGTCCGTGAGCGGCGACCGGCAGTATGAGACATGCCGTCAGAACGCGGCCGGAAAGCGTCGGCGCCGACGCTTGACATGCCCCGGCAGGACACCGCGTCCCAGGAGGAAGCAAGTGGCCAACCCGCCGATGAACGTGACGCAACTCGCCGCCGTCGACGCGGCGCGCGCGGCTCGGATACTCAGCGAGGTGCGCGACGCGCGGCTTTCCGGACAGAAGGCGCGGCTCGCGCCGCGGCCGGTCATCGAGCAGTCCTGGGGGCGGATGCTGCGCGGCGGCGTCGACCCCGACCACGACTTCCGTTCCGGGCTGCTCACCTCGGACGAACTGCGCAGGCGGCGCGAGACGTCGACGCTGCGGCACGTGCTGCCGGTGCTGCGCCAGGGGCTGCTGTCGGTCGCGGACACCACCCGGCACATCATGGTGGTGGCCGACGAGGACGGCCGGGTGCTGTGGCGCGAGGGCAGCTCCCCGGTGCTGCGCAAGGCCGACGGACTGGGTTTCGAACTGGGCGCCGACTGGCGTGAGGACGTCGTCGGCACCAACGGCGTGGGCACCCCGGCGGTGGTCCGCGAGCCGGTGCAGGTCTTCGCCTCCGAGCACTTCGTCGCCACCCACGCGGGCTGGACGTGCGCGGGCGCCCCGATCTCCGACCCGCGCGACGGCCGGCTGATCGGCGTGGTCGACATCAGCGGGCCGCTGGAGACGATGCATCCGGCCACCCTCGCCTGGGTCGACTCGGTGGCCAAGCTCGCCGAGGCGCGGCTGCGCGAGCAGCATCTGGGCGAACTGGACCGGCTGCGTTCGGTGGCCGCGCCGGTGCTGGCCCGGATCGGCGGCCGGGCCCTGGTGGTGGACCGGGACGGCTGGACCGCGGCGGTCACCGGGATGCCGTACGCGAGCAGGTTCGCGCTGCCCAAGGGGTGTGCGGCGGGCCGCCGTACGCTGCCGGGGCTCGGGATGTGCGCGGTGGAGCCGCTGGCGGGCGGCTGGCTGGTGCGCGCCGACGACGAGCCGCCGCGCGACGCCACCCGGATCGAGCTGGACCTGTCGCAGCCGCGCCGCTGGTCGGTGCGGGTCTTCGACGGCACCGGCAACTGGAGCCACGAACTGACTCCCCGGCACGCCGAGTTGCTCTATCTGCTGGCCACGCACCGCGCGGGCCGCAGCGCGGCGGGCCTGGCCGAGGACGTGTTCGGGGATCGCGGACGCACGGTGACGGTGCGTGCCGAGCTGTCGCGGGTACGACGATATCTGGGCGGACTTCTGGAGCACCGCCCGTACCGGTTCCCCGAGACCGCCGAGATCGAGGTGCTGGTCCCCGCCGACCTGCGGGACCTGCTGCCGTACTCGGTGGCGCCGGCGGTCGCCGCGGCCCGCACGTCGGGCCTGCCCTGAGGTGCGACGTCCCGCACATGGTGGGATCTTCCGCATATTTGCGGGGTCTTAGCCCCCCGGCCCCGGTATCTGACGTAGCATCGCATACGGGCCACCCCACCTGCTCCTCCGTCAACGTACGGACCATCAGGCGCAGTTGGCCCGTGGCCGGGAGGATCGATGAAGCAACGCGGCAGACACCGTCGGCGCAAGCGCGGCAGGGCGCTGCGCGCGACCCTGGCCGGGACGGCTCTCGCGCTCACCGCCACCGCCACCCTGATCAGCGCCTCCCAGGCCACCAGCGGCGAGAACCCGGGCCCGCTGAAGCCGCTCGCCGCGACCGGCGCGCTGGGGCTCGCCGAGGACCCGGTGCCGGGTGACGCGCTGGACCGGCTCGCCGCCGAGATGGGCCCGCCCGTCGGGGTGAGCGCCGTACTCGCGGACACCGAGGGCACGCTGAGTGACGGGTCGGACTGCGGCAGCGACGATCCCGCCGCCCTGCCGCTCGCCCCGGAGGCCACCCGCGCGTACTGCTGGGATCCGGCCGACACCGCCGGCTGGCGGCCCGGCGCCGTCACCACCTCCGGTGACGCCGACGACGACGGCCGCTGGGGCCGGCACCGGGTGATCCTCTCCGGCTGGACCAGCACCGACCGGGGCCCCGGCGCCGCACGCGACCTCGCGCGGGTCGCCTTCGTCGACGCCGACGACACCGCCCGCCCCGCCTACTCCTGGGCGCTGCTCGCCGTCCCGGTGGACGGCGGCCGGGACTACCGCGGTCTGTTCTCCGGGATGACCGGCATGGTCTGGTACGAGGACAAGCTGCTGGTCACCACCACCGACGGGGACGCCGACGCGCTGTACGTCTTCGATCTGGACCGCATCCACCGCACCACCGTCTCCGCGTCGGCCGTCGGCCGGGTGGACGAGGGCTGGTCGGCGGCCGGACAGCGGTTCGTGCTGCCCGCGATCGCCTCCTACCGGCCGGCCGGCGGCACCTCCGTGCACCCCGACACGCTCTCCCTGGACCGCAGTACGGCACCCGACACCGTGGTCGCGAGCGAGTGGGTGCCCACCGGCGCCGACCGCGGCACCCGGCTGTGGCGCTATCCGCTGAGCACCGACCAGTCCCGCTCCGGCCCGCTCGACACCGGCGCCGACGGCCGGGCGGACCCGGCGGAGGCCTACGAGACGACCGCCGCCGGTGTGCGGGGTGTGCTGGCCCACGGATCGGACTGGTATCTGAGCCGCCCCGGGGAGTCCGTCAACGAGCACGGCACGCTGTGGCGCCAGGACACCGAGGGCGCCAAGGCCGCGCGGTGCGGCGCGGACGAGACCCGGCGCTGCTGGAGCGGTCCGGCGGCACCACTGTCGTACTGGGAGGAGACCGGCGAGGTCTGGTCCCAGTCGGACCGCACGCTGTTCGCCCTGCCGCTCGCCTCGGTGGAGGGGTCACTGGGGTAGGCCACCCGGTCGCCCCCCCCTCACCGGCTCCTCGTCTCCGGTCGCCCCGCGAACGCTCCACCCGGTCGCCCCCGTGAGACGCCCGTCGACAGGACGGTGTCCCGGATGATTCCCTGGCCGCCATGAGCAACATCCCCGTGACCACCTGGTCCCTGGAGCAGACGGACCCGAAGGACCTGCTGCCCGCCGCCGCGCCCGAGGGCGATGTCCGGATCGTCCTCGCCGAGGTCCCCTCCCCCGAGTTCAGCCGTTTCCTGTACGCCTCCGTCGGCGGCGACATCCGCTGGACCGACCGGCTGGGCTGGACGTACGAGCAGTGGCAACGGCATCTGGAGCGGCCCGGTGTGGAGACCTGGGTGGCCTACGACCGGGGTACACCCGCCGGGTATCTGGAGCTGACGCCGGAGGACGGCGGGGTTGTGGAGATCTCGTACTTCGGACTGGTCCCGGCGTTCCGCGGCCGGCGGATCGGCGGGCATCTGCTCGCGTACGGCACCGCCCGCGCCTGGGACCTCGCCGAGCGCCGGCCGGAACTCGTGCCGACCAAGCGGGTGTGGCTGCACACCTGCACCAAGGACGGCGAACACGCGATGGACAACTATCTGCGCCGCGGCTTCACCCTCTTCGACACCAAGGTCGAGGAGGAGGCCGAGGTCGCGACGCCGGGCCCCTGGCCAGGGGCGTACCCCGGCTGACCCCGATCTTGCGTATACCGCGCCTGACCAGGGCGGACAAGCCCCGATACACGCCATGTGACCGAGACCACCCGCGTCCCACATTCCGAGACCAGGATGTCCACATCGCGGACGAAGCTGGACTGTGTCCAGAACGCCGTGACACGCTGCCGTCATGTCTGGAACTGGGATTGCCTTGGTGAGTCGGCGCCACGTCGACCTCGGCCGCATGTCCAGCGCCATCTGTCCGGCGGGCTGACGTCACCAGCACCGCCGTAGCACCCACGTTCTCGCTCCCCGCTGCGCGCCGACGCGCACGCATGCCCGCACATGTCCCGCGCGCCCGTCAGCGCAGGTAAGAGCCGCATTCCGCCTGTCCCGAAGGACGTATTCACCATGGCCGCCACCCCTCAGAACCCACCCGCCGCGCCCCGCCGCAAGGTGAGCCGTCACCGTGGCGAGGGTCAGTGGGCCGTGGGTCATCACACCCCGCTCAACGGCAACGAGCAGTTCAAGAAGGACGACGACGGTCTCAATGTGCGGACACGCATTGAGACGATCTACTCCAAGCGTGGCTTCGACTCGATCGACCCCAACGACCTGCGCGGCCGGATGCGCTGGTGGGGTCTGTACACCCAGCGCAAGCCCGGGATCGACGGCGGCAAGACCGCGATCCTGGAGCCGGAGGAGCTGGACGACAAATACTTCATGCTGCGGGTGCGGATCGACGGCGGACGCCTCACCACCCAGCAACTGCGGGTCGTCGGCGAGATCTCGCAGGAGTTCGCGCGCGGCACCGCGGACCTCACCGACCGGCAGAACGTGCAGTACCACTGGATCCGCATCGAGGACGTCCCGGAGATCTGGGAGCGCCTGGAGGCCGTGGGGCTGTCCACGACCGAGGCCTGCGGCGACACCCCCCGCGTGATCCTCGGCTCGCCCGTCGCCGGGATCGCCGAGGACGAGATCATCGACGGCACACCCGCCATCGAGGAGATCCACCGGCGAGTCGTCGGCAACAAGGACTTCTCGAACCTGCCCCGCAAGTTCAAGACCGCGATCTCCGGCTCGCCGCTGCTCGACGTGGCGCACGAGATCAACGACGTCGCGTTCGTCGGCGTGGACCACCCGGAGCACGGCCCCGGCTTCGACCTCTGGGTCGGCGGCGGCCTCTCCACCAACCCCAAGATCGGCCAGCGGCTCGGCGCCTGGGTGCCGCTCGACGAGGTCGCGGACGTCCACATCGGCGTCCTCTCGATCTTCCGCGACTACGGCTACCGGCGGCTGCGCACGCGTGCCCGGCTGAAGTTCCTCGTCGCCGACTGGGGTGTCGAGAAGTTTCGCCAGGTCCTTGAGGACGAGTACCTCAGGCGCAAGCTCGTCGACGGGCCCGCGCCCGCCGAGCCGGTCGCCCGCTGGCGCGACCACGTCGGCGTGCACCGGCAGCAGGACGGCCGCTACTACGTGGGCTTCGCCCCGCGCGTGGGCCGCATCGACGGCGCCACCCTCACCAAGATCGCCGAACTGGCCGAGGCGCACGGCTCCGGCCGGCTGCGCACCACCGTCGAGCAGAAGATGATCGTGCTCGATGTGGAGCAGGACCGGATCGACTCGCTGGTCGAGGGCCTGGAGTCGCTCGACCTGACCGCGAAGCCGTCGCCGTTCCGGCGCGGCACCATGGCCTGCACCGGTATCGAGTTCTGCAAGCTCGCCATCGTCGAGACCAAGGCGCGCGGCGCCTCGCTGATCGATGAACTGGAGCGCCGCATCCCGGAGTTCGAAGAGCCGATCACCATCAACATCAACGGCTGCCCCAACGCCTGCGCCCGCATCCAGGTCGCGGACATCGGTCTCAAGGGCCAGCTGGTCCTCAACGACCGGGGCGAGCAGGTCGAGGGCTACCAGGTGCACCTGGGCGGCGCGCTCGGCCTGGAGGCCGGCTTCGGCCGCAAGGTGCGCGGTCTGAAGGTCACCTCCGACGAACTGCCCGACTACATCGAGCGGGTCCTCAAGCGGTTCGAGGCCGGGCGCGAGGACGGCGAGCGGTTCGCCACCTGGGCCGCCCGCGCCCCCGAGGAGGCCCTGTCGTGAGTGAGCGAGCGGCGCCCTTCTACTGCCCCTACTGCGGCGACGAGGACCTGCGTCCCAACGAGCAGGGTCACGGCGCCTGGGAATGCGCGGCCTGCAACCGCGCATTCCAGTTGAAGTTCCTCGGACTGCTGTCCCGGGGACTTCAGCCCAACACCACGGGAGGGGACGGGACATGAACGCGCTCCAGGAAGCCCGTACGACCGACGGTCTCAAGGCGCTCGCCGAACAGGCGGGACGCGACCTGGAGGAGGCCTCCGCACTGGAGATCCTCCAGTGGGCGGCCGACACCTTCGGCAGCCGGTTCTGCGTCACCTCGTCGATGGAGGACGCGGTGGTCGCCCATCTCGCCTCGCGTGCCATGCCGGGTGTCGACGTCGTCTTCCTCGACACCGGCTACCACTTCGAGGAGACCATCGGCACCCGCGACGCCGTGGAGGCGGTGATGGACGTCAACGTCATCACCCTCACCCCGCGCCAGTCGGTCGCCGAGCAGGACGCCCAGTACGGTCCGAAGCTGCACGACCGCGACCCCGACCTCTGCTGCAAGCTGCGCAAGGTGCAGCCGCTGGAGGACGGTCTGAAGGACTACCAGGCGTGGGCGACCGGGCTGCGCCGCGACGAGTCGCCGACCCGGGCGAACACCCCGGTGGTCGGCTGGGACGACAAGCGGCAGAAGGTGAAGGTCTCCCCGATCGCCCGCTGGACCCAGGACGACGTGGACGCCTATGTCGCCGAGCACGGGGTGCTGACCAACCCGCTGCTGATGGACGGCTACACCTCCGTCGGCTGCGCCCCCTGCACCCGCCGGGTCCTGGCGGGCGAGGACGCGCGCGCCGGCCGCTGGGCGGGCCGCGGCAAGACCGAGTGCGGGCTGCACGGCTGACCATGACCGCGCCATCGACGAACCAGGAGATACCCGTGACGAGCGGAGCCACCGTCTGGCTCACCGGTCTGCCGAGCGCCGGCAAGACCACCATCGCCCACGAGCTGGCCGGCCGGCTGCGTCAGGAGGGCCGGCGGGTGGAGGTGCTCGACGGCGACGAGATCCGCGAGTTCATCTCCGCGGGCCTCGGCTTCTCGCGCGAGGACCGGCACACCAACGTGCAGCGGATCGGCTTCGTCGCCGAACTGCTGGCCCGCAACGGCGTCACCGCGCTCGTCCCGGTGATCGCCCCGTACGCCGACAGCCGGGACGCGGTGCGCAAGCGGCACGACGGCAACGCGACGCCGTATGTGGAGGTGCATGTGGCGACGCCGGTCGAGGTGTGCTCCGAGCGCGATGTGAAGGGCCTCTACGCCAAGCAGGCCGCGGGTGAACTGACCGGCCTGACCGGCGTCGACGACCCGTACGAGGAGCCGCGGACGCCCGATCTGCGGATCGAGTCCCAGCACCAGACCGTGCAGGAGTCCGCGGCGTCGGTGTACGCCCTGCTCAGCGAAAGGGGACTGGCGTGATGAGCGTAGCCACTGTCACCGGGGGGACCGACAGCCCGTACGCCCTGTCCCACCTGGACGCGCTGGAGTCCGAGGCGGTGCACATCTTCCGTGAGGTGGCGGGTGAGTTCGAGCGGCCGGTGATCCTGTTCTCCGGCGGCAAGGACTCCATCGTCATGCTGCATCTCGCGCTGAAGGCGTTCTCCCCGGCCGGTGTGCCGTTCTCGCTGCTGCACGTGGACACCGGGCACAACTTCCCCGAGGTCATCGAGTACCGGGACCGTACGGTCGAGAAGCACGGGCTGCGGCTCCATGTCGCGTCGGTGCAGGACTACATCGACCGGGGGGTGCTGCGCGAACGTCCCGACGGCACCCGCAACCCCCTCCAGACCGTGCCGCTCACCGAGAAGATCCAGGACGAGAAGTTCGACGCCGTCTTCGGCGGCGGACGCCGCGACGAGGAGAAGGCCAGGGCGAAGGAACGCGTCTTCTCCCTGCGCGACGAGTTCTCCCAGTGGGACCCCCGCCGCCAGCGCCCCGAACTCTGGAACCTCTACAACGGCCGCCACGCCCCCGGCGAACACGTCCGCGTCTTCCCCCTCTCCAACTGGACCGAACTCGACGTCTGGCAGTACATCGCCCGCGAACACATCGAGCTCCCGGACATCTACTTCGCGCACGAGCGTGATGTGTTCCAGCGGGCCGGGATGTGGCTGACGGCCGGCGACTGGGGCGGCCCGAAGGACGGCGAGACGGTCGAGAAGCGGCTGATCCGCTACCGCACGGTCGGCGACATGTCCTGCACCGGCGCCGTCGACTCCGACGCGACCACGCTGGACGCCGTCATCACCGAGATCGCCGCGTCCCGGCTCACCGAGCGGGGCGCCACCCGCGCCGACGACAGGCTCTCCGAGGCCGCGATGGAAGACCGCAAGCGCGAGGGGTACTTCTAAGCATGACCACGACCACGACCGAGGAGCTCTCGGCGACCACGCTGCTCCGGTTCGCCACGGCGGGCTCCGTCGACGACGGCAAGTCCACGCTGGTGGGCCGGCTGCTGCACGACTCCAAGT
This sequence comes from Streptomyces sp. NPDC088387, assembly GCF_044753385.1. Lineage (NCBI taxonomy): Bacteria > Bacillati > Actinomycetota > Actinomycetes > Kitasatosporales > Streptomycetaceae > Streptomyces > Streptomyces sp. NPDC088387. The sequence goes on from NZ_JBIVNC010000005.1 coordinate 199,675, forward strand.
CGGTCCTCACCGACCAGCTGGAGGCCGTCGAGCGGGTCTCGGCGAGCCGGGGCCAGGAGGGCCCGGACCTCGCGCTGCTGACGGACGGCCTGCGCGCCGAGCGCGAGCAGGGCATCACCATCGACGTCGCCTACCGCTACTTCGCCACCCCCAGGCGCCGGTTCATCCTCGCCGACACCCCCGGCCACGTGCAGTACACCCGCAACATGGTCACCGGCGCCTCCACCGCCGAACTCACCGTCGTCCTCGTCGACGCCCGCAACGGCATCGTCGAACAGACCCACCGCCACGCCGCCATCGCCGCCCTCCTGCGCGTCCCCCACGTCGTCCTCGCCGTCAACAAGATGGACCTCGTCGGCTACGACGAGACGGTGTTCGCGGCGATCGCCGAGGAGTTCACCGCGTACGCCCTCGAACTGGGCGTGCCCGAGGTCACCGCGATCCCGATCTCCGCGCTGAACGGCGACAACGTGGTGGAGCCGTCCGCGCACATGGACTGGTACGGCGGCCCCACCGTCCTGGAGCACCTGGAGACGGTCCCGGTCAGCCACGACCTGGCGCACTGCCACGCCCGGCTGCCCGTGCAGTACGTGATCCGGCCGCAGACCGCCGAGCACCCCGACTACCGGGGTTACGCGGGCCAGATCGCCGCCGGCACCTTCCGCGTCGGCGACCGGGTGAGCGTACTGCCGTCGGGCCGCTCGACCACGGTCACCGGCATCGACCTGCTGGGCCGGCCGGTCGACGTGGCCTGGACACCGCAGTCGGTGACCCTCCTGCTGGAGGACGACATCGACATCTCGCGCGGCGACCTGATCGTGCCGAGCACGGACGTGCCGGCCACCACGCAGGACGTGGAGGCGACCGTCTGCCATGTCGCGGACCAGCCGCTCACCGTGGGCCACCGGGTGCTGCTCAAGCACGGCACCCGCACGGTCAAGGCGATCGTCAAGGACATACCGTCCCGGCTCACCCTGGACGACCTGTCCCTGCACCCGCACCCCGGGCAGCTCGTCGCCAACGACATCGGCCGGGTGAAGATCCGCACCGCCGAGCCGCTGCCGGCCGACTCCTACGCCGACTCCCGCCGGACCGGCTCCTTCATCCTGATCGATCCGGCCGACGGCACCACGCTGACCGCCGGAATGGTCGGCGAGTCGTTCGCCGCCCCGGAGCCGGTGCGCAACCCGGCCGACGACGACGGGTGGGACTTCTGACATGAAGCCGACGGACTTCTACTCGACGTTCGCTAAGGAGGGCGGCCGGATCGGCAGCGGCGCGCTCGGCAGCGGGCAGGGTGGTGTGGCGCGATGTGTGTGAACCGCGTGTCCTCCGTGCTGTCCCGCGCGCCCCAAGGGCGCACGCCACCTGCCGACCTCCCGGCCACGACCTGATGGGACCGTGACCGCCGGGCCTACGAGAGGAACCCCTCCCGTGCCTGCCAGTTCCGCCCTCCGCCGCTCGATGGTGGTGATCGCCACCCTCCCGCTCCTCGCGCTGGCCGCCTGCGGCTACGGCTCCGAGGCCAAGAACGACGACACCGTGAAGGTCGCGGCCAACGCGAAGAAGGTCGACGGTCTGGACTCCGTCCGCATCGGCTACTTCGGCAACCTGACCCACGCGACCGCCCTCGTCGGCCGTGAACAGGGCTTCTTCCAGAAGGAACTCGGCGCCACCAAGGCCGAGTACGCCACCTTCAACGCCGGCCCGTCGGAGATCGAGGCGCTGAACTCCGGCTCCATCGACATCGGCTGGATCGGCCCGTCCCCGGCGATCAACGGCTACACCAAGTCGGGCGGCAAGAACCTGCGGATCATCGGCGGTTCGGCGTCCGGCGGTGTGAAGCTGGTGGTCAACCCGGACAAGGTCAAGTCCCTGAAGGACGTCAAGGGCAAGAAGATAGCCACCCCGCAGCTGGGCAACACGCAGGACGTGGCGTTCCTCAACTGGATCGCGGAGCAGGGCTGGAAGGTCGACGCGGAGAGCGGCAAGGGCGACGTCTCCGTGGTCCGCACGGACAACAAGGTGACGCCGGACGCCTACAAGTCCGGTTCCATCGACGGGGCCTGGGTGCCGGAGCCGACCGCGTCGAAGCTGGTCGCCGAGGGCGGGAAGGTGCTGCTCGACGAGTCGACGCTGTGGCCCGACGAGAAGTTCGTGATCACGAACATCATCGTGTCGCAGAAGTTCCTCGCCGAGCACCCGGCGGCCGTCGAGGCGGTGCTCAAGGGGTCGGTCACGGCCAACAAGTGGATCAACACCAACCCGGAGAAGGCGAAGGCGTCCGCCAACGCCCAGCTGGCCGAGGACACCGGCAAGCCGCTGCCGGCCGACGTGCTCGACCCGGCGTGGAAGTCGATCCGGATCACCGACGACCCGCTGGCGTCCACCCTCACCACCGAGGCGGACCACGCCGTGCAGGCGGGCCTGCTGGAGAAGCCCGACCTGAAGGGCATCTACGACCTCACGCTGCTGAACAGGATCCTCGCCGCGGAGGGCGACTCCACCGTCGACGACGCCGGTCTCGGCGCCACTCCGTAAGCCCCGATGAGTCCCCAGGAGGTGACGACCATGGCCACGACCACGACCCTCGCCAAGGCCGGCGACGCCGGTACCTCGGCGGAGCACGCCGCGCGCATCGAGCACGTCTCGAAGTCCTTCGCCGGCCCCGCCGGGCAGCAGCTCGTCCTGGACGACATCACGCTCGATGTCGCGCCGGGCGAGTTCGTCACGCTGCTGGGTGCCTCGGGCTGCGGCAAGTCCACGCTGCTGAACCTGGTGGCGGGGCTCGACAAGCCGTCGGCGGGCACGATCACGACGGACGGCCGTCCGTCGCTGATGTTCCAGGAGCACGCCCTGTTCCCGTGGCTGACCGCGGGCAAGAACATCGAGCTGGCGCTGAAGCTGGGCGGGGTGCCCAAGCCCGAGCGCCGCGGCCGCGCCGAGGAACTCCTCGCGCTGGTGCGGCTCCAGGGGGCGTACGGCAAGCGGGTGCACGAGCTGTCCGGCGGTATGCGCCAGCGCGTCGCGCTGGCGCGGGCGCTCGCGCAGGACAGCCGGCTGCTGCTGATGGACGAGCCGTTCGCGGCGCTCGACGCGATCACCCGGGACGTGCTGCACGACGAGCTGACCCGGATCTGGGCCGAGACGGGCGTCTCGGTGCTGTTCGTGACGCACAACGTCCGTGAGGCGGCCCGGCTCGCGCAGCGGGTGGTGCTGCTGTCCTCGCGGCCGGGCCGGATCGCCCGGCAGTGGACCGTCGACATTCCGCAGCCGCGTCGCATCGAGGATGCCGCCGTGGTCGAACTGTCCCGTGAGATCACCGAAGAACTGCGTGGGGAGATCCGCCGCCATGGCCAGCACTGAGACGACCGTCCCGAAGGACGGCAACGACCTGGCCGGCCTGGAGGCGGGGCTCGACGCCCTGGAGACCGTCCAGAGCAGCCGGACCCCGTTCCGGACGACCTTCGTCCAGAAGATCGTGCCGCCGGTCACCGCGATCCTGCTGGTGCTGCTGGTGTGGCAGGCGCTGATCACGTTCGACGTCGTCGACGACCCGAGCAAGCTGCCGTCGCCGTCCGACGTGTGGGGCGAGGTGGAGAACGCCTGGCTCCAGGGCGACCTCATCGGCTACATCTGGACCAGCGTGTCGCGCGGTCTGCTGGGCTTCCTGATGGCCCTCGCGATCGGCACCCCGCTGGGCCTGGTGGTGGCGCGGGTGAAGTTCGTGCGCGCCGCGATCGGGCCGATCCTGTCCGGGCTCCAGTCGCTGCCGTCGGTGGCGTGGGTGCCGCCGGCCGTGATCTGGCTGGGCCTGAACAACCAGATGATGTACGCCGTGATCCTGCTCGGCGCGGTGCCGTCCATCGCCAACGGGCTGGTCTCCGGCGTGGACCAGGTGCCGCCGCTGTTCCTGCGGGCGGGCCGCACGATGGGCGCCACCGGTCTGAAGGGCACCTGGCACATCGTGATGCCGGCCGCGCTGCCGGGCTATCTGGCCGGTCTGAAGCAGGGCTGGGCGTTCTCCTGGCGGTCCCTGATGGCCGCCGAGATCATCGCGTCCTCGCCCGACCTCGGAGTGGGACTCGGCCAGTTGCTGGAGAACGGCCGCAACACCAGTTCCATGTCCATGGTGTTCCTCGCCATCCTGCTGATCCTGATCGTCGGTATCGCCATCGACCTGCTGATCTTCAGCCCGCTGGAGCGGCGGACGCTGCGCAGCCGCGGTCTGCTGGTGAAGAGCTGAGCTGATACGTATGCGCCACGAACCGGTACTCCTCGTCATCGCCCACGGCAGCCGCGACCCGCGGCACGCCGCGACCGTGCACACCCTCGTGGAGGGGGTGCGGGCGCTGCGGCCCGGACTGCGCGTGGAGACCGGTTTCCTGGACTTCAACATCCCGTCCGTCCAGGGTGTGCTGGAGTCCCTGGCGGCGGAGGGCGTACGGGACGTGGTGGCGCTGCCGCTGCTGCTGACCCGGGCGTTCCACGCGAAGGCCGACATCCCGGCGGTGCTGCGGGACGCCCCGCGCGGGCTGCGGATCCGGCAGGCGGAGGTCCTCGGCCCGTCGCCGCTGCTGCTGTCCGCGCTGGAACGGCGGTTGTACGAGGCGGGGTTGACGCCCGCCGACAAGCCCGCGACCGGGGTCGTCCTGGCCTCGGCGGGCTCCTCCGACCCGGAGGCGATCGCGGTGATCGCCGAGATCGCGCGGGAGTGGCGGCACACCGGTTGGTGCGCCGTGCGGCCCGCGTTCGCCTCCGCGCGCCTGCCCCGCACCGAGGACGCGGTGCGGGAGCTGCGCGAACTGGGCTGCGCACGGGTCGCCGTGGCGCCGTACGTGCTGGCCCCCGGCTTCCTCCCCGACCGCATCGCTCGTGGCGCTGCCGGGGCGGACGTACTGGCCGAGGTGCTCGGCCCGGCACCCGAGGTGGCCCGGCTGCTGGTCGAGCGGTACGAGACGGCGGCCCTGGAGCACGCGTGGCACCGGGTCGGCCCGCTGCCCCGGATGCGCTCACTGGCGTGACGGGAGCCGGGCATCCCGGCCGGACCTCACCGCCCCCGACCCACCGCTCCCGACCCACCGCTCGCCTCCCCCGCCGCACCGCTCGCCTCACCCGACCCGCCAGCCTCCGGGCTAGGCTCGTTCGTGTGATCGAGAAGACCCGTACCCTCGGCTCCCTGTCCGTCCGCCGGCTCGGCTACGGGACCGCGCAGCTGACCGGGGCCGGCTACTGGGGGCCGCGCGGGGACCCGCGTGACGCGGTGGCCGTGCTGCGGCGGGCGGTCGGACGTGGGGTCACGCTGATCGACACGGCCGACAACTACGGCCCGTCGATCGCCGAGGAACTGGTGGCGCAGGCGCTCCACCCGTACCCGGCGGGGCTGGTGATCGCCACCAAGGGTGGTGTCGTACGGACCAGTGACAGCGCCTGGCACGTGGACGGGCGGCCGGAGCGGCTGCGGGCGATGTGCGAGGCGAGTCTGCGGCGGCTGCGGCTCGACACGATCGACGTCTACCAGCTGCACCGGCTGGACGAGCGGGTGCCGATGGCGGAACAACTGGGCACCCTCGCCGAGTTGCGGGCCGAGGGCAAGGTCCGGCACATCGGCCTGGACACCGTCACGGCCGAACAGCTGGAGCGCGCACTGGAGTTGACGGAGATCGTCTCCGTACAGAACCGCTACCACCTGCTCGACCGCGCCTCGGATCCGCTGCTGGCGCTGTGCGAGGCGCGGGGCGTCGCGTTCCTGCCCTGGTTCCCGCTCGGCAACGGGACCCTGGCGTCCGACCCGGTGTGCCGCGAGGTCGCCGCCGCGCACGGGGCGACTCCGGGCCAGGTCGCGCTGGCATGGCTGCTGCACCGCTCCCCCGCGCTCTGCCCGACCCCCGGCACCGGGTCGCTCGCCCACCTGGAGGAGAACCTGGACGCCGGGGCGCTACGGCTGTCCGCGGCCGACATGGCCGTACTGGACCGGGCGGGCGGTTGACCTTGCCCCCGGGGCAAGGCGCAGCGTGCGGCGTATGGACTTCTATCTGCGGCAGACGCCGTACAGCGACCCCGGCGACCTTGACGTCACCGACCTGCCCCGCGATCCGGGTGAACTCGCCAGGATCGTCCGCGAGTTGATCTTTCACCGCTTCGAGGGTTGGCGACTCGACCACACGATCCCGGAACGCCGGCTGCACGAGGACGGCGAGGCGCGGTACGTCACGGAGATCCTGCGGATCCTGCGCGGGCGGCGGGACGCGCCGCTGACCGAACCGCGGGCGTTCGAGGAGCGGTTCGTGGGCACGTGCCGGGACTTCGCGCTGCTGCACGTGGCGCTGTTGCGGGCGACGGGGACACCGGCCCGGGTGCGGGGCGGGTTCGGCACGTACTTCGTGGACGGCTTCCACGAGGACCACTGGATCACCGAGTACCGTCTGCCGGACGGGACTTGGCGACTGGCCGACCCGCAGACCGTGCACCCTGCGTACGACCTGGACTTCGATCCGCTGGACGTGCCGCGCGACCGGTTCCTGGTGTCGGGGGACGCCTGGCGGGCATGCCGCACGGGGGCGGCCGATCCGGACACCTTCGGGTTGTCGGGCAACCCCGCGCTGCACGGGATGTGGTTCGTACGCGGCAGCCTCGTCCTCGATCTGGCGTGCCGCGCCGGAACCGAGACGCTGCCGTGGGACGGGTGGGGTCCGCTGGCCGGATTCGACACCGGCGAGACGGTGTCCGAGGCGGATCTGGCGCTGCTCGACGAGGTCGCCGCGGCCGAGGAGCAGGCCGACGTGCTGCGTCTCGCGGCGCATCCGCGGCTGGCGGCGCCGCGGGAGATCCGGTCGAACACCGCGTACCTCGGGATGCGGGCGGTCACGCTGGCCGGGTGAGCTCCACCAGCTTGACCACGGTGTTCCAGTTCCGGGTCGTCGCGATCAGGCCGCTTTGGGCGTAGCGGGGCCTGGCGAGCTGCTCGGCCAGCTTGGAGCGGCCCAGGCCGTTCGGGGCGTAGAGGTACAGGGCGCGGTCGCCGAGGCTGAACTCCTCGGGGAGGAACGCGGCCCGGTCCAGGTCGTCGAAGCGGGTCTCGTCGACCGGCTCGGAGAAGTAGGTGACGTGGAGCTGCTTGCCCTCCAGCTCGGCGGCCGGGTAGGGGCAGGCGTCGGCGATCGCGCTGAGGTAGGCGTGGTCGCGGACGATCAGGTCGACGGTGAAGCCGAAGTGTTTCTCGATGGCGGCCGAGAGTTCCGCGGCGAGGGAGTCCGGGTCGGCGTCCGCCGCCGTGAACACGGCCTGGCCGCTCTGGAGGTACGTCCGCACCGCCCCGTGACCGAGGCCCTCGACGAGGGTGCGCAGTTCGGCCATCGGGAGTTTCCGGCTGCCGCCCACGTTGATACCGCGCAGCAGGGCCGCGTATGTCGTCGTCCGTGTCGTCCGCGTCATCCGTCCACGATATGCGGCCGTCGTGCCCCGTGGGGGCGAGCACGACGGCCGCGGCTCGGGGTGCCCCGGCCCGAGTCCATACCGCTCGGGATGTGGGGCTCCGCGAAACTCTGTCCGATGAGCGGGCACGGATCAACAGCTACACGCAGCTGTGACTTGTTCAACAAGCTTTTGTAATCACAAAGCGGATGTCCGCGACGGACCGGACAGGTTCCCGCGGCACGGGTGGCCCCGGCCCCGAACCCTGATCACCTCCGCGCGATCCCCCAGGTAGATGTAAGGGGCCGTGCTCCTCCCCAGTGGGGAGGGGCCGGGGTCCGAGGGGAGGATCTTCGGTGCCCGGCTCTCACCAGCCAGCACGACGAGATGGCTTTATTCCGCCCCTACCTTCAGAGCGGAGGGTGGCGGCAGCAGGCGGCCACCGCACACAAGGGGGCAAGCCCGTCATGGGGAACGGAGACATACGGGTGCGGGGCATCGCCGCGCGGGCCGGCAGCTGGAGCGCCCGGCACCGCTGGGCGGCCGTCGGCATCTGGGTGCTGTTCGTGGTGCTGGCGACGGGGCTCGGCTCGGCCGCGGGCCGGGTCGACGTCAAGGACAGCGACCAGCTCAAGGGGGAGACGCACACCGCGGCGAAGCTCGTCGAGGACGCCGGTATCGAGGAGCCGGCCGGCGAGTCGGTCCTGGTGCAGGCGGAGGACGGCTCGACGAAGGCCACCGACGCCGAGTTCCGTGCCACGGTCGACGCGGTCGTGCGGGCCGTCGAGGCGACCGGTGAGGTGGCCGACGTCAGGTCGCCGTACGACACCGACACGATCTCGCGGGACGGCCGCAGCGCACTCGTCCAGTTCGACATGCGCGGCGAGTCCGACACCGCCGGCGAGCGCGTCGAGCCGGTGCTGGAGGCGGTCGAGAAGGTCCAGCGGGAACACGGGTCGCTGCGGGTCGAGCAGATCGGCGGCGCCAGCATGATGAAGACGTTCGACGACGCCTTCGGCGACGACTTCAAGAAGGCCGAGATCTCCGCGGTGCCGGTGGCGCTGGGCATTCTGCTCATCGCGTTCGGCGCGCTGGTCGCGGCGCTGGTGCCGGTACTGCTGGCGATCACCGCGATCGTGGCCACGATGGGTCTGATGGGCCTGGTCAGCCATGTGATGCCGATGAGCGACACCGCCAACTCCGTGATGCTGCTGGTCGGTCTGGCCGTCGGCGTCGACTACTGCCTGTTCTATCTGCGCCGCGAGCGCGAGGAGCGGGCGGCGGGCAAGGACCCGCAGACGGCCCTGCGGATCGCCGCGGCGACCAGCGGGCGGGCGATCGTCGTCTCGGGTGTCACCGTGTGTGTCGCCATGGCGGGCATGCTGTTCACCGGTCTCGCCGAGTTCGAGGCGATGGGCCTGGCCTCGCTGATGGTCGTCGCGGTCGCGATGGTCGGCTCGGTGACCGTGCTTCCGGCGGTGCTCTCGCTGCTGGGTGAGCGGGTCGAGAAGGGCCGTATACCGTTCCTGCGCCGCCGGGGCAGCGCGGCGGGCGGCGGCAGCCGGTTCTGGAGCGCGGTGCTCAAGCGCGTCCTGGCGAAGCCCGTCGTGTCGGTCGCCGTCGCGACCGGTGTGCTGCTGGCCATCGCGGCGCCCGCGGTCGGTATGAAGACCCAGAACCTCACCCTGGACCAGGAGTTCGGCGACTCGCTGCCCATCGTGCAGACGTACAACCGGGTCAACGACGCGTTCCCCGGCGGCACCGAGCCGGCCGAGGTCGTCGTCGGCGCCGACGACATCAACGCCCCCGAGGTGCGCGCCGCGCTCGCCGACTTCCGTGAGCAGGCGGTCAGTTCGGGCGCCTCGCGCGGCCCGGTCGAGATCAAGGTGCACGACGGGGAGAACCTCGCCCTGGTCTACGTCCCCCTGGTGGGCGGCTCCGACCTGGACAAGGCCGGTGCCAGCCTGGACAAGCTGCGCGACGAGGTGCGGCCCGCGACGCTCGGCAAGGTCGACGGCGTCGAGGCGCCGATCACGGGTCAGGTGGCCGGTTCGAAGGACTTCAACGACCAGCTCGTGGGCTCGGTCGTCCCGGTCTTCGTCTTCGTGGTGGTCTTCGCCTTCCTGCTGATGCTGCTGTCGTTCCGCTCGCTGACGATCGCGATCACCTCGATCGTCCTCAACCTGCTCTCGGTGGGCGCGGCCTACGGCATCCTCGTCGCCGTCTTCCAGCACGGCTGGGGCGCTTCGCTGGTGGGCGCGGAGGGGGTCGGCGCGATCATCAGCTGGCTGCCACTGTTCCTGTTCGTGATCCTGTTCGGCCTGTCCATGGATTACCACGTGTTCGTGGTCTCGCGGATCCGTGAGGCCCGGCAGCGGGGCCGCACCACCCAGGAGGCGATCACCCACGGTGTGGTCACCACGGCGGGGGTCGTGACCAGCGCCGCGGTCATCATGGTCGCCGTGTTCGCGATCTTCGGCACGCTGTCGATGCAGTCCATGAAGCAGATGGGTGTGGGCCTCGCGGCGGCCGTCCTGATCGACGCGACGATCATCCGGGGTGTGCTGCTCCCGGCGGTGATGGCCCTGCTGGGCGAGCGCAACTGGTACTTCCCCCGGTGGCTGAACCGCCTCCCGGACATGACCCACGACGAGCCGGTGGACCCGGCACCGGGGGCCTCGCGGCCGGCGTCGGAGGGGGAACGCGTCCGCGTCTGACGCGGGGGGCAGGACAGAGGGCCCGTTGGTCTCCGGGGGAGTCAACGGGCCCTCGCACGTGCGCGATCGCGATCCGGGGTGCCGCGGAAGGGGGTTCGGCGGGTGCGGGTCGGGTGTGGCTTGTCGCGCAGTTCCCCGCACCCCTGGCGGGGTTGCCGGCATCCGGCAGCCGGATGAGCGCCCTGGCCTATCGGCGTCCCAGCTCCTCCTCGATCAGATCGGCGGCGCGCCGCGTGCCACCCTCACCCTCCATCTCCGCCTGAATCTCCTTGAGCCGCCGAGCCACCTCTTCGTCGGAGACCAGCGCGACCCCCGCCTCCCGGAGCGCCTCCCCACTCGCGTCCTCCGTATCGATACGGCGAGCCACGCCCAACCCCACCAGCATGTCCGCGTTCCCGAACTGATCCACGGCCTGCGGTACGGCGATCATCGGTGTGGCGGTGGCCAGCCCCTCCTGGCTCCCGCCGGCCCCGGCATGCGTGACGAACAGATCGGCCTGCCGGAGAATCGCCAACTGCGGTACCCAGGAGCGCACTTCGACGTTGGCCGGGATCTCCCCGAGCTCGGCTGCCTCGACATGCCGACCGATCTGAAGCACCAGATGCCACCCCGGCAGATCGCCGAAGGCCCGCACGCAGGCCCGGTAGAAGTCCGGCACCTTCGTGAAGGCGGACCCGAGCGACACCAGCACCACCTTGTCGGCGCCGGCGGGCCGCTGCCAGTCGCCCTGCCCGGCACGGTCCCCCTGGCAGGCGCCCACGAAGGTGTGGACGGACTCGTCGACCCGGTCGGCGTGGGGCTGGAGGGCCTTGGGGATCAGCACGATGGACCGCGCGGGCCGCCCGGCGAACGGATCCGGGTGCTGGGTGATCCCGTTCTCCTTCAGCCACCCCTCGAAGCGGGCGTAGTACGCCTGCCCCCGCTCGGTCGCGCGCGGCTCCGCCCACATCGGTTCGGCGACCTCCTCCTCGTAGCCGTCCCAGGCGACGAGGTTCGGCGACAGCGAGATCGCGGGCACCCCCCAGCGGTGGGCGAGGACCCGCGCCGGGTACGAGGCGATGTCGTGCAGCACGAGGTCCGGCTCGTCCCCGTCGTACGCCTCGATCAGCTGCGGCAGGGCCTGGATCGCGTCGGCGAGGAACGGCTCCACGTTGTCGAGCAGCGTGGAGCCCCACGCCTCCGGATCCGCGTCGGGACCCGGCAGCGTGGTGTTCCACGGCTTCACGTCGGCGCCGGTCGCGGCCACCTTCTGTGCGAAGGAGGGCGGGATCGCGTACGTCACCCGGTGCCCCCGGGCGACCAGCTCACGGATGACCTCCAGGCTCGGATTCACGTGGCCGTGGGCGGCGATGGAGAACATGGCGATGTGCGCGGGAGTGGTCATGCCCACGAGGCTATGCGAGACGAGACGTCTCGTACAACTCGTTTACGTGTCTCTCCGCTACGCCGTCAGCACCTCGTGCACCCGCAGCCACCTCCCCGGCGAAACCTCACCGACCAGCGCTCCCGGGTCGAGCCGCGCCGCACGGAACGCCGCGTCCACCCGCCGCCGCGGATGCGCCCGCCGCAGCGAGGCGTGCAGACTGCCCCCGACCCCGCTGAACCCCAGCTCCACCAGCCGCCGCCAGCCCGGACACGCCCCGGCGTCGAGCAACGGGACTTCACGACGCTCGATCCGCACGATCCCGGCGTCCACCCCGGGCACCGGCCGGAAGCTGTGCCGGCCGACGCGGGCGAGCAGCCGCCACTCGTGCCACGGCCAGCTCCGTACCGTCAGCAGGGTCCAACTCCCGTAGTCCCCGGTGCGCTTGCGGGCGTATTCGAGCTGGGTGAGCAGGGTCGCGTCGGTGAGAGCGGGCGCGCGCAGACACCAGTCGACGACGTCGGCCGTACGGGAGAAGGGGACGTTGCCGGCGACGGAGAACGGGGTGCGCGGCGGCGGTACGGCGAGGAAGTCGGCGCCGACGACGCGTACATGGGGCGTACCGGCGAACCGAGTGCGCAGTCCGGGCACCAGCCTCGGGTCGATCTCGTACGCCCGCAGCTCGGCGCAGCGCGGGGCGAGTGCCCGTGTCAACGCACCCTTTCCGGCGCCGACTTCGAGCAGGAGCGGGACGGGGTGGCGGTGCGGTACGGCGAGCCGGGCGAGCCGTTCGGCGGCGGCTCGGTCGGTGAGGAAGTTCTGTGAGAGCGCGCGAGACGCGCGTGCGGAGCGGGCCATGCCTGCGGTCCTTGTCTTCCGTAGGACGGGAAAAGGGCAGCCGAAGGCCCTGGCCGGAAGAGAGAAGGAAGTGCGGAGGCGGCCCGCGAGAGGTCAGCGGGCGGCGTGGCTCCTCGTCCCGGTCAGGGCTCCGGGGCCACGACGCATCCGAACGGAGTGCGTGGTGCCCCGGCCGAGACCGGAGTCGAAGATCGCGTTGCAAGCTGCCACGGAGCCGACGCTAGGAGGGGAACGCGGGGCGGCGCAAACGGTTTTACGGGTGGCTCTAAACTTGCGTCCGCGTGTCGGCCCCCTGTCTCACGGAGGCGACGCGGTGCCCGGGGGGACCGGTGGGCGGAACGCCCGATGGGGTCCGGTGATGATCGTGAACGAGGGGAAGCAGCAGCATGTCCGGACAGGCGTCCGAGGGGTCGCACATATCCGACGAGGAATGGGAGCGGTTCCTCGCGGAGGCGGGGCAGGACGGGTCGGGCTCCGCGCCCAAGGAGCCGTCCGCGCGGGCCCGGATGGTCACCGCGCGGCTGCGGGAGCAGGAGGCGCGCGGTGAGGCGCCGGCGGTGTGGCGCGCCGAGCCGGGACGGCCGAACGCACAGGCACGGCGGACCCGGCGCCGGCGGGTGTGGGCGATCCTCGGGGTTCCGCTCGCGATCGTGATCGGGCTGGTGGCGCTGAAGCCCTCGCTGCTGCCCGGGGACCCCTTCGGACCCGGCGCCCCGGACGACTCCGCCGGCAGCACGCTGCCCGCCGAGACCGCGCGGCCCACCGGCCCGCCGTCCGAGGCCGCCCCGGCCACCGCCACCCTCGACGACCCGTTCGCGGGCTCGCCGGCCAAGCGGTACGCCGACGGCGCGGCCGGGATCGTACCGCCGAAGGCGACCGCGGTCGGCGCGTTCTCCGCCGATCAGGTGGCGCAGGCGCTGCGGCAGACCCGGGAGTTGCTGGTGGACGCCAACCTCGACCCGGTGACCCTGCGCGGCGGCCGTCCCGAGCAGGCGCTCGCCGTGATCGAGCCGCAGCAGACGGAGCTGATCGACCGGCTCGACACCTCGCTGCGCCGGCCCGACAAGGACCACGATCCGCTGACGATGTTCAGCCGCTTCGACCCCGCCGAGGTACGGCCGGCCGGTGACGTGGTCAAGACGCGCGGGCGGATGACCTTCGAGGCCGGCAAGGAGGGCTCCCTCGCCGTGCACGCCGACTACACCTTCGTGTACCCGCTGGTGAAGGCGGGCGACGGTGTCAGCGAGGTCGCCAGGACCGTCGTACGCCGTGTGCTCGACGTGCAGCTGCCCGACCCGGACCGCTACCGGGTCACCCCGGACCGGATCAGCGTCGAGCGTTACGACCAGGAGATCGGCAACTCCGCCTGTGATCTCCACGACGGTTTTCTGCACCCGTCGTTCGACTCCGACTCCCCCTCCGGCCCCGCGCCCTCCGGCTCGGCCGTCGATCCCTACGACCGCAGCCGCACGCTCGATCCGGACGAGGACAAGGCGTGCGGGACCGTCACCCGTACCTGAACGTCCCCGGGTGGCGGGCCGGGCGGGTGTCGGGCGGGTGTCGGGCGGATCGTGGGCTGGTCCACGTAGGCTCTTTCCGTGTCAGCCTCCCGCCTGCATCGTGTCGCCGTTCTTGTCCTCGAAGGGGCCAAGCCGCTGGATGTGGGGATTCCGGCGCAGGTCTTCACGACCCGCGCGAGCATGCCGTACGAGGTGCGGGTGTGCGGGGCGGCGCCCGGTCTGGTGGCCGGCGGTGACGGTCTCGCGTACTCCGTCGAGCACGGGCTCGACACGCTGGCGTGGGCCGACATCGTCTTTGTGCCGGGCTACCGGTTCCCGGACCGCGAGGACCCGCCGCGGCCGGTCGTCGACGCGCTGATCGCCGCCCACGACCGGGGCGCACGGCTCGCCGCCATCTCCACGGGCGCCTTCGCGCTCGCCGCCACCGGACTGCTCGACGGCCGGCGCGCCACCACCCACTGGCACTACACGCGAGCGCTGATGGCCCGGCACCCGCTCGTCCAGGTCGACGAGAACGTGCTCTTCGTCGACGAGGGCACCGTGCTCACCTCGGCCGGTGCCGCCTCCGGCATCGACCTGTGCCTGCACATCCTGCGCGGCGACCTCGGCGTGGCCGCGTCCAACCACGCGGCCCGGCGCCTGGTCGCCGCCCCCTACCGCAGCGGCGGCCAGGCCCAGTACGTGCCGCGCAGTGTGCCCGAGCCGCACGGCGAGCAGTTCGCCGCGACCCGCGAGTGGGCGCTGCACCGGCTGGGCGAGCCCCTCACCCTCGACACGCTGGCCCGGCAGGCGGAGGTGTCGCCGCGCACGTTCTCCCGGCGCTTCGTCGAGGAGACCGGCTACACACCGATGCAGTGGGTGATGCGTGCCCGGATCGACCTGGCCCGCGAGCTGCTCGAACGCTCGCAGCGCGGTGTCGAACAGATCGCCGCCGACGTCGGGCTCGGCACCGGCGCGAACCTGCGGCTGCACTTCCAGCGCATCCTCGGCACCACCCCGAGCGAGTACCGGCGCACCTTCACCCGGGGCGAGTAGCCGGTCCGGGACCGGGTGGCGAGATCCTTTTGAACCATGGCGATCCCGCCACTGTCAGCGGCGCGGGCGGCGAGCGACCCTGGGGTCATAGCGAAGGGATCTCACTCATGACTCGCATTGCCATCAACGGATTCGGCCGCATCGGACGCAATGTGCTGCGCGCCCTGCTGGAGCGTGACAGCGAACTGGAGGTCGTCGCCGTCAACGACCTCACCGAGCCCGCCGCGCTCGCCCGGCTGCTCGCCTTCGACAGCACGGCCGGCCGGCTCGGCCGCCCGGTGACCGTCGACGGGGACACGCTGGTGGTGGACGGCCGGCGGATCAAGGTGCTGGCCGAGCGCGAGCCGGCGCAGCTGCCGTGGGCCGGACTCGGCGTCGACATCGTGCTGGAGGCCACCGGCCGCTTCACCTCGGCCAAGGCGGCCCGCGCCCACCTCGACGCGGGCGCGAAGAAGGTGCTGGTGAGCGCGCCCTCCGACGGCGCCGACGTCACCCTCGCCTTCGGGGTCAACACCGAGTCCTACGACCCGGCCGTACACACGATCGTCTCGAACGCCTCCTGCACCACCAACGCGCTCGCCCCGCTGGCCAAGGTCCTCGACGACCTCGCCGGCATCGAGCACGGCTTCATGACGACCGTGCACGCCTACACGCAGGAGCAGAACCTCCAGGACGGTCCGCACCGCGACGCCCGGCGCGCCCGCGCGGCCGGCGTCAACATCGTGCCGACCACGACCGGGGCCGCCAAGGCGATCGGCCTGGTGCTGCCGAACCTGGAGGGCAAGCTGTCGGGCGACTCGATCCGCGTGCCGGTGCCGGTCGGTTCGATCGTCGAGCTCAACACGACCGTCGCCCGTGACGTGACGCGCGACGACGTGCTGGCGGCGTACCGCACCGCGGCCGCGGGGCCGCTCGCCGGTGTCCTGGAGTACTCCGAGGACGCGCTCGTCTCCTCCGACATCGTGGGCAACCCGGCCTCCTCGATCTTCGACTCGGCGCTCACCCGGGTCGACGGCCGCCACGTCAAGGTGGTCGCCTGGTACGACAACGAGTGGGGCTTCTCGAACCGGGTGATCGACACGCTGGAACTGCTCGCCGCCCGCTGACCCCGGGACCTCACCTCTGGTAGCGCGCCAGCACCAGGTTCCCGTCCTTCTCCAGGCGTTCTCTCAGCTCGTCCGTGTCGATGGCGCCGCTGTAGTACTCCTGGAGCGCCGGCGTGGCGACCTTGTCTTTCCACTCGGGGTAGCCGCGTACGGACTGGGCCGGTGCTGAGCGCAGCCGGCCGGCGAGCGCGGTGCCCGTGGCCCAGTCGTCCTCGGTGGTGCGCAGGGCCGGGTCGGCGAGGGCCTGGGTGCCGGTGGGCAGCATCCAGTCGCCGAGGGCCAGCCGGACCATGTTCTGCGGCTGGAGCAGGAAGTCGATGAACTCGGCGGCTTCCCGCTGGTGCGGGCTGTCCTCCGCGATGGACAGGGTCTGCGGGCTGACGCCCTGGGTGAGGCCGTCGGCGCCGGCGGGGGCGGGCAGGACCTGCCAGTCGAAGCCCTCCGGGGCCTGCTGGACGATCTGCTGGCGGTAGGAGAAGCCGAGCGGGACCATCGCGTACCTGCCGCCGAAGAACCCGGGCAGGGTGTCCGAGCCGCCGCTGCCGAGGGTGGTGGGCGAGGCGCTGCGGTCGGTGTTGACCTGGTCGTGGATGGTGCCGGGCACCACCTCGTCGCCGTCCTCGAAGCGGACGGTGACCTTGCCGTCGTCGCCGCGGTGGAAGAGCTGCCCGCCCGCCGACAGCGAGAGGTTGAGCGTGGCGGAGACGGGTTCCTTGAGGGGCCAGGCCACGCCGTACTTGCCGTCGCCGGACAGCTCCTTGGTGATCCGCCGGAACTCCGCCCAGCTCCAGGGCTCTTCGGGGGTCGGGATCCGCACCCCGGACCGCTTCAGCCAGTCCGCGTTGGCGATCAGCACCCTGGGCTCCTGGAGGAACGGCACACCGTAGATCCCGTCCCCGAAGGTGGCCGTCTCCCAACTGCGCTGCGGGATGTCGGCCTTGAGCCGCTCCGGCAGCAGCTCGCCGAGGTCGGCGAGATAGCCGCCGTAGGCGAAGTCCGCGAGGTCGTCGGAGGCGTCGTGGATGATGTCCGGCGCCTCACCGCCCTCGAACGAGGTGAGCAGCTGGTCGTGGACGCTGTCCCAGCTGCCCTGGACGTACTCCACCCGCACCCGCGGATGCGCGGCGTTCCACTCCGCCACCAGCTCCTTGTTGGCCCGGACGGACTCCTCCTGCCAGGCCAGGGACTGAAAGCGCAGGGTGATCCGCCCGTCGGAGGCACCGTCGTCGCTTCCCGTGCAGCCGGCCAGCAGCAGGGTGAGCACAAGCGCCACACAGACCGGGAGACGCTTCCGTACGAAGGTCCTCGCGGAGGTGCTTGCGAACTTCCCTGCGCCCATCAGCTCTTCACCGCCCCGGCGAGCATGCCGCCCGTGATCCGGCGCTGGATGAGCGCGAACACGACCAGCGAGGGCAGGGTGGCGAGGAAGGCCGCGGCGGCGAGCGGGCCGAGGTCGGCCACCCCCTCGGCGCCGATGAAGTGGGTGAGGATCACGGGCAGCGTCTGTTTCTCCGGGGTCTTGAGCAGGACGAGCGCGAAGAAGAACTCGTTCCACGCCGAGATGAACGCGAACAGGGCCGTCGCCACGATGCCCGGCGCGAGCAGTGGCGCCGTCACCGACACCAGGGTGCGCAGCCGCCCGGCGCCGTCGACCGCCGCCGCCTCCTCCAGCTCGACGGGGACCGCCCGGACGTATCCGACGAGCATCCACAGCGCGAAGGGCAGCGACCACACCACGTACACCAGCACCAGTCCCGGCACGGAGTTGATGAGCCGCAGGTTCTTCAGCACCAGGAACAGCGGGATGATCACCAGCACGAACGGGAACGCCTGGCTGACCACGACCCAGCCGGTCGCCGCGCGCGCCAGCCGGGTGCGGTAGCGGGCCATCACGAACGCCATCGGTGTCGCGATGACGACGGCGATCAGCGCGGCGCTGACGGCGGCGACCAGGGAGTTCAACGCGGCCTGGAGCAGGGGCTGTTCGTCGAAGGCCTGGCGGAAGTTGTCGAGCGTGGGGTTCCTGGGGATCCAGGTGGGGTGCAGGCTGCCCAGTTCGCGGGGCGGTTTGAAGGCGGTGGAGAGCAGCCAGAGGAACGGGAAGGCGAGGAAGACGAGATAGCAGAGCAGGGCCGCGTACTGTCCCGCTCGGGCCGCCGGGCTGGTCCTCATGACTCCTCGCCTCCCCTGAGCCGGCCGACCAGGACGACGGCGAGCGCGATCGAGATCAACGCGACCATCACACAGCCCATCGCGGCGGCGTAGCCGAACTGGCCGTACCGGAAGGCCTCTTCGTAGGCGAAGAGCATCGGCAGCCGGGTCCGGCCGCCGGGTCCGCCGCTGGTCAGGACGTAGACCAGGGCGAACGAGTTGAAGTTCCAGATGAAGTTGAGCGCGGTGATCGCCAGTGCGACCGGTCTGAGGGCGGGCCAGGTGACCGTGCGGAAGCGCCGCCAGGCGCCGGCGCCGTCGAGGGCGGCGGCCTCGTGGAGTTCGCGCGGGGTGTTCTGGAGTCCGGCGAGCAGGGCGACCGTCGTCTGCGGCATGCCGGCCCAGATGCCGACGACGATGACCGCGGGCAGTGCGGTGCCGAGCGAGCTGAGCCAGTCCCGGCCGTCGCCGAGGCCCAGGTCGCGCAGGGTCTCGTTGAGGATGCCCGCGTCCGGGTTGTAGACCAGCCGCCACATGATGCCGACGACGACCTCGGGCATCGCCCACGGGATGATCGCGAGCGCACGGGCGAGCCAGCGCAGTCTCAGCTTCTCGTTGAGCAGCAGGGCGAGTCCGAGTGCCAGCAGGAACTGCGGCACGGTCACGCCGACCGCCCAGATCAGCCCGATCCGGAACGAGTCCCAGAACAGGGTGTCCTTCAGCAGGTCCGTGAAGTTGAGGGCGCCGACCCACTCGGTCGGCTCGGTGCGGCCCGACTGGGAGTCGGTGAACGCCAGCAGGATCCCGTAGATCAGCGGGCCGACGCTCAGCACCAGGATCGGGATGAGGGCGGGCAGCACCAGGAACCAGGCGCCGTAGTCCGTGGGCGGGCGCCCCGACGGGGCACCCGCTCTCTTCGCCGGGCGCTCGGCCTCGGTCGCCAGGGTCACGTCATGTGCTCCTTCGCGCGGCTCGTGCCGGTCGGGACCCGGCCGGGCCCCCGTCATGGTCGTGAACGCGCCAACGGTCGTCAAGGCACCGCGCACACCTCTCACCTGTGTGAATGCGACACTGGCGGGGAATGGCGGGATCCCGACACCGTGTACACCGGTCGGGCGGGGCCCGGGCGCGGATCGGCTCATGGAGGCGGACGATGGACGAGGCACGGGCGCGGGACGTACTGGCCGGGGCGGGTGTGCTGCCCGGACCGGTCCGGGAGGCGCGGCTGCTCGCCCTCGGTGAGAACGCCGTGTTCGCCGCCGGTGACCTGGTCGTGAAGGTGGGGCGCGACGCCGAGCTGCTGGACCGGGCGCGGCAGGAGCTGGAGGTCGCGCTGTGGCTGGCCGGGGCGGGGGTGCCGGCGGTGCGGGCGGCCGCGCCGGAGGCGCTGCTCGTCGAGGGGCATCCGGTGACGGTGTGGCATCGGCTGCCGGATGCCGTGCGGGGCGCGACGCCGGGTGATCTGGCCGGGCTGCTGCGTCTGGTGCACACACTGCCGGCTCCTTCCTTCGCGCTGCCTGCGCGGGAGTTGCTGGGTGGGGTGGAGCGGTGGCTGCGATTGGCGGGGGACGCGATCTCGGCCGCGGACGCGGCGTATCTGCGGGAGCGGCGGGACGGGTTCGCGGTGGCGGCGGGGCGGCTGGTGCCGCGTCTGGAGCCCGGTCCGATTCACGGGGACGCGTTGCCGCGGAACGTCCATGTGGGGCCGGACGGGCCCGTGTTGGTGGACCTGGAGACGTTCTCGTCCGATCTGCGGGAGCACGATCTGGTGGTGATGGCGTTGTCGCTGGACCGGTACGGGGTGCCTGCGGCGGCTTACGAGGAGTTCGTACGGGGTTATGGGTGGGATGTCCGGGACTGGGACGGGTGGGAGGTGTTGCGCGGCGCCCGCGAAACGGCAAGCTGCGCCTGGGTGGCACAACACGCACCCACCAACCCAGCGGCATTGACGGAGTTCCACCGCCGAGTGACATCCCTACGGGACGGGGACACCGGGGTTCGCTGGTACCCCTTCTAGGGGTTGGCCGAGGGGGCGTTGCGCAGCCCGGCGCTTACGGGTTGCCGCCCGCGCCCACCCGTGCCGCCCCAGGCGGCACGCATGCCCGCGGCTGTGGCTGAGGGGCGCGGCGGCGCGTGCAAGGCCTTTGGGGGCGCGGGGAACTGCGCGGCCAGTCCCCGCCGGGCCGCGCCCGGATTACAGCCGCTCGCCCGTTTCCAAGGGCTCCCGCAGGGGCCACGTCGTGTCGATGACCGCCGCTCCGTCCCCCTTGCTCCGTAGAAACGCCTGGAAGTCCGCCGCCCACTCCGCATACCACTCCACCTGCCGCCGGTGGAGCTCGGCCGGCCCCAGCGAGGCCACCTTGGGATGACGGTCGGCTATGGCGCAAGCCAACTGCGCCGCGGCCAGCGCATCCGCCGACGCATCGTGCGCAGCGTCCAGCACCACCCCGTACTCCCCGCACACCGCTTCGAGATTCCGCTTGCCCCGCCGGTAACGGTCGGCCCAGCGGTCGATGGTGTAGGGGTCGACGACCGGCGCCGGCGCGACCCCGCCGAGCCGGTCCCGCAGGGACGGCAGACCGTGTCGCAGCAACTCCGCGCTGAGCAGGGTCAGATCGAACGCCGCGTTGTAGGCGACGACCGGCACGCCCGTCCGCCAGTACGTCACGAGGACGTCGGCGATGGCGTCGGCCACCTGGTCGGCGGGACGCCCCTCCGCGGTCGCCCGCTCGTTGCTGATCCCGTGGACCGCGACCGCCTCCGCCGGGATCTCCACCCCGGGGTCGGCCAGCCACTCCCGGCGTCCCAGGACCTGTCCGCCCCTGACCTCGATCACGGCCCCCGTGACGATCCGCGCCGCTCGCGGGTCCGTGCCCGTCGTCTCCAGGTCGAAGCCGATCAGGAGCTCCCGGTGCCAGGCCATGGCGGCCCCCCTTTCTCTGTGATGCTGTGGTGCTCTCCCCCAGTGATCTCCACGATCCCATGCGCCACTGACAATCAGACGGGCGCGTTCCGCTTACGCTCCGGCGATTCCCCGGAAACCGGACACTTCACGACACCGGGCGTGAATCACTCCACGCCAGTTCGAACTCCTCGCGGTACGTGGCGAAAAGCCCGCCTTCGTCCACCTCGTCCGTCTTGACGACCCGGCTGCCGTTGCGCAGCACCAGCACCGGCGCCTCCATCCCCCGGGTGCGGCGCAGATACGACTGGACGACCGCTATGCCGTCGCTGCCGTCGCCGTCGACGAGGTAGGCGGTGAAGCGCGGCGTCTCGTCGTACACCTGGATCTCGAAGGCGCCGGGGTCGCGCAGCCGGGCGCGCACGCGCCGCATGTGGAGGATGTTCATCTCCACCGCGCGGCTCAGCTCGCCGCGCTTGATGCCCAGTTCGCGCTCGCGGCGCTTGACCGCGCTGGAGGCCGGGTTCAGGAACAGCAGCCGTACCCGGCAGCCGGCCTCGGCGACACGGACCATCCGGCGTCCGGAGAAGTTCTGCACCAGCAGGTTGAGGCCGATACCGATGGCGTCGACCCGGCGGGCGCCGCCGAAGATGTCCTCGGCGGGGAACTGGCGCATCAGCCGCACCCGGTCGGAGTGCACGGCGACCACGTCCGCGTACCGGTCGCCCACCAGGGACTCGACCGCGTCCACCGGCAGCCGGCGCGCGGACGGCACGTCGCCGCCCGCGCCGAGTACCTCCAGGAGCCGTGCGGAGGCCCGTTCGGCCTGGTTGAGCACGGCCTCGGACAGGGCGCGGTTGCGGGAGACGACGTTGCGGGTGACCTCCAGCTCGTCGAGGGCGAGCTCGACGTCCCTGCGGTCGTCGAAGTAGGGCTCGAAGCAGGGCCAGTGCTGCACCATCAGCTCGCGCAGCTGCGGCAGCGTCAGGAAGCTGAGGACGTTGTCGTCGGCCGGGTCGAGCAGATAGCCCTTGCGGCGGCTGACCTCGCGGACGGCGACGGCGCGCTGCACCCACTCCTGGCCCGCGGGCCCGGCGGCGGCGACCACCCACTCGTCGCCGTGCACGGGTTCGTAGATCGGGCGGACCAGGGCGGAGACCACCGCGCGCAGCCGCTGTTCGACGAGGTTCAGCCAGATGTAGGCCCGGCCGGCCCGCTGCGCGCGGGTGCGTACCTCGTGCCAGGCGTCCGCGTCCCAGTCCAGCTCCGGTCCTATGGAGCCGGTCTCCATCGGTCGGGCCAGGGAGACCGTGGCGGGTTGGACGTCCGCTGCGTTCCCCTCGTGACCCTCGTCACCAGGGGGCAACTCCAGCCCACCCGAGCCCACCCGCGCACCGCCTTCCGCTCCCCCGAGCTCTCCCCGTGTCAACGATCAAGGAAGGGTACTCCGGGAGCGGTCGGCGGTGCAGCAGGATGGACAGGCTGTTTCTCAACTACCGCTTTGCACATGCCCGTTCTGGTCGGCCAGCTCGGCCGGCGTGAGCGGATTCATAGCCGTGACGTCGCGCGGGGCCAGCGAGAAGCCCTGCCAGTGGACCGGCATGGGCTGCTGGTCCTCGTCGCGCGCGATGTGGTGGAAGCCGACGTTCATCCACACGACCGGGTTCTTCAGGGTCTGTCCGTTGACCCACTTGTCGACGCTCTTGCCCGCGCCGGCACCGCAGTTGAGCGGGTTGTTGCTGGCGTACTGCTCGCACTTGTTGTACTCGGTGAAGTACACGTCGTGCTTGGTGAAGGCGCGGCCCGGGTACTTGCTGGTGGCGCCCGGGACGATCTCGTAGGACCGCGCGTGGCCGTCCTTGTTCTTGCCGGCGTTGCTGACCACACGCCACCAGCGCATGTTCTTGGCGTCGCCGGCGAGTTCCTTGGTGACCTTGGTGCGGGTGGTCTTGTTCGTCGGGCCGGGGGCGCCGGCCGCGGGGGCGCTGACCTTCGAGTCGTACTGCTCGATGCGGTCCTTGGCGGTGCCGTCGAGGGCGAAGTTGAGCCGCCAGAAGACGTTGTGGCTGTGGCTGGTGGCGTAGGCCTTGGCGCCCTTGCCGATGGGCCAGCCGCGGCCGTCACCGGCGTCGTAGTCCTCGGGGGCGAGGCTGCCGGTGGCGCCGACGTTCATGTTGATGGTGCCGTCGTCCTGGAAGCGCCACTCCGTCATGTACTCGTACCAGCCGACCTGGTTGACGGTGTAGACGAGCAGGTCGGTGCCCTGGGCCTGGTAGACCTTGCCCGCCGTGTCGCCCTGCATGCGGTAGGCGTGGCCACGCGCGCGGGTGGTGGTGCACAGGCCCTTGACATCGGGATGCGCGGGGTCCCAGGCCTCCGGGACCCGGACCGTCTTGATCTTGCCGCCGGGGCATTCGCCGGGAGACAGCTCCATCAGGCCGGAGCCGAAGAAGTAGCTGGTGAGGTCGTCGTACTCGTTCTTGCCGTCGTCGTACGGCACATGGATCTGGCCGAGCTTGGCGCTGGCGAGGACCTTGATCGGCTTGGTCTCGCCGGGGGGCTGGTAGGAGATGTTCTCCAGGACCAGGCCGGCCTTGCTCTCGTATCGCCAGCACATCCGCCAGGTGGTGCCGCTCGCGAGCTTCTGCTCGATGCGGTAGGCGGCGCTGCACTCCGCGGCCGGGGCGGCGGCCCGGGGCTGGGCGGTCGCGGGTCCGGCACCGGCCGTGACACCGCCGGCCAGGCCGGCCATGGCGAGGGCGGCCACGGCCGTCCGCGTACCGGCACGGCTGCTTCTGTTGACGCGCATGAGAAAACTACTCCCTTGCATAAGGAGCGAGTTGGAAAAACGGACGGGGGTGCCGGGCGGGCGGGCCGGTCGTGGCCGCCTCCGGCGCCGGGGTCGGGCCCGGCGGTCAGTTCTTGAGCGCGGCCACCTTGCGGGTGCTCAGGTCGATCACCAGGGACCGGGCGTCTATCCACGGGCCGTTGACGACCTTCGGGAACAGCCGCGCGCAGCGGTGCTCACCGCACTTGTCGAGTGCGGCGGGCTGGGCGCCCGGCGAGGCCCGGAACACCATGCTGGTCAGCCGCAGCTGGTCCGTCGTGGTGAGTTCCTTGCCGGTGGCGTCCTTGTAGTCCGCCTTGAGGCCGGCGCCGAGCGGGTCGGCGAGCAGCAGCTCGGCCGCCTCCACGGTCTCCGCGCGGGTCAGCGGCGGCTGGACGCCGCGCTGGGTGCCGGTCCGCTCGACCTTGCCGGTGTCGAGGTTGACGGTCTTGGTGACGAGCGTGTCGTCCCGGTAGTCGTAGAACGAGACGTCCGCGCGGCGTGGCGCGTTCGGATCGTCGACCTCGGAGGCCTCCGGCTCGGCGAGGTCGATGCCGAGGCGCTGCGGCCCGCGGTCGCCGTCGACGCTCTCACTGGACCTGAAGAGCTGCTGGTTGAGCGCGAGCTTCTCGACGCGCTCCATCTCGTCGTCGGTGAGCGGGTCGCGGCCCTTGCCCCGCTCGCCCTCGGCGGGCGCCTCCTCGACGACGCCCGGCGCCACCGCGCCCTGCTGCCCGCCGCCCTGTCCGGCCGCCTGTCCCGCGGCCTGCCCGGCGGACTGTCCCCCGGCTCCGCCGTTCGCCGTGTCGTCCGCGCCCGCCGTGCCCGGCAGGGTGACGGCGACCATCACGGCCGTACCCGCGACCGCGATTCCGGCACCGGCCACCACCTTGCCCAGGTGGCGGTGCACTATCTTGCGCACATCTTCCCCCTACTCCCCCTGTGATCCCGGGAGTACGTGATTGGCCCCACTCGGTTCGGCATGCCGTGCGTCGCGCTGGGCACGGTATGCACTGGTCGCCCGGTAAGAGGGACGTAAGTCATAGGTGGTTCCATCACTTTCAGGGAGACTCGGACGCAAGGCACCCCCGCTGGCGTGGCACACCTGAAAGAGTCGTATCCATGCAGGTCTGGCCTGGAGAGGCGTATCCGCTCGGCGCCACGTACGACGGCGCCGGTACCAACTTCGCGGTCTTCACGGAGGCCGCGGACCGAGTTGAGCTGTGTCTGCTGCACGACGACGGCTCCGAGACGGCGGTGGAACTTCGCGAGAGCGACGCGTTCGTCCGGCACGCGTACCTTCCGGGCATCATGCCGGGACAGCGGTACGGGTTCCGGGTGCACGGTCCGCACGCGCCCGAGCGCGGACTGCGCTGCAATTCGGCGAAGCTGCTGCTGGATCCGTACGCGAAGGCGGTCAGCGGATCGGTCCGGTGGGGCGAGGAGGTCTACGGCTACCACTTCGGGTCGCCGGACAAGCGCAACGACCTGGACTCGGCGCCGCACACCATGACGTCGGTGGTGGTCAACCCGTACTTCGACTGGGGCGACGACCGGCTGCCGCGTACCGAGTACCACCACACGGTGATCTACGAGGCCCACGTCAAGGGCCTCACGATGACCCACCCGGGGCTCCCCGAGGAGCTGCGGGGCACCTACGCGGCGCTCGCGCACCCGGCGGTCATCGAGCATCTCACCAAGCTCGGGGTGACCGCCCTGGAGCTGATGCCGGTGCATCAGTTCGTCAACGACCACCGTCTGGTGGACATGGGCCTCAACAACTACTGGGGCTACAACACCATCGGCTTCTTCGCCCCGCACAACGCCTACGCGTCCTGGGGCGACCGGGGCCAGCAGGTCCTGGAGTTCAAGTCGGCGGTCAAGGCGCTGCACGAGGCCGGGATCGAGGTGATCCTGGACGTCGTCTACAACCACACGGCGGAGGGCAACCACCTGGGGCCGACGCTGTCGTTCCGGGGCCTGGACAATCCGTCGTACTACCGGCTCGCCGACGATCCGCGCTACTACACGGACACCACCGGGACCGGCAACAGCCTGCTCATGCGGTCCCCGCACGTGCTCCAGCTGATCATGGACTCGCTGCGGTACTGGGTGACCGAGATGCACGTCGACGGCTTCCGCTTCGACCTCGCGGCGACGCTGGCCCGGCAGTTCCACGAGGTGGACCGGCTGTCGTCGTTCTTCGACCTGGTGCAGCAGGATCCGGTGGTCTCCCAGGTGAAGCTGATCGCCGAGCCCTGGGACGTCGGCGAGGGCGGCTACCAGGTGGGCAACTTCCCGCCGCTGTGGACCGAGTGGAACGGCATGTACCGCGACACGGTCCGGGACCTGTGGCGCGGCGAGCCGCGCACGCTCGCGGAGTTCGCGTCCCGGCTGACCGGTTCCTCCGATCTCTACCAGGACGACGGGCGCCGCCCGCTGGCCTCGATCAACTTCGTGACCTGCCACGACGGGTTCACCCTCAACGACCTGGTGTCGTACAACGACAAGCACAACGACGCCAACGGCGAGGGCAACCGGGACGGGGAGAGCCACAACCGGTCGTGGAACTGCGGTGCCGAGGGCGACACCGAGGACTCCTCGATCGTCGAGCTGCGGGCCCGCCAGATGCGGAACTTCGTCGCCACGCTGATGCTCTCGCAGGGTGTGCCGATGATCAGCCACGGTGACGAGTTCGCCCGCACCCAGCACGGCAACAACAACGCGTACTGCCAGGACAGCGAGCTGGCCTGGGTGGCGTGGCCGGAGGACGGCAGCGGCATGCTGGACTTCACGCGCGCGATGGTGTGGCTGCGCCGGGACCATCCGGTGCTGCGGCGCCGGCGGTTCTTCCACGGGCGGCCCGTGGAGGGCACCCACGACGAGCTGTCCGACATCGCCTGGTTCACCCCCGAGGGCAAGGAGATGACCCAGCGGGACTGGGACTCGGCGCAGGCGTCGGCGCTGACCGTGTTCCTCAACGGCAACGCGATCTCGGAACCGGGTCCGCGCGGGGAGCGGATCGCCGACGACTCGTTCCTGCTGATGTTCAACGCGTCGCCGCGGCCGCTGGAGTTCGAGGTGCCGGTGAACCACGGGCGTCAGTGGCAGGTCGTCGTCGACACGGCCCGCACGGACGGAGTGCCGCCGGGCACGGGCCCGAAGGTGAACGCGGGCGAACGGCTGACCCTGGTCGACCGCAGCCTGACGGTGTTGCAGCGGCCGACCTAGCCGGGGGTGTGCCGGGGCGCCCCGACCGAGCCGGTCGGGGCGCCCGTCGCCCAGCGCCCCTCCACGCGGGTGGGCAGGCGTGTCGTGGCCGGTCCGACACGCGGGACATATGAGGCATACGCGGCCGGGCGCGCCGTCAGCGCGATGGCGCAGGCCGGCGCGGCGGCCCCGCTCGCCGTCGCGAACGCCGGCACCGGGCCCTGCGACTCGGCCAACCGGCCGTAGGCAGCCGCCCCAGAAGGACACCACCGGCAGCAGGGGCCGGTCAGCGCGATGACCTCGCGACAGGTCCGCCGTACTCCGTGCCGCTGCTTGATCGCCGTCGTTCGACGCCGGCCACGCGCGTGTGCACCCATGGAGGGGCCGATGACACGAAAGACCGCCACGGGGGTACGTAGGTTTGCATGACACCTGTGCGTCCCGCCCCCGTGGTGCCCACCGCCACCTACCGCCTTCAGTTGCAGCCCGCGTTCCCGTTCGGGGCCGCGGCGGCGGCCGTGCCCTATCTGGCCTCGCTCGGCGTCTCGCATCTGCATCTGTCGCCGGTGCTGGAGTCGGTGCCGGGGTCGACCCACGGCTACGACGTCGTCGACCACGCGCGTGTGCGCGAGGAGCTGGGCGGCGAGGAGGGGCTGCGCGCGCTGTCCCGCACCGCGCGGGAGCACGGTCTCGGCCTGGTCGTGGACCTCGTGCCCAACCACATGGCCATGGCGCCGCGCCACAACCACGCCCTGTGGGAGGTGCTGCGCGAGGGCCCCAAGTCGCCGTACGCGCGCTGGTTCGACATCGACTGGGAGGCGCAGGGCGGGCAGGTGCTGATGCCGGTGCTGGGCGGTCCGCTCGGCGGGGAGATCGAGCACCTGGAGGTGGACGGGGACGTCCTGCGCTACTACGACCACGCGTTCCCGCTGCGCGAGGGCACCGAGGAGCTGCCGCTGCCGCGGCTCCTGGACGCCCAGTGGTACCGCCCGGTGTGGTGGCGGCTCGCCCGCACCGAGCTCAACTACCGCCGTTTCTTCAGCATCTCCGAGCTGATCGGCGTCCGGGTCGAGGACCCGGAGGTGTTCGAGGCCACGCACGCGAAGACCCTGGCGCTGCTGCACGACGGTGTGATCGACGGGCTGCGCATCGACCACCCCGACGGACTCGCCGACCCCGACGGCTATCTGCGGCGGCTGCACGAGGCGACCGGCGGACGCTGGACGGTCGTGGAGAAGATCCTCGCCGACGGTGAGCCGCTGCCGGCCGCGTGGCCGGTCGCGGGCACCACCGGCTACGACGCGCTGCGGCACGTCGACGGGGTGCTCGCCGACCCGGCGGGCGCGGGCGAACTCCTCGGCCAGTACCGGCGGTTCGCGGCCCCGCAGACGGACCGCGGCGGTGACTGGGAGGCGACGGTACGGCGGGCCGCGTACCGGGTGCTCGGGCACGAGCTGGCGACGGAGATGGACCGGCTGACCCGCGCGGCGAGCCGGGTGTGCGCCGAGTCGCCGGACCCGGCGCTGCGCGACCGGGCCCCGTGGGCGCTGGGCACGGCCCTGCGCGAGCTGCTGGTCCGGATGGAGGTCTACCGGCCCTACACGTCCACCGACGCGTCCGCCGTCGTCACCGAGGAGGCGGCGGCCGAGGCCAGGCTCGCCTACGTCGTGCCCGAGGAGGCCGGCGCGGTCGACGTCGTACGGGAGCTGCTGCTCGGGCGGCACGGCGACGGGCCCGGCCACGACGAGCTGCGGGCGCGGTTCGCGCAGACGGCGTCGGCGCTGCGCGCCAAGTCGGTGGAGGACACGGCGTTCTACCGCTATGTGCCGCTGCTGTCGGCGACGGAGGTGGGCGGGAACCCGGGCGCCCCGACGGTGTCCCCCGAGGACTTCCACGCGTACTGCGCGCGCGTGCAGCGCGACTGGCCGGCCACCGGCACGGTCGTGTCCACGCACGACACCAAACGCAGCGCGGACGTACGGGCGGCGCTCGCCGTGCTCACCGAGAGCCCGCGGCGCTGGGCGGACGTCCTGACGGAGGTGACGCGCACGGGCGAGAGCGTGCCGGACGCGCAGCTGGCGTGGGCGGCCTGGCAGACCGTGTTCGGGCTGGGCCCGGCCGCGCCGGAGCGGGTCCGGGAGGCGCTGCTGAAGCATGTCCGCGAGGCCGGGCTGTACACGAGCTGGACGGAGCAGGAGCCGCCGTACGAGGAGGCCGTGGCGGCGTTCGTGGCGGCGGGCCCGTGCGGGCCGCCCGGGGAGCACGTGGCCGCGCTGCGCGGCGCCCTGGAGCCGCACATCCGGGCCAACGTGCTCGCCACCGCCCTCGTCCATCTGACGATGCCGGGGGTGCCCGACCTGTACCAGGGCACCGAGAGCGAGTACCGGGCGCTGGTGGACCCGGACAACCGGCGGTCCGTGCCGCTGCCGCCCGAGGAGCCGGGCGACAAGGGCGCGCTGACCGCGGCGGCGCTGCGGCTGCGGGCCCGGCGGCCCGAGGTGTTCGGCGACACGGCGACCTACGAGCCGCTCACCGCCGAGGGGCCGGCCGCCGCGCACTGTCTGGCCTTCGCGCGCTCCGGCGAGGTCGTCACCGCCGTGACCCGGCTGTCGCTGCGGCTCGCGGAGTCGGGCGGCTGGGCGGAGACCACGCTGGCGCTGCCGCCGGGCCGCTGGCGGGACGTACTGGATCCGGAACGGGAGTTCACGGGGCACGCGCGCGTGGCGGCACTTCTCGACCGCCTGCCGGTCGCGCTCCTGGAGCGGGTGGACGGGAAGGAGTGACCTGGGGGCGCCCACAGTGACCGCCCCCGCAGGAACCAGGGGGCGCCCCCCCACCCCCCAGTGGCCGCCCCCGCCCCGACGCACCCCGCCCCGCCTCCCCCGTCCCAGGCGCACCGCACACGCCCACGAAAAGCGGTGGGTCAAATGCATCCGGGCGCCCCCTGGAGCCTCCCCCGTCGCGTCCTTGACAGTTGCCACGGACCGTGGGGTACTGCGGGAGCAAGGCCGGGCGGACATGACGGGGGTGAGTCTCCTGCCGGAGCTGCGCTACCCCACCGTCACCGAACTGGTGTCGTCCGCACGCGCGCTGACCGCCGACAACCCCGGTCTGTGCACACTGCGGCAGGTTGGCCTCTCCCGCGCGGGACGCCCTCTCCATCTGCTGTCCGTGGGCCGCGCGCGCCGCGCGGTACTGGTCGTCGCGGGCGCGCACGCCAACGAGCCGACCGGCGGCTCCACCCTCCGGGTCCTCGCGCAACGTGTCTTGTACGAGCGGGAGTTGCGGGACGGCATGTCCTGGCACTTCCTGCTGTGCGCCGACCCCGACGGCGCGAGCCTGCACATCACGCCGGCGCCGCGCAGCCTGCTGGACTACCACCGCGGTTTCTTCCGCCCCGCCGGTCCCGAACAGCCCGAGTGGTCCCCGTCCGTGCTGCCGCCGGACCGGCTGCCGCCCGAGACCCGCGCCCTCACCGGCGTCATCGACGAGCTGCGCCCCTACCTCCAGGTGACGCTCCACGGCACCGATCTGGGCGGCAGCTGGGTGCAGTTGACGCGGGACATCCCGGGGCTCGCCGAGCCGTTCGCCAAGTCGGCGGCGGAGCTGCGCATCCCGGTGGAGACGGGCGCCTCGGACGCCGCGGGGTGGCCGGCCTCGGGGCCCGGTGTGCATGTGATGCCGGAGCCGGGCTCGGACGCGGCGTACCCGAGCATGCCGGACGACGCGCGCAACAGCACCTGGTACCACGCGCACCGCTACGGCGGTCTGACCGCGGTGGTCGAGGTGCCGATGTGGGCGAGCGACCTGGTCGACGACCCCGCGCCGCACCCGGCGCCGGCCGCGGCGCTGCGCCGGCTCGCGCACCGGCTGCTGCGGGACGCACTGGAGGTGGAGCGGGTGCTGGCGGAGGCGCTGCCGCGCCTGGAGGGGGTCGACGGTCCGCTGCTGCGGGCCGCGAAGTGGGGTCTCGAACTGGTGCCGGGGCTGGCCGCGGACTGGATCCACACGCCGCCGGCCGACTCCACGATGGCCTACGTCGGCAGTGTGGACGCCTTCGCGCGCCGGCTGCCGCTGCGGGCCGCCGCGATGCTGCTCCGGGTGTTGCAGGAGAACAACGACCGCGCGGCCCCGCGTCTGGAACGGCTCGTGGCCGCCTGGAGCGGCTCGTTCGCCGAGCGGTTCCGGGCCCGCTGGGTGCCGCTGGAGCACCAGGTCGAGCACCAGAGCCGCACGGTACTGGCGGCGGCCCTGCACGCGCGCGAGCGGGAGACCTGACGGCACACACGCGCGCAGGACCCGGACCCGTCCGGCGGACACGCGCGCGTGCGGGGCCGCGTCCCGCTCAGCCCTCCAGCGCGAACACCGCCCCCGTGTTGCCGCTCATCGAGCACTCGTTGGCGAAGGTCTGCCGGTACTCGACGGACCGTCCGTTCCACTGGCCGCTCGCGTGGGCGGTCACCGGCGCGTAGATCATCGGGCACAGGACGGCGGGGTCCATCGGGATGCTGCCGATGTCGCCGTCCACGGCGCCGAGCTGGTCGCAGGCCTCGGCGGCCCGGTCGTGGCCCTGGGGCGGGTTGCACATGAGGAGCGTGCCGCGTGTGTCGCTGGACTGGGCGTCGCCGCTCGTGACGGTCAGGTAGAACCAGTTGCCCGGGAGGGACGGCTGGGCGGTCGCCTGTGCCGGGACGGTGGCGGCGGCGAGGAGGGCGGCCGCCAGCAGACCGCCGCGCACCGCCCTCGCCGTACTCGAGTACGTGGTGTGGGTCATTCCCGTTGCATCGGCACGGCGGTGGCGGAACCCCACCCCGACTCACCCGAACGGGAGGGCCCCGCGGCTCCGGGCAGGGCGAGCGCGAACGCGTCGAGGACGACCTGCGACTGGTAGGCGACCTGGCGTTCCACGGGGATCCAGCGGGCGCCGCAGCCGTCGTGGAACTCGGCGACCCACATCTCGACGAGCCGTTCGAGCTCGGGCAGGACGTGCGCGGGGTCGTGTCCGGCCCGGCCGACGAGCTGGTGGAGCAGCCCTGCGGTGCGAAGCGCCAGCCGGCGTGCGGCCAGGCGCAGGGCGGTGAGGTGGGCGTTGGTGAGGGCCGGCAGCGCGCGCGTGCGGCGCATGTCGTCCCGGGTGTCGGGGTCCCAGGCGTCGGCGAGGCCGGGGCAGACGAGGAGGTAGTCGTCGACGGGCGCGAGCAGCGGGGCGGCGTCGGGCGCGGCGGCGACGTACGGCCGGCAGCGCGCCAGGAGTTCCTCCAGGAGCCGGGTGTCGTCGCGCAGGGTGCGGCTGACGGCCCGTAGCTCGGTGTCCGCGTCGGTGGGGGCGGAGCCGTCCTGCACGGCCGCCACGCCCCACATGGGGGCCTCCACGACGGCCGTGAGGGTGCCGTGCCGGTGCGGGTGGTACCAGGTGTTCTCGACGGCGGCCTCGGTGATCGCGGCGGCGAGGCCGCGGGGGCGGGGCGGCGGGATCCGGTAGACGGAGGGTGCGAGGCGCGGCCAGTAGAGCGTGTCGTACGGGCCCAGTTCGCGCGGGATGCCGAAGCGGGTGGCGGCGAGGGCGAGGCGCGGGGCGAGTCCGGGGAGGTCACGGGTGAGTTCGACGAAGCCGCCGCCGACGTCGACGCCGTGCAGCGAACACTGGAAGAAAGGTTTCACTTCGTCCTGGAGACCAAGCAGCGCCCGGGTCTCCGGGAGGGCGGCTCCGGCCGCGCCGTCGGGCAGCCACTCGGGCTGTTCGTGGAAGCCGGGGCGGAAGAAGTTCCGAAAGTAGTGGCCGAGTGTGTACGGACCCGCGAGCCAGCGTTCGTTGCGGCGCAGACCGTCCGGATCGAGGCAGAGCAGCAGGTCCCAGGTGACGTCGGCGTCGTCGTGCAGCGCCGGGTCGGCGAGCACCCGCTCGGCGAGCCGCAGCGCGGTGGCGCCGCCGACCGGCTCGTTGGCGTGCGGTCCCGCGACGACGAGGGCGTGCCGGGAGCCGTGTCCCACGGAGAGCAGCCACAGCGGGTTGCCCGCGCGGGAGGTGCCGGCGCGGCGCAGTCGGGCGTCCCTCGGGCTGCGGGTGACGAGCGCGGCGGCACGGGCGCCCAGCTCGTCGACGGTCGGATAGCGGACGAGGGGCGGCAGGACACACCTCCACGAACGGCGCCGTCGCTTCACCTGCTGTGCAGGCGTACGCACAGTCAGTCACGACTTCGGGGGGACGTCAACACTGCCGGAGGCAAAGGGTTCTCCGCCGCGCGGGCAAGGGGCTGGTGCCCCGATCAGCCCGCCGCCAGGCGGAACTCCATGGTGCCGAAGGAGACCTGGTCCCCCTCGCACACCACGACCGCGCCGATCACCCGGCGTCCGTTGACGGTGGTGCCGTTGGTCGAGCCGAGGTCGCGCAGCACCCACATGCCGCCCTGCCGGGTGAGTTCGGCGTGCACGCGCGAGACGGACGCGTGGTTCAGGCGCAGCCCGCTGGCGGGGTCGCGGCCGATGCGCAGCGCACGTCCCGCGGCCGGGTGCGGCAGCTGGAGCTTGGGCAGCCGCTCGGCCTGCCAGGCCCTGCGCAGCCGTACGGTGAAGCCGGAGAGGGCCTCGACGGTGCCGAACACCGCGCGGGAGAACCGGCTCTCGGTGGGCAGGTCGGCGGTGAGGAGGGCGAGTTCGTCGGAGCGGCGGGCGGCGAGCGCCAGTTCCATCCGGCGGACGAACGTGTCGTGCGAGAGGCGGCCCATGGCGGCGCCGTCACGCAACACCTTCAGCGCCTTGTCGCGCTCCGCGTCGGACAGCCGAGCGGGGTACGTGGGGAACTCGAATGACGACGTCACGTTCGTGATTGTCGGTCAGTGAACCCCGGGTGTCCAGAAATCGGGGAAACGGCCGCCACACGCGCGTACCCGGCGACACCGGCCGTAAATGGGGGTATTCAAAAGCGGATTGATCGCGGGTGCAGCACGATGGACGCGCTGCGTCCCGGTGGGCAGACGAAGGGGAACCGTCCGTGCAGTTCGAGGTGTGGGCACCACAGGCCGAACGTGTGACGCTGGAGTGCGACGGCACTGCGCGCGCGTTGGAACGCGATCCGGAACGAGCGGGGTGGTGGAGCGGGGAAGCCGGGGCGGCCGACGGGTCGCGGTACGGCTTCTCGGTGGACGACGGGCCGGTGCGGCCCGATCCGCGTTCGCGGCGGCAGCCGGACGGCCCCGACGGGCTGAGCGCGGTCGTCGACCAGGGGCTCCACGAGTGGCGCGCGCCGTGGTCCGGGCGCCCGCTCCAGGGGGCGGTGCTGTACGAGCTGCACGTGGGCACCTACACGCCCGAGGGGACCTTGGACGCCGCCGCGGAGCGGCTCGGGCATCTCGCGGAACTGGGCGTGACCCACGTCGAGTTGATGCCGCTGTGCCCCTTCCCGGGGCGGCACGGCTGGGGCTACGAGGGTGTGTCGCTGTGGGCGGTGCACGAGCCGTACGGCGGCCCGCCGGCCCTGAAGCGTTTTGTCGACCGGGCGCACGAGCTGGGTCTCGGCGTGGTCCTGGACGTGGTGCACAACCACCTGGGCCCGTCCGGGAACTACCTGCCCGTGTTCGGGCCCTACTTCACGGACACGCACCACACGCCGTGGGGCTCGGCGGTGAACCTGGACGCGCCCGGCTCGGACGAGGTGCGCGCGTATCTGCTGGGCAGCGCGCTCGCCTGGCTGCGCGACTACCGGCTCGACGGGCTGCGCCTGGACGCCGTGCACACACTGGCGGACGACCGCGCGTACCCGTTCCTGGAGGAACTGTCGGAGTCGGTGGACGCGCTCGCCGCCGAGGTGGAGCGGCCGCTGTTCCTCGTCGCCGAGTCGGACCTGAACGACCCGCGGGTGATCACCTCTCGCGCGCAGGGCGGTCTGGGGCTGCACGCGCAGTGGAGCGACGACTTCCACCACGCGCTGCACGCCGCCCTGACCGGCGAGTCGCAGGGCTACTACGGCGACTTCGCGCGCGCCCCGCTCGCGGCGCTCGCCAAGACCCTCACCGGCGGCTTCTTCCACGACGGCACGTACTCCAGCTTCCGCGGCCGCCACCACGGCCGTCCGCTGGACCGGGCCCGGGTCTCCGCCCACCGGCTGCTCGGCTACAGCCAGACGCACGACCAGATCGGCAACCGCGCCCAGGGCGACCGGCTGTCGGCCATCCTCTCCCCCGGCCTGCTGGCCTGCGCGGCGACCGTGACGCTGACCGGGCCGTTCACGCCGATGCTGTTCATGGGCGAGGAGTGGGCGGCGGGCACACCGTGGCAGTTCTTCACGGACCACACCGATCCGCAGCTCGCCGACTCCGTACGGCGGGGCAGGCGGCGCGAGTTCGCCGCGCACGGGTGGGCCGAGGAGGACGTTCCCGACCCGCAGGACCCGGCGACCCGGGACCGCTCGTGCCTCGACTGGTCGGAGCCGGACAGCGAGCCGCACGCGCGCGTGCTGGACTGGTACCGCCGTCTGATCGCCCTGCGGCACAGCCGGCCCGACCTCACCGACCCCGATCTGTCGGACATCAAGGTGGGTCACGACGAGGCGGCGCGCTGGCTGGCCTTCCGCCGCGGCGACATCTGTGTGGCCGTGAACCACGCCAAGGACCCCGTGGAGATCCCTCTCGGCACCCGCCGCGCGGAGATCCTCGCCGCGTGGGAGCCGGTCGACCCGCCGGGCGCGGACGGGGTGCTGCGGCTGCCCGGCGAGTGCTGTGTGGTGCTGTCTCAGCCGTGAGACACGCCGGTGGGTGATGGGGCGGGCGGCCCGTCAGGGTCCGCCCTCCCATGCCTCCCCATACCCCCCGGCCTCCCCGGCCTCCCCGTCCCGAAGTTCCGTGACCCGCTCCAGCAGGATCGCCTCCCAGGCGTGCCGGAGCCGTTCCCGGAGCAGGGGCAGGGGGGTGGCGGGGTCGTGGCCGTCGAGGCGGCCGGCGAGGCGCAGTACGGCGTCGCAGCGGGCCAGCCACAGGCCGCGCAGACAGGGCCGGGCGGCGTAGCCGGCGAGGGTGGCGGCGCGTACGGCGGCCGGGGAGCCGACGGCGAGGGCCAGTCCCGCGATGTCCTCGGCGGGGTCGCCGACCAGGGCGTCGCCCCAGCCGAGGACGCCGCGCACCCGGCCGTCGGCGCTCACCACGAGGTGGTCGGCGCTGAGGCCGTGGTGGACGAGGACCGCGTTGCCGCTCTGCGCGGCCAGCTGTACGGCGGCGGCCGGGGTGAGCTGGTGCAGACGCGCGGGGTCGAACTCGTCGGCGGCGGCGAGCCGTTCGGCGGCCTGTACGGCGGCCTGGCGCAGCGCCTCCAGGGAGCGGGGCGGCACGCGCGGCACACCGAGCGTCTCGGCCTGTCCCAGTGGCACCGCGCGCAGGCCGGTGAGGACCGCGGCCAGGTCGGCCTCGCCCACCGCGGACACGTCGTGCCGTTCGCCCGAGCCGCCGGGCACCCTGGTGTCCAGTGTGTAGCCGAGACCGGGCGCCCATTCGCCGTACGCGACGCTGCTCGGCACGGTGACCGGGACGTGCGGGCGGACGAGGTCGCGCAGCCGCAGTTCGCGGCGGCGCCGGGCGCCCGCCTCGGGGTCGGGGGCGAGGCGCAGCACGTGGCGGCCGCCGACCCACCAGGTGGCGCCGGTCTCGGAGGCCGGCCGGATGTCGGGTCCGGTGGCGCCGTCGGGGGCGTCCTTGAGCAGGGTGCGGACCAGTTGGCGGACGGTGTCCGCGGTGGGTGTGGGTGCCTGGGTCATGGTCACGCCGCTGTCGTTCGGGGGATGAGGGGGCGGGTGCGGGCTCCTGTGGTGTGGGGCCGGGTCGTGTGCGGTCAGTCCACCACGACCATCTCGCGTGTGGTGTTGTTCAGCCGGCGGGCGCCGTCCTGGGTGACGGTCACGATGTCCTCGATACGGACGCCGAAGCGGCCGGGCAGATAGACGCCGGGCTCCACGGAGAAGCACATCCCGGGTACGAGGGGCCGCTCCTCGCCCTCGATCATGTACGGCGGCTCGTGCGTGGTGACGCCGATGCCGTGCCCGGTGCGATGGATGAACCGGTCGCCGTGTCCTGCGTCGGCGATGACCGCGCGGGCGGCCCGGTCGACGTCCTGGCAGGCGGCCCCGGGCCGTACGGCGTCGTAGCCCGCCTGCTGGGCGGTGCGGACCAGGTCGTGCACCCGGCGTTCCTCGTCGGTGGGTTCGCCGACGTGGACCGTGCGGGAGGTGTCCGAGCCGTAGCCGTCCTTGAGGCCGCCGAAGTCGAGGACGACCATGTCGCCCCGCTCGATGACCCGGTCGCCGGCCTCGTGGTGCGGGTTGGCGCCGTTCGGTCCCGAGGCGACGATGGTGAAGTCGACCTGCTCGTGCCCGAACCGGCGCAGCAGGGCGGCCAGGTCGGCGGCCACCTCGGTCTCGCGGCGCCCGCCGAAGGCGACCTGCCGGATCTGCTCGAACGCGGCGTCGGCCGCCGCGCCCGCGGCCGTCATCAGCTCCAGCTCGGCGGCGTCCTTGACCGCGCGGAGCATCGGCAGGACTTCCGTGAGGGAGGCGTACGAGCTGTCGGGCAGCGCGCCTTGCAGGGCGAGCAGATGCAGCGCCCAGGCGTTGTCGCTGATCCCGAACCGTCCCGAGCCGGGCAGCAGCTCCGCGGTGGTGGCGTAGGGGTCCTTGCCGTCGGTCCAGTCGCGCAGGGCGAGCGCGGACGCGCCGGCGGCCTCGGCGGCGTCGGGGGCCTCCAGGGCGGGCACGACGAGGACGGGCTCCCGGTCCGGGGTGAGGACGAGCAGGGTGAGGCGTTCGGTCGCGGCGGGTGGCGCGTAGCCGGTGAGCCAGACGAGGTCAGGGCCCGGCGCGATCAGCAGTCCGGCGAGTCCGGCGGCGTGTGCCTCCCGCGCGGCGCGCTCCATGCGCACCCGGTAGTCGTCGGCGGAGAAGGACACGTGCGTGCCGGTCATCGGGGCCTCCCAGGCGGCTGGACGGAGTACGGGCAGCATCCTGCCCGGACCACGGGGGCCGCGCGAGCGCTTGTGCACGGTTTTCGCACGGTCCGCCGGGCCCGGCATACGGCCATCGTGACCCGGGAGCCGCGGGAGAACCAGCGCGCACGGCCCCCGCTGCCCGGTCGGGTACGACCGCGCCCGGTACGCCGCCCGGTCGGGCAGGGCACGGCGGCGGGAGGCGGGGTCAGGACAGGGGCAGGGGCGGGGGGTGGGGACAGGCGGCCGGGAGGCGGGGACAGGGGGCAGGGACAGGGAGCCGGGGGGCAGGGACAGGCAGCAGGGGGCCGGGGGGCAGGGACAGACGGCAGGGGGCCGGGTCAGGCGGCCGGGGGGCAGGGGGCAGGGACAGACGGCAGGGGGGCAGGGGGCAGGGACAGACGGCAGGGGGCCGGGCAGGGACAGACGGCCGGGGGCCGGGCAGGGACAGACGGCCGGGGGCCGGGCAGGGACAGACGGCCGGGGGGCCGGGGGGCCGGGTCAGGGGCAGGCGGCCGGGGGCAGCTCAGGTGACGATTCCGGGGGTGACCGACAGTTGCTGGTAGCCGCCGCTCTGGTGGAGCACGGTCAGGGTGACGGCCTTGCCCGGGGCGGCGGTGGCCACCGCGTGGGCGAGGTCGGCCGCGGAGTCGATCCGGGTGCCGCCGAACGTGAGGAGTACGTCCCCCCGGACCAGCCCCGCCGCGTAGCCGGGCCCCGGCACGTGGACGCCGACGACCTGGGCGCCGGTCTTCTCGGCGTCCACGGCCTCGACGCCGAGGGTGGCCCCGCGGGGCACGGGTGCGGTTGCCGGGGGCGCCATGGACCGGCCCGGGGCCTGCGGGCCCGTCACGCCACCGGAGGCGCTCTGCGCGGCCTGGCCGGGCGGTGCGGACGGTTTCGGCTGGGCCGCCGCCTGGCGCTGGAGGTCGGCGAGTTTGCTCATGCCGATCACGGTGGCACCGACCGTGCCGAGCCCCACGCCGGACAGCACCAGTACGGTGCCGACGAACAGGGCGAACAGCAGGGCCCTGAGCCGTCGGCCGCGGCGCCGGGCCGCGTGCGGGTGCCGCGCGGGAGCGGGCTTCTCGCCGGCCGGCTCCTGGCCGGGCATCGGCTTGGGACGCAACGCAGTCTGTTCCATCGGATCGCCTCCGCCAGGTGCTCTACCCGGCGCACCGGCGCACCACGAGCCACGAACGAGTGAGACTGAACGCCGGTCAAGAGCGGGAAGGGCGCCGCCCGCCCCACGGGCACGACGAGCTCCCGGACCGCCCGCGAAGGGGATCCGGGAGCTCGCGGTGGGCGGTTGCGGTCAGCCGACCGGCTGGAGGGGCGGTACGGGCGCGGGCGCGCGGTCCGGCACGAAGCCGTGGGTGCGTCCGGCGAGGTACTCGGCCTTGTAGCGGTCCACCTCGCGGTGCCAGTTCAGGATGCCCGCCATCCAGTTCTGAAGGTCGAGGACGTAGGTCCGCATGACCTCGCGGCCCTCGGGCGACAGGTCGAAGTCGTCGTAGACCACGGGCAGTTCGTGGGCGACGACGTGTTCGAACTGCTTCATGCGCTGGGTCATCAGGTCGTGGACGACGGCGAGTCCGTCCGGGTAGTCGCAGCCGAAGAAGTTCTGCACCACGAGGATCGCGTTGTGGATCTCGCCCTCGTACTCGATCTCCTTCTGGTACGAGAAGACGTCGTTGAGGAGGCAGGCGTAGTCGACGGCGGCGTTCTCCAGGGAACGGACCGGACCGCTGCGGTAGATCTCGTCCGGGACGGCGGGGCCGTGTCCCATCCGGCAGAGGCTGAGGGTGAGGTCGGAGCCGAAGGTGGCGCGGCGCATCTCCAGGTAGTCGACCGGGTCGGGGACGCGGTTCTGGAACTGGTTGAGCAGCTCCCACACCCAGGACTCGGTCATCTTGTCGATCGCGGTCTTCAGGAACACCCGCTGCCCCGCGGTCATCGCGGCGGTGGTGCGGGCCCACAGGTCGATCAGGGCGCGTTCCACGGCGTTGGCCGGCAGGGGGACGGCCTCGCCGTCCACGGGCATGCAGGCGGACAGCCGGGCCGTGGTCAGCCGGGCGGCGGCGAGATCGCGGCGGTGGCCGTAGACCAGGGGGTAGTAGTCGTCGCCGTAGGTGCCCCAGGCGAGCCACTGCGCGCTGAGGTCGAGCGCCTCGGCGGTGCCGTCGGGGTCGATGCCAGCCGAGCACAGCGCGAGGTCGCAGGCGCGCAGTTTGTCCTCGTCCCAGACGCCCTCCTGGAGGATGCCCATCCGCCGCGACCACTCGACGAGCCGCTGCCGGCTGGTGTCGAGGTGGGGGTTGAGCCGGAGTTCGTAGGGCGCGTAGATGTCGGGGATGAGGGACGGTCCGACCTTCTGGTACGGCACGTGGGTGAACGGGCGCAGCCGGCCCGACCGGCCGAAGTGGGTGGACGCGGACGGCGAACCGCCGGCGGTGGCGAGCAGGGCGACGACGTCGGCCGCGGCGGCGCCCGGGCCGGTCGGGGCGGACCACGGGGTGGTGGCGCGGGCGCCTTCGTTCATGTAGCGGCTGGAGCGCATGTGCCACTCGTGGCCGCCGGACTGCCAGTCCTGAAGTCCCTTGGTGTAGGCGGCGATCGCGGCGAGCTGGTCCGGGGTGAGGCCGTTCTCGGCGGCGACCGCGGGGACCTCGGTGAACGCGGTGTGCTCGAACTGGTGCAGGCGGGAGGTGAGGACGTCGTTGACGGTGTCGGCGGCCTCCTGTGTGGTGCAGTCGAAGAAGGTCTCGAGGACCAGTACGCCGTTGCTGAGTTCGCCCTCCTCCTCGACCTCGCGCTGGTAGGAGAACAGGTCGTTGCGCAGGTGCACACCGTCGGAGAAGGTCTCCATCAGCACTCTGAGCGGCCTGGATCCGGCGACGGCCGCGGGGACCTCGGCGGTGGCGTACTCCACGAGTCCGGCGGACCAGGGGGCGCCGCCGACCTTGCGGCGCATCTCGATGTACTCGACGGGGTTGGCGACCCGCCCCTCGTTGATGTTGGACAGCTCCCACAGGGACTCGTTGAGCAGATGCTCGGTCGCGACCGCGAAACGGGCCCGCCACTCCTCGGACATCGCCGGGACGGTGCGTGCCCACAGGTCGGCCAGGCCCGCCTCGACCGGGTTCTGCGGCTCCGGTACGGGTGTGTTCAGGTCGAGCGGCATGAACATCGGCAGGCGGTCCAGATAGGCCTTGCCGCCGGGGCGGTCCTGGGAGCGCTTGAAGATCTCCAGGAAGTGGTCGTCGAAGAAGAACACCCACACGTACCAGTCGGTGATCAGGGACAGTGCGGGTCCGTCGCAGTCGGGGTGGGTGTAGGCGCACAGCAGGCCGTAGTCGTGCGCCTCCAGGTCGGCCTGCTCCCAGACTCCGGAGCCCTCCAGCATGCCCATCTCGCGTGCCCACGCGGTGGAGTGGGTACGGGCCTCTTCCAGGTGGGGGTTGAGGCGGGCCGGATACGGCATGTAGAAGTGCGGGAGTTCGAACGGCTGGGTCATGGCCCGGGGCTACCCAGACGCCCCCGCCGGCATCCCCCCGGCAACACATGATCACACCATCGCGTGAATCCCCTGCGAACCGGGGACGTGGCCGGGGCGGGGGCATCGCACAACCCGGCGCGACGGGCTCCCGCCGCGCCCACCCGTGCCGCCCCAGGCGACACGCATGCCCGCGGCTACGCGGGAAGGGCTTTTGTTCTTAGGGGCGCGGGGAACTGCGCAACGAGCCCCCACCGGGCCCGCAGCCGAACGACGACCTT
Source organism: Streptomyces sp. NPDC088387 (assembly GCF_044753385.1). Classification (NCBI taxonomy): domain Bacteria; kingdom Bacillati; phylum Actinomycetota; class Actinomycetes; order Kitasatosporales; family Streptomycetaceae; genus Streptomyces; species Streptomyces sp. NPDC088387. The sequence goes on from NZ_JBIVNC010000005.1 coordinate 241,516, forward strand.
CCCAGGGGCGCGGGGAACTGCGCAAACAGCCCCCACCGGGCCCGCAGCCGAACGACGACCCTTCTCAGGGGCGCGGGGAACTGCGCGAACAGCCCCCACCGGGCCCGCAGCCGAACGACGACCTTCCCAGGGGCGCGGGGAACTGCGCGAACAGCCCCCCACGCACCCGCAGTCGAAGGACCTCCGTCAGAAGGTGAGCTTCCAGCTGTTCAGGACACCGGTGTCCTGGGACGCCACATCCTGCACGCGGAGCCTCCACGTACCGTTGGCCACCTCGGCCCCCGCATTCACCGTGTACGTGGCGACCACGTTGTCCGCGGAGTCCGACGAACTCGACTTCAGCCGGTACGCCGTACCGTCCGGAGCCACCAGGTCGACAACCACGTCACCCCGGTAGGTGTGGGTGATGTCGACACCGACCTGAAGCGCCGAGGGCGCGTTCCCCGTACGCCCGCTGACGGCGATCGAGGACTCCACCGCGGCCCCGTTGTCCGGGATGGACAGCGACCCGGTGGAGGTGAAGGTGGTGCCCCCCGAAGAGCCGCCGCTCACCGCCTGCACCGTCTTGGCCGCGTCCGCGAGCCCCGCCCCGCAGCCACCGGAGCAGGTGCCCGGCAGCGCACGGGAGTTGGTCTTGATCGCCGATTCGATCTGCGCCGGGGTCAGGGCGGAGTTCGCCGACTTCATCAGCGCGGCCAGGCCCGCGATGTGCGGGGCGGCCATGCTGGTGCCCTGGTAGTACTCGTACGACTCGGTACCCGGGGTCTTCGCGCCGGCGTTCAGCGTCGACAGGATGCCGTCGCTGGTGACGGAGTTGGTCTCGCCGCCCGGGGCCGCGATGTCCACGACCGTGCCGTAGTTGGAGTAGTAGGCGCGGCTGCCGGACCGGTCGGTGGCGGCCACACTGATCACGTTGGCGCAGCCGGCCGGCGAGTAGTTGGCCGCGTTGGCGTTGGCGTTGCCCGCCGCGACGACAACCGAGGTGCCCCGGCCCACGGCCGCGTTGATGGCGTTCTGCGTGGCGGTGGTGCAGGCCCCGCCGCCGCCCAGGCTCATGTTGATGACCTTGGCGACGTTGGTGTTGGCGGGGACGCCGGAGACGCTGCCGCCGGACGCCCAGGTGATGGCGTCGATGATGTCGGAGTCGTAGCCGCCGCACTTGCCGAGGACCCGCAGCGGGGAGACCTTCGCGCCGTACGCGATTCCGGCGACGCCCTTGTTGTTGTTCGTGGCGGCGGCGATGGTGCCGGCGACGTGGGTGCCGTGCCAGGAGGAGTCGTAGGCGGGGTCGCCGGTGGCGCACTCGTTCGCGGCGGTCGCGTCACCCGGGTCGGCGGGGTTGCTGTCGCGTCCGTTGCCGTCGTTGGAGACGGCGGTGTCGGAGATGAAGTCGTAGCCGCCGACGATGTTCGCGGCGAGGTCGGAGTGGGTGACGTACCCGGTGTCGATCACGGCGACGGTGACGCCGGTGCCGGTGGCGACGTCCCAGGCACCCGGCACGCGCATGCCCGCGGTGGCCTCGGAGAGGTCCCACTGCTTGGGGTACTCGGTGTCGTTCGGCGTGGCCAGCGGCTTGTTGAGCCGGTCCGGTACGACGTAGGCGACCTGCGGGTCCTGCTGGTAGCGGGCGACGACGTCGGCGACGTCCGCCTTGCTGAGGTTGTCGCCGAGGCCGACCAGCGCGGCGCCGGTGCCGAGGCGGCGCTCGAAGTCGAGGTTCTCGCCGGCCGCCCTGCCCTTGGCCTCGGCGTCGGCGGAGGCGGCGGAGTTCGATGTCGCCTCGGTGGCGCCGGACTCGTAGCCGACGATGAGGCGTTCGGCCGGGGTACCGGGGGCGGCCTCGGCGGTGGAGACGGTGGGGGTGGTGTTCGGGGCGTCCAGAGGCTCCTGGGCGACGGCGGCCGTGCTCGCGGCGGCCGTCAGCAGTGCCGCGGAGATCGCGGCGGCGGATATCAGGGCCCGTCTGTGGGAGGGGGAGGTACGCAAGGGCTTGCCTTTCGGTGGCCGGACTCCGGGCAGCGCGGAGCGGCGGTCGATGCGCTTCGTCGTAGAAGCGGAGGGGGGTTACGCGAAAAGCGGGGCGTTGGCCGGCCAGCCGGGTGCGTCCGCCGACGTGGTGGGGGTGGCCCTCGGGTCGGCAGTGGTCGAACGATAGGCAAGGGCGAGGTCAGCGGGATACAGGGGAAACCCTCGACCAGACCGGAAACACACCCTTGTCGTCCACGAGTTGACCGCGAATGGGCACTTTCGACCGGCATTGTCGGCGACTGAACGCGCCGCCCGTCGCGCCCGTACTCCTCTCGGCAGACCGCTGCCGCACCCGCCGACGAGGAGCGCCCCGCATGGCCCGCAGAACCGCATACCGCGCCGCCGCCGCGGCCACCGTCGCCGGGCCGCTGCTCCTGGGGGTGTGGGCGGCGGGCCCGGCGTCCGCGCACGGGGCGCCGACGGATCCGGTCAGCCGGGTGTACGCCTGCTCGCCCGACGGCGGCGCGCCCTCGGGCTCGGCCGCGTGCCGGGCGGCGGTCGCGGCGAACGGGGCGCCCTTCACGGCGTGGGACAACCTGCGCATCGCGGGCGTCGACGGCCGGGACCGGCAGGTCGTCCCGGACGGGGAGCTGTGCAGCGGAGGCCTGCCCGCCTACCGCGGTCTGGATCTCGCCCGCACCGACTGGCCGACGACACGGCTCTCCCCCGGCGGGACGCTGAACATGACGTACGTCTCGACGATCCCGCACACCGGCACGTTCCGGCTCTATCTGACGGAGCCCGGCTACGACCCGGGCAAGCCGCTGCGCTGGTCCGACCTTCCGGCACAGCCGTTCGCGGAGATCAGGGACCCGGCGCTGACCGACGGCGCGTACCGCCTGCGGGCCGAGCTGCCGGCGAACCGCAGCGGACGCCATGTGCTGTACACGGTGTGGCAGAACAGCAGCACACCGGACACGTACTACTCGTGCTCGGACGTGGAGTTCCCGAAGGCGGAGGCGGAGGCTGACAAGGAGGCGGACGCGGCGGGTACGGCCACACGGCCCGCGAAGACGCCGAAGGCGACTCCCCCGACAGCCGCGCCCACCCCGTCGGACACCGCCCGGCCCGCGTCCGACCCGTCGCCGGAGCCACGCGCCGACGGGACCACGCTCCCCGGCAGCACCCCCGCCGCGGCGCCGGTCGCCGACGGCGGACCGTCGGCCCCGCTGCTCGCGGGCGGCGCCGCGGTGGTGTTGCTGCTCACCGGCGGCACCGCCCTGGCACTACGGCTCAGGCGGCGCTGACCGCGCCACCAGGGTCCGGCTAGCCCAGTCCGGCCGTCTTCAGCCACGCGCGCGCCACGTCCAGCGGGTCCTTGTTCTCCAGCTGGACCTGGGAGTCCAGGTCGAGGAGCGTCTTCGTGTCCAGCTTGGCGGAGACCGCGTTGAGGGCGTCCACACCCTCCTGCGGGAGCTCGTCCTTGTAGACGAGGGGCGTCACGTTGGCGAACCCGAAGAGGTTCTTCGGGTCCTGGAGAACAACGAACTTCTCCTTGATGATGGTCGGGTCGGTGGTGAAGATGTCCGCGGCCTGCACGGTGTTCTTCGTCAGCGCCGCCTGGGTGAGCGGACCACCGGCGTCGAGCGCCTTGAAGGACTTGAACTTCAGCCCGTACTCCTGCTCCAGGCCGATCAGTCCCTGGTGCCGGGTCTGGAACTCGGGCGAGCCGCCGATGACCATCTCGGGAGCGATGTCCTTGAGGTCGGCCAGGGTGGAGTCGGCGGTGAGGTTGTACTTCTTGGCGGTCGCCGCGTTCACCGACACGGAGTCCTTGTCCTCGGCCGGGGAGGACTCGAGGAGCGTCAGCTTGGTGTCGAGCTTGGCCTTGGCCGCGGCGTTGACCGTGTCGACCGACTTCTGCTCCGCGTCCGCGTCGAGGTAGGCGAGCAGGGAGCCGTTGTACTCGGGCAGGACGGTGATGGAACCGTTCTTCAGCAGGCCGTAGGTGGTCTCCCGGCTGCCTATGTTGGGCTTGTACTCGACCTTGATGCCCTTGGCCTTCAGGGCCTCGCCGTAGATGTCGGCGAGCAGGATGCTCTCGGCGAAGTTGTTCGAGCCGACGACGACCGTGCCGCCGTCCGCCTTGTCCTCCGTGAGCGGGTTGTCGGACGTGTCGTCGGACGAGCCACATCCGGCAACGAGCGCCGCCACTGCGGCCAGCGCGGCGGCCGCCACGCCGGGGTGTCTCGTACTGGACCAGCTGCTCTTCACGGTAGAAGTCACGATTCCCGTTCCGGGCTCAGAAGTGGTGGGGTGGGGGTGGGTCTGCCGGTGACGCATGGCACTTTCTGATCCAATCCAGCCACTTCTCGGTCAGTCAAGTGCAGCTTGGTCACCAACAGGCCTCGAAGAGTAATCACTTGTGAAGGAACCACGAACGATCTGCCATCGACTCGCAGCAGGTTGTAACGGATTCTTGACTTGGGGTCGCCGATTGATCATTCCAAGAGGCGGTAGTCTCCCCGGAGTTGGCGTACGTCACAGAAGCATGCGTGAATCGCACTGCCGACGTCCCCCACCAGTCAGAATCGATCTGCGGTCGGTCTGCAACAGTCACGTGAAGATCTTCGCGAGCGACACCCATGAAGGAGGCCCGGTGTCCACGAATGAGCGGAGCGGAGCCGCAGCGAAAGGGAAGCCCTCGGACGAGGACTCCCCCGCGCGTCCGGCCCCACCGCCCGTCCCCCGTGGCCTACGCGGCTTCGCCGACCACTGGCCGTTCCGCCGCAAGCTCAACGTCCTCGTGGGTGTGCCGCTCGCCGGACTCGCGCTGCTGCTCGGCTACCTGATCGCCGACCAGGTCGAACAGGCCCGTGAGGCGGCCGACGCGGCCCGGCTGGTGCGGGACAGCGCCCAGGTCGCGGAGCTGGTGGACCGGGTGCAGACCGAGCACCAGCAGGCCATCCTGCTCTCCGTGCGCTTCGAGGCCGCGGGCCCCGGCTCCCGGCAGTCGCCGGCCGCCTACCGCGAGGCCCAGGCCGCGGTGGACGCACAGGTGAGGAAGGTGCGCGAGGTCTTCGGCGACCGGATGCCCGAGACGGCCGCCCAGACCCTCAAAGAGGTCGACGGCCTGGCCACCCTGCGCGCCACCATCGAAGCGAGCTACCTGCCCGCCGACAACATCGACCCGGCCTACACCAGCGTCGCCGAGGGCCTGATCGACGGTCTCGGCCTCGACCACAACCCGGCCCTGGCCGCGACCTTCACCGGCAACCTGCTGGACTCGCTGCTGCGCGCCGACGCCGCCCACAGCTCCTTCGAGACCGCCGTGTTCTCGGCCGCGACCGGCGACTCCAACGCCCAGATCGAGTTCGTCAGCGCCGTCGGCTCGCACGATCTCTTCGCGCACCAGGCCGAGCGCTTCGCGCGGTTCGCCACGGAGGCCCAGGCCGACGAGCTGTCCGAGATCGAGCACAACTCGGCGCAGGCCTCCATCGAGGCGACTTTCGCGGAACAGCAGATCGACCCGAGCGGCCTCCAGGCGGAAACCCCCGAGGAGATCCGCGCCGCGTTCGACGCCGTCCTCGCGCAGTACCCCACCTACCGCGAACAGGCCCAGACCCGGCTGGAGATCACCGGCTCGCTGATCGACCAGATCGCCGACCGCGCCGACGGCGCCTCCACCGACGCCTGGTGGAACGCGGGCTGGCTGCTGGGCGCCGCACTGCTCGGCTACGGACTGTGGTTCGGCCTCTCCGTGGTGGTCCGCCGCTCGGTGGTCCGCCCGGTGCTCGCGCTGACCGGCGCCGCGCAGGAGGTCGCCGAGGTCGCCGGACGCGAACTGGCCCGGGTGGCCGACGACGACACCGAGGACGACGCCCGGCCCCTGCTGCGCGACGTGCCGGTCACCGCACGCGACGAGATCGGCGAGCTCGCCGACGCGTTCAACCATGTGCAGACCACCGCCGCCGCGCTTCTCGAACGCCAGGTGCTCAGCCGCCGCAACGTCGCCGAGATGTTCGGCAACGTCGGCCGCCGGGTCAGCAACCTCACCACCCGCCAGCTCGCGCTGATCGACGCCGTGGAACGCGGCGAGACCGACCCGGAGCTGCTGGAACGGCTCTACAGCATCGACCACATCGCGGTCCGCCTGCGCCGCAACGCCGACAGCCTGATGCTGCTGGCCGGCCTGCGCGAGACGGTCCTCGACTCCGGTCCGACCGCGCTGACCAACGTGGTGCGTGCCGCGCTCGGCCAGATCGAGGGCTACCAGCGGGTGGAGCTGCACGCCGGCACCGAGATCATGGTCGAGCCGGACATCATCGGCGACCTGACGCTGATGGTGGCGGAACTCCTGGAGAACGCGGTGTCGTTCTCGCCCGCGGGCAGCCCGGTCGAGGTGACCGTGCGCACGAGCGGCGCCGGCGAGGCCACCATCACGGTCGCCGACCACGGGCTCGGCATGAGCGCCGAGCGGCTCACCGAGGAGAACGCCCGGCTGGTGCGCCGCGAGCGCCTGGACCTCGTACCGACGAAGGTCCTCGGTCTGTTCGTGGTCGGCACGCTGGCCCGGCGCTGGGAGATCGGCGTGGCCCTGTCGCGCACCCCGGGCGGCGGTGTGACGGCCGAGATCCGCATCCCGTCGTCGCTGCTGCTGACGATGAGCGCGGTGGGCCCCGGTCTGACGGCGGACGGCGTCCGTACGCTGAACGGCTCGGCGGACCTCGCGCAGGCCCCGGTTGTCGCGGCCGTCGAGAGCGAGACCGCCCCCGGCCCGAAGCCCGCGGCGGCGCTGCCCGCCCCGGACGACGACGCGACGCCGCTGCCCCGCAGGCTCCCGCGGCGCGACCCGGCCGCCCCCGACGACGGCGCCCCGCTGATCCCGAAGGCCCGTACCGAGCCGCCGCTCGACGCGGACGCCGCCCCCGACGCGGCCCGTCCGCTGCGCCGCCGGGTGCGCGGCGCGACGCTGCGCACCACGCTCGGCGCCGAGGCGGACCCGGCGGCGACGGGCGCGAACACCCGGACCGAGGACGCCGACGCCGTACGCAGTGCGCTGGAGGAGTTCGAGGCGGCGGTCGAGCAGGCGCACCGCGACAGCGCGGACGCCTCGGCCGCCGACGTACCACCGTCCGCCCGTGACACCGATCCCGCCGTGGGCACCCGCCCGTCGCGGACCCCCGCGCACGACCAGAACCATCTCCCGGAAGGAGCGGAGCAGTGAGTACGTCGACAGGTGGCACTCCGACCTCGGACGCCACGCCGGACGAACTGCGGGCCGCCGCAGCCGACTTCACGTGGCTGCTCAACCGCTTCGCGACCGAGACCGCGGGCGTCGTCGACGCCATCGCGGTCTCCTCCGACGGGCTGCTCATCGCCGTGGCACAGCTGCGCGAGCGCGCCCACTCGGAGCGGCTGGCCGCCATCGTCTCCGGCCTGACCAGTCTTGCCGCCGGCGCCTCCGGCAACTACGGCCTGGGCGCCCTGAACAAGGTCATCATCGATCTGGAGGGCGGCCATGTGCTGGTCTCCGCGATCGGCAACGGGGCCGTCCTCGGTGTGGTCGCCGACAAGGAGGCGAAACTGGGCAACATCGCCTACGAGATGACCCTGTTCGCCAACCGTGCCGGTGCCGCGCTCAGCCCCCAGCTCGTGCTCGAACTCAAGAACACGGTCGGCGTTCCGTCGACGGGCTGACCGGCTGCCGTCCGGTCGAGAGAGGAAGAGACCACCCATGGCGGACGGCCGCACCCCCGGCGGATCCGGTGAGCCCGGCACCCCGGGTCCGGACGCGGGAGCTCCCGTCCCGGCCGTACGTCCGTTCCTGGTCACGGCCGGCCGGGTGGCGGGCACGGCCACCGGCCGGACGATGCCCGTCGAGACCCAGGTGATCGCCACCGCCAAGGGTCTCCAGGCGCTCGGCCGGCTCTCGTTCGAGGAACACGACATCGTTGCCGCCTGTGCGGTGCCGCAGTCCATCGCGGAGCTCGCGGCCCGGCTGAAACTCCATCTGAACGTGGTCCGGGTCCTCGCCGAGGACCTGCGGACCGCGGGCCGGCTGGCCGTGCACGTGCCCGACTCCGCCGCCACCCATGACGCATCCGTCCTGCGAAGGGTTATCGATGGCCTGCGGGCCATCCCCGACTCCCGAGGGGTACTCCGTGACACCGACTGATCCGCTTGCCGTCGGCACGGCCGCGCAGATGGCCGTACGGCCGCCGCTGCCGGTCAAGATGGTGATCGCGGGCGGATTCGGGGTGGGCAAGACCACCACCGTCGGCGCGATCTCCGAGATCGAGCCGCTGACCACCGAGGCCGCCATCACCGAGGTCGCGGCCGGCGTGGACGACCTCAGCCACACCCCGCGCAAGACCACCACCACGGTCGCGATGGACTTCGGCTGCATCACCATCGACCCGACACTGAAGCTGTATCTGTTCGGCACACCCGGCCAGGAGCGGTTCGGGTTCATGTGGGACGACATCGTGGAGGGCGCGGTCGGCGCGCTCGTCATCGTCGACACCCGCCGCCTGGACGACTGCTACGCGGCCGTCGACTACTTCGAGCACCGGCGGATCCCGTTCGCCGTCGCCGTCAACGCCTTCGACGGGCTCGTCCAGCACGAACTGGACGAGGTGCGCTGGGCGCTCGACGTCGCGGACCGCGTCCCGCTCGTGGTGTTCGACGCCCGGGAACGCGGTTCGGTGCGCGACGCGCTGCTGGTCGTCCTGGAACTGGCGCTGGAGCGCGCCGAGAAGTGACCGCGGGGCCGCCGCCGTGCCGCGGCCCCGCCCTCCCGTGCCCGGCTACGCGGTGCCCGACCGGCGGACGCCCCGCGAGACCGTGGCCCGGCCGATCGCCCAGAACAGGCCCAGTGTCGCCAGCGCCATCACGGCGACCAGGGTCGCGCCGCCCACGACCTTCTCGTAGTTGCGCTGGTAGAGGCCGTCGACGATGTAGCGGCCGAGGCCGCCGAAGCTGACGTACGCGGCGATCGTGGCGGTGGAGACGATCTGGATGGCCGCCGAGCGCAGGCCGCTGAAGATCAGGGGCAGCGCGACCGGCACCTCCACCCGGAACAGGATGGCCGGTTCGGCCATGCCCATACCGCGGGCTGCGTCCACCGGCGCGGGATCCACCGAGCGGACGGCCTCGTAGGTGGTGACGAGGATCGGCGGGATCGCGAGGACCACCAGCGGGATCATCACCGGGGCGAGACCCAGGCCGAGCAGCACGAACATCAGCACCATCAGGCCGAAGCTGGGCAGTGCGCGCCCGGCGGTGGCGATGAGCGCGAGGATGTTGCCGCCGCGTCCGGTGTGCCCGGTGACCAGACCGACCGGGAGTCCCACGGCGGCGGCGATGCCGAGCGCCATCAGCGTGTACTGGATGTGTTCCAGGACGCGGGTCGGGATGCCGTCGTAGCCGTTCCACTGGGCGCTGTCGCTGAAGAACGAGTCGATGTACTGGAGGATGTTCATCGCAGCGCGTCCTCCAGAGCGGCACCGGACGGTGTCTTCCTGGTGCGGGGCTCGGCACGTTCCTCGGAGACGACGGGCCGGTTGGTACGGCCGCCGCGGGGCATCCAGGGCGTCACCAGCAGCCGCAGACCGATCAGCAGGGCGTCCACGAGGACGGCGAGCACGGCGGTGCCGACGACGGAGAGCCAGATCAGCCGCGGCTGGTTGTAGATCATGCCGCTGTTGAGCAGGTTGCCGAGCGCGCCCTGGTTGCCGATCAGCATGCCGACACTGACGAGCGAGATGCTCGACACCGACGCGACGCGCAGTCCGGCGATGATGGCGGGTGCGGCGATCGGCAGCTGGACCTGGAGGTAGCGCCGGATCGGGCCGAAGCCCATGGCGACGGCGGCGTCCAGGGTCTCGCGGGGCACCGAGCGGACACCGTCGACGATCGCCGGGACGAACACCACCAGGCTGTAGACGGCCAGCGGGATCATCACCGTGGTCTCGCTGAGGCCGGTGTAGTCGATGAGGACGACGAAGAAGGCCAGCGAGGGGATGGCGTAGAGGATGGTCGTCACCCACAGCACGGGCGGGTACAGCCAGCGCACCCGGACACAGAGCTGGGCGATGGGCAGCGCCACGAGGAGCCCGACCAGGACCGGGATCATCGCCTCGCGCAGATGCAGTCCGATCAGACCCCAGTAGCTGCTCTGGAGGTCGCTCGGCATGTCGAAGAACTCGCTCATCGCGCCGCTTTCTCCGTACGGGGGCTGTCGTCCCGGGCGCTCTTGGCGTGGGCGCCGCGGATCGCCTCGCCGATGGTGGCCTGCGAGACGATCCCGCGGGCGCGTCCCTCGGCGTCCACGGCGACGGCCCAGCCGGTCGGCGAGAGCACGGCGGCGTCCAGCGCGGCGCGCAGCGAGTCCTCGGCGGGGTGGAAGGGGTGCCCGTACGGCAGCAGCCGCTCGGGGCGGATGTCGCCGGCCTTGAGGTCGGCGGCCTCGCTCCAGCCGAGCGGTCTGCCGTCCAGGTCGGTGACGAGGAGGTAGGGCACGTCGTCGGCCCGGCGGGCGGCGATCTGCTCGGCGGTGGCGTCGACGGCGACGATGGGGGTGTTGAGCAGCTTCAGCCCGGCGGACGGGAAGAAGGAGAGCCGGCGTACACCGCGGTCGGCGCCCAGGAAGTCCTCGACGAAGTCGTCGGCGGGGCTGGAGAGCAGTTCGGCGGGGGGCGCGAACTGGGCGAGGCGGCCGCCGGTGCGCAGTACGGCGACCATGGTGCCGATCTTGACGGCCTCGTCGATGTCGTGCGTGACGAAGACGATCGTCTTGCCCAACTCCTCCTGGATCCTGAGGAGTTCGTCCTGGAGCCCTTTGCGGACGATGGGGTCGACCGCCGAGAACGGCTCGTCCATCAGCAGGACCGGCGGGTCGGCGGCGAGCGCCCTGGCGACCCCGACGCGCTGCTGCTGGCCGCCGGAGAGCTGGTAGGGGTAGCGCTTGGCGAGTGCGCCGTCGAGGCCCACGCGCTCCATCAGCTCCCGGGCGCGGGCCCGTGCCTTGTCCTTGCCCCAGCCGAGCATGCGGGGCACGGTCGCGATGTTGTCGACGATCGTGCGGTGCTGGAAGAGGCCGGCGTTCTGGATGACGTACCCCATGGACCGGCGCAGGGTGTTCACCGGCTGCTTGGTGACGTCGACATCGTCCAGCAGGATCCTGCCGTCGCTGGGCTCGACCATCCGGTTGATCATCCGCAGGGTCGTCGTCTTGCCGCAGCCCGACGGCCCGACCAGGACGGTTATCGAGCGGTCCGGTATCTCCAGGGAGAGCCGGTCGACCGCCACCGTGCCGTCCGGATACCGCTTGGTGACTGAATCTATCCGTATCAAAGCGCCGAATGCCCTTCGGGGTTGGCAGTTGCTGACCGCGTACACGCACATCGTGTGCGGTCCTCGGGCCGTCGCGGAGAGAGTCTAGACCGGTTGTGTTGCGGAAATTTGGCGGGTGCGGGAGCTTTCCGCACCGGCGTGAACCCTCCGAATCCGGCCAGTCGCCGCCTACCCCCGAAGCGGCCCCCGATGCCGGCCCCCGATGCCGGCTCCGGAAACCGGCCGTCCTACGCCGCCACGGGCAGGCCCTCGGTGCTGCGCACCCGCCGTTCACCGTCCACCGCGAACACCTCGCAGCCGGCCCGGGCCGCCGCCCAGGCGATCCCGTCCGCGCCCAGGGCGAACGCAGCCGTCGCGGTGGCGTCGGCCTCGGTCAGGGTGGGCGCGACGACGGTGAGGCTGAGCAGGCCGGTGGCGGGGCGGCCGGTGCGGCCGTCGACGATGTGGTCGCCGCGCTCGTACCGCGCGGACGTCGCGACCGCCCCGTCGGTGATCTCCAGCACCACACAGACGCGGTCGGCGCGTTCGGGGTGGCGGACGCCGACCCGCCAGGGCCCGCCGGCGGCGACCACGTCACCGCCGGCGTTCAGGCAGAACCTCCGTACGCCGGCCTCGGTGAGCAGCCGGGCCGCCCGCTGCACCGACCAGCCCTTGACGACGGCACACGGGTCGAGGCCGCGGCCGGGCAGCCGTACGTCGAAGGCGCCGGCGGTCTCGGCCCGGTACCGCTCGCACAGGTCCAGCACCTCGGCGAGGTCGTCGCTGATCCCGTCGGCGCCGATGTCACCGCGGTCGAGTCTGCTGACCTCGCTGTGCGCCTTGAACGGGCTGAACCGTTCGTCGACCTCGCGCAGCCAGGCGAAGACCGCGTCGGCGACACCGTCGGGGACGTGGTCGTCGTCGATGCGCAGCGAGACGGGGAAGCCCATGACGTGTTCGACCCGGTGCATGTCAGGCGCCCTTCGCGTCGATCGCGGCCTGGAGGGACACCTTGTAGGCCTCGCTGGTGATGGTCGCCCCGGAGACGGTGTCGATGTCCGCGCTCTGCGCCTCAAGGGTTCCCTCGATCAACTGCGGTACGGCGGCGATCGTCTGCGGGTGGTTCGGCTGCTGCAACATCCGTACGGCGGTGATCTCGTCGCCCTCGAACGTCACCTCGACCTGCACGGGGCCCTTCTCGGTGTCCAGCGCGGAACCGGCGACGACCTGGCTGACCGGCTCGGCCGGCTCGGAGGAACCCGAGGAGTCCGAGGAGTCCGAGGGTGTGGTCGTAGAGTTGTTCCCGTCGGCGGCGGCGCCCTCGGCGTCGATCGCGGCCTGGAGCGACTCCTTGTAGGCGTCGCTGGTGATGGTGGCCCCGGAGACGGTGTCGATGTCCGCGCTCTGCGCCTCAAGGGTGCTCTCGACCAGCTTCGGTACGGCGGCGGTCGTCTGCGGGTGGTTCGGCTGCTGCAACATCCGTACGGCGGTGATCTCGTCGCCCTCGAACGTCACCTCGACCTGTACGGGACCCTTCTCGGTGTCGATCGTGGGGCCCGCGAAGACGGTCTGACCGGCGCCCGTCCCTCCGGACGAGGCCGGTGCGGGGACGGGCTGTGCCGCCTCGGTGGTGGTCGTGCCGCCGTCGGAGGGCGCGTAGCGCCAGACCGGTATCAGGCCCGCGACGGTCAGGGCCAGGACGGGCAGTACTCGCTTCACTGTGGCTTCCTGTTCTTCCTGGGGTCCTTGGCTTCCGGCTTCCGGCTTCCGGCTGCGGAGTCAGCCCGCGAGGCTGAAGCGCTCGAAGTGGATCTGCTGCTTGGGGACACCCAGTTCACGCAGCGTGCCGAGGACGGCGGTGGTCATGCCGGGCGGGCCGCACACGTACACGTCCCGGTCGGCGATGTCCGGCACCAGGCGGGTCAGTTCGGACGCGGCGAGGCGGTCGGGCTGTGCCGGGCCGGTGATCAGACGCAGTTCGGCGCCCCGGGCCAGGGCCAGGTCGCGCAGCTCGTGGTAGAGGACGGCGTCCCGGTCGGTGGCGACGCGGTACAGCACCACGGCGTGGCCGTGCAGTTCCTCCAGCAGCGCGCGGACCGGGGTGACACCGACGCCGCCCGCGATGAGCACGGCGTCCGGCCGCGTGCGGTGCATGGTGGTGAAGGCGCCGTAGGGGCCCTCGGCGAACACCCGTGTGCCGGGCTTGAGATGGCGCAGGCCGGAGCTGCCGGCGCCGGCCGCCTTGGCGGTCAGCCGCAGCGTGCGGCCGTCGGGCGCGGCCGACAGGGAGAACGGGTTGGCCTGCCACCAGCGGTCGCGGGTCATGAACCGCCACAGGAAGAACTGTCCGGCGCGGGCGGGCAGCCGGTCCAGGTCGCGCCCGGTGATGTACACGGAGACGACGTTGTCGGACTCGGGCACCACGGCGGAGACGACGAGGTGGTGGCGCCAGTTCCGCCACAGCGGCAGGACGAGCCGGCCGACGACGACCGCGCCGAGCGCGCCGCCCCACAGCAGGTACCAGTACGCCGTCGCCACGGACGAGGAGGCGAAGGTGGTGCCGGCCGCGACCTGGTGGGTGAAGGCCAGCACCACGGCGAGGTAGGTGTAGAGGTGGATGAAGTGCCAGGTCTCGTAGGCGAGCCGGCGCCGCGCCCAGCGGGCGGAGACCACCCCGACCAGGATGATCAGGGCGAACGCCACGATCGCGCGGAGCACACCCTCGACGGTCTCGGCGAGGTCGACGAGCTGGTTGACCGGGTCGAGGCCGGAGGAGTCGGCGTACCCGAAGACGATGAAGACGGCGTGCGCCAGCAGCGTCCACAGCAGGGCGAAGCCGGTCCAGCGGTGCCAGGAGGTGAGCCGGTCCATGCCGATCCGGCGGTCGAGCCAGGGCAGCCGGGCCACCAGCAGCAGCTGGAAGGCCATCAGCAGGGCGCCGTAGAGACCGGCCAGGCGGCCGATCACGATCAGGGCGTTGGAGGCGAATCCGGCCTGTAGGAAGAAGTACGCCACGATGGCCGCGTTCGCGGCGAGCAGGGCGTACAGGCTGGTGCGGGCCACAACTTTCGGTCGTATCCCCACGGTGGGGGTGGGATGCGACTGGACGGTCGTCACGGACGGCAACCTCTCGCTCGGGGCCTCGGTACCCAGAGCTTGACGGGCCGGAGCTGTCGATCCCCTGTCGGACCACTTTCAAGTGGTTATCGATCGGGTCCGCGGGGCGAACGGGGTCTGGCGCCCGTGGCCGCGTGGCGCAGTATGGACGGGTGGACAAAGTTCGAGTGCTGGTCGTGGACGACGACCCGCCCATCGCCGATCTCGTCGCGACCGTCGCCAGGTACGAGGGCTGGGACGCCGTCACGGCGAACTGCGGCGAGGACGCCCTGCGGCTCGCCGCGGAGTTCCAGCCGGACATCGTGGTCCTCGACCTGATGCTGCCGGACGTGGACGGCTTCGGTGTGCTGGACCGGCTGCGGCGTTCGGGGACGATGGTGCCCGTGGTGTTCCTGACGGCCCGGGACGGTGTGTCGGACCGGGTGGCGGGGCTGACCCGGGGCGGTGACGACTATCTGGTCAAGCCGTTCGCGGTGGAGGAGCTGATGGCGCGGCTGCGGACGGTGCTGCGGCGCAGCGCCGGACCGGGTTTCCAGCGTTCGGTGCTCCAGGTCGGCGATCTCACCATGGACGAGGACACCCGCGAGGTGCACCGCGGCGAGAAGCTGCTGACGCTGACGCCGACCGAGTACGAGGTGCTGCGCTATCTGATGCGCCGCTCCCCGACCGTGCTCACCAAGGCACAGATCCTGGACCACGTGTGGGAGTACGGCTTCGGCGGGCGCTCCAACGTGGTGGAGCTGGTCGTCAGCCGGCTGCGCCGCAAGCTCGCCGACACCGGTGATCCGCTGATCCAGACGGTACGTGGCTTCGGGTACGTGATCCGGCAGGCGGCCGAGTGAAGGGGTCGCCGGGCCGGCTGCGGCAGACGTACGGCAGGCTGCGCCTGGGCACCCGGCTCGCGCTGGGCCTGGGTGTGCTGTCGCTGGTGGTGTTCGCGGTGGTCGGCACGGCCCTGACCACCTATATGCGGGACTATCTGGAGCGCCAGCTCGTCGACCAGATGCGGCAGGCGCAGGTCGTGCAGTCGGAGGACGCCGAGGAGCACGGCTACGTGCTGGAGCAGTCGTACTACGGCTGGTACCAGGCCGTGTACGACGTGCACGGCGCCGATCCCGAGCTGAGGCTGCCGGCCCAGTTGCCGGACGACTCCTCGCCGTTCACGGCGCTCGCGGAGAAGATGCGCAACGCCACGGACGACCTGGCGCGGACGACCTACCTCGACGGCAAGGGCCTGTACCAACTGCGGGCCTGCGAGATCAAACCCGGCGTGGTGCTGGTGACGGCCGCCCCCATGAAGGACATCGAGCGGACCGTGGGGCGGCTGATCGCGGTGCAGGTCGTCGCGTTCGCGGTGGCCCTGCTCGCGCTGGTGGTGTTCGGGCGGCGGATGCTGCGGCGCGGGCTGAAGCCGCTGAGCGACATGGCGACCACCGCGCACGGCATCGCCTCGCACAATCTGACCGAGTCGGCGGCCCGGCTGCCGCTGCGCGCCGACCGGCGGGGCGGCGGCCCCGAGGTCGAGGAGCTGCGGACGGCGTTCAACACGATGCTGGAGCACATCGACGACTCGCTGGGGGTGCGCGCGGAGGCCGAGCAGCGGCTGCGCCGGTTCGTCGCGGACGCCTCGCACGAGCTGCGCACCCCGCTGATGTCGGTCCGGGGGTATGCGGACCTGTTCCAGTACGCGGCGGCCAACGAGCCCGGGGAACGCGACCGGCATCTGTCCCGGCTGCGCGCCGAGGCGGCCCGGATGGGTGTGCTCCTGGACGATCTGCTGCTGCTGGCGCGGCTGGACGCGGCGGAGGTGGAGGCGCCGCTGCGGCTCGAACGGACCGATCTGGTGGAGCTGGTGCAGCAGGCCGCGGACGCGTTCCGGGCGAGCCGCCCGCGCCATCCGCTGACGGTGGCGCCGGGCCCCGAGCGGGTGTGGCTGTCGCTGGACGCGCAGCGGCTGCGGCAGGTGCTCGACAATCTGCTCGCCAACGCGGCCGTGCACACACCGCCCGGCACGGAGGTGTCGTTGTCAGTGACGCTGACCGCCGGCGAGGCCCTGGTCCGGGTGGCCGACAGCGGGCCCGGTATCCCGGCCGCGGACCGGGAGAAGGTCTTCGACCGCTTCTACCGGGTCGACAAGGCACGCAGCCGGGACCGCGGTGGCAGCGGTCTGGGTCTGTCGGTCGCCGGGTCGCTGGCCCGCGCCCACGGTGGCTCGATCGAGCTGACGAGTGTGCCGGGCGAGACGGTGTTCACGGTCCGGCTGCCGCTCGGGGACTCGTCGGACGGCGGTCGGACGGGGCCGCCGCCGAAGCCGATCTCGTTGCCGTCGGGGTCGCGGTAGATCGCCTTGCGCACACCGTTCGGGTAGGTCTCCTGACGGAAATGCCCGCGAAGAGGTCCGGAGACATGCCGTCAGGTCAGGTCAGGTCCTGCCGTGGCGCCGGGGCGCCCGGGAACCCACGCCCGAGTACGGAGTGACCAGGGTGAAACCCGCCGGCGTGCGGGACCGTGGTTCAGGGCATGTCCCGACCCCCGGCCCCGTGTTCCTCCGCCCCCGGAGCCGGATGATGCAGGCTCGCGGCAAGGACGGCCACGTCGTCCTCCGCATGCCGCGCGTCTAGCCGCGCCAGCACCGTGTCGAGTACGGCCTCAACCCCCTCCGCACCACTGAACCGCACGTCGGCAAGCCGTTGCAGCGAGGCATCGATGTCCTCCCCACGGTGCTCGACGAGCCCGTCGGTGAACAGCAGCAGGGTGCGAGCCGGATCGAGCCGGTACGTGACGGCCTCGTACCCCCCGAATCCGGTCCCCAGCGGCGGCCCGACCGGCACCGGCAGCAGACTGGTGCGCCCGTCACCGCCGATGACGGCGGGCGGCAGATGCCCGGCGCTGGCCAGCGTGATCTGCTGCCGGACCGGGTCCACGCGCGCGATGAGGCACGTGGCGGGCCTGCGGTCCGCCTCGCCGGACGCGATGTCGTCCAGCTGCCGCAGCACCCGGTGCGGCGGCAGGTCGGCGGAGGCGATGTACCGCAGGGACTGCCGGTACGCGGTCATGTCGACGGCGGCCTCCACACCGTGCCCCATGACGTCGCCGACGACGAGCAGCGTGCGGCCGAAGTGGAGCCGTACGGTCTCGCACCAGTCCCCGCCGACCAGGGCCCGCTGCCCGACCGGGAGATAGCGGATGGCGACGTCCAGGTTGGGGTGCGGCCGGCCGGGTTCGGCGAGCAGGGCGCGCTGGAGGTCACCGACGATCCGGCTGACCCGGTGGTGCTCGCGCGCGTGCCGGATGTGGGAGGCGGCCCGTTCGGCGAGAAAGGCGAGGGTATCCGTCTCGTGCCGGGTGAAGGGCGCGCCGGTGCGGGCGCAGACGAGGACGCCGAAGCTGTGCTCGCCGGTGGCCAGCGGCAGGCTCAGTGCGGGCCGGGCGCCCGCCCAGATCGCGCCGGGGACGTTCGTGCCGTGCGCCATGGCGACGGCCCACCGCATGTCGGGCAGGACGGTGGGGTCGCCGCTGACGGCGCCGTAGGCCGCGCTGCCGCGGTCCGGGGGTACGCGGACCACGGCCGCGGTGCAGCCGAGGTGTCCGGCGGCGCCCCGGGTCAGCTCCTCGCACGTCGTCCGCTCGTCCAGGGTGGTGCCGATCCCGGCGACGACGGCCCGCAGGGCGGCGAGCCTGCCGCGGCCCACCGGACCGCCCGCCCTGGCGGCCGCCGCGCGGGGCCCACCGTCACGCCCGCCATCACGCCCGCCATCACGACTGCCGTCACGCCCGCCGTCACGTCCCCTGGAGTCGGCGGGCGAGGGTCTTCCGACCGAGCGGAGCCAACGCGAGACACTGATCACCCATAAAGGGTGGCAAATCGTCACAGAGAACGCACTGAATCCTTGGGACGAACGGCCTTCCACGGGTGGCGTCGCCCATCCGCCCGCGCTTCGTCGGCTGCCGGACACCATTCCGTCACGCCGAGCGGGAACGTTTCGGGTGGCTCCCCACCCAGGTGCCGCTCCCCACCTCGCCGCTCGCCTTGCATCCGTCCGTCCCGCGCACCGCTCGGGCGTGACGCGGAAGGACGTCGTACGCCGTGACGCTCATGCCGCTCGAAGGCCTGCCCAGGCCGCTCCCCACCGCCGCACCCGCCCCCGCCGCCCCTGTGCGCTCGCCCGCCGCCGCCCGGGCGGTCCGGCTGGCGATCAGTCTGCTGCCGCTGCTGCTGATCGGCGGCTGGGCGGTGGTCGACCGGCACTCCGTGTCCGACGGCGCCGCCCGGCTGGCCTCGGCCGACCCGTGGTGGCTGCTGGTCGCCGCGTTCTTCACCTGCACCGGATGGGTGGCCGCCGCCTGTGTCCGGCAGGGCGCCATCCCCGAGCGGCTGCCGCCGGGCCTGCTGCTCGCGTCACAGGTCGCCGCCGGCACCGCCAACCATGTACTGCCCGCGAGTATCGGCGCGCACGCCGTCACCCTGCGGTTCCTCCAGAGCCAGGGCATACCGCTGGCCCGCGGCACGGCGTCGCTCGCGCTGTACTCGCTGGTCAAGCCGGTGGCGAAGACCATCGTGCTGCTGTTCTTCCTGGTGGCCTTCCCCGGCATGCTGCACCTCGGCGCGCTGATGCCGGACTCCTGGACCCTGCTCCTGATCGCGGGCGGTGTCGCGGCGGCCCTCGCGACCACGACCGTCCTGGTGGCCGTCGTACGCCCGCTGCGGCGCCCGCTGACCGGCTTCCTCAGGACGGCCCTGACCGACGCGCGGGTCCTGCACACCCGCCCCAGCCGCTATCTGCCGCTGTGGATCGGCGCCGCGGCCACACCTCTGCTCCAGGGCAGTGTGATCGCCACGGTCGGCTTCGCGCTGGGGCTGCCGCTGTCCTGGGCGCAGGTGGTCTTCGCGCTGCTCATCGCCAGTACGGCGGTGGGCGCGGTGCCCGCTCCGGGTGGCATCGGTCCGGTGGACGCGGCGATGGTCTTCACGATGAGCGCCTTCGGCGCCCCCGTGGGCCTGGCCACCGCCACGATCATCGGCTACCGCGTCCTGACGATCTGGGTACCGCTGCTGCCGGGCGCACTGGTGCTGTCGGCACTGGTACAGCGCAAGGTGCTCTGAGGGGGCCGGCATCGCGGGCGGCGCCTCACCGGGCGGAGGCACCCCCGGCGAGGGCGTCACCGGCGGAAGCACCACCAGCCCCCTCCACCTCCCCCGCGTCCGCGTCCGCCTCCGCCTCCGCCTCGGCCTCCGCCTCGGCCTCGGCCTCGGCCTCCCAGCGCAGCAGATCCCCGGGCTGGCAGTCGAGCACCTCGCAGAGCGCGGCGAGCGTCGAGAACCGGACCGCCTTGGCGCGGCCGTTCTTGAGCACCGCCAGGTTGGCGGGCGTGATCCCGACGCGCTCGGCGAGCTCCCCCACCGACATCTTCCGCTTGGCCAGCAGTACGTCGATGTCGACGGCGATCGGCATCAGATCACCCCTTCGAGCTCGGTCCGCATCCGCGCCGCCTCGATCTCCCGCGCGACCGCCTGCGCGAGCAGCGTCCGCAGTACGAGCACGATGAGCCCCACGCCCAGTACGGCCAGGGCGAACCCGCCGGCCAGCAGGATCAGTCCGGGCGCCACGGCCTCGCCGGGTGCCAGAACGGTCCCGAGCGCCAGCACCAGCACGGCGGCCGCGACGAAGGCGACGACCACGATGTCGACGTACCGGAAGGCGGCGTCGGAGAACACCGTGCCGCGCCGGGCCATCGTCACCAGCTTCCACACACAGAGCAGCACCGCCTCGGCCGCCACGAACCCCAGTACGACGATCACCACACCGAAGACCCGCTGGTAGCCGGCGAGTTCGCCACCCTCCTCCGGGTCTACGAACAGCAGCGTCACCACAAGGACCTGGAAGAAAACGGACCCGGCGAGCAGCACCGCGATCACAGCGCGCAACGCGCGCACGGTCATCTCCGCCATCACACCTCCCTCTCTCGATCAACGATGGAAACCTATCGAAAAACGATAGCCGAAGGCAAGCGAAGACCTTCCACGACATGGAAGGAGGGCGACGAGCCGAGTGACCGTACGCGCTCAGCGCTGCGGGCGGGAGGTGAGACCGGTGAGACGGCCGAGCGAGGCGTCGATGTCCTCGCCGCGGTGCTCGACGAGCCCGTCGGTGAACAGCATCAGCGCCTGGGCGTCACGGCGACCACCCTAGAGGGGGTCGAGGCCGTGCGGGTACGGGCGGGTTTCCTGATTCCCATCGCGGCTTCACGGAACCCCCGTGCGGCCTCACGCCTCGTCGGACGCCAACACGTCACGCCGCACGATCGCTCCTCGCTGGACCACGGTGCGCACCCTGGAGTCGAGATCGCGCACGGTGACGTCGGTGCCTCTGAGCAGCACGAGGTTGGCGAGTTTGCCCGGTGCGACCTCGCCGATCTCGTCGGCCGCGCCCAGCAGCTCGGCGGCGGAGCTGGTGGCGGCGCGAAACGCCTCGGCCGGGGAGAGTCCCTGCTCGCCCATGAATTCGAGCTCCTTCAGGTTCTCGCCGTGGGGCGCGATGCCGGCGTCGGATCCCATGGCGATACGCACACCGGCATCGCGGGCGAGTCGCAGTGAATCCTGGTGGGCCGCGACCACGTCGGTGACCTTGCGCCGGGTCGCCTCGGTCAGCACCGTGCCGCTCGCCGCCTGTCGGAGCAGTTTCTGGGGAGCGGACAGGGTCGGCACCAGCCAGGTACCTCGCTCGACCATCATCGTGACGGCCTCCTCGTCGAGGAAGACGCCGTGTTCGATCGAGCGGACCCCGGCGCGGACCGCGTTCTTCACGCCCTCGGTGCCCTGTGCGTGGGCCATCACCGACAGTCCGGCCGCAGTGGCTTCGGCGATCATTGCGGCGAGTTCGTCGTCGCGGAAGTGTGCACTACTCGGATTGCTGCGCGGGCTGATGACTCCGCCCGTGGTGGCGACCTTGATCACGTCGGCTCCCGCCCGGATCAACTCGCGGACGGTGCGCCGGATCTCGTCAACGCCGTCGACGACCGTCGCGGGTGCTCCCGGATGCGGCGGCCACAGTGCATGCACGCAACTGCCCGACACCATCCACTCGTCGGCATGGCCACCGGTCTGGCTGAGCATCCCGATGGCGATGTGCAGGTCCGGCCCGGGGACGAGCCCGGTGGCGACGGCCTGCTTGACGCCCAGATCGGCGCCGGCCGCGTCGCGGGCGGTGGTCACGCCCGTGTGCAGGGTCGAGGCAAGGTTGCGCACCGCCTTGAAGAAGCGCAGCGAGAACGGTGCCTGGATCAGTTGGAGCAGGTCGATCTCGTCCACCGTCACGTGCACATGGCAGTCGATGAACCCTGGGACGACCAGCGATCCGGTGGCATCGAGTTCCTGGTCGCCGTCGAGACCGCTGCCGACGGCGACGATGCGCTCCCCTTCGATGACCACGTCGGCCTGGCTCGCACGGCCGGCGTGCGGATCGAGGACAACACCCCCGCGAACAAGTAGCCGCACGCTCATCGCCCTCCCTCGTCGGCGCTCATACCGCAGGCTCGCTCACAGATCCCGGACCGCGGATGATCCGTACAGCGTGCTGACCCAGATCGTCGTGAGCGCGTTCAGGACGGCGGCCGGGTCGGAGAACGGGGCACGGCCGAACGAGGCCAGCAGGTAACGCTCGTTCATCCAGGTCAGCGCACGTGCCACCTCAAGCGACTCAGCCGCGCGGACGAGGCAGTGCCCGGTCGCGATGTCCCTGTCGATCCGGGCCGCGGTCGCGGTCACCAGGCGGTCGGCCAGCGCGTCGTAGAGCGCTCTGATCTCCGCGTCGCGGCTCGCGGTGTCCGAAATGGCCTGGAGCAGCCGACCGTGCGCGACGAAGATGTCGACCAGTCCGGACAGGCTGCGACGCAGCTCCTCGACGCTGCCGTCCCATTCGGCGGTCCAGGTGTCGGCGGCGTGGCCCAGTTCGAGGCCGACATCGTCGAGCATCGCGGTCAGCAGGTGCTGGCGGTCCTCGAAGTGCCGGTAGAACGCCGTGCGGGCCACCTGCGCGACCTCGGTGATGTCCTCCAGCGAGATGTCGTTCCAGCCGCGCTGTTCGAGCAGCCCGTGCGCGGCGTCCAGCAACCGCCGCCGTGCGTCGCGCCGCTGGGCGCGGCGATGGCCCTTCAGTTCGCCCTCTCGCATCGCCACGCGGGCGCCTCCCGGATTGTCGTCCTTCGTGCCGACCGATCGTAGTGCCCAAGGGGGCGTGAACGGCTTTCCCCGCCCGCAGGCCGAGGAAGTCGATCAGCCGCAAACCAACTGTACCACTTGATGTGTAACTAGATGTGTGATGCCATGTGTGACATCGTGTTACACCCCTTCGACGGTCCACCGCCGGCGTTCACCGAAGGGGAAGCCAGGGCGCGCGGCCTTGGCGTAAGTGATGACAAGGTGGGTATCGCAATGCGGCTGAGCCTGGCTTTCACTGGATTTGGTTCGATTCTGGCTAACCTGCCGGCGGTTCACGCCGCCGACGAAAGCGGGTTCGACGGGATCTGGTATGCCGAGCACATCGGCAACCGCGACGCGGTGGTCCCGGCGACGGTCTACCTACGGGAGACCGAGCACTTGGAGCTGGCGCTGATGGGCGTCTGTAGCGCCGGCCGCCATCCCGGGATAGCGGCGATGGAACTGGCGTCGCTGGCCGAGATCGCTCCGGGTCGGGTTCGCGCGGCAGTCGGCACCGGCGTCCCCGGCATGATCGCGAAGTTGGGCAAGTCGGTGGGCCGACCGGTGCGCGACACCATCGCGCTGCACCAGTCCTTGCGCACCGCGCTGGCCGGCGGTGACCTCAACGTGCAGCAACCGGACTACGCGTTCGCGCAGTTCAAACTCAACCCGCTGGCCGCGGCGCCGCCGCTGGACATCATGGCGATCCGTCCACGGATGATAGATGCCGCGGTCCGGCATGCCGACGGACTGTGTCTGAGCGCCGGCAGTTCGCGCCAGTACCTGGCCAAGACGGTCGCCAAGGTGGAGTCCGCCCTGGCCGAACTCGGCCGCCCTCGCGACGAGTTCCGCATCACGGCTGTGGTGGCCGCGTTCATCACCGACGACATGGCCAAAGCGCGCAACCAGGTTGCCGCCCTGCTCTCCACGTTCGACCCGGCGACAACCGAGTACCTGGCCGACGGGGCCATCCCGGAGGGAGCACTCGCGTCCGCCATCGCCAGCGGCGGGCCGTTCGCCGCGGTGCCGGTGTTCACCCCCGAGGTGATCGACACCATCGCCCTGGTGTGCCCGCCCGAAGGGCTGTCCGAGGGGCTGCGCCGCTACGCCGACACCGGTGTCGACGAGGTCGCGATCACCCCGTTCGGACCACCTCAGGCGCTACCGGATCTCGTCCGAGCCATGGCCGCCGCCCGCCCCTCCACTCTGAGCAGCGAACGGAGCTGAACGACATGACCGATGTCAGCACACCACTCGACGAGGACACCCGAGAAGTACTGCGGCTGCACCGCGAGTTCGTGGACGCCAACGGCCCCTTGGACTCCAGCCACCTGCAAGAGCGCGCGGTGCTCGGGCAGGACGAGCTGATCTGGTTCAACCTCAACGGATCGATCTACACCGGGATTGATCATATCACTCAGCTCTGGGACATGCTCGCCTCCATCATGGGCGGCGAAGCGATGAACGCCGACCTGCGCGACGAGCGCGTCACGGTCGTCGGCGACGTGGCCTGGGTGACCTATCTCAACCACTACCAGGCCGATTTCGGCAACGTCGGCAGCTTCAACGCCGGGATGCGCGGCACCGAGATCTGGCAGCGCCGCAACGGGACCTGGCTGCTGGCACACGTGCACTTCTCGACGCACGTGCCCAACCAGATGGGCGGGCGGTGAACCCGCGGCGAGCTGCCGTGGCAGGTGCGGCCGGCCCGATCTCCGTCCTGTGTAAGGGACTTGAGTCCCCGGGCACGCCGCTGGTCCTGATCCACGGCATCAACGGCGCCGCGAGCCAGTGGACGGGGGTGATCGACCTCGTCGCCGACCGGCCGATACTGGCGATCGACCTTCGCGGGCACGGCGATTCGGCGGGGGCCGCCGACCGTCGGCCGGGTGACTACGGTGCCGAGGCCTACGCCCGCGACGTCGCGGCGGTGCTCGACCACTTCGCCCTGTCCCGGGCTCATCTGGCCGGCGCCTCGTTCGGCGGTGGCGTCGCCGTCACCGTCGCCGCGCAGCGCCCGGAGCTGCCACGCTCGGTCACGGTCATCGGCGGGGCGTTGAGCGTGGCCGGCCACGCCGACATCGACGCACTGCTCGGCGAGCTGAACCGGCGGGGGCCGGTGGCGTTCTTCGAACTGGTCGCGTCGGCCAGTTTCGCCCCGGGCACCGCCGAGACGCTGCTGCGCGACTCGGCCCGGCTGGCGGCTCGCAACGACGTCGAGACCGTCGAGGCGATCCTGCGGGACGCGTTCACCGCCGACGTCTCCGCGGCGGCCGCCGCGGTCGGCGTCGCGGCACTGGTGCTGACCGGCGAGCACGACCGGACCTGTCCGCCCGAGCTCGGCGCGGCGCTTGCCCTGGCGCTGCACGGTCGGCATTCGGTCCTGCCCGACCGCGGCCACATGGCGCATCTGGAGGATCCGGGTCTGATCGCACGGCTGCTCGACCGGCACCTCACCGATGTCGAGCGCCGCCCCTACCCGATCGGAGGCTGACACGGTGCACCCGGTCGACTTCAGCTACACAGCGGCGAGCAGCGTGTCCCAGGTCTGCGCCGAGCTGCCCGCCGATCTCGACGGCACCCGGCTGCTGGCCGGCGGAATGAGCCTGCTGCCCGCGCTCATCCGCCGCGAGGCGCGACCGAGGCGGCTGATCGACATCACCGGGATCCCCCAGCTGCGGCACCTGTCGACGAGCGCCGCGGGGCTGCACGTCGGGGCCGGCATCACCCAGCGCACGCTGGAACGGTCGTCCGAACTCGCCGGGTACGAGTTGCTGCGCCGGGCGCTGCCACTGGTGGGCACCGTGCCCACCCGCAACCGCGGCACCATATGCGGCAGCCTCGCCCATGCCGACCCGGCGGCGCAGCTCGGCGTGTGCCTGGTCGCTCTCGGCGGCGAGCTGACCGCCAGGTCGAGCTCCGGTGTGCGGCGTATTCCGGCGACGGAGTTCTTCCGCGGGCCCTACCGCACCGCGCTGCGACGCGACGAACTGCTCACCAAGGTGACCTTCGAGCGCCCGGCCGTCGGCACGCTGTGCTACTTCGATCAGGTGTCGCTGCGCGGTGTGGGCGACCGGCCACTGGTCAGCATGGCGCTGACCGTGCGTGCGGGGCGGAACAACCAGCCGCGGCTGGTGGTCGGCGGCGCGGGTCAGCGTCCGTTGGCCGCCCCGGCGGAGATCATGGCCCTCGCCGCCGATCCGAGCGACGACGCCATCGCCGCCGCGGCCACCGCGCTCGGACGGGCCGTGCAGTTCGCCGATGACGCGCGCGCCACCGCAGCGCACCGGCAGCGGCTCAGCGTTCGCCTCTTCGGGCGGTTGCTGCGCCAGTGGCGGGAGGACATCCGGTGAGCGCCACGACACATTCGATCCAGGTACGCGTCAACGGGCGGCTGCTCAGCGCCGATGTCGCACCGCGGTATGCCCTGGCCGACTTCCTCCGGGAACGCGCCGGTCTCACCGGGACTCACATCGGCTGCGGTGAGGGGGTCTGCGGCAGTTGCACCGTTCTGGTCGACGGCGCCTCGGCCCGCTCGTGCCTCACCCTCGCGGTGCAGGCCGACGGCGCCGAGGTGACCACGGTCGAGGGGCTCGGCGAAGCCGCCGGACTGTCCGAGGTGCAGGCCGCTCTGCTGGAGTACGGCGCCTTCCAGTGCGGCTTCTGCACCCCCGGCATCGTGGTCCTGATCGAGGAACTGCTCACCGAGGTCGACGCCGGGGCCCGACCGAGCACCGAGGACGTACGCGACCGGCTCGCGGCATCGCTGTGCCGGTGCACCGGGTACGCGCCGATCCTGGCCGCCGCGACGGCCTGCGTCGCGGCTCGGGTGACAAGGGAGGCACGATGACCGTCCCCGACCGCGATGCACGCCGGACCCGGCTGCTCACCGGTGACGGCCACTTCCTGGCCGACGAGCCGGCTGTCGGCGATCTGCACCTGGTCGTCGTGCGCTCGCGCCGGCCGCACGCCCGGATCTCGGTGACGGTCGATCGGGCGCTCGCGGCGCCCGGCGTTCACGCGGTGCTGACCGGCGCCGACGTCCGATCGGTCACGTCACCGATGGCCTCGCTGTGGAACGCGCCGCTCCAGGCCGACGCACCGACCTGGAGCCTGGCCGGTGACCGGGTCCGCTATGTCGGCGAACCGATCGCGGCCGTCGTCGCCGACGACAGCTATCTCGCCGAGGACGCCGCCGAGCTGGTGGATGTCCGTTACGACCCACTGCCGGCCGCCATCGAGCCCGACCCGGACGGGCCGCGCCTGTACGACGACTGGCCGGACAACGTGTACGGACGCACCAGTTTCGAGGCCGGCGACGTCGAGGAGGCGCTGGCCGCCGCGGCCGTCGTGGTGCGCGGTCAGTACACCAGCGGCCGCGTCGCCGGAATGCCGCTGGAGACGCGCGGGGTACGCGCGAGCTGGACCGGCGACGGGCAGAGCCTCACGCTGACCACTTCGACGCAGTCACCGCATCTGGTCCGCGCCTCGCTCGCACACACCCTGCGGATTTCCCCGCTCCGGGTGCGGGTGCTCTGCGGTGATGTCGGCGGCGCGTTCGGCAACAAGGCCTGCGCCACCGTCGAGGAGACCCTGGTGGCCGTCGCCGCTCGTGGGTTGCGGCGACCGGTGCGCTGGATCGAGAGCCGCGCGGAGGCCTTCGTGGCCACCGTGCACGGCCGCGGCGCAACCGTGGAGCTCGAACTGGGCCTTGCGTCCGACGGCACGATCACCGGGCTGCGCGGCGAGGTCGTACTGGACTGCGGAGCGACGCCTTACATGGTCGGGCTCGGGACGGGCATCGTCACCGCGGCCATGCTGTTCGGGCCCTACCGCATCGCGGATGCGTACACCGGGCTGGTCGCGGTCGTCACCAACAAGACCCCGATCGGTGCCTACCGCGGTTTCGGGATGCCGGAGGCCACGTTCGCGATCGAGCGTGCCCTCGACGAGGGAGCACGACGCCTCGGCCTCGACCCGGTCGAGATCCGGCGGCGCAACCTGCTGGACCCCGATGAGCTACCGCACTGGACACCGTCCATGATGTGCCTGGACAGCGGTCGCTACCGCGAGCTGCTCGACGACGTCGCCGAGCACATCGACTGGCCGGGTGCCCTCGGCGCGGCCGCCGCCGCGAGGCGCGACGGCCGACTCGTCGGGGTGGGTGTCGCCTGCTACGTGGAGGCCACGAACTTCGGGCCGTCGCTGACCACGGCGATGATGGGGATCGACAATCCGGGCCATGACCGAGCAGTCGTCCGGATGCATCCCACGGGCGAGGTCACCGTACTGACCGGGCAGATGCCGATGGGGCAGGGACTGGACGTCACGCTCATCCGGGTTGCCGCCGAGGAGATCGGGGTGCCGGTCGAGAGCGTCTCGCTCGTCTGCGGAGACACGCTGGCGTGCCCGTACACCGGCTACGGCAGCGGCGGCAGCCGTGGTGCCGGAGTCGCCGGCTCCGCGGTCATGATGGCAGCACGCCAGATGCATACGAAGCTGCGTGTCCTGGCGGCGCACCTGCTCGGCGCGGAAAGCCCCGACGCGCTGCACGCGGCCGACGGGCGTTTCACGGACCGGTCCGGCCGTACGGTGAGCGTCCAGGAGCTCGCGGCCGCCGCCTACCGGGCCACCGATCTCCCCCCGGACAGCGAGCCGGGGCTGGAGACGTCGTACACCTACGACCCGCGTTCCTTCGCGTTCTCCTACGGAACGGTCGCGGCGATCGTGGAGATCGATCGCAGCACCGGAGCGGTGCGGATACAGCGCCTCGTCTTCGGGCACGACTGCGGCACACAGCTCAACCCGGCCACCGTCGCCGCCCAGATCGTGGGCGGCGTGGCGCAGGGGATCGGCGCCGCGCTGTACGAGCAGCTGCCCTACCTGGACGACGGACGCCCCGTGGTCGAGTCCATCTTCGACTACGCGCCCCCTCTCGCCGCGAACGTGCCACCGGTCGAGCTGCTGCACCTGGAGACACCGTCACCGTTCTCGCTCAACGGCGCCAAGGGCGTCGGAGAGAGCGGGGTGATTCCGACAACGGCGGTTCTCGCCAACGCGATACGCGACGCGCTCGGCCACGGCGGCTCCGTCGTCGACTCGGTGCCGATCACCGCCGAGCGAATCCTCACGGCACTGGACGACCGTCCGGACAGCGCCGCCCATGACTTTCCGAGCACGGCCGACGACCCGAGGGAAGGGCGCTGCGATGAGATACGCGTCTCAGGAATGGCTTGACCGGCAACGCGAACTGCAACAGGCCTTCACACCACGGCCCGGTGCCTGCGCGCGCGTACGGTATCGGCTCCTCGACGCGCCCGGTGGCGGGGAGATCTCCTACGTCGCCGACGTGCGAGACGGACGCGTCGACTCCCAGCAGCTCGGCGACGATCCGAGCGCGGACTGCACCATGTCCTGCACGTACGACGACTCGATCGCGATGTTGCGGGGAGAGCTGGCCCCGACCACCGCGTTTATGAACGGGCAGATCAAGGTCACCGGCAACGTCGCCAAGCTCGCCCCGCTGATGCCGATCACCCAGACCGCGCAGTACCGCAGGCACAATGCCCGGCTGCTCAGCGAAACCGAGTTCTGACCATGTGTCCTCCTCGATGGACGGAGGTGCGGCCATGACCTTCTCGATGCTTGCCTTCGACCCGGCCGCCCGCCAGATGGGCGTTGCCTCCGCCTCGCACTATCCGGGTGTCGGCGCGGTCGTCACCTGGGCCGAGGCCGGTACCGGCGTGATCGCCACCCAGGCGTTCGCGCAGCCGTCCTACGGGCCGCGCGGATTCGCGATGCTCCGTGTGGGCGAGAGCGCCGACGCGGTGCTGGAGAGTCTGCTCGCCGACGACGACACTCCCGAACTGCGTCAAGTCGGCGTGGTCGACGCGTCCGGCAGCATCGCCACGTACACGGGTCCCCGGTGCGTGCCCGCGGTCGGAGTGGCCACCGCGACGCACGCCGTCGCGCTGGGCAACACCCTGGAACACGAGTCGGTCCCGGCCGTGATGCTGAGGGCGTATCAGGACGCCGGTGGCGACCTCGCGCATCGACTGGTCGCGGCGCTGACGGCCGGCGAGGAGGCCGGGGGCGACATCCGAGGCCGGCAGTCCGCTGCGCTCCGAGTGGTCGGCACCGGCCCCACCGACACTCCATGGGCCCACGTCGTACGTGATCTGCGGGTGGACGACCACGCCGATCCGGTGGCCGAGCTGGGCCGGCTGGTCGACCTCTACGACACGTTCGACGTCGTCTCTCGAACAGTCTTCGATCCGCGCGGGGTCCTGCTCGGCGACCGGGCCGACTGCGGTGCCGACGCGTTCGCCGCCGCCGCAGCGCAGCTGGAGCGCGCGGATCAGGCGCTGGGCGGGAATCCGGAGGCGTCGTTCTGGGCGGCGGTCGTCCACGCCCGCGCCGGACAGGGAGCCCAGGCCCGTCGGTTCGTCGACCACGCTGCCCGGCTCAACCCCAGGTTGCCCACCTTGTTCCGTCGCCTGACCGACGCCGGAATCCTCACCGCGGCCGAGGTACAGGCCGCCGAACCGCTCGACCGCTCATAGCCCGGCCGACCACCGGCGAACCGGGAAAACCCAGAAACCGCACCACAACGAAAGCGGATCTTCCGCAAGGACGGTTGTCCAACTGCAAGGAGAAAAGAATGAGCCACGACTATGACGTCATCGTTGTCGGCGCCGGCTTCGCCGGTGCGACGGCGGCCCGCGAATGCGCAACCCGTGGTCTGCGCACTCTTGTCCTGGAGGGCCGGACCCGAGTCGGGGGACGGACCTGGACATCGGCTCTGGCGAACGGCGATCTGATCGATCTCGGCGGCACCTATGTGTACTGGTCGCAGCCGCACATCTGGTCGGAGATCGTGCGCTACGGGCTGGAGGATGATCTGCTGGGCGCTGCTCTGACCCCCGAGAAGGTACTGGTGCCGGTGGGCGACGGTCTCGAGTGGAGTGACCCGGCGGGAATACCCGAGCGGGAGCGCATGATGCTCGACAAGTACTTCGCGCAGTCGCGGGACGTGTTCCCGGACCCGTACAACCCGCTGGCCAATCCCGAGGCCGTGGGTGTCGTCGACAAGATGTCCATCCAGGACCGGCTGGACCAGTTGGGCCTGGACTCCGCGGACGAGGCCTACCTGTCCCGATGGATCTCGGCCGAGGCGCAACGGCCGGCGGCAGAGGGCGGCTATCTGTTCTTCCTGCGGGTGTGGGCCAATGCGGGGCACGAGACCGCCAACGCGATGGACGCGCTGTACGGAAGGCGGCTCCGGAACGGCACGAAGTCCGTGATCGACGCCATTCTGGCCGACGGCGGCTCGGAGGTTCGCCTGGGGGAGAAGGTCGTCAAGGTCGACTCCACCGACAGCGGAGTGACCGTCTCGACCGCCGGTGGGGAAGCGTTCACCGCGTCGGCGGTGGTCGTCGCCACCCCGCCCGGAGTGTGGCCGCACATCGAGTTCACGCCCGCCCTGTCGGAACCGCGTCTGGCAGCGGCGACCGAAGGACTTCAGACTCCGCAGGGGAACAAGCTCATCGCGGTACTGCGCGGGGAGCCGAAGAACCTCTACGTCGTCTCACGTGGCGACCACCCCATCGGTCTGATCTGGACGTCCTTCCGCCGTGAGGGGGACGAGCAGGTCGTCGAGGTGTTCCCCACCCCGGCCCTGAAGGACGCCCACGATCACGAGTCGGTGCGTGCCGGAATCAAGGATCTGCTGCCGCATGTCGAGGTCGGCGAGGTCGCGTCGGCGACCTACGACCTCGACGACGAGTTCTCCCGCGGTTCGTGGCCGTACTTCCAGCGTGGCCAGTTCCTGAAGTACGAGCCCCACGAGAAGCTCAGCCGACCCGAGAGCGGTGGCCGCGTCGCGTTCGCCTGTTCGGAGGTGGCGAAAGGCTGGTGCGGCTTTATCGACGGTGCCATCGAGTCCGGGCTGCGCGCCTCGCGCCAGGTCCGCGATGTCGTGGGCGACGGATCCGGGCGGGACTGAAGCACGCCGTCCGACCGTGGCCGACGCATCCGAATCGGGGCAGGGCCCCGGGCGAAATGCGCCCCGGCCACGGTCGGCGGCTCCACCCCCGTCGGTTTCTCACCGGGGACGGGATCAGTCCGTCTCGGGATCCAGCCGCAGCGAAACGGAGTTGATGCAGTACCGCTGATCGGTGGGGGTCGCGTAGCCCTCACCCTCGAACACGTGCCCGAGGTGCGAGCCGCAGCGGGCGCAGCTCACCTCCGTGCGGACCATGCCGTGCGTACGGTCCTCGATCAGCTCGACGGCGTCGGACTCCTTCGGGTCGAAGAAGCTCGGCCACCCGCAGTGGGAGTCGAACTTGGTCTCGGAGGTGAACAGCTCGGCGCCGCAGGCGCGACACGCGTACACGCCCTTGGTCTTGGTGTCGGTGTACTCACCGGTGAACGCGGGCTCGGTCGCCGCCTGGCGCAGTACCGCGTACTCCGCCGGGTTCAGCTCCGCGCGCCACTGCTCGTCCGGCTTCTCGACGTCGTACGACATGGCTGTCAGCCCCTTACTTCGACAGGCGGTCCAGAATGTGCGGGCCCAGGTCGGTGACATCGCCCGCGCCCATGGTGAGAACCAGATCGCCTGCCTTCGCCATTCCCGCGACCACCGTCGGCGCCTCGTCCTTGTTGTGCACGGGGGTCACGTCGGCGCCGGCCGCGCGGGCCGCCTCGATGATCAGCTCGCTGGTGACGCCGGGGATCGGGTCCTCGCGGGCCGGGTAGATGTCGAGCACGACGGACGCGTCGGCAAGGGCGAGGGCCTGGCCCATCTCCTTGCCGAGTTCCTGGGTGCGCGAGAAGAGGTGCGGCTGGAAGACGACGAGGATCCGCCCGTCCCCGGCGGCCGCGCGCATCGCCTCCAGGTCGGCGGTCATCTCGGTCGGGTGGTGGGCGTAGGAGTCGATCACCTGCACCCCGGCCGCCTCGCCCATCAGCTGGAGCCGCCGCTTCACGCCGGAGTACGCGGCAAGCGCCGGTGCCAGTTCGGCGGCCGGGACCCCGAGGGCTACACCCGCGGCGAGCGCGGCGACGGCGTTGTGCGCGTAGTGCCGGCCCGGCACGGAGACGGCGAAGGTCAGCTCGGTGCCGTCCATGACGACGGTGACCTCGCTCTTCAGCCCCTGCGCCACGACGGAGGTGATCCGCACGTCGGCGTCCTCGGACTCGCCGTACGTCACCACCCGTACACCCCGGTCCGCGACCCGCCGGGTCAGCTCGCGGGCGCCGTCATGGTCCGCGGCGATCACCAGGGTGCCGCCCTCGGTGATCCGGTCCACGAACGTCTCGAAGGACTCGTAGATCTCCTCCATCGACGCGTAGTTCGCGTGGTGGTCCAGCTCGACGTTGAGGACGATGGCGACCTCGGGCGCGTACTTGTGGAAGCTGCGGTCCGACTCGTCCGCCTCCGCGACGAAGATCTCCCCCTCGCCGTGCAGCGCGTTGGAGCCGGGCGCGTCCAGGTCGCCGCCGATCGCGTACGAGGGCTTCAGCCCCAGCTCGCTCAGCGACACCGCGAGCATCGAGGTGGTCGTCGTCTTGCCGTGCGTACCGGCGACCGCGATCGGACGCAGGCCCTCCATCAGCGCGGCCAGCGCGTCGGACCGGTGCACCACCGGGACGCCCAGCTCGGCGGCGCGGGCCAGTTCCGGGTTGTCGGCCCGGATCGCCGAGGACACCACCACACAGCTGGCGTCGTCGGCCAGGTGCCCGGCCGCGTGCCCGATGTGCACGGTGACGCCGAGCGCCCGCAGCGCCTCCGCGGTCGCGGACTCCTTGGCGTCGCTCCCGGCGACCACGGCCCCCCGCTGCGCGAGCACCTTCGCGATCCCCGACATCCCGGCCCCACCGATCCCGATGAAGTGCGGACGTTCCATGGCGGCAGGAAGACCGGGTGCCATGCGTTTTCTCCAAGCAAGCGATACGACAGACGGACGCACGCACACCCTATTCCCTGCACCGCCGGCGCCCTTGCAGGAGGCGGAAGGCGAACGCCGAGAAGGGGCGCGGCCGCGTCAATCCGCGGCTCCGCCGCACGATCCCCGGGCAACCGCAACGCCGAGAAGGGGCGCGGGGAACTGCGCGACCAGCCCCCCACCGGCCCGCACCCGAAACCGCGCCCCCGAAACCGCGCCCCGCCCCCGCCCCCCTACACCTTGCTGTGCGAGAACAGCTTCAACACCGGCACCCCCACCTTGTGCCGGGCACGCGACGCCCAGTCCCGGTGGAAGAACTCCTCCACGTAGTGGGGATCCGTCAGCACGATCACCTCGTCCGCGCCGACCTCCTCCACAACCCCCTTCAACGCGTCCAGCGGATGATCCTCGATCAACCGCCCCTCCGCCTCGTTCCCGGAGGCCCGCAACGCCTGCAACGACACGTCCAGCGCCCGCTGCCCCTCACCGCGCGCCTCCGCCCCCTCCGGCGTCTCGTTCTCCCGTGCCGCCTCGTCGAGTTCGCCGAGCGCAAGGTCGTCGATGGCCCGCAGCAACCGGTCCGCCTGATCCCCCCGCGGCTGGAGCAGCACATGGAATCCGACCGACTCGTCGCCGTGCAAGGTCGTGACGAATTCCACGTCGGCGGACGTCAGGGCCTTCTCGATCATCAAAACGCTTGTGAACACCAGGCGCCCCTTCTGCTTCGAGGGCCCGGTCGGGCCCTCCGTCCTGCGTGAGCCGTTCAAGCCCCTGCGGAAACCATCCTGCCCCGTGATCGCACGGGTACCGCGTGACTTAGTCTGCCCGTCGCACGCTAACCGGAACGACACATTCCGTTGATTTACGACTGACGGTAGCGGCCGAACAGAAACCCGGCCTCTTCCAGCAGGGACACGAGTTCGAACCGCTGCGGAACCGTCACCGGCGGCCCGTCGGCGATGCGCTGCGCGTTCCCCGCGACCAGCAGCGGCGAGATCGTCAGACACAGCTCGTCCAGTACGTCCGCCGCCACGAACTGTCCGAGCAGCCGCGGCCCGCCCTCGGTGAGCAGCCGGCGATGGCCCAGTTCAGCGAGGGCCCGTACCGCGCGGGCGGGATCCACGCCGGTGCCGTCGCCGGCGATCACCACGCGGGCCCCGGCGCGCTCGGCCGCCGCGATCCGGTCGGCCGGGGAGTCGGCGCCGGTCAGGATGATCGTGGGCACCAGCGGCGAGGTGAACAGCGGGAGCGAGAAGTCCAGGTCGAGGCTTGCCGTGACCACCGCGACGGCGGGTGCAGGGCCCTGTCCGGCGGCCGCCCGGCGCGCGGCGAACTCGGTACGCGCGCGTGCCGGCCGGTACTGCTCCTGGCGTACCGTTTCTGCGCCCACGACCACGGCATCCGCGAGCGCCCGCAGCGTGCCGAAGACGCGCATGTCGGCCGCGCCCGAGATCGGCTTGGACCGTCCGTCGTGCTGGCCGGCCCCGTCCAGCGTGGACACCATGTTGGCGCGCAGCCACACCCGCGGCCGCCCGTCGGGGCCCGGCTCGTCGGGGTACGGATACACGTCGGCCAGCTCGCCAAGACTCCACTCACGGTCACCCACCCCGCCGCCAGAGCCCGGCTCCCCCGTCCCGGCCGCCCCCTCCGCATCAGGGCCTCCGCCCGAAGGACGAGCTGCTGTTTCATCGGTCACAGGGAACAGGCGTCGCATGCCGTGCAGTGTTCCACGCCGCCTACCATGGTGAACCGTGTCGTCCTCCCCCGCCGCCTCCGGCCCCGGCCCGATAACCGACGCGGCCCCGCTGTCGCTGTGCGACCGCGCCCCGCACGTCCCCGCGGACCGTCTGGTCGCCGAGATGGTGCCGCCGCCGCGGTTCGACTCGGTGCGCTTCAGCACGTATCTGCCGGATCCGAACCAGCCGAGCCAGAGCGAGGCCGTCCGGGTCCTGGAGGGCTTCGCGACCGGACTGACCGGGGCACCCGCGGGCGGCGCGAAGCGCGGCTTCCTCGGCTTCGGCCGGGCGAAGGCGCCCAGGGTTCCGGCGGGCCCGCGCGGTGTCTACCTGGACGGCGGCTACGGCGTCGGCAAGACCCACCTCCTGGCCTCCCTGTGGCACGCCACCCCGGCGGAGCCCGCGCTCAAGGCGTTCGGCACCTTCGTGGAGCTGACGAACCTGGTCGGCGCGCTGGGCTTCCAGCAGACCGTGCAGACCCTCTCCGGTCACCGGCTGCTCTGCATCGACGAGTTCGAGCTGGACGACCCGGGCGACACCGTGCTGGTCTCGACGCTCCTCGGCCGGCTGGTGGAGGCGGGTGTGGCGCTCGCCGCCACCTCGAACACCCTGCCCGGCAAGCTCGGCGAGGGCCGGTTCGCGTCCGCCGACTTCCTGCGCGAGATCCAGGGCCTGTCCGCCCACTTCCGCGCCCTGCGCATCGACGGCGAGGACTACCGCCACCGCGGCCTGCCCGAGGCGCCGGCGCCGTACTCGGACGAGCAGGTGACCAGGACGGCGTACGCCACCGCGGGGGCCTCGCTCGACGACTTCCCGCACCTGCTGGAGCACCTCGCCAAGGTCCACCCCAGCCGGTACGGCGCGCTGACGGGCGGCCTGAAAGCGGTGTGCCTGACCGATGTGCGGCCGGTTCCCGACCAGGCGACCGCACTGCGCCTCGTGGTGCTCGCCGACCGGCTCTACGACCGTGAGGTGCCGGTCCTGGCCTCGGGGCTGCCGTTCGACCAGTTGTTCAGCGAGGAGATGCTGAACGGCGGGTACCGCAAGAAGTACTTCCGGGCCATCTCCCGGCTCACCGCGCTGGCCCGTGACGCCAAGCCGCTGGTCGAGGGCCGGTAGGGGCCCGGGGACGCCGGCCCCGGGCCACAAGTGGATCAACGACGGGTTCGCGCCATCCGACCCGCACTTTTAAGGCTCTCTTCCTTCTGAAACGCCGAGTTAACCCTGCAAACAACTTCGCAGGGTTAACGTGTTTCTTGACCAGCTGTTGACCAACAGTTGGTCTGCGCAAAAGGCACGGCCCTGCCCGAAGGGAGCACAAGTTGCGAGGTACGACGGTTCGGACGGCTCCGCCGCCCCACGCCGCCGTGCGGCTCGCCTCGCGGCTCCCCGTGTTCGCGGACCACTTCGCGACCGCGCACACGGTCCGTCACGCAGCGGCCAAGGCTCGACGCGAAGCCGAGTGCGCCGAGGGCGGTCCGAGAACCAGGCGTGACATCGCCGTCACGCTCCGTACCGGACTGATATCCACCCCGTCCGCGCCCCAGGCCCACAGCCGCTGAGCGGCATCCTCTCCGGCCCACCGGCCGGGAGCCGGCCCGCCCCGTCCCTTCCGTGACGGCGGCGCACTCCCCCTCGTCCCGCAAGCCCGACGCGCACCCCACAGCGCGCCAGGAGGAGACACGACACCATGCAGCCCCTCATCGACAACGCCCGCACGTTCGGACAGCGCCCTGAGGAGTTCGCCGGACTCGCCGAGGGCCAGTCACCACAGGTCCTCTTCATCACCTGCTCCGACTCCCGGGTCGTCCCGGCCCTGATCACGGGCGCCCGCCCCGGCGAGCTCTTCGAGCTGCGCACCGCGGGCAACATCGTCCCGCCGTACGGCGCGGGCCGCCCCACGGGCGAGGCCGCGACCATCGAGTACGCCGTCGAGGTGCTCGGCGTGCGGGACATCGTGGTCTGCGGCCACTCGCACTGCGGTGCGGTCGGCGCGCTGGTGCGCGGCGACGACCTGGACGCGGTTCCCGCCGTACGGGACTGGCTGGCGCACGCGGCCGACGAGCCGCACGCCGACGACCCGGCCGACCCGACGGTCGCGGCGGGCGTCCAGCACCACGTGCTCGCACAGCTGCTGCGGCTGCGCTCCTACCCGTGTGTCGAGCGCCGGCTCGCGGACGGCGGGCTGACGCTGCACGGCTGGTACTACGAGGTGCACACCGGTGCCGTGCGCGAACACCGCGCGGACACCGACCGGTTCGAGGCGCTGTGAGCGCCGACATGACCAGGTTCCCTCATCTCAGGCAGGACTTCGCCGCCTCCGTCGTCGTCTTCCTGGTCGCGCTGCCGCTCTGCGTCGGCGTGGCCGTCGCCTCCGGTGTCCCGGCCGAACTCGGCCTGGTCACCGGCATCGTGGGCGGCATCGTCACCGGCATGATGCGGGGCAGCAGCCTCCAGGTGTCGGGCCCCGCGGCGGGCCTGACCGTGCTGGTCTTCGAGGCCGTCCAGGAGTTCGGGCTCACCGCGCTCGGGGTGATCGTGCTCGCGGCCGGTCTGCTCCAGCTCCTGATGGGCGCCCTGAGGCTGGGGCGCTGGTTCCGGGCCATCTCCGTCTCGGTCGTCGAGGGCATGCTGGCCGGCATCGGCCTCGTGATCATCGCGGGCCAGCTGTACGCGGCGGCGGGCATGCCGGCCCCCGCGTCCGGCCTGGAGAAGATCACGGGTCTGCCGGGGGCGGCGCTCGACGCCCTGGGCAGCTCCGTGGCGCTGACCTCGCTGGGCCTCGGCGCGGGCACCATAGCCATGATCGCGCTGTGGAAGCACCTGCCGGCGAAGGTCCGGACGGTCCCCGGCGCGCTCGCGGCCGTACTGCTGGCCACGGTCGTCACGCTGGCGTTCGACCTGCCCGTGGCCACCGTCGAGGTCGGCGGGCTGCTCGACTCGGTCCAGCCGCCCGGCGCGGACGCCCTCGCCGGCCTGGCGAGCCCCGCGCTGCTCGGCACCGTCCTCGCGTTCACGCTCATCGCCTCCGCGGAGAGCCTGTTCAGCGCGGCGGCCGTGGACCGGCTGCACAACGGCCCGCGCACCCAGTACGACAAGGAGCTGATGGCCCAGGGCGCGGGCAACACCGTCTGCGGTGCGCTCGGCGCGCTGCCGATGACCGCCGTGATCGTGCGCAGCTCGGCCAATGTGCAGGCGGGCGCGCGGACGAAGGCGTCCCGGGTCATGCACGGCGTGTGGCTGCTGCTGTTCGCCGCGCTGTTCCCGGCGGCCCTGGCGCTGATCCCGCTGCCCGCGCTGGCGGGCATCCTGGTGCACGCGGGCTGGAAGCTGATCCCGTTCCGGCAGCTGGTGACGCTGTGGGGGACGCACCGCGGCGAGGCGCTGATCCTGGTGGTCACGGCGGTGGCGATCGTCGCCGTGAACATGTTCGAGGGGGTGCTGATCGGTCTGGCCCTGTCGGTGGCCAAGACCGCCTGGCAGGCCTCGCACCTGAAGCTGGACGTCATAGACAAGGGTGCCGGACCGGTCCAGGCGTATCTGTCGGGCAACGCGACCTTCCTGCGGCTGCCGAAGATACTCGACAGTCTGGAGGCCCTGCCCCAGGACCGTCCGATCGAGCTGGACCTGTCCGGACTGCACCACCTGGACCACGCCTGCCGTACGGCTCTGGAGAACTGGGCGGAACGTCACAGCTCGGCCGGCGTCGAACCGGTGAAGGTCACCGCGCCCTGACCCGACCCATCACCCGACGCGACGCACCCCGTGCCCGGCGTCCGGTCCGGAACCACACCTGTCCCCGGACCGGATGCCGGGCATATGGTTACAGAACCAACCATTACGGGCCTCCGGACACGTCTGGATAGCTCTCGACACCTCTGGACACCTCTGGACACCTCTGGGTGAGGAGGTCGCCGTGCTCGAAGAACTCCTGGTGGCGGCCGCGGCGGCGGGTTCCGCCGGTGTGGTGTACGTGGCCGCGGCGGCGCGGGTCGTCAAGCAGTACGAACGCGGTGTGGTGCTGCGTCTCGGCCGGCTCCGCGGCGAGGTGCGGGCGCCCGGATTCACGCTGGTCGTTCCGTTCGTGGACCGGATGCACAAGGTCAACATGCAGATCGTGACGATGCCGGTGCCGGCCCAGGAGGGCATCACCCGGGACAACGTCACCGTGCGCGTGGACGCGGTGGTGTACTTCCGGGTCGTCGATCCGGCGAGCGCCCTCATCAAGGTCGAGGACTACAAGTTCGCGGTCTCCCAGATGGCACAGACCTCGCTGCGCTCGATCATCGGCAAGAGCGAGCTGGACGATCTGCTCGCCGACCGCGAGAAGCTCAACCAGGGCCTGGAGCTGATGATCGACAGCCCGGCCGTCGGCTGGGGTGTGCAGGTCGACCGGGTCGAGATCAAGGACGTGTCCCTGCCGGAGACGATGAAGCGCTCCATGGCCCGCCAGGCCGAGGCGGACCGCGAGCGCCGCGCGCGGGTCATCAACGCCGACGCCGAACTCCAGGCGTCGAAGAAACTCGCCGAGGCCGCCCAGCAGATGGAGGACACCCCGGCCGCGCTCCAGCTCCGGCTGCTCCAGACCGTGGTCGCGGTCGCCGCCGAGAAGAACTCGACACTGGTCCTGCCCTTCCCGGTCGAACTGCTCCGCTTCCTGGAGAGGGCGCCCTACGAGCAGCAGCGCGAGCGCCCGCGCGAGCCGCGCGCGGAAACCCCGCCGCTCCCGGAGGCCGACCAGGCGTAGGCCGAACGGGCAGCTCCCCTCCATCCGCTTTCCCAAATACCCTATTTACCGGATTTACGACGTTACGTTCATCCGGTGATCACTCCCGCTCGGCATGTACGTCGTCTCGCCGCGGCCTGCGCCCTCGCCGCCGCCCTCGCCGCCTGCGGCGCCCCCACCGCCTCGCGCCCGCCCCAGGCCCAGCAAGCTCCCTCGGCGCCGGCCTCCTCCCGCCCGCCCACACTCGCCCCCGGTCCGGCCGGGCTGACCCCCGTCTTCCGCAACGGTGTCCGCACCCGGGACAAGACCGTCGCGCTCACCTTCGACGCGGACATGACCGCCGACCAGGGACCGCGGGCCGCGTCGGGCGAGCGGTTCGACAACCCGCGGCTCATCGCGGCACTGCGGGAACTGAAGGTGCCGGCCACGGTGTTCATGACCGGCCGGTGGGCCGAGGAGTACCCGTCGCAGGCCCGCGCCATCGGCCACAGCCCGCAGTTCGAGGTCGCCAACCACTCGTACAGCCACTACGCCTTCACCGGTGACTGCTACGGACTGCCCACCATGTCCCCCGACGGGATGCGGGCCGACGTGGAGCGCGCGTACACCGCGTTCCGCAAGGCGGGGGTGCCGGACGCGATGCCGTACTTCCGCTTCCCGGGCGGCTGTTACGACCGGCGGGCGCTGCGCGCGCTCGCCGCCACCGGTGTGACGGCGGTGCAGTGGGACGTGGTCGGCGGCGACGCGTTCGCGACGGACCCGGACGCCGTGGCCGGGCAGGTCCTGGACAACGTACGGCCGGGCTCCGTGGTCGTGCTGCACTGCACCCGCAGCGCGGCTCCGGTGACCGAGCGGGCGATCCGGACGATCGTGCCGGAGCTGCGCCGGCAGGGCTTCCGGTTCGTGAAGGTGTCCGAGCTGATCCGGACCGGCACCGGCCGGTCGTGACCGGCGTCCGTCGGCATACGCTGGACGGATGAGCGAG
This sequence comes from Streptomyces sp. NPDC088387, assembly GCF_044753385.1. Classification (NCBI taxonomy): domain Bacteria; kingdom Bacillati; phylum Actinomycetota; class Actinomycetes; order Kitasatosporales; family Streptomycetaceae; genus Streptomyces; species Streptomyces sp. NPDC088387. The sequence continues at coordinate 282,527 of NZ_JBIVNC010000005.1, forward strand.
ACCGAGGCGACCGGACCCGGGGCGGCCGGGCCGCCGTACGCGGACTGTGTGCTGTGCCGGGAGCCGACGGAGTACCCGGAGTCGTACCGGGGCGTCACGCTGTGCCCGGTCTGCGAGTGGCAGGAAGCCCAGCGGACGGCCTGCTCGGGCTGACGGCCCGAGGGACCACGCGGGCCTTCGCGCACGTCAAGTACGCTGCGAGACGTGAGCGACAGCCCTTTCCAGACCGAGACCACTGACCGTGACGCGGCCCGGCAGTTTGTGCTTCCGCTGGTCGTGCGGATCGAGCGGGACGCCCCGCCGCCGCGTACGGACGCGCTGGAGACGGCGGCCCGCGCGGTGCTGGTGATGCTCGGCGACGCCCGTTCGGTCGGCGACGGCGAGTGGGCGGAAGTGATGCGGGACTGGCAGGACGCCCGGATCCGCAAGGTGGTCCGGCGGGCGCGCGGCGCGGAGTGGCGGCGCGCGGAGGCGCTGCCCGGCATCACCGTCACCGGCAAGGCGGCGGAGGTACGGGTGTTCCCGCCCGTACCGCTGGACGGCTGGCCCAAGGAGCTGGCCAGGCTCCAGGTCTCCGGGACCGATCTCGACGATCCGGAACCGCCGGCCGACGCGGACCGTGGCGCCCCGGTGCTGTGGCTCAACCCCGGCGTGGAGATGTCCGCCGGCAAGGCGATGGCCCAGGCCGGCCACGGCGCCCAACTCGCCTGGTGGGGGCTGTCGGACGAAGAGCGGGCCGCCTGGCACGACGCGGGGTTCCCGCTCGCCGTACGCACCGCGGACCCGGCCGAGTGGACCGCCCTCACGACGAGCGGTCTGCCGGTCGTCCGCGACGCCGGCTTCACGGAGATCGCCGCGGGGTCCTGCACGGTTGTGGCGGACCATCCGGCGTTGCGGTAGTACCTGCCGTCACTCGTCGTCCCAGAGTCCCTCGTAGGACGCCCGTTCCTGGGCGACGAGGTCGCCGAAGGAGGGGCAGACGTCGCTGAAGCCCGGGTGCCAGCCGGCCCAGATGACCGCGGTCCACTCCCTGTCGAGGGAGACGGTGCCGGGATCGAGCAGCCAGTGCTGGGCGTCGCTCTCGTCGGACACCAGCAGCACCCGGTCCATAAAAGCGGTCAGCTCGGCGTCGCCCTCGCGGAGGATCGCCCAGATGCCGGGCTCCGCGCTGCGGAACCAGTCGACGTTGTGGGTGGTGCGCATCTCCCAGTTGAACGGGCCGAGATGGGAGAAGCCGTTGGACGCGGTGAGGAACGCCCGGTAGCTGGGCGGCAGTCGGATGCCGAGCCGTTCCTCGGCGGACACCAGCTCCTCCTCGGTCGCGCCCTCGCGTCCGAGCCAGCCGCTGTCCAGCTGCTCCTCGCTGTACCGCCGCCATTCGTACGGGTACTCGCGCTCACGCATGACGTCCACGCTGTGGGCGGCGAGGAAGTCGCGCCAGTACGCGACGCTGTGCCACCGCGGAAGGTCGGCGTCCCCCGCGGTGGCGTCTGTGCGTGCCACCGGATCCTCCGTGGTCAGTCGGCCTGCTGGCGGCGTTCCAGGGCCTCGGCGGCCCGGCGGCGCCCCTTGTCCGTGACGTCGACCGGGGTTCCGGCGCCCGCGCCCGGTTCGTCGGCCCAGGTGCGGAGTCGTGTCACGAGTCTGGTCAGGCGCTCGTCGCCCGGGGGCACGTCGAGGGAGAACAGGGCCTCGTAGGGGCGGTCGTCGTCCCCTCCCCAGCGGACGACGCCGTCGCACTCGGCGAGGATGTCCCGGACCACCGTGAGCTGCGCCGGGAAGAACCCTCCCCGGGCGCCGGGCGGATAGGAGCCGGGCCGGATCGCGACGGCCGTGCCGGAGGCCTGGTTGCCCTCCGGCCGGTCCAGCCGGACCCGGGACGGGGGGAGCCAGCCGGTCACGTCACCGGCGCGCAGTGCGTCGATCTCGTAGTGGAAGCGGCGTACGACGTGGGTCAGAACGGTCGCCGCCTCGCCGAGGCGGATGTCGACGTCGCAGCCGGTGCCCGGGACGTGGCGGGTCCAGACCGTGGAGATGTGGTTGGCCCGCTCCTCGGTCTGCCAGCCGTTGGGCGACGTCGGCCGGCCGGACGCGCCGTCGGGCCCGGCGTGCTCGGCGGCCGACGCCGCGGTCGGGAGGGCCAGCAGGGAACCGCCACCGGCGAGGGCCAGGGTGCCCAGGAGCGCGGTGTGTCCGACGACTTCGCGTCGTGTCATGCCGGTGCGTGTGTCTGTGTCGGTGCCTGTGTCGGTGCCTGTGCCTGTGCCTGTGCCTGTGCCTGTGCTGCCGGTGGTCACCCTCGGAGTCCCTTTCACGTCACTGGTTGCGGGAGAGGCTGTTGTAGCTCTCCAGCACCCGGTAGAGGTTGACGAGGTCCTGCCCGTACTGGAGGGCCGGAAGGTTCGGCTTCCCGTCGACGACGAGGGGGCCGTTGTAGCGGGTGAGGATGATCTGGGAGTCGACGTCGCTGGTGTTCAGTCCCGGCCGGGGTTTGTCGACCTGGAAGGCGTTGTAGATGGTCAGGTAGGCCACCGACTTGATGTTGTAGATCGGGTCCTCGTTCAGCTGGGTCCACACCGCGTCCAGATCCCGCCCCCTGTCCAGGATCTGGCCGTTGATGATGCCCTGCCGCACGCAGTAGTTCCTGGCCTCGATCGCCACCCAGCCGAAGATCTGGCCCCAGCCGGTGGAGCAGTCGTCCCACACACCGGTCTTCACCGCGGTGTCCGCCGCGAAGTCGCCCGGGTTCATCTTGCGCAGCTCCCACAGCACCGGGGCCTGGATCAGGGCCTTGCGGAGCCGGAGCTGGCGGGCGAGGGAGGTGAACAGCCAGTCGGCGGACAGGACCAGCTCGACCGCCTTCGTGGTGGAGATGCCGCCCAGGGTCGCCCAGTCCCGGTCGTTCCACTCGGCGCCCCCGGTCTCCGGGACGCCGATTGACGTCAGGTAGTAGCGCACGTCCTCCAGCAGCTGCTGGCGGTACGCCGGGTCGAGGTCGACGTCCAGTCCGGCCGTGTCGGCGCCCGGGTCGAAGCTGCTCTGTCCGATGTCGCGGCCGGACGCGATGTTCTTGTCGATCTCGATGGCGCCCGCGCCGCTGCCCACCGAGACGGTGGCGATCTGGTCGAAGGCCCAGTCCCCGGGCATCGGGAAACCGAGGTTCCCGGAGAAGCCGCTGGACATGTCGGAGACGAAGCTGGCGTCGGTGTAGCCGGCCTCACGCACCCGGCGGCACACGTTGCGCGGCCCGTAGATGCCCACGCGGTAGCGGGAGTTCTCCTGGACCGCCCGGGAGATCCCCCGGAAGTGCGGAAGGATGTTGGACGTGACCTCGTGGTCGTAGGCGTCGTAGTCGACGGCGAAGTAGATCCGGGTGCCGTCCTTGAAGCCGTGGTACTTGGCCCAGTCGATCGCGTCGAGTCCGTCGCGGGTGCCCTGGTTGTAGTTGAAGTACCCGGCGCCGTCACTGGACGTCTGGTAGATCGGGAAGCAGTTCATGCCGTTCGACGCGATGGTGGCCAGCTCGCCCGGCTGGATCATCTTGTTCCGGCCGCCGGGGACGTTGCAGAGATAGCGCCCTACGTAGAAGTACCCGGCGCTCTTCAGCGCCTGCGCGCGTGCCGCAGTGATGGTGGTGATGCAGTCGCAGGCGGCGCCCGAGCGGGACTGGTCGCCGTAGGAGATCAGCAGGGACGCCCAGGTGCGGTAGTCGCCGTCGCCGTTCACGGAGAGCCCGACGAAGTCCTGGAACTCGAAGACCGCGGAGGACAGGTCCGCCGTGAAGGTGGAGCTGAACGCCACGTGGGGCCGCTGGTTGAGGATCATCGCGGCGCTGAACAGGTTCACCCAGGTGCCCGTCGAACCGACCGTGAGCGTGTGCTGCTTGAGGCCCGCCTGGGTCGCGGGGCCGAAGGAACCGTTGGCGACACCGTCGGCCATACCGAGTTCGTACTGGATGGCGAACAGCATCGACTTGGCGACATCGCGGGAGTGGTGGCCGTCGCAGGGCATCACGAAGAAGTCCTGGCGGTGGATGTACCGCCCGTTGAGCCAGCGCTGGATCGCGCGGACGTCCTCGTCGCCGGGGCGGTCGCCGTACCGGACGACCACGTAGGGGTCCATGTTGAGCAGACCCTTGAAGACCTTCGGGGTCAGGTCGGAGCCGGGGTAGACCCCGTCGACGCCCATGTCCTGCTTGAGCCGGGTGATGCCGGACTGGACGGTCGCGTTGTACGAGCCGTCCAGGTCACCGCCGTTGTAGCCCTTGCAGTACATCGCGGCCTGGATGATCCGGCAGAAGTCCGGCGACGGCACGGTGTCGGCGTTGAGCCGGGGGAACTTCTGCGTCAGTGTCCGCAGGGTGGTGGGACCGAAGGAGTCCGCGACCGGGCTGATGCCCAGCTCCCACTGGAGTGCCCGGGTGAGCGCGTACATGGTGCTCCACCCGGTCTTGCCGTTCTCCTCGACCGTGACGCCGATCCTGCCGCCGTAGGTCTGGTTGACGAATCTCTGGGCACGCAGGACGTACTCGTCTGCCATGGGGCGTTCCTTCGGTGGGGGCGAACACGACCTAGCAGTCCGGGAGGCCGGGGATGCGGCCGTCGTTCACGCCGCCGCTGATGTAGACGACCGGCAGCCAGACCCGCTTGTTGCCGCTGTCGTCGTCCGTCCGCGCCCAGTAGTGGTTGTAGTAGTTGCCGTAGCGGTACTCGTGGCCCCACTGCTGGCAGTAGAAGTAGTTGGTGCCCGCGCGCAGGATTCCGGCGGGGATGCCGTCGCAGCTGTCGGTCTGGTCGGTGGTGGTGCACCACCAGGTCGACGCCGTCTTCCAGACGTTGCAGTTGTACTTTCCGCCGCCCTTGGGTGCGCAGCCGGCGTTCGGCGCGGCCTGGGCGGAGCCGCCCAGGCCGACGAGTGAGACCGCTGCGACCATCGCGGCGGAGGACAGCACGGTGACAAGTCGGCGCAGGGCCATCGGTGTTCCCCCTGAGAGTGACATGGCCGGGAGTGGTGTGGCCTGCCCGGCCCGGCTCACCGCGGGGGCCGGTCATGTCCCCGGCGGCGCTCACAGCTTGACGGGTGGCGTACCGGACGGGCCAACGGTTTCAGCGGGGGATGAAAAACGCAGGTCAGACCCCTGTGGGAACACCGGTGCCGCACAGTAGTGCCGTGCCCAGCGGGGTCAGGGTGTGCAGGACCTGGTTGCCGACGCGCTGGCTGCGGACGAGGTTGGCGGCGGCGAGTACGTGCACGTGCTGGCTGGCCGAGGCGGGCGATATCCGTAGCCTGCGGGCGAGTTCACCCGTGGTGGCCGTGTCGTGCAGCGCGGCCAGCGTACGCGCCCGGGTGCGGCCGAGGAGCGCGGACAGCGCCTGCGGGTTGGTCGCGGAGGGGTCGGCCTGGGGCAGGACCGTGCTGTGGTCCACGGGATAGACGAGTACCGGGCGCAGTTGGGGGTCGGCGAGCGCGATGGGGGTACGGCGGCAGAAGTACGAGGGGATCAGCCGCAGCCCGCGGCCACCGAGCCGCAGGTCGCGGTCGACGGGGTAGTCCACGTGCAGCACCGGCGGCTGCCAGCGTACGAGCGGGCCCAGTGAACCGAGCAGACCGTGCACACCGGCGTCCCGTACGGTCCTCGCGCGCCGGGCGCGGTCCCCTTCGAGACGGGCCTCGGCCTCCGTCCACTCCGGGGCGATCACACTGTCGTGGACGGCCCGGATGGCGCCGGTGAGGTCGGCCATCTGGTCGCGGTCGCCGGCGGCGAGGTTCTTCATCCAGACCGGCGCCGGGCGGCGGGCGCGCGGCTTCCGGGCCGGGCCGCTGCCGGTGAGCTGCACCAGTTCGTCCCTGAGCCTGCGGGGCGGGGTGGAGCGGATCTCCTCCAGGCCGGCGGCGAGTCCCTCCTCGGCGGCGGTGGGGGTGAGGAAGTCCGGGAAGTAGCCGCGGGACGGCAGCAGCGCGCCGAGCATCCGCACCGACCCGACGGGCCCGCCCTGTCCGACGACGGTCCTGGCCCGCCGCCGCCAGTCCTGCATGGTGGGCGTCACCTGTACGGCATGGGTGAGCTGCTGGACGCCGAGCATCGTCTCCCACAGGGGGTCCAGTCTCGTCGCGACGGTGACTCTCGCCAGATCCTCTGCGGTGAAGTGAACACGTAGCAAAGCGAGTTCCCCCCTTGGAAGCAAGCACCTCGTGTGTCGGTGCTGTGTAAGACTTCCGAAGGTGTCCGAAGAGTTGTGAGGTGTTTCGGCCGGAGCTGCTACGGCGGACGCCGGCGTCAGGACGGCCGCGGCGCACCGACCCGGGTGTAGGTGACGTCGAAGTCGGTGGCCCACTCCTCACCGTCTCCGGAGCGTTCCCAACGTCCCTTGACGATCCGGTGCGTTGTGTCGATGTCGGCGGTGAACCGCTGGTGGAACCCCGGAGCCGCCCGCCACTGCCGCCAGACGCCGTCGCTCACGCTGGTGCTGTAGGTGCGGGCGACGCCGCGTCCGTCGGCGTACAGCGTGGTGAAGAGGTCGGCGGAGTCGTCGTAACCGGTGAGGGTCACGGTCGGGAAGGGGGCCTGCGACCTCCACGGCTCGGGCAGTTCGGTACCGGGGGCGAGGTCGGTGCGCTGTGCGAGGAAGACCCCGCCCTCCAGCCACGCGAACTCCGTCCGCACCGGCCCGATGTCCTGCCCCACGAGCCACATCTCCCACTCCCCCACAAGCACGTCCAGCCTCCGCAGCGCGCTGTGCGGCGTCGGTACCCGCATCACGACCTCCTCGTCCCGCCCCACGAGGGGGCTCCTGCCGTTCAGGACCGCGGAACGGATCAGAACTCATCGGTCCTACGACAGCGGTCCCACGACACCGGTCCTGAGACACCGGTCCTGAGACACCGGTGCTACGACGCCGACCGCTCGGTCACCAGCTCCAGCAGCCAGGCCGCGGCCTGCGAGGAGCCGGCGGCGGCCGCGCCGGGGAAGAGCCGGCCCCAGGAGCCGGCCCGGCCGACGGCGGCGAGCCGGCCGGCGAGGGCGAGCGCGCGCCGCAGTCCGGCGCTCGTACGGCCGTCTCCCGTCCAGGGCTCCAGGTAGGCGTCCCGCAGCCGGGGCAGCACCTCCGGTCCGTAGCGCTCCGCGGCCAGGCGTGCGGGGACCAGGAAGCTACAGAACGGGTGGGAGACCAGGGCGTCGCCCCAGTCGAAGAAGGTGAACCGGCCCGGCGCCGGCCGGAACATCTGGGCGTCGTGCAGATCGGCGTGGTCGAGCGAGTCCGCGATGCCCGCGGCGGCGAGTTCGGCACACCGGTCGACGAGGCGCGGGCGCGCCGCGAGCAGTCTCGTACGGTCGTCGGCGCTCAGGGCGGTGCTCTCCTCGACGATCCGGTCGAAGACGCCGGGGAGGGCGGTGGTGCGGGCGCCGGGGACGCCGAGCCGTTCGATCTCGTCGGCGTACGGGATCAGCGCGCGCTGCATCGCGGCGTACTGCCGCAGTGGCTCCTCCCAGGCCCGGGGGTCGTGCGGCTCGCGGGCCAGCAGGTCGCGGAAGACCTCGCCGCCGTCGGGCAGCAGTGACCAGCCGCGGTCGGTGTCGACGGCGAGGGGCCGCAGGACATGTCCGGGCACCCGTCGGGCGAGGGCCGCGCCGAGGCCCGCCTCGAAGGCGCTCGCCGGCGGGTTGGCCTTGAACCACACGGCGTCTCCGCCCACGAGGGTCAGCCGGAACAGCACGGACCAGGGCCGCAGCCGGACCCGCCACTCACGCGCCGGACGCAGCCCGTGGGCGGCGAGCTCCCGTCTCGCCCAACCGAGGGCGTCCGCCCGCCAGGCCGTGTCCTCCCAGGGCGTCACGGCGTCCCCGTACCGCCCCCGGTCGATGGCGGCCGGCTCCGCCTCGTCTCGCTGCACCCGTCCATCTCAGCACCGGCTTCGGCGGGGTCACCAGCGGTTTTCCCGGTGCGGGGCGCGTCCCGGGCGATGGGACCGGTCGGGCCGGGGAGCACGGACGGGGACCGGGTACGGGCCGGCGGCAGCCACCGCTGTAGGTGCGGGCGGTCGTCGGTGGGACCCTGGACCCGTGATCACTCAAGCGGACGCGGTACGCATCGTCGAGGAAGAGCTGGTCCGCGAGGACCAGAGGTCGCTTGCCCGGGGCGTGGACCCGGTACGCGCGGCCGTCGTGCGCGTCAGCGAGCACGAGCTGGTGTGGATGGTCCACTGGCAGTCGGCGGAGTTCGCGCGGACCGGGGACACCGGTGCCGCACTCGTCGGCAACGGGCCGTACCTGGTCGACCGGGTCGACGGCGGGCTGCACCGGATCGGTGCCGTCGCGGCGAAGGGCGGGGAGTGGGAGACCGACTACCGCGTCCGGGTCCGCGGGATGCGGGTCCGTACGCCGGTGGACGACCTGCACGACGAGATCCGCGCGATCGCCGCCGCCAAGGGCCGGCTGCCCGCCGTACGCACCCTGCGGGACCGGCTGCCCGAGCTGCACCTCACACATGCCATGCAGTACGTCAGTGCCCTGGTGGAGGGCGAGGTCCCGGCCCACTTCACGGCGATCGCCACGGCTCGGCTGGTCGATCCCGTCGACCCGGTGCTCGCGGTCACCACCATCCACCCGGGCACCCCCTGACACCGTCCGCCGGACTCCCCCGTCACATGTGCCGTGCCGATCAGCGCCCCCGTCACATGTGCCGTCCCGGTCTACGCCCCCGTCACACGTTCCGTCCCGGTCTACGCCCCCGTCACACGTTCCGTCCCGATCAGCGCCCCCGTCACACGTTCCGTGCCGGTCGGCGCCCCCGCAGCAGCGACGCCAGTGCCGCGACCAGGGACATGACCGTGGCCACGCCGAACACCGTGACCAGCCCGTCGTGGAAGGGGCCCGAGACCAGCTCGGGGAAGAAGCCGTGCCCGGTGAGGACCGTGACGTTGTGCGCGGGCAGGGTCTGCAACACGCCGGTGGGGCCGAGCAGTTGGCCGATCGGATTGCTGCCGAGGAACGTGGCGAAAAGTGTGCTGACCGGCGGCAGTCCCGCCACCTGCGCCGCCGTGTCCGCGGGCACACCCTGCGCCTGGAGCCCGCCGCTGAGCGTGTGCGGCAGCGAACCGGCGAGCCCCGCGATCATCAGCGAGAACGACAGCCCCATCGACAGGGCCGTACCGGAGTTCTGGAACGTCGAGCGCATCCCCGACGCCACCCCGCGCTGCTCCGGCGCCACACTCCCCATGATCGCGGAGGTGTTCGGCGCCGAGAACATGCCCTGCCCCAGCCCGCTGAGCAGCAGCAGCGCCGCGAACACCGGGTACGAGAAGTCGACCGGGAGCAACAGCAGCCCGACGAACGAACACGCCACCAGCAGCAGCCCCGTGGTGGAGAACAGCCGCGCCCCGAAGCGGTCCGACAGCGCCCCCGACACCGGTCCGGCCACCAGGAACCCCACGGTCAGCGGCAGCATGAAGATGCCCGCCCACAAGGGGGTGCGCTCGAAGTCGTAGCCGTGCAGGGGCAGCCAGATGCCCTGGAGCCAGATGATCAGCATGAACTGCATACCGCCCCGGGCGATCGCGGTGAGCAGCGCCGCCATGTTGCCCGCCGCGAAGGCCCGGTTGCGGAACAGCCCGAGCTGGAACATCGGTTCGGCGACCCGGGTCTCCACCACGCAGAACAGCGCGAGGAGCAGGACGCCCGAGGTGAGTCCGCCCACCACCAGGGGGTTCGTCCAGCCCGTCGAATGGCCGCCGTAGGGCTGGATCCCGTAGGTGATCGACGCGAGGAGCACACCGGCGCCCGCCGTGAAGGTGATGTTGCCGCCCCAGTCGATCCGGCCCGGCCTGCGGCTGCCGGTCTCGCGCAGACTGCGGTACGACCAGACGGCGCCGATGACGCCGATCGGCACGCTCACCCAGAACACCGCCCGCCAGTCCACGGTGGCCAGCAGCCCGCCGACGACCAGCCCGAGGAACTGCCCGGCCAGGGCGGTGATCTGGTTGACGCCGAGCGCCATTCCGCGCTGCCGTGCCGGGAAGGCGTCGGTGAGGATCGCCGCCGAGTTCGCCGTGAGCATCGAGCCGCCGACGGCCTGCACGACCCGGAAGCCGATCAGCCACAGCGCACCGCCCCCGCCCTTGAGCGGGTCGAGGGAGAGCGCGAGCGAGGCACACGCGAAGATCGCGAAGCCCATGTTGTACATCCGGACCCGGCCGAACATGTCCCCGAGCCGCCCCAGCGAGACGACGAGGACGGCGGAGACCAGCAGATAGCCGAGGATCATCCACAGCAGATAGCCGATGTTGCCCGGGGCGAGCGGATCGAGGCCGATGCCCCGGAAGATCGCGGGCAGCGAGATGATCACGATCGAGCCGTCGATCGTCGCGATCAGCACACCGAGGGTGGTGTTGGAGAGGGCGACCCACTTGTACCGGTCGTCCGTGCGCAGGGCGGTGGATATGCCGTTCTTGGCGTCGGCGGGCATCACAGCCGCTCCGCCAGCCGGTCGAGCAGCGGCAGCGCGGCCACGAGTTCGCGCCGCTCCGCGTCGGTGAACTCCGCCTCCACGGCGGTCGCCAGCTGCCGTACGGCCTCCGAACGCCGGTCGCGGATCACCTTCCGGCCCGCCTCGGTCACCGTCAGCGTCACCCGGCGCCGGTCGGCGGGATCGGGCCGCCGGCTGACCAGTCCGCGTTGCTCCAGCGCGGCCAGCGTGGTCGCCATGGCCTGTGGCCGCACCCGCTCCAGCTCCGCGAGCGCGCCCGGCGACTCCGGCCCGTCCCGCTCCAGCCGCGCCAGCACGGACACCTCGGACAGCGTGGTGTCCCCGACGGCGTGCGACTGCCGCAGCCGGCGCGCGATCCGGCCGACGATCAGCTTGAGCGCGACGGCGACCTCTTCGGGTTCGTCGGCGGACGGCGGTACGGCTTCGGTGACGTCTCCCATGAATAGTTACAATAGGCTTATCAATCTCTCGTAACAAATGTCGGGCCCCCGCGCCCCGCGCCCCGCGCCCCGCGCCCCGCGCCCCGCGCCCCGCCCCTGAACATCACGGGGGCCTCGCCCGTAACTCCCTGGAGACGGGCCGTACCACCGCGCAACCTCAAATGTTGCTCTGAACGAGCCGGGGAGAGGGTTCGCCGCCGGACGCCGGGGCCATACCCCCGTCACACCGGAACGCCGTACCGGCAGGTGCCGGTACCGGAGGGGAACCACACGGCGGTCCGGGCGCGGCCACGCGGAGGAGGGGACGATGGGGACGACGACACAGCCACTGGGGACCGGGATCGGCTGGCGGCCGGAGATCGCGGACGACGTGGAGCGGATGCCGGGCATCGACTGGGTCGAGGTCGTCGCCGAGAACGTGTGTCCCGGCCATGTCCCCGACTCCCTGCTGCGGCTGCGCGACCGCGGCCTGACGGTCGTACCGCACGGTGTCTCGCTCGGTCTCGGCGGCGCGGACCGGCCGGACTCAGGGCGGCTGACCGCGCTCGCCGAGCGGGCCGAGGCGCTGGGGTCGCCGCTGGTCACCGAGCACATCGCGTTCGTCCGCGCGGGCGGCCCGCTGACCGCGTCCCCGCGTCTGGAGGCCGGTCATCTGCTGCCGGTGCCGCGCACCCGGGACGCGCTCGACGTGCTCTGCGAGAACATCCGGATCGCCCAGGACGCGCTGCCCGTGCCGCTCGCCGTCGAGAACATCGCCGCGCTGCTGTCCTGGCCGGGCGAGGAGCTGACCGAGGGGCAGTTCCTGTACGAACTCGCCGACCGCACCGGCGTACGGCTCCTCATCGACGTCGCCAACCTCCACACCAACCACGTCAACAGCGGCGAGGACCCCGCCAAGGCGCTCGCCGAGCTGCCGCTGGAGGCCATCGCGTACGTGCATGTCGCGGGCGGCTTCGAGCGCGACGGCGTCTGGCACGACAGCCACGCCCACCCGGTGCCGCGGCCGGTCCTCGACATCCTCACCGACCTCGCCTCCCGCGTGTCCCCGCCCGGGGTGCTCCTGGAGCGCGACGAGAACTTCCCCGAACCGGCCGAGCTGGAGCGGGAGCTGGAGACCGTCCGGGAGGCCGTGGCGAAGGGGCGGCGGGCGTACGAGGGGCGGGCGGGGACGGCGGCGGAGCGCACACGTGTGACCGCGGCCACGCCTGCCCCGGCCGTGACATCCCCCACACCGGCCGCCGAGGAGACCGGCGCGGCCGACAGCCCAGCACGTCAGCGGCTCGCCCTCTCCCAGACGGCCCTGCTCTCCGCGCTGGTCGCCGGTACGCCGGCCCCCGAGGGGTTCGACCGGACCCGGCTGCGGGTGCAGGCGCGGGCGCTCGCCGGGAAGCGCGCGGACGTGGTCGCGAAGATCGCTCCGGAGCTTCCGGAGATCCTCGGGGACCGCTACCGACCTGCGTTTCTGGCGTACGCGCACGGGCAGCCGATGGCCGGCGGGTACCGCCGTGACGCCCTGGACTTCGCCTCGCATCTGCTGCTCGCCGGGCAGCCGGCGAACAGCCGGGCACGGCGGGAGCTGCGGGAGTGGTGGCTGGACCGTTCGGGCCCGGCGCCGCGCACGGCGCGCCCGACGGTCCGGCTGGCGCGGGCCACCCGCCGGGTCCTCATGCGCCGCTGAGACGGGCATCGGGTGTGCGCGAGGCCGAAGTAGCATGCCAGTCCCCACACCCGATACGCACTGACGTGCGGTGCCGCACCAGGAGGCACCTTGCGACCGCGACCCCCCGTCCAGGGCCGAGGCATCCTCAACGGCACCACCCTCGTCATCGCCTGTCTGGCGGTGACGCTGGCGGCGCTGCTCGTCCCGCTGTGGATGTACGCGAAGACCCCGGACGCCGGTGCGGACACCCTGAGCGCACAGACCCTGTCGACGCGGTACGGCCCGCTGTCCGCCCTGGACCAGCGGCTCCTCACCGAGCTGCGCAAGGCGGGGCAGTGGGAGCCCGAGGCCGGTCTCCAGGCGCAGCAGAAGGGCACCACCGACGCCGTGCACCAGGCGGGACTGCGGCTCGCCGAGAGCGAGACGACCCTGAACGGCCGGGTGTCCGACGTACTGACGCGGCTGGGTCTCGAACTGCCCGCGGAGTCGACCCGGCCGCGCCAGGCGGTGCGCTCGGCGCTCGACAGGGCGCGGGGCACGGCGTACGACCGCGCGTTCAGCAACACCCTGCGGCAGGAGCAGGGCCGGCTCTACCAGCTGATCGCCCAGGTGCGGGTGGACACCGCCAACTCGCTGATGCGCGAACTCGCCGAAGACGCCGGGCCCGTACTCCTCGACCAGATCAAGGCCCTGGAGGCCACGGGGTACGTGGACTACGGCGCGCTCGGCCAGGACCCCGCCCCGGCGCCGGACACGGGCGCGACCGCCGGTCCCGGCGACACCGTTCCGCTGCCCGCGACGCCCTCGTACGGCGACCCGATGCCCCCGGCGACGTCCAGCCCGCGTCCGCCGCAGGGGAGTTCCTGAACCGCACCCGTCCCCCACGCCGGAGCGGAACGTCACATCCCCGCAACGCTCCGTCCGGATGGTGAACAAGCCATGGCGTTTCCCAGGCCGTTGGCATAGAAACACGGCATGTTCTGGGTCCTTCTCCTGCTCCTGGCCTGGGCCGTCGCCGGCATCGCGGGCACGCGGCTGTGTCTCGCCGCCGCGCGCGCGGCGGCCGTGGACGCGGACGCCGGCCGGGGACACGATCTGACGTTGTACGAGGCGGCGTTCCTGTCCGGCGGGCCCTCGCGGGTCGCCGAGCTGACCCTGGTGTCGATGGCCCGGCAGCACCGGCTGCTGCTCGCGCACACCGGCTGGGCGACGGTCGTCGATCCGCGCGGGCGCGACGAGATGGAGCGCACGGTCATCGGGGCGATTGGGCCGGAGGGGCAGTCGCCGATAGCGCCGGTGCGGACGGCCGCGGCCTCGGCCGAGCCGGTGCGCGGGCTGGCCGACGGCCTGGTGCGGGCGGGGCTCGCGGTGCCGGACGGGGCGGGTACGACGGTGGCGTCGGCGGTGCGGCAGGTGCGGGGCGCCGCCCTCGCCGTCTGCGCGCTCGGCGCGACCGCGCTGCTGATGCCCGCCCCGCCGGATCTGCCGCGGCATCTGGTGGCCCTGTGGTTCGCGCTGCCGCTGACGCTCAGCCTGAGCTGTCTGGCGCTCGCGCGGATCGAGGTCCACCCGTACTCCCGCTGGGCCTCACCCGCCGGCCAGCGGCTGATCGGCGCCATGGCCCGCCACACTGGCGGCCCCGGCGACGACCGGGCCTACCTCACCTCGGTCGCCGTACGCGGGATCCGCGCGGTTGGTGAACCGGATCTGCGGGCGGCCTTCGCGCATCGCGAGCAGTACCTCGACCGGTACCGCAGGCAGACCGGCTGACGCGTCCTCAGCCGGTGCCGGGGAGAGCTCGCCCCGAGGGGGCGCATCGGTGCATTGGCGGGCGACACCGGCGTGCGGTGCTTGCCTTACCGAAAAACCGAACGAAACATCCCTTTCGTCGCCTCCGTGCACCGAAGGGAAACCTCCTATGCGAGCCGCCGCCCTCTACTCGGCCGCCGGAACCTTGCTGCTGACCACCCTCACCGCCACCCCGGCCGGCAGCGCCCCCCGCGTCGCGGACAGCGCGGCCGAGCCGCGCGGCACCCGGATCGCCGCCGAGCGCGCCCGCACGGCCGGTGTCACCTTCGGCGCCTGCGCGGACGCGCAGGACATGCCGGGCACCATGGAGTGCGGCACCGTCAGCGTCCCGCTCGACTACGCCCACCCCACCGGCAAGCAGATCGAGCTGGACGTCAGCCGGGTCAGGGCCACCCACAAGGACCCCGGCAACAGCAAACGCAGGGTGCCGCGCCAGGGCGCGCTCGTCTACAACCCGGGCGGCCCCGGCGGCTCCGGCCGGTTCTTCCCGCTCGTCGGCCTGCTCCCCGAGTGGAAGCGGATCGCCGCCGCGTACGACCTCGTCGGCTACGACCCGCGGGGCGTCGGCCGCTCGGCGCCGCTGTCCTGCCAGGACCCCAAGGGGTACTTCAAGGGCCCCTCGCCGTCGCCGACGCATCCCTCCGAGGCGTACAAGCAGGAGCGCGTCGCGCGGGCCAAGGCGATCGCGCGCGGGTGCGCCGAGCGTTCGGGCAGCGCCCTGCGGCACTACCACTCGCTGAACAACGCCCGCGACCTCGACGTGGTCCGCGCCGCGCTCGGCGAGGAGAAACTTACCTTCATGGGGTCGTCGTACGGCACCTACTTCGGCGCCCTGTACGCCACCCTCTTCCCCTCGCACGTACGGCGGATGGTGTTCGACTCGGCGGTCAACCCCGACCCGGCGCAGGTCTGGTACCGCAACAACCTCGCCCAGTCGGCCGCGTTCGAGGGCCGCTGGGACGACTTCCGCGACTGGATCGCCCGGCACCACAAGGAGTACGGACTCGGCACCACCGAGGCCGCCGTGCAGAGCAGTTACGACAGGGCGCGGGCGCGGCTCGCGGCGGAACCCGCGGGCGGGAAGGTCGGTCCCGGGCAGTTGCAGGGGGTGTTCCTGGACGCCGGGTACTACGACGACTACTGGCCGCACCGCGCGCACGCCCTGTCCGCCTACCTCAAGGGCGACCCGCAGCCGCTGATCGACATCGCGGCGCCGGTCCAGGAGGCCGCCGCGGAGGCCGAGAACGCGAGCGCCGTCTACACGGCCGTCGAGTGCAACGACGCGTCCTGGCCGACGGACTTCAGGGTCTGGGACCGTGACAACACCCGGCTCGCGCGCGTGGCGCCCTTCGAGACCTGGGACAACGTGTGGATGAACCTGCCGTGCGCCTACTGGCCGGTGGCCCGGCAGAAGCCGCTGGACGTGCGCACGGGGCCGGGTGAGCTGCCGCCGACCCTGATCGTGGCCGCCGAACGCGACGCCGCCGCGCCCTACGAGGGGGCCCTGGAGCTGCACCGCCGGCTGTCGGGCTCGGTGCTGGTGACGGAGCGGGACGCGGGCAGCCACGGGGTGGCGGGCGGGCCGAACCAGTGCGTCAACGGGCACGTGGACGCGTATCTGCTGGAGGGCCGGGTGCCGGTGCGGCGCGCCGCGTGCGCACCGCACCTCGAACCGAAGCCGCACCAGGAGCCGTAGGCCGTGTCCGGCCTACCCCCGCCGGGTCAGGCCAGTCCGGCGACCAGGTCCGCGACGGACTTGCGGCGGCCCGTGTAGAACGGGACCTCCTCGCGGACGTGCAGCCGGGCCTCCGAGGCGCGCAGGTGGCGCATGAGGTCGACGATCCGGTACAGCTCGTCGGCCTCGAAGGCGAGGATCCACTCGTAGTCGCCGAGGGAGAACGAGGCGACCGTGTTGGCGCGCACGTCCGGGTAGCCGCGGGCCATCTTGCCGTGGTCCGCGAGCATCCGGCGGCGGTCCTCGTCGGGCAGCAGGTACCAGTCGTAGGAGCGCACGAACGGGTAGACGCTGATGTAGTCGCGGGGCGTCTCGTCGGCGAGGAACGCGGGGATGTGCGAGCGGTTGAACTCGGCGGGGCGGTGCAGCGCCATGTTCGACCACACCGGCTCCAGCGCGCGGCCGAGCTTCGTGCGGCGGAAGAGGTTGTACGCCTCCTGGAGCTGGTCGGCGGTCTCGGCGTGCCACCAGATCATCAGGTCGGCGTCGGCGCGCAGACCGGAGACGTCGTAGGTACCGCGGACGGTGATGTCCTTGGCGGCGAGCTGGTCGAACAGCTCCTGGACCTCGTCGGCGAACCCGGCGCGGTCCTCGGGCAGCACGTCCTTCAGCCGGAAGACGGACCAGAGGGTGTAGCGGATGACCTCGTTGAGGTCCTTGGCCAGCTTGCCCTTGTTCGGGACCCGGTCGGTGGTGGGGGCGGCGTCGTCACTCATGCGGCTATTCTCCCGCTCCGCCGTGCAGGCTCTGCACCGGGGCCGCCGTCAGCTCCCGTACGGCGGTGAGGTCGCCGCCGAGCTGGTCCACGGCCGCGTACGCGCTCGCGACGCAGGCCGGGATGCCGACGCCGTCGTAGAGCGCGCCGCAGACGGCGAGGCCCGGCACCCTGCCCACGTGTTCACGGATGCGGGCCACGCGCGCGTGGTGGCCGACCGGGTACTGCGGCAGGCCGTCCTGCCAGCGGGTGACGCGGGTCTCGACCGGGGTGGCGGTCAGGCCGACGGCCTCGCGCAGGTCGTGCCGGGAGACGTCGACGAGGCCGTCGTCCGGGCGCCGGAGGATCTCCGTCTCGCCGTACCGCCCCACGGAGGTGCGCAGGACGAGCAGGTCGGGGTCCTCGTCGGCGATCCAGCCCCACTTCTGGGAGGCGAACGTCGACGCCTTGATCGTGTGACCGTCGACCGGCGGGACCAGGAATCCGCTGCCCTCGGGGAGCCGGACGTCGGCCCGCCGGTAGGCGAGGGTGACCAGGGCCATCGACGCGTACTCGACGGCCGACAGCTCGGTGGCGGCGGCCGGGGCCTCGGCGCGCAGCAGCCGGGCGGCGGCGGGCGCGGGCAGGGCGACGACGACGGCGTCGGCGTGCAGCACCCGCTCGCCGGCCACGATCCGCCAGCGGTCGTTGACCTCGCGTCGCAGCTCCGTGACGGCCGCCCCGGTGACGATCTCGCCGCCCCGCGCGCGCACCGACTCGGCGACGGCGAGCGGCAGGGTGCCGACGCCGCCCTCGATGCCCATGAACACCGGCCCGGCCGACGCCGCGCGGGCGGTCCGCGCCTGGATCTCGCGGACCGCCCGCGTCAGTGAGTGGTGCGCCTTGGCGGCCTGGAACAGCTGGGGGACGGCCGAGCGCATCGAGATGCGGTACGCGTCGCCCGCGTAGACCCCGCCCAGCAGGGGCTCCACCAGCCGGTCGACGACCTCGCGGCCCAGGCGCCGGGCGACGAACTCGCCCACCGCCACGTCGTCGCCGACCTCGGTGCGCGGCAGCGTCTCGTCCTCGTCGACACGGCGGAGGCCCTCCTCGGAGAGCACCCCGGACAGGGCGGCGGCCGTGCCGGGCACACCCATCAAGTGGCCCTTGGGCATGGGGTGCAGCGTGCCGCGGTTCCACAGCGACGCGGACGCCGTCGCGGGTGCCCGGAGCCGGTCGGCGAGGCCCACTTCGCGCGCGAGGGCGACGGCTTCGGGGCGGCGCGCGAGCATCGACTCGGCGCCGAGGTCGACACGCACCCCGGCGATCAGGCCGGGCAGCAGCTTGCCGCCGACTCTGCCGGACGCCTCCAGGACGGTCACCGCGGCACCGCGCCCGAGCAGCCGGTGCGCGGCGGCCAGTCCGGCGATCCCGGCCCCGATGACGACGACCTGCCTGGTGCCCGTGTCCGCTGCGCTCATGACCCCACTTTCGCAGACCCCACCGACAGTCCGGCCGGGACCCGTGTCGCACACCCCGTACCCGCCCCGAGTCCCGACCGTGACCGCATCGGGACCACGGCCGCCAAACGTCCCGGCCCCGGCCGCCGTCGAAGGAGCGTCACATCGTCACAACATCGGGGGCAGGCCACATGCGCACACGACAAAACCCAGGACGCCCGGTCCGGTTGCTGGCCGGCCTGCTGCTGGCCGGCGCGCTCGCGCTCACCGGGTGCACCGCGGGCGGCGGCGACGACAGCGGCGGCGAAGCGCTGTCCGAGGGCGCCGCGCAGGCGGACTCGGGGGCCGGCGCGGGCGGCGGCGCCGACGAGAAGAGCGCCGCGCAGCCGAGCCGGGCACCGAGCGCGCCGAAGGCGCCGACCAGCCACATCATCCGTACGGCGTCCCTGACCGTGCAGGTCGAGGACGTGCCGAAGACGCTGCGCGAGGCCCGCACCGCCGTGGAGGGCGCGGGCGGCTACATCGGCGAGGAGACCACAACACGCGACGAGGACGACGCCGAGTACACCGAGGTCGCGCTGCGCGTCCCCGTCGAGCGTTACGAGAAGGTCGTCGACGACCTGGAGGGTGTCGGCTCCGGCAAGCTGCTCGAACGCTCCACGAAGGCGCAGGACGTCACCGACCAGGTGGTGGACGTCGAGAGCCGTATCCAGTCCCAGCGCGCGAGTGTGACGCGGATCCGGGAACTCATGGACCGCGCGGAGCGGCTCAGTGACGTGGTCACCCTGGAGGGCGAGCTGAGCAGGCGTCAGGCCGACCTGGAGGCGCTGCTCGCGCAGCAGTCCTCCCTGGAGGACCGCACCAGCCTGGCGACGATCAACCTGACGCTCTCCGAGTCGCCGGTCGACGAGGACGCCAAGGACGACGACCCGGGCTTCGGTGACGCCCTGTCGGGCGGCTGGGACGCGTTCGTCGGCATGCTGCGCTGGATCCTCGTCGCGGTCGGCGCGGTACTGCCGTTCCTCGTGGCGGCGGCGCTGCTCCTCCTGGTCTGGCTGCGTCTGGTACGGCCGCGGCTGCCGCGCCGCGCGGAGCCGGCGCCCGTGATGACCGCCCTGGGCCCGCTGGCGCAGACGCGGCCCGCGCGGGAGGCCGACGGCGACGACGAGTCCGGCGGGCGCGAGGGCTGACGGACCGGGGCGAGCGGGATCCGCGTGGCGGGTGCCCGTAGCGTGGTCGTATGAGCATGAGCCGTACGCGGGACGCGCGGGAGCGACTGGTCGTCATCGGCGGTGACGCCGCGGGGATGTCTGCGGCGTCACAGGCCCGTCGGGAGAAGGGCCCGGACGAGCTGGAGATCGTCGCGTTCGAACGCGGCCACTTCTCCTCGTACTCGGCGTGCGGCATCCCGTACTGGGTCGGCGGCGACGTGGCCGAGCGGGACGACCTGGTCGCCCGTACGCCGGAGGAGCACCGCGCGCGGGGCATCGACCTGCGGATGCGCACCGAGGTCACGGAGATCGACGTGGCGGGCGGGCGGGTACGCGCGCGGGACGTGGATTCCGGCGCCGAGTCCTGGACGTCGTACGACAAACTCGTCATCGCCACCGGGGCGCGCCCGATCCGGCCCGACATGCCCGGCGCCGACGCGCCCGGGGTGCACGGGGTGCAGACCCTCGACGACGGGCAGGCGCTGCTCGACTCGCTCGCGGCGACGACGGGCCGCCGCGCGGTGGTCGTCGGCGCCGGGTACATCGGCGTGGAGATGGCCGAGGCGCTCATCAACCGGGGCTACGAGGTGACGGTCGTCAATCGCGGCTCCGAGCCGATGGCGACGCTCGACCCGGACATGGGCCGGCTCGTGCACCGGGCCATGGAGGACCTCGGTATCACGATGGTCAACGACGCCGCGGTCACCAAGGTCCTCACCGGGGACGACGGGCGGGTCCGCGCGGTGGCCACGGAGGACGCCGAGTACCCGGCGGACGTCGTCGTCCTGGGGATCGGCGTACGTCCCGAGACCGCCCTCGCGCGGGCGGCGGGGCTGCCGCTCGGCAAGCACGGCGGGCTGCTGACCGATCTCGCGATGCGGGTGCGCGGGCACGAGAACATCTGGGCCGGCGGTGACTGTGTCGAGGTCCTCGACCTGATCTCCGGTCAGGAGCGGCACATTCCGCTCGGCACGCACGCCAACAAGCACGGGCAGGTCATCGGGGCGAACGTCGGTGGCGGATACGCCACGTTTCCCGGTGTCGTGGGGACCGCGGTGAGCAAGGTGTGCGACCTGGAGATCGCGCGGACGGGGCTGCGGGAGAAGGACGCGCTGCGCGCGGGGCTGCGGTTCGAGACGGTCGTCGTCGAGTCGACGAGCCGGGCCGGGTACTACCCGGGGGCCTCGGTGATGACCGTGAAGATGCTCGCCGAGCGGCGTACCGGGCGGCTGCTGGGTGTGCAGATCGTGGGGCGGGAAGGCGCGGGGAAGCGGGTGGACGTGGCGGCCGTCGCCCTTACGGCGGGGATGACGGTGGAGGCGATGACGGCGCTGGATCTGGGGTATGCGCCGCCGTTCTCTCCCGTGTGGGATCCGGTGCTTGTTGCTGCGCGCAAGGCGGTGGCGAAGGTGCGGGCGTCCTCTTAGGGGTGGTTCGGTCGGCTGCCGGGCGCGGGTTGTACGTGGCTGGTCGCGCAGTTCCCCGCGCCCCTGTCGGTCGGGGGCCCACCGGTCTTTGCCGTGTGCAGGTCGTGGGTGGTCTTCGCGCAGTTCCCCGCGCCCCTGGGGGTGTTACGCGGAGCCGTTGATTCTGTCTATGGCCTGCCTTGCCTGGTCTGCCGGGCGGGAAGGGAGGGCGGAGACGGAGGCTGGTGGGGGTGTGGTGGCGGGCTGGGGCGTGGGGGGCTTGGCGTGCGCACCGGGGGCCACCGAGCGGAGCCTGTTGCTGACCGCCTCGTCCAGGGTCACCGGGCGTTGCAGCTGGGCCGCCAGCCGGCCGGCCTCCTGGCCCAGTCGGGCGACGTCCTCCCAGGGAAGGTGGACCACCAGGGCGAGCTGGGCCTCGCCGTCGGGGGTGGCCTGCATCGGAGGAGCAACTCGGTCGTTCATCGCCTGAATCCTCACCTCGTCCCGCGACGCGCCTCACCGGGCCGCGGCCGGTCCGCATCTCATACGGGTGGCAAGGCGGCCGTGTTCACCGGTTCGGCGAGCGCATCGGGGGCAAGACTTCCTCGTGGTCATCCCCGTCCATGACGTGAACCCCGTGCGCCGCACCCCGTGGGTGACGTACGCCCTGATCGCCGCGAACATCGCCGTCTTCCTGACGATGCCCGGCATAGCGGGCTCGGTGACCGGCGACAGCAGCCTCGCACAGCTGTGCCATCTCCAGGCCTTCCTGGACCACTACGCGGCCGTGCCGCAGGAACTGATCCACCACCGGCTGCCCCAGGTGGTCCCGACGGGCGCCACCGGCATGGGCGCCCAGGGCCCCGGCTGTGTGGTCGGCCCGCCCGGCTACGACAAGTCGCCCGAACTGAGCGTGCTGACCGCGATGTTCCTGCACGGCGGCTGGCTGCACCTGCTGGGCAACATGCTGTTCCTGCTGATCTTCGGCAACAACGTCGAGGACCGCATGGGCCACCTCCCCTACGCCCTCTTCTACGCCGTCTGCGGCTACGCGGCGACCTACGGCTACGCGCTCCTCGACCCGGACTCCGCCGCGCCCCTGATCGGCGCGTCCGGCGCCATCGCGGGTGTGCTCGGCGCCTATCTGGTGCTGTATCCGAAGGCCAGGGTGTGGGTGCTGGTGCCGTTCCTGATCTTCCTGCCGCTGCGGCTGCCGGCCTGGATCGTGCTGGGCTTCTGGTTTGTGCTCCAGGCCGTGTACTCCGCGGGCGAGGGCGTCTCCGCCGCGGGCACCGTGGCCTACACGGCGCACATCGCCGGCTTCCTCGTCGGGCTGCTGATCGCCTGGCCGCTGCGGCGCGGCACACCGCCCCCGCCGGAGCCGCGCGGACTGCTGTTCGGCAGAAGCGCGCGGCCGAGGCAGCGGTGGTGAGTCAGCGGGCCGTGCGCGTGTGGACGTACTCGACGAGGCGGGTCAGCGCGTCCGGGTCGGTGCTCGGCATCACGCCGTGACCGAGGTTGAAGACATGGCCCTCCAGGCCGGCCGCCGTGTCCAGGACCTCGGCCGCCTTGGTCTCGACGGCCTGCTGCCCGGCGAAGAGCACGGTCGGGTCGATGTTGCCCTGGAGCGCCTTGCCGGGGCCGACCCGGCGGGCGGCCTCGTCCAGCGGCACCCGCCAGTCGACGCCGACGACGTCCGCGCCGGCCTCGCCCATCAGGCCGAGCAGCTCGCCGGTGCCGACGCCGAAGTGGATGCGCGGGACACCGTAGGACTCGACCGCGCGGAACACCTTCGCCGAGGCGGGCATGACCGAGCGGCGGTAGTCGGCCGGGGCGAGGGCTCCGGCCCAGGAGTCGAAGAGCTGTACGGCGCTCGCGCCGGCCTCGATCTGCACCTTCAGGAAGGCGGCGGTGATGTCCGCGAGCCGGTCCAGCAGGTCGGCCCACAGCTGCGGGTCGCCGTACATGATCGCCTTGGCGTTCTCGTACGTGCGCGACGGGCCGCCCTCCACGAGGTAGCTCGCGAGGGTGAACGGGGCGCCCGCGAAGCCGATGAGCGGGGTCGCGCCGAGCTCGGCCGTGAGCAGGCCGATCGCCTCGGTGACGTAGGAGACGTCCTCGGGCGTCAGGTCGCGCAGCTGGTCGAGGTCCGCGCGGGAGCGGATCGGGCGCTCGACGACCGGGCCGACACCGGGCTTGATGTCGAGGTCGATCCCGATGGCCTTGAGCGGTACGACGATGTCGCTGAAGTAGATCGCCGCGTCGACGTTGTGCCTGCGCACGGGCTGGAGCGTGATCTCGGTGACCAGCTCGGGCCGCATGCACGACTCCAGCATGGGAATGCCCTCGCGCACCTTGCGGTACTCGGGCAGGGAGCGGCCGGCCTGGCGCATGAACCACACCGGCGTGTGCGGTACCGGTTCGCGCCTGCACGCCTTGAGGAAGGCGGAGTCGTAGGTGGCTGTCGGCTGCTGGCCCGAGGGGCTTCCGTTGGCACTCACGGGGAAAGTTTCGCACGGCGCCCATGCGGGTCCGGCGGTGAGGCCGGTGCCAAGAGGCGGGGTGTCTACCCTGCGCTCGGCGCCCGTTCCGCTTAATCTTCCCCGCATGGCTGCGGCTCAGGGACGACTGTCGGACGGCGCTGGCGGAATGGACGAACCGAAGGACACCGAGGAGGGCTCACTGCCTACGGAGGGAACGGTGCCGCTGCCCTTCCGGGCCGCGGTCGACGCGTTGCGCGCGACGCGGCTGCGGCCACAGGTCGAGATCGAGCCGGTGCCGGCCCCGAAACGGCTGGCGCCGTTCGCGTACGCGCTGGAGGCCACGGTCGTCGACGGCGACCAGGATCTCGCGGACGGGCGGCTGGTGCTGCTGCACGATCCGGCCGGGCACGACGCCTGGCGCGGATCGTTCCGTCTGGTGACGCTGGTACGGGCGGAGCTGGAGCCGGAGATGGCGGTCGATCCGCTGCTGCCGGACGTGTGCTGGTCCTGGCTGACCGGCGCGCTGTCGGCCCGCGGGCTGACGTACGGGGAGGCGAGCGGCACGGTCACCCGGGCCGGGTCGCACTACTTCGGCGGGCTCTCCGCGCGCCCGGCGACCTCGCAGATCGAGATCCGCGCGTCCTGGACGCCCCGCGAGGGGCTGGGCGGCGCGCCGGACACGGCGGCCCATCTGACGGCCTGGTCCGATCTGCTGGCCCAGGTCGCGGGGCTGCCGCCGGCCGGTCCCGGCGACGCGTCGGTGGTGACGCTGCCGCAGCGGAGGGGACCCCAGCAGTCGCGCTGACCCGCACGACGGACACACAGCGGGGGACGAGGAACAGCGGACAGAGGGGCTTGTGCCGGGAGGCTTCCGGCACAAGCCCCTTTCCCATGCCGGGACGTCACCCGGAGGTCATCTCTTTGTCGATTCGGCCACTTTGCGCCACTCAATCGGCCCCGACCGATCCGATTCGATCTTCGGACGATCGACCGCGTGTCCGAATTGCACGGATTGTTACTCACTGGATCGTGATCATTCTCTAAAGGCGGACGGGTTTGGTGCCGAAGACGACTGTGACCTTGAAAGCACGGTTCGTACCGGCTTCATCCCCACGAGCCGGCCCCGTCCCGCACCCCAGGAGGCCTGGTGTCCGTTCTCCTTGAGCAGCCCGCAAGCCTGGTCGCCTACCGCCCGAACAAGCCGACCGCGATGGTGGTCGTGGCCGATCCCCGCGTCCGCTCCACCGTCACCCGCCATCTGTGGGCCCTCGGTGTGCGCGACGTGATCGAGGCCTCGTCCGTCGCGGAGGCTCGTCCTCGCATCGGCAACCCCCGTGACATCTGCGTCGCGGACGTCCACCTGCCGGACGGCTCCGGCCTCACGCTCCTGTCGGAGACCCGCGCCGCGGGCTGGCCCAACGGGCTCGCCCTCTCCGCCGCCGACGACATCGGTGCGGTGCGCAACGCCCTCGCGGGCGGCGTGAAGGGCTATGTCGTCACCGGCACCCGTACCAACGTCGGGCTCCCCACCCGGCCCGGCGCCGCCCCCATCGGCGCCAACGCCGCCCGACTGCACCGCCGCCCCCCGGGCGCCCCGAGCCACCCGGGCGGCTACCGCGAGCTCTCCGGCCGCGAGGTCGAGGTGCTGCGACTGGTCGCGGAAGGCCAGTCGAACAAGGCGATCGGCGTCTCGATGGGCCTGTCCGCCCTCACCGTCAAGAGCCACCTCGCCCGGATCGCCCGCAAGCTGGGCACCGGTGACCGCGCCGGAATGGTCGCGGTGGCCCTGCGCACCGGAATCATCCACTGATCCCCTTCCTCCCCCGTCCCCTCTCCCCTTTCTCCCCTTTCTCCCCTCTTCTCGTCCCCGCCCCCGCCCCACCCTGGTCGTTCACGGACGTGAATCGGATCGGCCGCTGATCCCGCTCCCGTCCTCCGACCGTCTCCCGTCCCCCGACCGTCGTGAACCCGGACTTTCACCGACCTGACTGGTTTACGACCCTCACGCGCCCGTCGACGGAACGTTCCGTCGGCGGGCGCTGTCCACACACGGATACCCTTGACATGTGACCGACGCCCAAGACACCGCAGCAGACAGTTCACTGCGAACCACCGGGGGCGCCCCTCCGGACGATGGCGGATCTACTGCACCTGGGGCGCCGACACCGCTGCTCGAACCGCGTGAGGGCATTCCGCCCGTGATCGCCGACGCCGCGTCCCTCGCCGAGGTCGTCGCGGCCTTCGCCGCCGGCTCCGGCCCCGTCGCCGTCGACGCCGAGCGCGCCTCCGGCTACCGCTACGGCCAGCGCGCGTATCTGGTGCAGCTGCGCCGCGCGGGCGCCGGCACCGCACTGATCGATCCCGTGGCCTGTCCCGACCTGTCCGCTCTGGGCGAGGCCCTGTCCGGCGTCGAGTGGGTGCTGCACGCCGCCACCCAGGACCTGCCGTGTCTGCGGGAGATAGGCATGGTGCCGAGCCGGCTCTTCGACACCGAGCTGGCGGGACGGCTCGCCGGGTTCCCCCGGGTGGGGCTCGGCGCGATGGTCGAGGGCGTCCTCGGCTTTGTGCTGGAGAAGGGGCACTCCGCGGTCGACTGGTCGACCCGCCCGCTGCCCGAACCCTGGCTGCGCTACGCGGCGCTGGACGTCGAGCTGCTGGTCGACCTGCGCGACGCGCTGGAGAAGGAGCTGGACCGGCAGGGCAAGCTGGAGTGGGCCACGCAGGAGTTCGACGCGATCGCCACCGCGCCGCCGCCGGAGCCGCGCAAGGACCCCTGGCGCCGTACGTCGGGGATGCACAAGGTGCGCCGCAGGCGGCAGCTGGCCGTGGTGCGGGAGATGTGGCAGACCCGGGACCGGATCGCGCAGCGCCGGGACATCTCGCCGGGCAAGGTGCTCTCCGACACGGCGATCGTGGAGGCGGCGCTCGCGCTCCCCGTCAACGCGCACGCGCTCTCCGCGCTGACCGGCTTCGGCCAGCGGATGGGGCGGCGTCAGCTGGAGCAGTGGCAGGCGGCCGTCGACCGGGCCAGAGCGCTGCCGGAGCCGCAGCTGCCGCAGCCGGGCCAGCCGGTGACCGGTCCGCCCCCGCCGCGCGCCTGGGCCGACAAGGATCCCGCCGCCGCGGCCCGGTTGTCCGCGGCCCGCACGGGCGTCTCCGCGCTGGCCGAGGAGCTCAACATGCCGCAGGAGAACCTGATGACGCCGGACACCGTGCGCCGCGTCTGCTGGGAACCGCCGGCGCCCGCCGACGAGCAGGGCGTCGCCGAGGCGCTCGCCGGACACGGGGCCCGGCCCTGGCAGATCGAGCTGATCACGCCGGTCCTGGTGAGTGCACTTTCGGCCAAGGCTCCCTAGGCCACGTCCGGAGGTCACGCGGCCGGGTTCCGTGTGACCTTCACCGCTCGACCCGACAGGACTGTGCAGCTACGTTACTCATAAGTAGCATGGGCGTGAGCAAGCGCTCAGCGTCCCGCACCCTGGAGGAGAGCCATCGTGCCTCGTACCGTCAGGGACGTCGTCTTCGTCGACGGCGTCCGTACCCCGTTCGGCAAGGCGGGCCCGAAGGGCATCTACCACGAGACCCGGGCCGACGACCTCGTTGTGAAGGCGATCCGGGAGCTGCTGCGCCGCAACCCCGGTCTCGACCCCGCGAAGATCGACGAGGTCGCCATCGCCGCGACCACGCAGATCGGCGACCAGGGGCTGACGCTGGGGCGGACCGCGGGCATCCTCGCCGGTCTGCCGCAGTCCGTCCCGGGCTACTCCATCGACCGTATGTGTGCGGGTGCGCTGACCGCCGTCACCACCACCGCGGGCTCCATCGCCTTCGGCGCCTACGACGCCGTCATCGCCGGCGGTGTCGAGCACATGGGCCGCCACCCGATGGGCGAGGGCGTGGACCCGAACCCGCGGCTCGTCAGCGAGAAGCTGGTCGACGAGTCCGCCCTGTTCATGGGCATGACCGCCGAGAACCTGCACGACCGCTACCCGGGCATCACCAAGCAGCGCGCGGACGAGTTCGCCGTGCGCTCGCAGGAGAAGGCCGCGAAGGCGTACGCCAACGGCAAGATCCAGCAGGACCTGGTGCCGATCTCGGTGCGCAACACCAACGCCGAGGTGGGCGAGACCGGTTGGGGCCTGGTCACGGCCGACGAGCCGATGCGCCCGGGGACGACGCTGGAGAACCTCGCGGGTCTCAAGACGCCGTTCCGTGTGCACGGCCGGGTCACCGCGGGCAACGCGGCCGGTCTGAACGACGGCGCCACCGCGTCGATCATCGCGAGCGAGGACTTCGCCCGCGAGCACGGCCTGCCGGTGCGGATGCGCCTGGTGGCGTACTCGTTCGCGGGTGTCGAGCCGGAGGTCATGGGCTACGGCCCGATCCCCGCCACGGAGAAGGCCCTCGCGCAGGCGGGTCTCACCATCGACGACATCGGCCTGTTCGAGATCAACGAGGCCTTCGCCGTCCAGGTGCTGGCCTTCCTGGAGCACTACGGCATCGCCGACGACGACCCGCGCGTCAACCAGTACGGCGGCGCCATCGCCTTCGGTCACCCGCTGGCCTCCTCCGGGGTCCGGCTGATGACCCAGCTGGCCCGGCAGTTCGAGGAGCAGCCGCAGGTCCGCTACGGCCTGACCACCATGTGCGTCGGCTTCGGCATGGGCGCGACCGTCGTCTGGGAGAACCCGCACTTCGAGGGGGACAAGTGAGCACCACCGCTGAACTGTTGAAGGGTGCGGCCGAGCTGTTCCCCGACGAGGTCGTGACGTCCGCGCACGTCCGCCAT
This sequence comes from Streptomyces sp. NPDC088387, assembly GCF_044753385.1. NCBI lineage: Bacteria > Bacillati > Actinomycetota > Actinomycetes > Kitasatosporales > Streptomycetaceae > Streptomyces > Streptomyces sp. NPDC088387. The sequence continues at coordinate 310,698 of NZ_JBIVNC010000005.1, forward strand.
CTCGAACTGCCGTACAGCGCAGGGCGGTTCGCCCTGATCACGCTGGACAACGGCTTCGACCACACCAAGCCGACCACCTTCGGCCCGCAGTCGCTGGCGAACCTCGACGCCGCCATCGACCAGGTCGAGAAGGAGGCGGCTGACGGCGAGATCATCGGTGTCGGCATCACCGGCAAGCCGTTCATCTTCGCGGTCGGCGCCGACCTCAAGGGCGTCGAACTGCTCAAGGAGCACAAGGACGCGCTCGCCATCGGCAAGGGCGGCCACGAGGTCTTCAAGCGCCTCGCGGGCCTCGCGGTCCCGACGTTCGCGTACTACAACGGCGCCGCGATGGGCGGTGGCGTCGAGGTCGGTCTGCACTGCGCGTACCGCACGGTCTCCAAGTCGCTGCCCGCGTTCTCGCTTCCCGAGGTCTTCCTCGGTCTGGTCCCCGGCTGGGGCGGCTGCACGCTGCTGCCGAACCTGATCGGCGCCGACCGGGCCGTCTCGGTGATCATCGAGAACAGCCTCAACCAGAACAAGCAGCTCAAGGGTCAGCAGGTCTTCGACCTCGGGATCGCCGACGCCCTCTTCGAGGGCGCGGACTTCCTGGAGCAGTCGCTGATCTGGACGGCCCGGGTGCTGAAGGGCGACATCGCCGTCGAGCGCCCGGCCGTCGACCGCGGTGAGGCCTGGGACCAGGCCGTCGCGCGCGGCCGGTTCATCGCCGACGGCAAGGTGCACGGGGCGGCCCCGGCCGCGTACCGCGCGCTGGACATCATCGCCGCCGCGAAGAACGGCGACCTCCAGCAGGGCTACGACGCCGAGGACGTGGCGCTCGCCGACCTCATCATGGGCGGCGAACTGCGCGCCGGGATCTACGCGTTCAACCTCGTACAGAAGCGCGGCAAGCGGCCGGCCGGTGCGCCGGACAAGTCGCTGGCGCGTCCGGTCACCAAGGTCGGCGTCGTGGGCGCCGGTCTGATGGCCTCCCAGCTCGCGCTGCTGTTCCTGCGCCGCCTGGAGGTGCCGGTCGTGCTGACCGACATCGACCAGGAGCGCGTCGACAAGGGTGTGGGCTACGTCCACGCCGAGATCGACAAGCTGCTCGGCAAGGGCCGGATCAACCAGGACAAGGCCAACCGGCTCAAGGCGCTGGTGACCGGTGTCCTGGACAAGGCCGAGGGCTTCGCGGACGCGGACTTCGTCATCGAGGCCGTGTTCGAGGAGATCGGCGTCAAGCAGCAGGTGTTCGCGGAGGTCGAGGCCGTCGCCCCGGCGCACGCGATCTTCGCCACCAACACGTCGTCCCTGTCGGTCACCGAGATGGCCTCGAAGCTCAAGAACCCCGAGCGGGTCGTGGGCTTCCACTTCTTCAACCCGGTCGCCGTGCTGCCGCTCCTCGAGATCGTGCGCGGCGAGCAGACCGACGACGCCTCGCTCGCCACGGCGTTCGCGGTCGCCAAGAAGCTGAAGAAGACGGCGGTTCTGGTGAAGGACGCCCCGGCGTTCGTCGTGAACCGTATCCTCACGCGCTTCATGGGCGAGATCCAGAACGTCATCGACGAGGGCACGCCGGTCGCCGTCGCCGAGAAGGCGGTCGAGCCGCTGGGGCTGCCGATGTCGCCGCTGGTGCTGCTTGAGCTGGTCGGGCCCGCGATCGGGCTGCACGTGTCCGAGACGCTGAACCGGGCGTTCCCTGAGCGGTTCACGGTCTCGCCGAACCTCGCGGCCGTCGTGAAGGCCGGTAAGCGCGGGTTCTACGTGTACGACAGTGGGAAGCCGGAGCTGGATCCCGAGGTCGCCGCGCTGCTCGTGCAGGGGGACAGTGTGCTGACGGAGGAGCAGGTACGGGGGCGTGTGCTGGACGCCGTCGCGCAGGAGATCGGGCTGATGCTCGACGAGGGTGTGGTGGCTGAGGCGCAGGATGTGGATCTGTGCCTGATCACCGGGGCCGGGTGGCCTTTCCATCTTGGGGGGATTACGCCCTACCTGGATCGTGAAGGGGTTTCCGAGCGGGTGCTTGGGCGGCGGTTCCTGGATGCGGGCGTCGCCAGCGTGCCTGCCTAGCTGGGTTGAACGCCGGTTCTCCGCACGTGGGTTGTGCGGGGGCCGGCGTTCTTTGTTTGCTGGTGCGGGTTGCGGGGGCTTGTCGCACAGTTCCCCGCGCCCCTGAGGTGGGTGGGGTCCACCGGGGTCAAGCGTGCGGGTTGATACACCAGCCGTGCGCGGTTCCCCGCGTCCCTGGGGCTCCTACGGGATTTCTTGCCAGGCTGCCAAGGACAGGCCCGGTTCTTGTTTTTGTCTGGCCAGTCTCAGGGTGTTGTCCGGGGTGATGCTGGCCGCGACGACTCTGCCGTCGGCGTCCTCCGCGAGGGCGACGCGGCTGCCTGCCGGGAGTTGGGGGCCGGACTCGGTCCACCAGAGGCCGGCCGACTCCTTCTCCGTGGGGTAGGCAGCGAACGCGACACGGCCCGAGGCCGAACGCTGGGCCAGGACAGTACAGTCGAAGCCCTGGAGCTCGCAGCGCAGGGTGGCCACGGGACCGGGGCCCGCCGCCGCGAGCAGGGGGACCGGGTCGGTGCCGGCGCGCCAGGCGTGGAGCATGCCGGTCGGGTCGGCGAAGAACACCGTGGTGCTCTCCTTCGACGTGGGCTGCGCGCTCAACGAGCCCGGTACGACGGACACCTTGAGCGGCTCCCCAGCGACCGCCCGCTTCCCCGGCGCCTCCTGGTACCAGCGCAGGATGCCGTCGGGGTTGGTCGCGTACACCTCGACGCAGCCCGACTCGCCCGTGACCGCAGTGAGTTGGTCGTGCACCTTGGAGCCGCGCAGGTCGTACCAGGCGTTCCAGCCGCCGCGCATCATCTGGTTGGTGGTGTGCACGCCCAGGCCGCGGTTGCGCACGAAGACGAACGCGCGGCCCTCGGCGTCGACGGTGACCGCGGGCGGTCCGGTGAGGGCGCCGCGCTTGTTGGGGTGGCCGATCGGGAGCCAGTCCAGAGGGGCGAGCAGCGGGCGGAAATGGGTGGAGTGCAGCAGGCCGGACTCATCCGTTCGGGTGGGCCGCCAGGCCGCCAGATGGGTGTAGCCGTTGGCTCCGCGGCCGATCGCGAAACCCGCGTGCAGCCGCTGCTCGCCGCCCACCCGGCGCGGTGGGCCCCAGGCGCCGCCCGGGACGCTCTCCGCGCGGCACAGGACCGCCTCGTCGGAGGGCAGATAGACGCTGAGCCGGCCGTCGCGGCCTCGTATGAGCCAGTCGCCGTTCACTGTACGGACCATTGACACGTCACCACTCTAATCGGGCGGCGGAGCTGTTCCGGACGCGGCCCCGTGCGACGCTGACCGTATGAGTGACCCGCTGCTGGTGATCGTGGACGCCGCGAACGTGGTCGGGTCGGTGCCCGACGGCTGGTGGCGGGACCGGCGCGGGGCCGCCGAGCGGCTGCGCGACCGGCTGGCGGCCGACGGGCTGCCGGGGCGCACGGACCCGGTGGAGATCGTGCTGGTGGTCGAGGGCGCGGCGCGTGGCGTGGAATCGGTGCCCGGGGTGCGGGTGGAGGACGCTCCGGGCAGTGGTGACGACCACATGGTGGAGCTGGTGGCGCGGGCGGCGGGCCGGCCGTGTCTGGTGGTGACGGCCGACCGGGAGCTGCGGCGACGGGTGTCGGAGCTGGGCGCGGAGGTCACGGGCCCGCGGACGGTACGGCGTTAGAGGGCGGTGCCGACGGGGGCGGTGGGCCTTCGTTTCGCAGGCCGTGTAGCGGCAATCGACCTATGCTGGCCGTGTCTCGGTCAGGATTGCGACATTCTGGCACCGAGCCGGTGACTGGCCGCCGCGGACGCGAGATGCTGAGCGAATGATGTCCTACAGGTGCCCGTCGATCTGAGAAGATTCCGGCACCCTTTGGTGCCGGTGGACGGGAGGCAGGAGTGGCGCGTATCGCGCGCAGCAGAGACGGGCGGGAGCTCGTTTTCGACTCCTGGGGTGATCCGCAGGGTCATCCCGTGTTCCTGCTGCACGGAACCCCGGGCAGCCATCAGGGCCCGCGCCCGCGCTCGCTGGTCCTCTACCAGCTGGGCATCCACCTCATCGCCTACGACCGTCCCGGGTACGGCGGTTCGACCCGCAGCCCCGGCCGTACGGTGGTCGACGCGGCGTCCGACGTGGTGGACGTCGCGGACGTGCTGGGCCTCGACCGCTTCTCGGTGGTGGGCCGTTCCGGCGGCGGTCCGCACGCCCTCGCGTGTGCGGCCCGGTGTGCCGACCGGGTGGCGAGCGCCGCCGTGCTGGTCAGTCTGGCGCCGCCGGACGCGCCGGAGCTGGACTGGTTCGAGGGGATGACGGAGTCCAACGTCCGGGAGTACACCAACGCCCGCGAGAATCCGACCAAGTTGCAGAGCACGCTGGTGCGCAACGCGGACGCGATGCGGACCGACCCGATGGCGCTGCTGTCGGACCTGGACGACGAGATGCCGGACGTGGACCGGCAGATCGTGGCGGACGCCGGCATCCGGGCGATGCTGCACCAGAACTTCCGTACGGGCATCGAGGGGAGCGCCGACGGCTGGATCGACGACGCGCTCGCCTTCAGCAAGGGCTGGGGTTTCGACCCCGGGGAGATCTCGGTGCCCACGCTGCTGTGGCACGGGGAGCACGACGCGTTCTCGCCCGTGGAGCACTTCAACTGGCTGTCGCGCAGGATTCCGCGCGCCACGGTGGTGCTCCAGCCGTCGGCCGCGCACTTCGCGGCCGTGCCGGTGCTGCCGAAGGTGCTGGGCTGGCTGCGGGAGCAGACCCGGTCCGACGCCACCAAGTCGACGGCGTGACGCCGGACGGGCCCCTCGGGACACGTCAGATCGGGTGCGGGTCGAGTTCCAGTCCGACGCGCTGACCGCCCTGTAGCCGTACCACTTTCGAGTGCTTCGCGCCGAGCTTGGCGGCGAGTCCGCCGAGGCTCTCGCGGGAGGCCCGGTCCGCCTCCGCCGTACGGCCGGTCTCGCGCAGCATGATCGACAGGTTGCCGAGGCAGGTGAGCGGTGTCGGGTGGTCGGGGCCGAGGCGGTCGGTCAACTCCCGGTGAGCGTCGAGGTAGTTGCGCTCGGCACGGTCCGTGTCGCCCAGCGCGGCCTCGGTGTTGGCGAGGTTCATCTGGCAGTTCATGCTGAACGGGTGGTCGGGGCCGAGGGTGGTGCGCAGCGCGGCGCGGGCCTTGACGTACTCGGCGCGGGCGTCGGTGGGGCGGCCGGTCGACAGCAGGTTGATGCCGTGGTTGACCGCGCAGGCAAGGGTGTTGGGGTGGGTCTCGCCGAGCGCGGCGCGGAACCGGTCGAGCAGGTCGGCGGTCTCGCCGCAGGCCTCCTCGTGGCGTTCGGCCGCCGCGAGATGGCCGGCCAGGCCGAGCCGGACGACGAGTGTCTCGGGGGACGCGTCGCCGAGTCGGCGCCGGCAGCTGTCCAGGACGCTCTGGCTGAGCTCGATGGCCTCCGGCAGCCGGTCGAGGCGGCGCAGGGTGATGGCGAGGGCCTTGGCGGCCTCCAGGGCGGGCGGTGACTCCACACCGAGCTCGACGGCGGTGTCGTAGACGCGGCGCAGGGTCTCGGCGGAGGTCTCGTACTCGCCGCAGGAGCGCAGGTCGCGGCCCAGGTTGATCATCGAGAACAGGGTGTACGGGTGCTTGGGACCGAGGGTGAGGGCGCGGTAGTCGTAGTTCTCCTTGTCGACGACCTGTGCCTCGTAGCAGTCGCCGGCCATGCGCATGGACACGGCGAGGTTGTTGGCGGCGAACAGGGTGCGCGGATGGTCGTCGCCGAGCAGGTCGACGGAGCGCTCGTAGGTCTCGCGGTCGATCTCCAGGGCGCGTTGGACCCGGCCGACGGCGCGCAGGTCGGCGGTGAGGCCGCCCGCGGTCATCAGGGTGTGGGCGTCGTCGTCGCCGAGGGCCTCGCGCTGCCGTTCGTAGACGTCCTGGTCGATCTCCAGCGCCCGGGAGTACCAGCCCTGCACCCGCAGCAGGTTGGCGATCTCGAAGCGCAGGTGGAGGGTCCAGCGGTCGCCCGGTCCGGCCTCCTTCTGCCAGATGACGAGGAGTTCCTCGCCGAGGGTGAGGGCCTCGGTGTACTCGCCGCGGGCCCGCAGATAGCGCAGCCACTCGGTCATCAGCCGGCGGATGCGGTCGTCGAGGGAGTACTTGGTCCACGGGGTCTTCAGGTGCGGCCAGATGGTGTTGTAGCGGGACCAGTTCTCGGGCCGCTCCACGTCGCCCTCGGAGGGGCGGGCACCGCTGAGCACGTTGCGTACGGTGCGCAGCGCGGCCTCCTGCTCCTCGTCGGACATCGAGGACCGTACGGCGGCCTGGACGAGCCGGTGGACCTGGATGGAGCGGCTCTTGCGGTCGACCTTGGCGAGGGCGTAGCGGTGCAGTTGCCGGATGGCGCGGGAGACGAGCGCGGTGCCGTCGCTGCCGGGCTGGAGGGCGCTCAGGACCTCGCCCATCTCCTTGCCGTTGACCAGGTCGAGGGAGATGGGGTCGGCGCCGAAGAAGGCGCACAGCTGGAGCAGCCGGCGGGCGACGGGCGAGTTCAGCTGCTGGATGGAGATGTTCCAGGTGGCGCCGACCTGGAGCGGGTAGGCGTCGGTGTCGGCGGCGGAGGCGAGCTGGGAGTCCAGCAGGGCGAGGTACTCGGAGGCGTCCTGGGCGGTCTCGTTGAGCCAGGCGGAGGCCTGGTCGACGGCGAGCGGCAGGTCGCCGAGGGCTTCGGCGACCCGGTGGGCGTCCTCGGCGCTGATCGCGTTGACCCGGTGCAGCAGGTGTTCGACGCTTTCGGAGCGGGTGAAGACGTCGACCTCGACGCGTTCGCCGATCTGGGCCCAGCCCTCGTTGCGGGTGGTGATCAGGACGTGGCCGCCGGTGCTGTTGACGAGGAGCCGCTCGATGGACTCCGGGGTGGTGGCGTTGTCGAAGATCAGCAGCCAGCGCTGGTACTTGGTGCCCTGGCGCAGCGCGTCGCGCACGGCGTCGGCGGTGGCGCTGATGCTGTCGCGCTCCTCGACCCCGAGGTGCGGGGCGAGTTCGGAGTACTGGCGCAGGGCGAGGTCGCCGAACTCGGCCTCGATCCACCAGACGATGTCGTAGTTGCCGCGGTAGCGATAGCCGTACTCGGTGGCGAGCTGGGTCTTGCCGACGCCGCCCATGCCGTGCAGGAGGGTGGCCGTGCCGGTGTCGGCGAGGCGCTGGCGGAGGTGTTCGATGAGTTCGTTGCGGCCGGTGAAGGCCGCGTTGCGCACGGGGACGTTCCACACGGGCGGCTCGGCGCCGGGGAAGCGGGGGCCGGGTACGGAGGCGTCCGCCGGGTGTTCGCCCTGGACGGTCTGGGCGTCCAGGGCGCGCAGCAGGGCGTTTCTCGCCTGCACCTCGGTCTTGTTGTTGAGGTGGATCGGTGTGCGGTCGGAGAACGGGTGGCCGAGGCGGACGTCGCCGACCCGGACCGGGACGAGGGTGCGCCGCGAGCCCATCGGGTCGGCGGCGGCCACCGCCTCCCAGACGGCCCTGGCCTGGGGGGACTTCTGGTAGGCGGCGGACAGTACGGCGACGGTGCGGGAGGCGGCGCGGACCTTGCTGTCGGTGTCGTCGCGCAGCGGCGTGCCGGCGGCGCTGCCGTCCTCGGAGCGGGCGTCGCCGACGGTGAAGCCGGCGTCGCCGAGCACCCGGGTGATCCAGTCGGCCCAGATCTGGTCCTCGGGCACATAGCTGAGGAAGACGTGGGTGGGGTCCGGCGGCCGGCGGCGCACGACGGACTTCAGGTAGTTCTGGCGGTCCTCGTCGGTCATCGGGGCGAGCGAGGTGACCTCGCCCTCGGTGATGGCGTCCGTGAGCCGTTCGCAGGCGGCGAGGAGCGAGGCGGGGGTGCCGGGTTCGTCGCGGAAGGTCGCGAGGATCTCCTCGTAGGCGTACGTGGGTTTGTAGGGCACCTCGACGTTGCCCCAGTAGCGGCGGGTGTCGACCTTCGGGGTGCGCACGAGGAGCTGGTCGAAGGTGAGGCGGACCTTGGCGCGGGCCGCCTCCAGGCGGTCGGCCTCGGAGTCCTCGACGCGCATGGGTACCGGGAGGATGCGGATCCGGCGCTCGCCGTAGGTGTCCTCGACGCGGCGGGCGACGGCGGCGGCGCCCTCGATGGACTGGTCGTTGTGGGTGAAGCAGTTCACCAGGACGTCGGGGAAGTGGATCGTGCAGATGTCGGAGATGTCGCTGAGGCCGGTCCGGCTGTCGATGAGGACGTAGTCGTAGCCGCGGCGGAACTGGGCGCACAGGGCGTCGAGGAACTGGCCGCCGTACTGCTCGTCGTAGAAGCGGTTCCAGTTGAACTGGCTGAAGATCGACGAGTAGTTGCGGTCCTGGCGGCCGGCCGAGATGTAGTCGAGGCGGCCCTCGTCGGGGAACGGCCACTGGAGCGGGGAGACGGCCTTGCTGATGTCGGCCTGTCCGGTGATCCAGGTGGCGAGGTGGGCGGCGTCCTCGGCGGGCTGGCGGGTGCCGCCGAGGAGGGCGTCGACGCGCAGCATGTAGTCGTTGATGAGGTCGAGCACGCCGGGGCGGTCGCGCAGCCCGTCGGGTTCCAGGAAGGGGCGCAGGAAGCGGTCGAGTCCGGGCGCCTCCAGGTCCCAGTCGACCACCAGCACCCGCTTGCCCCGGGAGGCCATGATCCAGGCGGTGTTGGCGAGGGCCATGGTGCGACCGGTGCCGCCCTTGTAGCTGTAGAACGTGACGATCTTGCCGCCTTCGGGGCGGGTGGGCGCGCCGGTCACGGTTGGGCCTCCTGGTCACCCTGGGGTTCGGCCTGGTCCGCGGCGGGCCGGCCGGGGCCGGGGCGCCGTGCGGGCCCCGTGGACCTGGTCGAGGATCGTAGCGGAACACGGTTGAGGTACTGCTGGGCCGCGCTGTCGGCCAGTTCCATGACGCGGGAGTTGAACGCCTCGGAGTTGGGGATTCCCTCGGCGGCGGCGCGCTGTATCGCCCGGCCGCGGCTGGTCCGGCGGGGCAGTGCGGTGTGCAGAAGGGCGCGCAGGCCGGCCTGGGCGCGGCGGGTCTGGTCGTCGTCGGCGAACGGGGTGAGCACGGTGACCCAGGGCAGGTCGCGGGCGTCGAAGGCGCGCAGCCGGTCCAGGGCCCGTTCGTCGTGCAGGATCCAGGGGTCGAGGATGAGGACCCAGGGGCTGCGGGACTCCTGGGTGCCGAGGAAGACCGGTTCGGCCTCGTCGTAGGCGCGGATCTCGGGTGCGAAGCCGTGGTTGCGGGCGAGTTCGGCCGTGCGTTCGGCGAGGGAGGTGCCGTAGCCGTCGCTGAAGGGCTGCCAGTCGCAGGGCTCGGGGCCGTACTTGGTGTCGCGGCGGTCCGGTGGCAGGTGGTGGATGTCGGGGGCGAGGACGGCGATGCCGAGCGGGTGCGGCGGTGACGTGGCGAAGGCGTCGGGCAGTTCGTCCAGGTCGGCGAGGACGGCGTCGGTGGGGGCCGGTTCGGGGGCGTTGGCGGCGGCGCTGACCACGCACTGGGCGATCCTGCGGACGCACTGGTCGTAGGCCTCGCGCAGGTCGGGGGCGCGGCGCAGACCGTACAGGCCGCCGCTCTCGTAGAGTTCGCGCGCCCGGGAGCCGACGCGTACGGGCTTGGCCGGGCCCTCGGGGGTGGGCAGTTCCGGTTCGACGACGACCGGGCGGGCGGTGGTCGGTACGGGGGTCCACAGCACCTGGATGACGGTGCCGGGCGGCTCGCGGTGCGCGTAGGCGTACCACTGGCGGCCGCAGTAGGGGTTGGTGAAGTAGCGGCGGGAGATCAGCGGGACGAAGCTGCGGCTGCGGTGCAGGGCGCGTGCGGTGCGCTGCCGGTCGCGGTCGGCGTCGTCGAGGTGCCCGACGGTCCGGGCGGTGAGGGTGCCGGTCATCCGTACGACCTCCTCGCTCAGGTCGTCGTAGAACTCCTGCACGTTCTTGTCGGCCGCCGGGCGGTCCGTGTCGCCGTGGTCGCCCTGTGGCTGCACGGGGGCGTAGCTGAGGAAGAAGTACGGCGCTTCCTCGCGCGCGCCCCGGCCGGAACGGGTGTGTCGCATCAGTGGGCCTCCCCCGCCGAGCCGTTCAAGGAGTCGAAGAGGTCGTCGAAGAGTGCCGGGTCGCAGGGTTCGAGGCGGGCCCCGACCGCGACCTCGACGATCTTGCGGGCGAGCTGGTACACCACACGGTTGACGGTGGTGTGCCGGCCGCTGGTGAGCAGGCCGAGCAGCCCGTCCTGGGCGTAGTGCGGGCCGAGGTCCTGGTGGGTGTACTGGAGCTCGGCGTAGGGGCTCGGGATGTCCTCGGACTTCAGCGGGTTCCACAGCACGGGGACGACGGCGTTACGGGTGAACATGCCGCGGTCGCGCTGGAGTTGCTGGCGGCGCTGGAAGCACTGCCACTCGACGGCGCACCAGTCGCTGGTGAACAGCCGCGGGCCCAGCACCGGCACCAGGACCTGGCAGCGGGCGAGATGGTCCTTGAGGGCGTCCTGCCAGCCGGAGCCGAGGTCGATGCGCCGGTCGAGATAGACGGCGGGGATCTTCGCGTCGAGGTCGGTGAGGGCCATGACGTCCTCGGTGAGCTTGGCGTGGAAGCGCAGCAGCCGGCCGTCGGCGGGGCCGTCGCTGGCCGGGACGTGCGGGGTGCGGCCGTAGCTGAGGAAGCCGTAGGGCTGCTGGACGCTGCTGCGGGGGCGGGGCCGTTGGAGCTGGTCATGCACGGCCGGCCTCCGGGGAGGTCTTGCGGGACGCGGGGCGCTGGACGGTCAGCCAGTCGACGGCGGAGTCGACGGCCCAGCGCAGCGGCAGCAGCCGGCATTCGGCGTCCCCGACCCGGCCGCGGACGACGGGGGCGCCGCCGTCCGGCGTGAGCGTCTCCAGCCAGCCGCCGAGCCGGCCGAAGTCGCTGTCGTCGAGGTCCACGTCGACGAACCAGGTCCAGCGCGGACCGGTGTCGGTCAGCACCCGGCAGTCGTAGCGGCGCAGGGTCCGGCCCGGCACCCGGTACTCGGCCAGGTGGAAGGCGGAGCAGACCTCGTAGCCGACACCCAGCAGCAGAATGGCCGCCCCCGATTCGTACATCCGGGCGAGCGGTGAGCGCTCGCCGAGCAGACAGTCCCGTGCGTGGCCGCGGGTGGTCCGGGCCGCCCCGGAGCCCAGCGCGGCGAAGGACGCCTGCGGGTGGCCGCTGCGTACGGCTCCCTCGGTGACCCGCACCTCCTCCGCGATCCGCCCCATTCCGTCGGAAGGGGTGGAAGCCGCACAGAAGGGCTCCATGTTTCCACGGTAGGACAGAAGTTGATGTCGCGTCAGGCCCCGAGTATGGCTGACGTAAGTCCGTGATGTCAGGGAGTTGCCCTCGGTGAAGGTGGGCACGACGAGGGTGCCGTGACGGCCCAGGGCGGCGCGCAGGGCGCGTACGGCGGTACGCGCGCCGCCCTCGACGGGGCCGAGGGAGCGCAGCGAGGAGTGCACGAGCAGGGTCGTGTTCTCCCGGACACCGAGCCGACGCAGATCTGCGGTGAGGGACGCCGCCCCGTGCACCAGGGTCAGCCTCGCAGCACGGCGGCCATCCGGCGTCCGTGTGCGGTGAGTTCGTCGTACGGGACCGCGGCCGGCGGCAGCCGGTCGAGGTAGGCGGCACGCAGCACCTCGCCGGCCTCGGCGCTGGCGGCGAGGTCGAACAGGTCCGTGAGGGCGTTGAACTTCATCTGCTGCACTCCCTCCTCGATCAGCCCGGCCAGGGCCGTGGCGTCGCGCGGCAGGGCGAGTCCCAGCGCCCCGAAGGCGCCCGGGTCGACGGCCACGGCTGACAGCTCTCCTTCCCCGCGGACCGGGGTGCACGCCCGCAGCAGGGCGCGAATGCCGGGCAGCCGCCGGCCGGCGCGGTCCCGGAGCAGCTCGGCCGCCTCGGTGAACCGCCGTGACCACAGGGCGAGTTCGGCCGCGTCGAGCCGGGGCGCCGGGGTCGCCCCGAAGCCGTCGCGGTAGGGGTCGCCGTCCTCCAGGAGCACCGTGAACTCCGGTGTGACGAGGCGGCGTACGGGCTCCCAGGCGTGGGTGACGGGCAGTTCGGGTCCGCCGGGCCGGGTGGCGCGCAGGAGGGTGCCGCCGCGGGCGAGCAGCGGTCCGTGGCCGGGCGGCAGGGTCAGCCGGCCGAGGCCGGGCAGGTGGGCGCGCCACCGCGGGGGTTCGAGGCGCAGTTCGCAGCCGGTGCGCAGGGCGACGGCGAGGGCGGTCTCGGCGAGCCGTTCGGTGACCGCCCGTGCGGTCAGCCGGCCTTCGAGCGCGCGGACCGCCCAGGTGCCGAGGTAGGGGTGGCGCAGGGTGTCGGCGGTGGCGGCGGGCCACTGCCGGTCCAGCTCGTTCAGGGCGCTCGCCCCGGGGCCGGGGTACGCGGCGCAGACGGCGGCCATCAGCATCCGGCGCACGCTCGCCTCGGCGTCGAGCAGGGCGTCGAGCGCCTCGTCGTCGCCGTCGCCCGCGGCGAGGGAGTCGAAGCCGTGCGCGGTGAGGGTGTGCGGGCGGGCGACGGGCTGTTCGCGCGGGGCGTTCAGCACATGGCCGATCAGCCGGAACAGGTCCTCGCAGTACACGGACGGGTTGTCGAAGCCGTTGGCGGCGCGGTGGCGGTGGCCGTACAGTCCGCCGCCGCAGATCCGTACCACCTCGCACTCCTGGCACGTGCGGCTCAGCGCGTCGGTGCCGCCGCGCTGGGCGAGGAAACCGGGGTGGGCGGCCGCGTCGTCGAAGGAGTCGCGCAGTACGTGGAAGCCGGTGCTCGGCGCGTTCTGCGCGGCCGTCTTGAGCCAGTCGGCCTGTTCGATCTCGCCGTCGGTCTCGACGACGACGAGGTCGGGGCTGCCGAGGCCGAGCGCCTCGGTGAAGGACTCGGCGCCGTCGCGGCCGGCCTCGATGGAGTCGAACAGCCGCACGGGGAAGGGCCGGCCGGCGGCGGCCCAGCGGTCGTGGACGGTGGTCAGCCAGTGGGCGTAGGTGGCGGGCCGGGCCGGGTCGCGCCACGGCGGACGGTCCCAGGTGGCGTGCGGCAGCAGGAAGTCCACCCGGGGCGGGTCGAGGGCGGCCAGCGCGTCGTGGACGGCGACGGGGTCGTTCGCCGCGTCGACGGTGCACAGCAGGCCCGCGAAGGCGGCGCGGTGGGGCGGGGAGCCGATGAGGCGTACGGCGCGGACGACCGCGTCGTAGGAGCCGGTGCCGTTGGCGCGGACGCGGTGGCGGTCGTGGGAGGCGCGGTCGCCGTCCAGGGAGATGCCCACGGCGATCCCCTCGCGGACCAGCATCCGGCAGAACTCCTCGTCCAGGAGCAGTCCGTTGGTCTGCATTCGCAGGTGGAGGGCGCAGACGCCGTCCAGCGCGGTGCGCAGTGCCGCGGCGATCCGGGCGAGCCGTTCGCTGCCCGCGAGGAGGGGTTCGCCGCCGTGCAGGATGACGTGGACGCGGCGCAGTTCGGGGTGGGCGCGGGCGTGCTCGGCGATCCGGGACACCGTCGCCGTGATCACGTCGTCGGCCATGACCTGGGGTCTGCGCCGCCAGCTCTGGTCCGCGTGCCGGTACACGTAGCAGTGGTCGCAGGCCAGGTCGCACCTGCTGTGCACCTTGAGGACGAACTGGCGGAACGCGCGTCTCCCGGCGGTCATCGGCCGACGGTGTCCGGGCCGGTCAGATGCTGGAGTTGAAGCTCGGTCCGGCCAGTCGCCGGGACGGCAGCAGGCGGTTCACGGCCTGCCGGTCGACGGTGGCGAGGCCGTCGAGGGGGGTGGCGGCGCAGTCCGGGACGCGGGTGGTCATGGGCGGGCGCGGGGGCGCTGCCGCTAAGGCGTTCGGACCGGGGCCTGACGTCTCACGGACTTTCCGCATCGGGGGTCTCCCAGGTGTCGAGTCGGGTGGAGCGTCGAGCGTCGGGGTCGCTGTGTCCATCATCCTGTTGGGGTCAGGTCAGTGACAAGAGCCGCAAAGGTAGCTTACGGGCCAGGTTCCGTACGGTAAGGGCCAATTCAGGTCAGGGAGTTGGGGGGTGCGTGGTCGGGTGCGGGTGGGTGGGGGTTGTTCGCGCCCCTGGAGGTCGGCTGCGGTTTAGGGGCGCGGGGAACTGCGCGAACAACCACAACACTCCCGCAGCCGAAAGAACCCGGTCGGCTGTCGTGTCGCCTAATGACGTGGCCCCGGCGCCTTGTTGGAGGCGGCCGGGGCCGGGGGGAGGTGGGGGCTAGTTCTGGGTGCCTGGGCCGGGGGTGTTCTGGGCTGTTGGTTCAGGGCTGGTGGCCAGGCGGCTGTGGGTTCGGCTGTAGAGGAAGTAGACGATGATGCCGAGAAGCATCCAGCCGGCGAACCGGAGCCAGGTCTCGGCGGGAAGGTTCAGCATCAGCCACAGCGACGCGGCGACCGACAGGATCGGCACGAACGGCACCCAGGGGGTGCGGAAGGCACGGGGCAGGTCGGGGCGGCTGCGGCGCAGGATGACCACGCCGATCGCGACGACCACGAACGCGAACAGCGTGCCGATGTTGACCAGTTCGGCGAGTTCGCTGAGCGGGGTGAAGCCGGCGACGACCGCGATGATCACACCGAGCAGAATGGTCGGCCGGTGCGGGGTGCGGAACCGCGGGTGCACGTGGGAGAAGAACGTCGGCAGCAGTCCGTCGCGGCTCATCGCGAAGAAGACCCGGGTCTGCCCGAGCAGCAGGATCATGCAGACCGTCGTCAGACCGACGGCGGCGCCGAAGCTGATGAAGCCCGCGAACCAGGGATGCCCGGTGGCCTTGAACGCGTCGGCGAGCGGGGCGGTGATGGACAGGTCCGTGTAGTGCTGCATGCCGGTGACGACGATCGACACGGCGACGTAGAGGGTCGTGCAGATGAGGAGCGAGCCGAGGATGCCGCGGGGCATGTCGCGCTGCGGGTTCTTCGTCTCCTCGGCGGCGGTCGCGACCACGTCGAAGCCGATGAAGGCGAAGAAGACGACGGAGGCGGCCGTGAAGATGCCCATGACGCCGAAGTTGGACGGCGCCCATCCGAACATCAGCTGGATGAGCGGGGACTGGAGGTCCCCGCCCGCGTCCACCGGCTGCGCCTTCGGGATGAACGGGTCGTAGTTGTCGCCCTTGATGAAGAACGCGCCCGCGATGATCACGACGAGCACGACGGTCACCTTGATGGCGACGACGAGCGAGGTGACCCGAGCGGAGAGCTTGGTGCCGAGCACCAGGATCCCCGTGAGCACCAGGACGAGCGCGGCGGCGAGGATGTCGAAGCCGAAGCCGTCGGCCCCGTCCCGGCTGCCGAGCGCCGCCGGCAGATGCCAGCCCGCGTTGTCCAGCAGTGACGCGATGTACCCCGACCAGCCGACGGCCACCACCGCCGTGCCGAGCGCGAACTCCAGGACCAGGTCCCATCCGATGATCCAGGCGGGCAGTTCACCGAGCGAGGCGTACGAGAAGGTGTAGGCCGAGCCGGCCACGGGGACCGTGGAGGCGAACTCGGCGTAGCAGAGCGCGGCGAGGGCGCAGACGACACCGGCCACGACGAAGGCGAGGGCGACCGCCGGTCCGGCGTTGTTCTTGGCGACGGTGCCGGTGAGGACGAAGATGCCGGTGCCGATGATGACACCGACGCCGAAGACGGTCAGATCCAGCGCGGACAGGGATTTCCTGAGCGCGTGCTCTGGCTCCTCGGTATCGAGGATGGACTGCTCGACCTTCTTCGTCCGGAAGAGGGTGCTGCTCACGGGCGTACCTCCCACGCTTGTCGTCCTCGACATGATCGAGAGGGGGTGTACTGCGTATGCCCCGGCACGACCAATGTCACGCGAATGGGCCGGTTCCACCACCCCTGACGGGGAGGGGAACCGGCCCATTCGGGTGGCTCGGCGGGCGGCTCAGTCGCGCGCGGCCTCGATCTCGTCGGCCGTGGCCCGCCCGTACTTGCCGTCGAGTCTGGCGACCAGTCCGGTGACCTGGCGGGAGATGTCGGGCGCGGTGAGCCCGATCTCCGCCATCACCTGGGCGCGGGAGGCGTGGTCGAGGAACCGCGGCGGAATGCCGAAGTCGCGCAGCGGTACGTCCACTCCGGCGTCCCGCAGCGCCTGGGCGACGGCGGAACCGACGCCACCGACCCGGGAGTTGTCCTCGACGGTGACGACCACGCGGTGCCGCTCGGCGAGCGGGGCCAGCGCCTCGTCGACGGGCTTGACCCAGCGCGGGTCGACGACCGTCGTCGTGATGCCCTGCTTGTCGAGCAGCTTGGCGATCTCCAGGCACATCGGCGCGAGCGCGCCGACGGAGACAAGCAGCACGTCCGGGGTGTCGGTGCCGGCCTCGCGCAGTACGTCCATACCGCCGACGCGGCCCACGGCGGGTACGGCGGGACCGACCACGCCCTTGGAGTAGCGCAGCACGGTCGGCGCGTCCTCGACCTGGACCGCCTCGCGGAGCTGGGCGCGCAACTGCTCGGCGTCGCGCGGCGCGGCGATCCTGAGGCCGGGCACGACCTGGAGCATCGACATGTCCCACATGCCGTTGTGCGAGGCGCCGTCGTCGCCGGTGACGCCGGCCCGGTCGAGCACGAACGTCACCCCGCACCGGTGCAGGGCGACGTCCATGAGGACCTGGTCGAAGGCGCGGTTGAGGAAGGTCGCGTACACCGCGAAGACGGGGTGCACTCCCCCGGTGGCGAGGCCGGCCGCGGAGACGGCGGCGTGCTGCTCGGCGATGCCGACGTCGTAGATCCGCTCGGGGAAGGCCTCGGCGAACTTCTTCAGGCCGACGGGCTGGAGCATCGCGGCGGTGATGGCGACGATGTCCTCGCGCTCGCGGCCGAGCTTGACCATCTCGTCGCCGAAGACGGAGGTCCAGCTGGCGGCGGCGGCCTTGATGGGCAGCCCGGTGTCGGGGTGGATCGGGCCGATGCCGTGGAAGCGGTCGGCCTCGTCCTGCTCGGCCGGCTCGTAGCCGCGGCCCTTCTCGGTGAGGCAGTGCACGATGACCGGGCCGCCGAACCGCTTGGCCCGGGTCAGCGCCGACTCCAGCGCCTCCATGTCGTGGCCGTCGATCGGGCCGACGTACTTCAGGCCGAGGTCCTCGAACATGCCCTGCGGGGCGATGAAGTCCTTCAGGCCCTTCTTGGCGCCGTGCAGGGTGTCGTAGAGCGGGCGGCCGACGACCGGGGTGCGCTCCAGGAGCTCCTTGGTGCGGGTCAGGAAGCGCTCGTAGCCGTCGGTGGTCCGCAGGGTCGCCAGATGGTTGGCGAGGCCGCCGATGGTCGGCGCGTAGGACCGCTCGTTGTCGTTGACGACGATGACCAGCGGGCGGTCGCCGTCGGCGATGTTGTTCAGCGCCTCCCAGGCCATACCGCCGGTGAGGGCGCCGTCACCGATCACGGCGACCACGTGGTCGTCGCGTTTGCGCAGCTGGTTGGCCTTGGCGAGGCCGTCGGCCCAGCCGAGCACGGTCGAGGCGTGGCTGTTCTCGATGACGTCGTGCTCGGACTCGGCGCGCGAGGGGTAGCCGGAGAGGCCGCCCCGGCCGCGCAGCCCGGCGAAGTCCTGACGGCCGGTGAGCAGCTTGTGGACGTAGGCCTGGTGCCCGGTGTCCCACAGCACCCGGTCCTTCGGCGAGTCGAACACCCGGTGCAGGGCGATGGTCAGCTCGACCACGCCGAGGTTGGGGCCGAGGTGGCCGCCGGTCTTGGACACGGCGGCGACGAGGAAGCTGCGGATCTCCTCCGCCAGCTGGTCCAGCTCCTCCAGGCTGAGCCGGTCCAGATCGCGCGGTCCCCTGATGCGGGTCAGCAGCGGCACCCGTGCCTCCTTGCAGTAGAGCTGTTGCCGGGCTTGTCGAGTCTAATGTTCCGCCTTTGCGGGCGGCGCCCGGGAGGTGCGTCATATGTCACGCGATCGGCTGTACCCAAGTTATGCCGTTCCTACGACATGACTGTGCCCGGCACCTCGAAAGATGCCGGGCACTGAGCGCCCCGTCAGGGGCGCGGGACCGTATTCAATCTGCGGCTCCGCCGCGTGGGCGCGACCAGCCGCAACCGGCCCGCAGCCCGCAAGCAACCGCGCTAGGCACGACCCGCCGTCTTCTGGGTCCGACGCGTGACGGAGTCGATGACGACCGTCGTCAGCAGAACACCCGCGGTGATCATGTACTTCACCGGCTCCGCGATGGACTCCAGCTGCAACCCGTACTGGATCGACACGATCACCAGCACACCGAGCAGCGCGTTCCACGTCCGCCCACGCCCACCGAACAGCGAGGTACCACCGATCACGGCCGCCGCGATGGCGTTCATGAGCAGGTCACCGGTACCGGCACTCTGGTTGGCGGAGGCGATCTTCGAGGCCAGGAAGAGGCCGCCGATCGCGGCGAACCCGCCCGAGATCGCGAAGACCGAGATCCGTACCGCGGTGACGTTGATACCGGCACGGCGGGACGCCTCGACACTGCCACCGAGCGCGAAGATCTTGCGCCCGTACGTGGTGCGGCGCAGCACGAAGTCGGTGGCGAACAGGAAGACCAGGAAGATCACCGTGGCGAGCGGCAGGCCCTTGTACTGGTTGTACATGATGGCCGCGGCGAAGGAGATCACCGCCAGCAGACCCGTACGCAGCAGTGTGTCGCTCAGCGGCCGGGACGGCACACCCGCCGCCTCGCGGCGCCGGTTGCCGAGGAACGACGTCAGGAAGAAGACGCCGGTGAGTACGGCCGCGAGGGCGTACGCGGCGGCCACGTCCGTGAAGAAGTACGTCGTCAGCTTGCCGATGAGGCCGTCGCTGTCGAGGTTGATCGTGCCGTTCTCGCCCAGCGTCTGGAGCATAAAGCCGAGCCAGAACAGCAGGCCGGCCAGGGTGACGGCGAAGGCGGGGGCGCCGAGCACGGCGAAGAAGAAGCCGTGCGCCGCGCCGATGGCCGCACCGGCGGCGACGGCGAAGAGCACCGCGGCCCACTCGGGCCAGCCCTGGTTGACGGCGAGGACGGCCGCGATGGCGCTGGAGGCGCCGCTGACCGAGCCGACGGACAGGTCGATCTCGCCGAGCAGCAGCACGAACACGATGCCGACGGAGATCATGCCCGTGCCGACCATGGTGACGGTGATGTCACTGATGTTCTGCGCGGACAGGAACTGCGAGTTCAGCGTCTGGAAGACGATGCAGATGACGATGAGGCCGACGATGACCGGCAGGGAGCCCAGCTCACCGGCGCGCAGCTTGCGCTTGAACTCGCCGAGGTAGCCGGTGAGGCCCTGCTCGCGGACCAGCAGCCGGGGGTCGACCGCGGTGACCGCGGCGGCCGCGGCCTCGGGGTTCTCCACGGCCGTGGAGTCCGCGGCCGACGAGGAGGTCTTGTCGATGCTCACTGGGAAACCTCCCCGTTCCCGCGCGCCGCACGGCGGGTCACGGCGTTGTCGGTGGCGCCGGTGATGGCGGAGATGATCTCCTCCTGCGAGGTCGTCTTGACCTCGAAGACGCCGTTGTTGCGGCCCAGGCGCAGCACCGCCACCTTGTCGGCGACGGCCTTGACGTCGGCCATGTTGTGGCTGATGAGCATCACGGCGAGACCGCGCTCACGCAGCCGCTCCACGAGGTCGAGCACCTGTGCGGTCTGCTCGACACCGAGGGCCGCGGTGGGCTCGTCGAGGATGACCAGCTTGGGCTCGCCGAGCATGGACCGGGCGATGGCCACCGTCTGGCGCTGACCGCCGGAGAGCGAGGCGATCGGGATCCGGACGCTGGGGATGCGGATCGACAGCGTCTGGAGCAGCTCGCGCGAGCGGCGCTCCATCTCTACCTCGTCCAGGACGCCCCACTTCCGCAGCTCACTGCCGAGGAAGAGGTTGCCGACGACGTCGATGTTGTCGCACAGCGCGAGGTCCTGGTAGACGGTCGCGATGCCCAGGTTCTGGGCGTCGTGCGGCCGGTTGATCGAGACGGCCTGGCCGTCCCATTCGATGACGCCCTCATCGATGGGGTGCACGCCGGCGATCGTCTTGACCAGCGTGGACTTTCCGGCGCCGTTGTCGCCCACCAGGGCGACCACTTCACCGGCGTGGACCTCAAGCTCTACGTCGGTGAGCGCCTGGACGGCACCGAACCGCTTGGAGACCCCGCGCAACGCCAGCACGGGCGTAGCGGACACGTGAACCATCTCCTTCGCCGCCTGACCCGGCGGAAGGTTGTGCAAAGACTGGGGGGACAAACATAAACATGGTGGTCCGTCCGGCGCCCCGCACTAGCTTTGCGGGGCTGTGGACACGGGGCGCCGGAGGGGTTTTCCGGTTGCGGCGGACCCGTACGGGAATTCAAGGACGAATTCCCGTACAAGGAAAGCGACGCGCGCAACCGTGACTCGTGGTGTTACTTGATGCCGAGGGTGTCGCAGGCGGACTTGTAGTTGCCCGTGCAGATCTCGGCGGCGGTGTAGATGCCGTCCTTGATGACCGTGTCGTTGACGTTCTCCTTGGTCAGCGAGACGACCGGGACGAGGACCGACGGCACGTCGTTGGCGCTGCCGCTGGAGACCTTGTCCTTGGCGATCGCGCCCAGGTCCTCACCCTTGGCCAGGGCGACCGCCATCTCGGCGGCGACCTCGGCCTCCTGCGGGTAGGACTTGTAGACGCTCATGTACTGCTCGTCGGTGATGATGCGCTGCACGGCGGCGAGCTCGGCGTCCTGGCCGGTGACCGGGATGTCGTCGATGCCGGCGGCCTTCAGGGCGGTGATGATGCCGCCCGCCATGCCGTCGTTGGCGGAGTAGACGCCCTGGATCTTGTCCTTGCCGAGCGCGGTGATCGCCGCTTCCATGTTGGCGTTGGCGTTGTCCGGCGACCATTCCTTGGTGTCGAACTCGCGACCGATCTTGACCTTGCCGTCGAGGACGGAGTGCGCGCCCTTCTTGAACAGGGCGGCGTTCGGGTCGGTGACCGAGCCGTTCATCATGACGATCTGGCTGTCCGCGGCCTTGTCGCCCAGGGCCTGGAGCAGGGCCTCGCCCTGTACGCGGCCGACCTCTTCGTTGTCGAAGGAGGTGTAGGCGCTGATCGGGCCCTCGGCAAGACGGTCGTAGGCGACGACGTCGATGCCGGCGTCCTTGGCCTTCTGCACGGAGTTCTGGATCGCCTTGGCGTCCACGGCGTCCAGGATCAGCACGTCCACCTTGTTGGTGATCATGGTGTCGACCTGCTGGGCCTGGAGGTTGGCGTCCTGGCGGGCGTTGTTGTACTGGATCTCCGCCTTGTTGTTCGTCAGCTCCTTGATCTTCTTCTCGATCAGGGGCCGGTCGAACTTCTCGTAGCGGGCGGTCTTGTTCTCCGGAAGGAGGAGGCCGACCTTGATGTTGTCGCCCTTGGCGGCCGGCGAGCTGGAGTCGCTGTCCCCGCCCGCTTCCTCGGCACTGCCACAAGCGGCGAGCGAGACGGCCATCGCACCTGCTGCAATGGCTACGGCGGCACGACGCATACGCGTGTTCACTTCAGAAACCTCCCTGACGAGGCCGCGTCGTTGCGGCCGAGGTGGCTGGAAGTCAACTCGGCCACACGTGCGACGTCAAGAAGTAAATCCTTAACGGGTTGGCAACGGTGCCATCCGTTCTCTAAGTGAAGGCAGGCGCGACGACCGGCATCGTGCCGTCCAAAAGGGTCGAATCACCCATCTCGCTGAGGGCGAGAGCAAGCGCTCCGAGCACTTCCGCGCGACCCCCAAGTGCCCCGGGGAGAACGGACAGTTGGCGCGCGGCACTGGGGATAGCGTAGCGGCCGACAGACTCCCGGATCGGCCCGAGCACCAGCTCACCGGCCTCGGCGAGATCACCGCCCAGGACCACTCGGCTCGGGTTCAGCAGGTTGCAGAGATTCGCCACTCCACTGCCGATGTGTCGGCCGACGTCGGCGATCACCCGACGGCAGCCCGGATCTCCGTCCCTGGCCAGACGGACCACGCTCTCCATGGTCAGATCGGTGCCGTAGCTGGGCTGAAGGAGCGGAAGCACGTAGCGGGCCGCCGCGAAGGTCTCCAGGCAGCCGCGGTTGCCGCAGCGGCAGACCGGGCCGGATTCATCAAGTGTAATATGTCCGATTTCACCTGCGGTCCCCCCGGGACCCCGGTAAATCTTCCCCTCGATGACCAGACCGGCGCCCACACCGCTGGAGACCTTGATGTACGCCAGGTCCCGCACGCCCTTGCCGCTGCCCCAGACCAGCTCGCCGAGCGCGCCCAGATTGGCGTCGTTGTCCACGTGCACCGGCACGCCGAGCCGCCCCCGCAACTCCTCGGCGGGCTTGGTGCCGGTCCAGCCCGGCAGGATCGCGGTGGAGCCGAGGGTGCCGGACTCCACGTCGATCGGCCCGGGTACCCCGAGCCCCACTCCGGCGATCTTGGTACGGTCCACCCCGGTCGCCGCGATCAGGCGGTTGACCAGCTCTTCCGCCGCGTCGAAGCCCTGTGCGGCGGAGGCGTCCACGTCCAGCGGCTCGGCCTCCTCGGCGAGCACCTGGTGGGCGAGGTTGCCGACCGCCACCCGCAGATGCGTGTGCCCGAAGTCGACCCCGATGACAATGCCGGCGTCGCCGCTGAGCGACACGCTGCGGGCCCTGCGGCCGCCGGCCGAGGTCGGGGTGACCTCGACGGTTCCGCCGTCCTTGAGTTCCCGGACGATGTTGGAGACCGTGGCTGCCGACAGTCCGGTCGTCCTCGCGATCTCCGCCTGAGTGAGCGATCCCGCGAGGCGCACTGCGCGCACGACCCGCTCCAGGTTGGCTCGGTGCAGCGACGACTGCGACCCCGGAGTCTCCACGACGACCTCCTGCGCGCGGGACCGCATCGGTGAGGCCCCGTCTATGTCCAACTAGTGAACTCTAAGCTGAGCTGTTCGGGTCGCCTCCCGTCAAGAGGTTGAACTCGATCCCGGTGTCCGGCACAGCTCGCACGCCGCTGCCCAGGGCGGGAAGCGGCGTGCACTCGTCCGGTCGCGGAGCGTTACTTCAAGGCCCCCGCGGTGAGTCCCTGGACGACCTGTCGCTGGAAGATGATGTAGGCGGCGAGCACCGGCAGCATCGCCATCACCAGGCCGGCGAAGAGGCCGGACCAGTCGCCCTTGTAGCCCTGGCTGACGGCCAGCTGGACCAGGCCCTGGGTGAGCACGCGCTTGTCGGGATCGGTGTTGAGCACCGTGGGCAGCATGTACTGGTTCCACTGGCCCAGGAAGTTGAAGATACCCACGCTGATCAGGCCCGGCTTGGCCATCGGGGTCATGATCTGGAAGAACGTCCGGGCGTGCGAGGCGCCGTCCACGAAGGCCGCCTCCGCCACCGAGGTCGGCAGGGTGCGGAAGAAGGCCGTCAGGAAGAACACCGTGAACGGCAGCGAATACGCGATGTAGACCAGGATCAGTCCGTGAATGGTGTTGAGCAGCCCCATGTTGTTCACCACGTAGAACAACGGGACGAGCGCCAGCATGATCGGAAAACTCATGCCGCCGATGAACAGGTAGTAGATGAACCGGTTGCCCGGGAATTCGAAACGGGCGAGGACATAGGCCGCCATCGAGCCGAGCAGCAGGGTGCCGATGAGTGAGCCGCCGACCACCAGAATGGTGTTCAGGAAGTAGTCGCTCATATTGGCCTCGGTCCAGGCCCGCGACCAGTTCTCGAAATGCAGCCTGTCCGGCAGCGACCAGGGCGAGCTGAAGATGGATCGGTCGTCCTTGAAGGACGTCATCACCGCCCACAGCAGGGGCATGACCACCATCACGGCCCAGATGACCAGCACACCGTGGGAGAAGACGTTGAGGACGCCGCCCTGCTTCCTCTCCTTCCGGGGCGGGCGCGCCGGGCCGTCGGTCTTGGTGACGGGGGCTCCGGAGTCGGTGGGGCCCGGAGCCGGGGTCTCGGTCGTCTTCATCCGGTCAGTACTCCAGCCGCTCGCGCCGGCCCAGTCGCATCACGACGGCGGCGAAGATCAGGGTGACGACGAGCAGGGCCACTCCGATGGTGGTGGCGTAGGCGGCCTGCCCGTCCCGGAACGCCTTCTGGTAGACGTACAGGACCATGACGGTGGTCGAGTAGTCGGGACCGCCCGGTCCGGTCGTCATGATCTGTACGACCGCGAACGACTCGGCGCCCAGGGCGAGGATGCCCATGTAGACCCAGCCGGACTGCACGGTGTCCCACAGCAGGGGCAGCGTGATCCGGAAGAAGGTGGCGGCCCGGCCCGCCCCGTCCAGCAGGGCGGCCTCGTAGAGATCGGCCGGGATCGAGGCCATGCCCGCGGAGAACAGGACCACGAAGAAGCCGACCGTGGACCACACCAGCACCGCCATGACGGCCCACAGCGCGATGTTGGGGTCGCCGAGCCAGAGCGGCTGGATGCTGTCGAGGCCGATCCCGCGCAGCAGCGAGTTGATCGCGCCGCTGTCGGGGTTGTACGCGAAAGCGAACAACAGGGCGACGATCGCGATCGACAGCACCTGCGGGAAGAAGTAGACGATCTTGTAGAAGGAGGACCCGCGGACACCGGTGACCGCGGGACCTCCCTTACGCTTCCGTCCGCCCACGTTGATCATGAAGGCGAAGAACAGCGCCAGACCGATCGTCACCAGCGGCACGAGCAGCGCGAACCACAGGCTGTGCTGCAACGACTTCCAGAAGATGTCGTCGTCCAGCATTCTTTCGTAATTGTCGAAGCCGACCATCTTGAAGTCGGGACTCAGGCCGGTCCAGTCCGTGAACGAGTAGTAGATGGACTGGATGAACGGCCAGACGACAAAGAGGGAGTACAGCCCCAGGGGAACCGCGAGGAACCCCACAATGAACCGGTACTTGCCGTGCTGCATTGCTACCGACCCCGATCTGTGCGCGGGTGCCGCCGCTGGTGACGGATCCTCACCTGTGACTACTGGTGCTTGTAGTGCTTGATCGAGTCGTCCTTGGCCGCGTTGTCGGCGAAGGTCTGGATCTTCTTGATCGCCTCCGCCGGTGTCAGCCGTCCGGCCATCATCTCGCCGAGGCCGCCGACGCCGATCTGCTCCTTCTGCAACTGCACGTACCAGTCCTGGAGCCGCGGGTTCACCACGTTGTCGCCGGCCAGGTCCAGCGCCGCGACACCGGACTTGAGGCCGGGGGTCAGGGTGATGCCGTCGGTGCCGCCGTTGTACGCGGTCAGGGACTTCACCTTGCTGGTGAAGTTCTTCGAGGACGCCTCGCTGAGCATGACGCGCAGCTGCTCCATGCCGCCCGCCGGGTTCTTCGCCTTGGCCGGCACGATGAACGGCTCACCGCCGGAGGCCCAGATGGTGCCGAACGGCAGCTTGTCGGAACTGTCGAGGCCGGTCGGCGCGGAGACGGCGAGGTTGAAGTCGGAGGGGATGACGTTCGCCGACTCGTTCTCCACCCAGGAGCCGTTCGGGATGAACAGCGCCTTGCCCTCGGCCCACGCGGTCTGCGACTGGATGTGGTCGAGGCCGGGTGTGCCCTTGAGGACGTACCCCTTCTTGTAGAGCTCGTAGTAGGCCTCGAAGCAGGCCTTGACCGCCGGGTGCTTCCAGGCGTTCGGCTCCAGGTTGTCGATGGCGTCGAGGACCTCGACACCGCCGACCTTGCCGATCATCGGGTAGAGCGAGAAGGGCAGGTAGTACGGGTACTTGCCCGCGTACGTCCAGCCCGCCATGCCCTGCTTCTTGGCCTTCTCGCAGACCGCGAGCATCTGGTCCCAGGTCTCGGGGTACTCCTCGTCGAGCGACTCCAGGGCCTTCTGCGAGTACCAGACGCCGTACACCGTGTAGGCGTAGTACATGATCCAGACCGGCTGGCCGTCGAACTGGCCCATCTCCACGATGCCGGGGCGCAGTGTGTCGCGGACCTTCTTGTCCGGGTCGTCGTAGGACGGGGCGTCGAGGAGCGGGGTGAGGTCGGCGAGCTGGTCCTTGCCGACGAGGACGCCCATGTCCATCTGCTCGGCGCCGGAGTTGTCGATGAGGTCCGGCGGGCTGCCCTGGTTGAAGCGGGGCTGGAGGGTGGACTGGATCTTCTGGGTGGCGGAGAACTTCACCGTCGCGTCGGGGAAGTTCTTCTCGTAGATCTTCACGGCGTCCTCGGCGTACTCCTTGCCGAAGCCGCCGTCGAACAGCACGAATTCCATCTGCGCGGTGTCGTTGACCGCCAGGGGGTTCTTCGCGGACTTCTCGCCCGCCTCGGGCTTGTCCTCGTCGCCCCCGCCCCCGCTGGCACAGGCCGACAGAAAGCTCATGGTGGGGACGGAGATCAGGCCGAGTGCGGCCGATCGCCTGATCAGATCGCGGCGGCCGACGCCGGTACCGTTGTTCTCGGCGGAAGTGGATCCCATGCTCAAGTCCTCGCCTTCTCCAGGACTCAGGCGGTGAACCGGATCCTCCCCGGCACCGCGGTCGGGTCAAGCTGGGTCGTGCAGGATGTGCGGGTCGGTCCGACGGTCAAGTCGGTCCTACGGTCGATTCGAGTGGTACTAGGTTCCTACGGGACGCACGGAACAGTGCGTGACATGCCGCGTTTTCCAGCACGTTAACTGCCTCGATCGCCGACAGGTATAGTCCACTTCCCGTCGGCTGAGCAAGATCGAATGCAAGGTTGACCATGGGTCTTTTCCGAGTTGAGACCTCGCGGAAATATGGGCGGGCTGTGTACGCGGTGAGTGAAATATCCGCGACATTGTCCCCGAATGCCGCAGCCAACACCCTTGACACCGCTGACCACTTGCACCACTACTGGTCCTTGCGCACACATGCTGACAACGTTGTCCAGCGCAGGGAGGGTGGTGCTTGCGCATGCAGCACAGAACGCGGCACAAGGTCCGGCACAGATGGGGTACGGCGGTCGTCCTCGCGGCCGCCTTCGCCATGACCGTGGGCTCACAGGGCGCGGCGATCGCGCTGGTGGAGGCCCCCGCCGCAGCGGACCGGGAGTTCGCCTCCTCGTTCGAGTCGGACGATCCGGCACCGGACTGGCTGAACACCGTGGACACCGCCGCGGACGGCTCCAAGCGGGCCGCGGGTGTCGACGGCGGCTACAGCACCGGCATTCCGGGCAATGTCACCGACCATGTCACCGGCGTCCGCGCGAGCGGTGAGAACACCGGCGGCGGCGAGGTCAAGGAGAACCTGGTCGACAACGAGCCGGGCACCAAGTGGCTGGTGTTCCAGACCACCGGCTGGGTCGAGTTCGACCTGGACAAGCCGACAAAGATCGTTACGTACGCGCTCACTTCGGCCAATGACTTCGCCGGGCGCGACCCGCGGAACTGGACCCTGAAGGGCTCCGCCGACGGCACCGACTGGAAGACCCTCGACACCCGCTCCGGCGAGACGTTCGAAGAACGGTTCCAGACCAAGTCGTACGATCTCGCCGAGGCCGCCGAGTACCGGCACTTCCGGCTGGAGATCACGCAGAACGCCGGCGACCCCATCATCCAGCTCGCCGACGTCCAGTTCTCCACGGGCGGCAGCGAGGTCCCGGTGCCGCAGGACATGCTCTCGCTGGTGGACTCCGGGCCGCCCGGCTCGCCCACCGCGAAGGCCCGTGCCGGGTTCACCGGCACCCGCGCGCTGCGCTACGCCGGCCGGCACACCACCGACGGCCGGGCGTACTCGTACAACAAGGTCTTCGACGTCGACGTGGCCGTCTCCCGGGACACCCAGCTGTCGTACCGGGTCTTCCCGTCCATGGCCGACGGCGATCTCGACTACGACGCCACCAACGTCTCGGTGGACCTGGCGTTCACGGACGGCACGTATCTGAGCGGACTGCGCGCCACCGACAGCCACGGGTTCCCGCTGACCCCGCGCGGTCAGGGCGACTCGAAGATCCTCTACGTCAACCAGTGGAACAACGTCGAGTCGCGGATCGGTTCGGTCGCGGCCGGCAAGCGGATCGACCGGATCCTCGTCGCGTACGACTCCGCCAAGGGCCCGGCGAAGTTCCGCGGCTGGCTCGACGACGTGACGATCAAGAAGGTCGAGCGGGAGAAGCCGAAGGCGCATCTGTCGGACTACGCGCTCACCACCCGCGGCACCAACTCCTCCGGCGGGTTCTCGCGCGGCAACAACTTCCCGGCGACCGCCGTCCCGCACGGCTTCAACTTCTGGACGCCGGTCACCAACGCGGGCTCGCTGAGCTGGCTGTACGACTACGCCCGCGCCAACAACGCGGACAACCTGCCGACGATCCAGGCGTTCAGCGCGAGCCACGAGCCGAGCCCCTGGATGGGCGACCGGCAGACCTTCCAGCTGATGCCGTCCGCCGCGTCCGGCACCCCGGACACCGGCCGCACGGCCCGCGCGCTGCCGTTCAGCCACGAGAACGAGACGGCCCGTCCGTACTACTACGGCGTGACGTTCGAGAACGGGCTGAAGGCGGAGATGACGCCGACGGACCACGCGGCCGCGCTGCGGTTCAGCTACCCCGGTGACGACACCAGCGTCCTGTTCGACAACGTCACCGACCAGGCCGGGCTGACCCTGGACAAGGAGAACGGGATCGTCACCGGCTACTCGGACGTCAAGTCCGGGCTGTCGACCGGCGCCACCCGGCTGTTCGTCTACGGCCAGTTCGACAAGCCGGTCACCGAGGGCTCCTCCAGCGGCGTCAAGGGCTATCTGCGCTTCGACGCGGGCGAGGACCGGCAGGTCACCCTGCGGCTCGCGACCTCGCTGATCAGCGTCGACCAGGCCAAGGACAACCTGCGCCAGGAGATCCCGGACGGCACCTCGTTCGAGACGGTCAAGAACCGGGCGCAGCGCCAGTGGGACAAGCTGCTCGGCAACGTCGAGGTCGAGGGCGCCACGCCGGACCAGCTGACCACGCTGTACTCCAGCCTGTACCGGCTGTACCTGTACCCGAACTCCGGCTTCGAGAAGGTCGGTTCGACGTACAAGTACGCCTCGCCGTTCTCCCCGATGCCGAACCCCGACACCCCGACCCACACCGGCGCGAAGATCGTCGACGGGAAGGTCTACGTCAACAACGGCTTCTGGGACACCTACCGGACGACCTGGCCGGCGTACTCGCTGCTCACCCCGTCCAAGGCCGGCGAGATGGTCGACGGGTTCGTGCAGCAGTACAAGGACGGCGGCTGGACCTCGCGCTGGTCCTCGCCCGGCTACGCGGACCTGATGACCGGCACCTCCTCGGACGTGGCGTTCGCCGACGCGTACGTCAAGGGTGTCGACTTCGACGCGAAGGCGGCGTACGACGCGGCGGTCAAGAACGCCACCGTGGTGCCCCCCGCGTCCGGTGTGGGCCGCAAGGGCATGGAGACCTCCCCGTTCCTCGGCTACACCAGCACGGAGACGCACGAGGGCCTGTCGTGGGCGCTGGAGGGCTACCTCAACGACTACGGCATCGCGAAGATGGGCGAGGCGCTCTACAAGGAGACCCGCGACAAGCGGTACAAGGAGGAGTCCGAGTACTTCCTCAACCGCGCCCAGGACTACGTCAACCTCTTCGACTCGAAGGCCGGGTTCTTCCAGGGCCGTGACCTCGAAGGCGACTGGCGGGTCGAGTCGGAGAAGTACGACCCGCGGGTGTGGGGCTACGACTACACGGAGACCAACGGCTGGGGCTACGCCTTCACCGCCCCGCAGGACAGCCGCGGCCTCGCGAACCTCTACGGCGGCCGCTCCGGTCTCGGCGACAAGCTCGACGAGTACCTGGGCACCCCGGAGACCGCCTCGCCGGACTTCGTGGGCTCCTACGGCGGTGTCATCCACGAGATGACCGAGGCGCGGGACGTGCGGATGGGCATGTACGGCCACTCCAACCAGGTGGCCCACCACGCCCTCTACATGTACGACGCGGCCGGTGAGCCGTACAAGACCCAGCAGAACGTCCGTGAGGTGCTCTCCCGCCTCTACACCGGCAGCGAGATCGGCCAGGGCTACCACGGCGACGAGGACAACGGCGAGCAGTCGGCCTGGTTCCTGTTCTCCGCGCTCGGCTTCTACCCGCTGGTGATGGGCAGTGGCGAGTACGCGGTGGGCTCCCCGCTCTTCAAGAAGGCCACCGTGCACCTGGAGAACGGCCGCGACCTGGTGGTGAAGGCCCCGAAGAACAGCGCGAAGAACATCTACGTGCAGGGCATGAAGATCAACGGCCGTTCCTGGAACTCCACTTCGATCCCGCACTCGCTGATCGCCAAGGGCGGGGTCGTGGAGTTCGACATGGGCTCCAGGCCGTCCAAGTGGGGCACCGGCAAGAACGCGGCGCCGGTCTCCATCACCGAGGACAACGAGGTGCCGACCCCGCGCACCGACGTGTCGGCCGGTGAGGGCGCGCTCTTCGACAACACCTCGGCGACGGACGCCGCGGTGACCACGGTGGACCTGCCGGTCGAGAAGCGCACCAGGGCCGTGCAGTACACGCTGACGTCGTCGAAGGACCGTACGAAGGCGCCGACCGGCTGGAAGCTCCAGGGCTCCACGGACGGCACCCGCTGGCGGACCCTGGACGACCGCTCCGGCGAGTCCTTCGCGTGGGACCGGCAGACCCGGGCCTTCTCGGTCGACAAGTCGGGTTCCTACACGCAGTACCGGCTGGTCCTCGACGGCGAATCCACGCTGGCCGAGGTGGAGTTGCTGGGCTAGGCCACAGCGGCAGGGCTGGACAGCAGGAAGGGCGGGCGCGGATCTCCGCGCCCGCCCTTCCGTCATCCGGTGGTGCTAGCGGGTGGCGAGGGCGAAGACGTGCAGGTTGCCGTTGTCCGGCAGCGTCACGCTCCTCACCGTCCTGCCCTCCGGGGCGGTGAAGGGCCTGGTGGCGAAGACGTACGTGGCCACCGGGTCCTGGTCCGCGCCCGCGACGTTGCGGTACGCGGAGCGGGCGACGACCTCGTTGCCGTACTGGACGGTGCCGCCGCCACCGCCGACGGTCCAGTCGGTGAAGGCGAGTTCGACCGTGCCGGTGCTGCCGTCGGTGTAGGTGACGGTGGCCTCGGCCCGCTGGTTGCCGTTGACCGCGCTGCCGACGAACGAGAGCGCGGACGCGGGCTCGGCGAGGTCGATGCGCTGCCCCGACGCGGTGGCGTTGTCGGGACGGCCCGCCGGGGAGGCGGGCCAGCTGAACGCGAGGTCGCCCACGGTCCGTTCGGCGCCCGGCGTGAGGCCCGCGGCGGCCAGCGCCTGCCGCGAGTAGCTCCAGCCGCCGCCGTCGAAGTCGGCCTCGTCGTGGTCCCCCGCGTCCTCGGAGACGCCGGTGTTGTCGTACGCGGCGAGCAGACTGCCGGGCGCGGCGACCGTGAGGGCGACCGGCTGCTCGTAGGACGTGGAGCCGGAGGTCACCGTGACCCCGACGTCGTAGAAGCCCTGTGCGGTGGTGCCGGAGGCGGTGAGGGTGATCTCCTGGGAGCCGTCGGTGACCGTGCCCTCGGCGGGGGCGGCGGTGACGCCGGCGGGGGTCTGGACGCGGAAGCGGACCTCGGGGCCGGTGCCGCCGTTCAGGGACAGGGCCCGGATGCCGACCTTGGTGCTGTCGCCGGGGGCGAGACGGGCCGTGGTGGGGCCGACGCCGATCTGGTAGGGCTGCTCGCCCTCGCGGAAGGACGGGGGCGCCTGGGCGGTGCCCCAGTCCGGGTCCGGGGTGCTCGACAGGGTGTAGTCGAGCCGGCCGCCGTCACGGACGAAGGACGCCGGGAGCCAGGCGCGGTCGCTCGCCCGGCCGTTGACCTTCAGCGACCGGACGTACGGGGCGCCGGCGTCGGCTCCGGCGGCGCGGATCGAGATGTCGTTGCCGTCGGGGCGGTCGATCTCGACGCGCGGGAACAGCGGGGAGGCGAGGACGAGTTCGGCGCGCGAGGGCACCTGCGGGTACATGCCGAGGGCGGAGAACACGTACCAGGACGACATCTGCCCGAGGTCGTCGTTGCCCGGGATACCGCCCGGCTCCGTCGACCACAGCTCGTCCATGGTCGCCCGGACCGTCTCCTGGGTCTTGTGCGGGGCGCCGGCGTAGGAGTACAGGTACGGCACGTTGATGGACGGCTCGTTGTCCATCTCGGCCTTGGCGCCGCCGCTGCGGGTCAGGGCCCAGCTGCCGTCGGCGTTGTGGAAGAAGTCGTCGAGCCGCCGCTGTGCCTGCCCGGTGCCGCCCATCGCGGCGAACAGCCCGGCCGGGTTGTGCTGCACCATCCACGTGTACTGGGCGGCCGTACCCTCGACGAAGCCGTTGCCGGTGTCCGGGGTGAAGCCGGTGACCCAGCTGCCGTCGGCCTTGCGGTTGGCGATGTGGCCGCCGGTCGGGTCGGCGGCCAGGTTGAAGTTGTTCTGCCACCACTGGGAGCGGTCGGTGAAGGTCGCCGCGGTCTTCTTCTGCCCTGCCGCGCCCGCGAGTTGGGCGATCGCGAAGTCCGCGCCGGACATCTCCAGGGTCTCGGCGGCGCCGCCCCAGGCGTTGGACACGGACGGCATGTAGTGGTGGTCCAGGTACTTGTCGAGCGAGGGCCGCTGACCCACCGACAGCACCGGCTTGCCCGCGGACGACAGGTCCTGCTCGGTGGGTACGGTCGCCGCCCGCACCAGCGAGTCGAGCGCGCCCCGCAGATCGAAGTCGGTGCCGCCGAAGGCGCGGATGCCGGCGAGCGCGATGGGTGACGGGTCACCGTTCATGACGTGGGTGCCGGACGCGCCCTGGAGCCAGCGGTCCCAGACGCCGCCGTTCTGCCGTGCGGTCTCGTACAGGGACTGTGCGATGTCCGAGCCGGTGTCCGGGCTGAGCAGGGTCAGCAGCTGGACCTGGGAGCGGTAGACGTCCCAGCCGGAGAAGGTGCCGTACTGGGCGCCGTGGCCGCGCGCGACCCTGTGCACCTTGTCGTCGGGGCCGCGGTATCTGCGGTCGGTGTCGCTGATGACGTTGGGGTGCAGGAGGGCGTGGTAGAGCGCGGTGTAGAAGGTGGTGCGCTCGTCGTCGGTGCCGCCGCCGACCCGTACGGCGTCCAGCCGGTCGCGCCAGGCGCGGTGGACCGCGTCCCGGACGGACTCGAAGGAGCGGCCGGGCGGGTTCTCGGCCCTGAGGTTGGCCTCGGCGCCCGCCCGGTCGACGTAGGAGATGCCGACCTTCACGTTGACCGGTCCATCGCCGGGCTCGAACTCGACGTAGCCGCCCGCGCCCTTGCCCGCGACCGGCCGGCCGCCGTTGGCGAAGCCGCCGGTGCCGCCGCTCGCCGAGGTCGAGCCGGGGCTGAGCGTGCCGTCCTGCCAGGTGCCGGTGGCCTTGAAGGCGCGGTCGAAGCGGGCGGTGAAGTGCAGGGTGTAGTAGGCCCGTTGGCCCTCGGGGTCGAGGTAACCGCAGAAGTTTCCGGAGGTCACCGAGCCGGAGACGGTCCGGGTCGCCGGGTCGATCTCGATCTGCGAGTCCGTGGACCCGACCTCGGAGTTGGCGGTACGGATGAGCAAGGAGGCCGGCTTGTCCGCGGGGTAGGTGAAGCGGGCCGAGCCGGTGCGGGCGGTGGCCGTCAGGTCGGCGGTGACGCCGGAGGCGAGGCCGACCCGGTAGCGGCCGGGCTCGGCGCTCTCGTCGGTGTGCGAGAAGTCGGAGGCGTAGACGGCGTCCCTGGTGTCGCTCGCCGGGGAGGAGTCGACCTCGCCGGCGTACGGGAAGAACGGGATGTCGCCGCTGCCGCCCGCGCAGCCCGTGCCGGACATGTGGGTGAGGCTGAAGCCGCGGATACGGGTGGCATCGTGGTGGTAGCCGCCGGGCGCGGCGGTGCGGGTGGCGTCGCCGCGGGTGTTCTCGGGGCTGAAGGAGAGCATGCCGGACGGGGCCACGGCGCCGGGGAAGACGTTGCCGGCGTTGGCGGTGCCGATGAGCGGATCGACGTAGGCGGTCGGGTCCTTGACGAGTTCCGGTGGCGCTCCGGGGGGAGCCGCCAGGGCTGGGGTGGCGCCGGCGGCCGCCAGCACGGCGGCCAACAGCAGGGAAACGGGGCGGAATCGCTTCACGCGGCCCCTCCTCCTTCGGACGGGTCGCGCACCACAGGTCGCACAAGCCGCAGGGACAGTAGCGTGCGCCAGCGGTACCACGGAAGACCGCCCCCGAATCCGGCGGCACGCCGCGGTGTCACCCGGACGCGGGAGCTTGCCTCAACTTGGTTGACATCGTTGTCCGTTACGGCGATAGAGTCATGTACACACCAATCGACAACGTTGTCGCACCACAGGTGTCGTACAAGCCACGCACCACCCGCACCACCGCACCACCCTCACCGCACACACCACCCTCACCGCACACGCCAACGGAACCGGCCGCCGCCCCGAAGGGGGCGACGGCCGGGACGCGGGTGCCGTGACGTCAGTTGCGGATCAGGTTCCGCAGGACGTACTGCATGATGCCGCCGTTGCGGTAGTAGTCGGCCTCGCCGGGGGTGTCGATGCGGACCACCGCGTCGAACTCCACGCCGGTGTCGGTGGTGACCTTGACCGTGCTCGGGGTCGTGCCGTTGTTCAGTTCGGTGACGCCCGTGATGGAGAAGGTCTCCTCGCCGGTCAGGCCCAGCGAGTCGGCCGTCTGGCCGGCCGGGAACTGGAGCGGCAGAACGCCCATGCCGATGAGGTTCGAGCGGTGGATGCGCTCGTACGACTCGGTGATGACGGCCTTGACTCCGAGGAGGGCCGTGCCCTTGGCCGCCCAGTCGCGGGACGAGCCGGAGCCGTACTCCTTGCCGCCCAGGATGACCAGCGGGATGCCGGCCGCCTGGTAGTTCTGCGAGGCGTCGTAGATGAAGCCCACCGGGCCGTCGGCCTGGGTGAAGTCGCGGGTGTAGCCGCCCTCGGTGCCCGGCGCGATCTGGTTGCGCAGGCGGATGTTGGCGAACGTGCCGCGGATCATGACCTCGTGGTTGCCGCGGCGCGAGCCGTAGCTGTTGAAGTCGCGGCGCTCGACACCGTGGCCCGTGAGGTACTGGCCGGCCGGGGTGTCCGCCTTGATGGCGCCCGCCGGGGAGATGTGGTCGGTGGTGACCGAGTCGCCGAGCTTGGCGAGCACCCGGGCGCCGGCGATGTCCTCGACCGGGGTCGTCTCCATCGTCATGCCCTCGAAGTACGGGGGCTTGCGCACGTAGGTGGACTGCGGGTCCCACTCGAAGGTGTTGCCGGTCGGGATCGACAGCGCCTGCCACTGGGCGTCACCGGCGAAGACGTCGGCGTAGGACTTGTTGAACATGTCCTCGCCGATCGCGTTCGCGACGACGTCGTTGACCTCGGCCTCGGTGGGCCAGATGTCCTGGAGGAAGACCGGCTTGCCCTCCTGGTCGGTGCCGAGGGCGTCGCGGGTGATGTCCACCTTCATGGAGCCCGCGAGGGCGTACGCGACGACCAGCGGCGGGGAGGCCAGGTAGTTCATCTTGACGTCGGGGTTGATCCGGCCCTCGAAGTTGCGGTTGCCGGAGAGCACCGAAGTGACGGCCAGGTCATGGTCGTTGACGGCCTTGGAGACCTCCTCCGGCAGCGGGCCGGAGTTGCCGATGCAGGTGGTGCAGCCGTAGCCGACGAGGTTGAAGCCGACCTTGTCGAGGTAGGGGGTGAGCCCCGCCTTGTCGAAGTAGTCGGTGACGACCTTGGAGCCCGGGGCGAGGGTGGTCTTGACCCACGGCTTGCGGGTCAGGCCCTTCTCGACGGCCTTCTTCGCGACGAGCGCGGCGGCGACCATCACGTACGGGTTCGAGGTGTTGGTGCAGGAGGTGATGGCCGCGACCGTCACCGCGCCGTGGTCGAGCTCGTAGGTGGAGCCGTCGGGGGCGGTCACCGTGACCGGGTTCGACGGGACGCCGTTGGAGGACGCCGGGGAGTCGGAGGCCGGGAAGGACTCCTTGCCCGCCTCGTCGTCGTCGGCGACGTAGTTGCGCACGTCGCTCTTGAACTGCTCGGCGGCGTTCGCCAGGACGATGCGGTCCTGCGGGCGCTTCGGTCCGGCGATGGAGGGGACGACCGTGGAGAGGTCCAGCTCCAGCTTCTCGGAGAAGTCGGGCTCGGCGGCCGGGTCGAGCCAGAGGCCCTGCTCCTTGGCGTACGCCTCGACGAGCGCGAGCTGCTGGGCGTCGCGGCCCGTCAGCTTCAGGTACTTGATGGTCTCGCCGTCGATCGGGAAGATCGCCGCGGTGGAGCCGAACTCCGGCGACATGTTGCCGATGGTGGCGCGGTTCGCGAGGGAGGTGGCGGCGACGCCCTCGCCGTAGAACTCGACGAACTTGCCGACCACGCCGTGCTTGCGGAGCATCTCCGTGATGGTGAGCACGAGGTCGGTGGCGGTGGTGCCGGGGGTGAGCTCGCCGGTCAGCTTGAAGCCGACGACGCGCGGGATGAGCATCGAGACGGGCTGGCCGAGCATCGCGGCCTCGGCCTCGATGCCGCCGACGCCCCAGCCGAGCACGCCCAGGCCGTTGACCATGGTCGTGTGCGAGTCGGTGCCGACGAGCGTGTCGGGGTACGCCTGGCCGTTGCGGACCATGACCGTGCGGGCCAGGTGCTCGATGTTGACCTGGTGCACGATGCCGGTGCCCGGCGGGACGACCTTGAAGTCGTCGAAGGCGGTCTGGCCCCAGCGCAGGAACTGGTAGCGCTCCTTGTTGCGGCCGTACTCCAGCTCCACGTTCTGCCCGAAGGCCTCCGCGGTGCCGAACCGGTCGGCGATGACGGAGTGGTCGATGACCAGCTCGGCCGGGGAGAGCGGGTTGACCTTCGCCGCGTCGCCGCCCAGCTCCTTGACGGCCTCGCGCATGGTGGCGAGGTCGACGACGCAGGGTACGCCCGTGAAGTCCTGCATGATCACGCGCGCCGGCGTGAACTGGATCTCCTGCGACGGCTGGGCGTCCGAGTCCCAGCCGCCGAGGGCGCGGATGTGGTCGGCGGTGATGTTCGCGCCGTCCTCGGTGCGGAGGAGGTTCTCCAGCAGCACCTTCAGGCTGTAGGGAAGGCGCGCGGAGCCCTCGACCTTGTCCAGCCGGAAGATCTCGTACGACTCGTCGCCCACGCTGAGCGTGCTGCGGGCGTCGAAGCTGTTCGCCGACACGACAGTCTCCTTCATTTATGTGCGCGTACCACCGCATCCTGCCGCCACGCCCTCTTGGCGATCCGCTAAGGTAAGGCTAAGTTAGGTAACCCTTACCGGGGTGCGCGGCTGCGGTGCGCCTCGGCAGATATCTCGATGTCGAGATAACTCTAGTACACACGGGCCGACTGGTCATGTCCTGGGGGCTGTGACGCATGTCCTGAGGACCCTGCCGCAACCCCCGACCGCCCCACCGCACGGGTGGGGGCGGTGCGGCGGGGGCTTCTCCCGCGGGCCCGGCCTAGCGGGCCTGGACCGGGCGGTCGTAGACGTTGTCCGGGGTCACGATCTCGGTGATGGCGCGGGCGAACAGGGAGGACGGCTCCACGCCGTCGACCAGGACGTCGGTGTTGAGGACGACGACCAACGTGGCGTCCTTCGAAGGCAGATGGACCGTCACGTTCTCGTAGCCCGGCAGGGAGCCGTTGTGGCCGATCCAGCCGCCGGAGTTGAGCAGGCCCAGGCCGTAGCCCGTGCCGGGGATGCCCACGGACAGGAACCTGGTCCGCTGGCGCTGGGTCTCGGGGCTGAGCAGGGTGCCGTCGGCGACGACCTCGGCCCAGCGGCGCAGGTCGCGCATGTCGGAGATCATCGCGCCGGCCGCCCAGGCCCAACTGGGGTTCCAGTAGGTGGAGTCCTCGATCTCGCCGCTCAGCGTCTGGTTCGTGTAGCCGTGCGCGTGCGGTTCGGGGAACTCGTTGCCCCGCGGGAACAGGGTGTGGTGCAGGCCGGCCGGGCGGATCACCCGCTCGGTGACGACGTCGGCGAGCGGCCTGCCGGTGACCTTCTCGATCACCAGGCCGAGCAGCACGGTGTTGGTGTTGCAGTAGAAGAAGACCTCGCCCGGATCGGCCGTGTTCGCGTGCTGGAAGGCGTACTTGAGCAGCTCCGGCGGGGTGAACGAGCGGTACGGGTCGCTCAGCAGCGCCTGCACGAAGTCCGGGTCCTCGGTGTACGAGAAGAGTCCGCTGCGCATCTCGGCGAGGTGGCGCAGGGTGATGTGACGGCCGTTCGGTACCCCCTTGACGTACTTGCCGATCGGGTCGTCCAGGCGGACCCGGTGCTCGTCGACCAGTTCCAGCAGCGCCGTGACGGTGAAGGTCTTGGTCTCGCTGCCGATCCGGATGTGCAGGTCCTCCCGCATCGGCTCGCCGGTGACGGTGTCCGCGACGCCGGTCGAGCGGACGTAGCTGCCCTTGCCCGGCATCCAGAGGCCCACGGTGACGCCGGGGACGCCCGCCTCCTCGCGCACCTTCGCGACGGCCTTGTCCAGGCGGGCGGTCAGCTCCGGGCCGAGGCCGCCGCCCGGGGGGTTGTGGTCGTTGTCGTGCGGGGCGACGGAGGGGACGGAGGCGGTGGCGTGTTCGGCCGCGGCGGGGGTGGCCGCCATGGGGGCCAGCACCGCCGCCACCAGCGCGGTGGCGGCGAGGAGCGTGCGGTACGGGATACGGCGGGGGGTGTGTCGCATACGGGCGGCGCCTCTTCCAGGTCGGGACCGGTTCGGAGCGCCGGGCTCGGGGCTCCGCGACTCGGGGATCTCGGAGGGCAGGATCACCGTCCGGGTGCCGGGAAGGGTCCGCGGGAGAGGTGCCGTCCCGTGAGTCCACTCGTTCGCAGCAGGAGCGGCCGGGGGCGGCGTGGTGCTGTCTGTGCGGGTCCGGGCCGGTCAGGCCACCGCCAGCCGGACGTGCTCGGCCGTGTCGCGGTGGATCGGCGACTCGGTCTCGGTGAGGGGGGCGCCCGAGCCGCCGCGGCGGGTGGCGACGATCTCCGCCGCGATGGACAGTGCCGTCTCCTCCGGGGTGCGCGCGCCGAGGTCCAGGCCGATCGGGGAGCGCAGCCGGGCCAGCTCCCCGTCGCCCAGGCCGGCCTCGCGCAGCCGCAGCTCGCGGTCGGCGTGGGTGCGGCGCGAGCCCATCGCTCCGACGTACGCGACCGGCATGCGGAGCGCCTCCGCGAGCAGCGGTACGTCGAACTTGGCGTCGTGCGTGAGCACGCAGAGCACGGTGCGCGCGTCGGTCTCCGTGCCGCGGAGATAGCGGTCCGGCCAGTCGACGACGATCTCGTCCGCCTCCGGGAAGCGGGCCGCGGTGGCGAAGACGGGGCGGGCGTCGCAGACGGTGACGCGGTAGCCGAGGAACTTGCCGGCCCGCACCAGTGCGGCGGCGAAGTCGATCGCGCCGAAGACGATCATCCGGGGCGGGGGGACGGACGACTCGATGAACAGGGTGAGTCCGCCGGGGCAGTTCGAGCCGTTCTCGGAGACCTCGACGCTGCCGGTGCGGCCGGTGTCCAGCAGGGCGCGGGCCTCGGCGGCGGCGAGGCGGTCGAGCCTCGGGGGGCCGCCGAGGGTGCCGGTGTACTGGCCGTCGGGGCGGACGGTCAGGGCGTGGCCCAGCCGGTCCGCGGGGCCGCGGGCGATACGGACCACGGCGGTGGCGTCGCCCTGTGCGGCGGTGGCGAGGGCGGTGGCGAGGATCTCGCGGTCCGCGTTGCCGGCGCGGACGGGGGTGACGAGTACCTCGACGGTGCCGCCGCAGGTAAGGCCTACGGCGAAGGCGTCGTCGTCGCTGTAGCCGAACCGTTCGCGGACGGGCCGGCCGTCCTGGAGGGCCTGTTCGCAGAGTTCGTAGACGGCGCCTTCCACGCAGCCGCCGGACACCGAGCCGATGGCTGTGCCTTCCGTGTCCACGGCGAGGGCGGCGCCGGGGTCTCTGGGGGCGGAGCCGCCGACCGCGACGACGGTTGCCACGGCGAAGTCCCGGCCCTCTTCGAGCCAACGGTTCAGTTCTTGGGCGATGTCCAGCATGGGGGCCTCCCGGGTTGTCGTGCGGGTGCGGGTGCGGGTGCGTGGTGGCATTTCGCGCAGTTCCCCGCGCCCCTAAGAGGTGCGTGTGTGGCCGCGGGCCCGTCGGGGCTGGTCGCGCAGTTCCCCGCGCCCCTTGTCGGCGTGACCGTGCCGCCGGACGGGCAGAACCCGGCGCCTGCAAATCGGGGGTGCGACACACCCCGCCAGGGGCGCGGGGAACTGCGCGACCAGCCACAGCGCACCCACAGCGACACACGCACCCTCAGACCTCTCAGGGGCGCGGGGAACTGCGCGAACGCCCACGACGGGCCCGCAGCGACACACGCACCCTCAGACCTCTCAGGGGCGCGGGGAACTGCGCGAACGCCCACGACGGACCCGCAGCGACGCACGCACCTTTTAGGGGCGCGGGGAACTGCGCGGATGGGTACGACGTGGCCGCGCTCCGGCTTGGTTACTCCGGCCCTGGGGTCAGGATTCGGTCGGGGCGGAGGGGGAGGTCGCGGTGGCGGACGCCCGTGGCGTGCCAGACGGCGTTGGCGATGGCCGCCGCAGTCCCGACGATCCCGATCTCACCAATGCCCTTGATGCCGACCGGATCGTCGTCGTCGTTCTCCTCGATCCAGTACGTCTCCACCGGCGGCACATCCGCATGCGCGGCGAAGTGATACCCCGCGAGGTCCGCCCCGACATGCGCACCGGAGACCTGGTCACGGGCGGCCTCCTCGTGCAGGGCCATGGACAGCCCCCACGTCATACCCCCGACGAGCTGGTTGCGCGCGGTGAGCGGATTGACGATCCGGCCGGCGGCGAAGACCCCGAGGAGGCGCCGGACCCGTACCTCACCGGTCATCGTGTCCACGGCGACCTCGGCGAACTGGGCGCCGTAGGAGTGCCGTTCCTTCTGCGGCAGCGCGCCGATCTCCGCGGTGGTGTCCGCGTGTGCCGTGACGCCCTCGGGCGGCAGCGCGGCCCCCGGAACCAGCAGTTCGCGCAGTTCGCGCGCGGCGGCACCGACCGCCCAGGCCCAGGAGCGGGTGCCCGCCGAACCGCCGGCGATCCCGGCAGGCCCGAGGTCGCTGTCGCCGATCCGGATCCGGATCCGCTCCGGCGTCACCTCCAGCGCGTCGGCCGCGAGCGAGGTCAGCGCGGTACGCCCGCCGGTCCCGATGTCCGCCGCGTTGACCCGCACGGTGAACGTGCCGTCCGCCTCGGCGGTGATGGACGCGGTGGACGGGAAGGCGATGACGGGGAAGAAGGACGCCGCGGTGCCGGTGCCGAGCAGCCAGCGTCCGTCGCGGCGCAGACCGGGCCGCGGATCGCGCGCGTCCCAGCCGAAGCGCTCGGCGCCCTCGCGGAAGCAGTCGAGCAGTTGGCGGCCGCCGAAGGGCAGTCCGGAGACCGGGCCGACGGCGGGCTCGTTGCGGGCCCGCACGGCGATCGGGTCGAGGCCGAGCTCTTCGGCGAGTTCGTCGATCGCGCACTCCAGCGCGAAGGAGCCCGGGGCCTCGCCGGGTGCGCGCATGTAGGTCGGCGAGGGCACGTCGAGCCGGACGACCCGCAGGTCGGTGTGGTGGGCCTCGGCGTCGTAGAGGACCCGGGAGACCGAGGCGGTGGGTTCGACGAACTCGTAGACCCGGGAGGTGAGGTTGAGCCCGCTGTGGTCCAGCAGCCGGAGCCGGCCGTCGGGGTCGGCGCCGAGCCGGACCCGCTGGATGGTGGGGCTGCGGTAGCCGGCGAGGGTGAACATCTGGCGCCGGGTCATGACCACCCGGACCGGCCGGTGCAGGTGGGTCGCGGCCATCACGGCGGCGACCTGGTGGACGCGCAGGCCCTTGGAGCCGAAGCCGCCGCCGACGTGCTCGGAGCGGACGCGGACCGTGCCGGCGTCGAGGGAGAACATCCGGGCGAGGTCGCCGGCGACCCAGGTGGTGCCCTGGTTGGAGTCGACCAGTTCGAGCCGGCCGCCCTCCCAGCGGGCGGTCGCGGCGTGCGGCTCCATCGGGTTGTGGTGGTGCGCGGGGGTGGTGTAGCGCCGGTCGACGACGACGGCCGACGCGGCGAGCGCGGCGTCGGCGTCGCCCTTGTGGGTCACGGCCAGGGCGTGCGGCGCGTCCTCGGGGGTGTACACACCCGGGTGGTCCTCGTGGAAGGCGACGTCGTGCGTCTCGTCCTCGTAGTGGACCACGAGCGTCTCGGCGGCCTCGCGGGCCTGTTCGGACGTCTCGGCGACGACGAGGGCGACGGGCCAGCCGCGGTGCTGCACCCGGTCGTCCTGGAAGAGGGCGACCGTGGGGTCGAGGGCGCCGAGCATGCCGACGAAGCCGGTCTCGACGCGCGGCGCGTTGCCGGGGTGCAGCACGGCGAGCACGCCGGGCAGCGCGAGGGCCGGTTCGGTGTCGACGCCGGTGACCCGGCCGCGGGTGACGGACGACAGCACCAGCCAGCCGTGGGCGAGTTCGGCGAACGGCTGCTCGGCCGCGTACCGGGCCTCTCCGGTGACCTTCTGCGGTCCCTCGACGCGGGTGCGCGAGGTGCCGACGGCCGCGGGGGGCGCGGTGGTCGTGGTGGTGACGGTCATCGTGTGGCCTCCTCGGCCAGTTCGGAGAGCACGGCCACGACGAGGTTGCGGATCAGCGTGACCTTGTAGGCGTTGTCGGGCAGCGGCGCGGCGGCGGCGAGTTCGGCGTCCGCCGCCGCTGCGAAGGCGTCCGCGGTGGCCGGTCCCCCGGTGAGCGCGGCCTCGGCGGCGTGGGCGCGCCAGGGCCGGGAGGCGACCGCGCCGAACGCGAGGCGCACGTCGTGCACCACGCCGTCCCGGACGTCGAGCGCGGCGGCGACGGAACCGATCGCGAAGGCGTACGAGGCCCGCTCGCGCACCTTGCGGTAGCGGGAGTGCGCGGCGACCGGGGCGGGCGGCAGGGTGACGCCGGTGATCAGGGCGCCGGGCGGCAGGGCGGTCTCCTGGTGCGGGGTGTCGCCGACCGGGAGGTAGAAGTCCGCGAGGGGCAGCTCGCCGGTGCCGTCGGCGGTCTCGTAGGTGACGCGCGCGTCGAACGCGGCGAGGGCGACGCCCATGTCCGACGGGTGGACGGCGACGCAGTGCTCGGAGGCGCCGAGGATGGCGTGATTGCGATGCTCGCCGTGGATCGCGGGGCAGCCGCTGCCGGGGTCGCGCTTGTTGCAGGCGCTGGTGACGTCGGTGAAGTAGGCGCAGCGGGTGCGCTGGAGCAGATTGCCGCCGACGGTGGCCATGTTGCGCAGTTGCCCGGAGGCGCCGGCGAGTACGGCCTGGGTCAGGGCGGGGAAGCGGTGGCGTATCTCGGGGTGGACGGCGAGGTCGCTGTTGGTGACGGTGGCGCCGATGCGCAGGGTGCCGTCCGCGGTCCGCTCGATCCGGTCCAGGGGGAGGTCGGTGACGTCGACGAGGCGGCCGGGGCGTTCGACGCCGGTCTTCATCAGGTCGACGAGATTGGTGCCGCCGCCGAGGAAGCGGGCGTCGGGGTCGGCGCCGAGCAGGGCGACCGCTCCGGCCACGTCGTGGGCGCGGCGGTAGTCGA
Source organism: Streptomyces sp. NPDC088387 (assembly GCF_044753385.1). Taxonomy (NCBI): domain Bacteria; kingdom Bacillati; phylum Actinomycetota; class Actinomycetes; order Kitasatosporales; family Streptomycetaceae; genus Streptomyces; species Streptomyces sp. NPDC088387. The sequence continues at coordinate 354,162 of NZ_JBIVNC010000005.1, forward strand.
ATTCCCTCATGCGGCGGTCTCCTCGGCGGTGGTGGCGGACTCGGCGGCGGCGCGGGCGACGGCCTCGACGATGGAGACGTAGGCGCCGCAGCGGCACAGGTTGCCGCTCATCCGCTCGCGGATCTCCTCGGGGGTCAGGGGTGGCGGTCCGGCTTCGGGGCGTACGTCCTCGGTGGCGGCGCTGGGCCAGCCGGCCGCGTGCTCCTCGATGACGGCGATGGCGGAGCAGATCTGGCCGGGGGTGCAGTAGCCGCACTGGTAGCCGTCGAGGTCGAGGAAGGCCTGCTGGACCGGGTGCAGCCGGTCGCCGTCGGCGAGCCCCTCCACGGTGGTGATCTCGCGTCCTTCGGCAGCGACCGCGAGCTGGAGACAGGAGAGGGAGCGCCGGCCGTCGACGAGCACCGTGCAGGCGCCGCACTGACCGTGGTCGCAACCCTTCTTGGTGCCGTTGAGGTCGAGGCGCTCGCGCAGGGCGTCGAGCAGGGTGGTGCGGTGGTCGACGGACAGCGGGTACTTCTCGCCGTTGACCTGGAGGGTGACGGCGCTGGAGGTCGACGCGGGGGGCATGATCGCCTTCTTTCGCGGTTCCGGACGGCCCCTGCGGGCGCGGCCGGGCACGGTCGTTACGAGGAAGGGTGGGTGGCGCGGTACCTGGAAATGGGGGCAGGGACACGGAAGGATGAGGGGGAGCGCGCGGGCGCGGTGTGGGCACCGGAAGGTGCGGTACGCCGGTCGTGCGCACGACCTGCCCGGCTCGCCCGGTACCGTCCGCGACGGACCCGGCCCGTCCCCCGACCTGAGACCACTCGGCTCCGCCGGGGACAACCGGACAACTGTCCGCTACTCTCAGAACGTAGCGGACAGCTGTCCGGATCGCAAGGACGGACTCGGCCACGGACCGCGAGGAGGACCGATGAACCTGAAGAAGGACGTGCCGCAGCGCTCGGACGCGCAGCGCAACCGCGAGCGCATCCTGGCCGTGGCCCTCGACGAACTGACCCGGTGCCCCACCGTCCCGCTGAGCCTGATCGCCAAGAAGGCCGGCGTCGGACAGGGCACGTTCTACCGCAACTTCCCCGACCGCGAGGCCCTGGTCCTGGAGCTGTACCGGCACGAGATGCAGCAGGTCGCGGACGCCGCCGAGGAGTTGCTGTGCACCCGCCCGCCGGAGCGGGCACTGCGCGAGTGGCTGGACCGGCTGGCCCGGTTCGCGATGAAGAAGGCCGGTATCGCGGAGGCCATCAGACAGGCCACGAGCACGCCGGGCGCCCGGGCCAAGCCGGGCCACACCCCGCTGACGGACGCGGCCGAACTCCTGCTGCGCACCAACGAGAAGGCCGGCACGATCCGGCCGGGAATCACCGCCGACGATCTCATCCTCGCCATCTCCGGCCTCTGGGCGGTGGACCCGGAGAGCGACTGGCAGCCACGGGCGGAACGTCTGCTGGATCTGGTCGTGCGGGGACTGCGCGCGGGGGCGCCGAACCCGGGACCGTGAGGGCCGCCGAGGCCGGATCGTCCACCCCGGCGGGCGAGTTGGTGTGCCGACGGGCGGTGGAACCGTGCGGACGGGGTAGACGGGCGGAAAGCCACAGAGGCCGAAAGGAGGCAGGGATGCCGCTCACCTTCCGCAAGAGCTTCCGAATCCTGCCGGGTGTCACGCTCAACGTGAACAAGCGTTCATGGTCGATCACCACCGGCGGGAAGCACGGTCCGCGTCGCACCGTGAACAACAAGGGGCGTCGTACGACATCGATGGATTTGCCCGGACCTTTCGGGTGGCGTCGAACCCGTTCCGCCAAGCGTCACTGACGCCCCTTCACCCAGACGGCCCCCCCAAGAGGCGCCATCTCATATCTGAGATAGCCTCACCCTCATGGCAGACGACTACCTCGTACGTATCGGCAAGCTCATCCGTGACGCCCGGCAGCATCGGGGCTGGACACAGTCGCAGCTTGCCGAGGCACTCGGAACCAGCCAGAGCGCCGTCAACCGCATCGAGCGCGGCAATCAAAACATCAGCCTTGAGATGATCGCTCGAATCGGTGAAGCGCTCGACAGCGAAATCGTCTCACTGGGCTACGCGGGCCCGATGCATCTGAGGGTCGTGGGGGGCCGTCGGCTGTCCGGCGGGATCGACGTCAAGACCAGCAAGAACGCGTGCGTGGCACTGCTGTGCGCCTCACTGCTCAACAAGGGGCGCACAGTGCTGCGCCGGGTGGCCCGCATCGAGGAGGTCTACCGCCTCCTGGAGGTGCTCAACTCCATCGGCGTACGCACCCGTTGGATCAACGAGGGCAAGGACCTGGAGATCATCCCGCCGGCCGATCTGGACATGGCGGCGATCGATGCCGACGCGGCCGTACGGACCCGGTCCATCATCATGTTCTTCGGTCCGCTGCTGCACCGCATGGACCGCTTCAAGCTGCCCTACGCCGGCGGCTGCGACCTCGGCACCCGCACCATCGAGCCGCACATGATCGCGCTGCGCCGGTTCGGTCTGGACATCGCGGCGACGGAGGGCCAGTACCACGCGGTGGTGGACCGCTCCGTCCGCCCGGACCGCCCGATCGTGCTGACCGAGCGCGGCGACACCGTCACCGAGAACGCGCTGCTCGCGGCGGCCCGCCACGAGGGCGTGACGACGATCCGCAACGCGTCCTCGAACTACATGGTCCAGGACCTGTGCTTCTTCCTGGAGGCGCTGGGCGTCGAGGTCGAGGGCATCGGCACGACCACCCTGACCGTGCACGGTGTGCCCACGATCGACGTGGACGTGGACTACTCCCCGTCGGAGGACCCGGTCGAGGCGATGAGCCTGGTCGCCGCCGCGGTGGTGACGGAGTCCGAGCTGACGATCCGCCGGGTGCCGATCGAGTTCCTGGAGATCGAGCTGGCGGTCCTGGAGGAGATGGGCCTCGACCACGACCGCAGCCCGGAGTACGTCGCCGACAACGGCCGTACACGGCTGGTCGATCTGACGGTCCGCCCCTCCAAGCTGGAGGCGCCGATCGACAAGATCCACCCGATGCCGTTCCCGGGCCTGAACATCGACAACGTCCCGTTCTTCGCGGCGATCGCGGCCGTGGCCCAGGGCAAGACCCTCATCCACGACTGGGTCTACGACAACCGGGCGATCTACCTCACGGACCTCAACCGCCTCGGCGGCCGGCTCCAGCTCCTCGACCCGCACCGCGTGTTGGTCGAGGGCCCGACCCGCTGGCGCGCCGCCGAGATGATGTGCCCGCCGGCCCTGCGCCCCGCCGTGGTCGTCCTCCTCGCGATGATGGCCGCGGAGGGCACGTCCGTGCTCCGCAACGTCTATGTCATCAACCGGGGTTACGAGGACCTGGCGGAGCGGCTGAACTCGATCGGCGCGCAGATCGAGATCTTCCGGGACATTTGATTCGACGATGCCGCCGCACCCCGTCCGACCTGCTACTCGGCGGGCCGGGGAGGAGTGCGGCGGCATCTCTGGGACTTTGTGTCCGCGGGGGGGGCTTCGAGCCGCGCTCGGCAGGCTCTGCCGACCGGCTGCGGCTACGCGAAGACCGCGTGCCACTGTGTCACTTGATGGCAGGTGCGGGGAGAGTCAGGAGAACGTGATGGCGGCGGTCGGACGCGCAAGGGGTGGGATGAGTGACGCGCGGCGCCGGCGGCTGAGGCTGGAGATCTCCCGAGAGGCGTCACGCCTGTTCTGGGAGCACGGCGTCGACGCGACCAGCGGCGAGCAGATCGCCGAGGCCGTCGGGCTGTCGGTGCGCACTGTCTGGCGGCATTTCCGCAGCAAGGAAGCCTGCGCGGAACCGATCGTCGCGCAGGGTATGCGATGGGAGATGGCCATGCTCGCGAGCTGGCCCGCCCACCTCTCCCTGGAGGACCACCTCGCTGCCGAAACCCATGGATTCGGCCGACAGACCGACCCCGTCGCCTTGTTGGACAACGAACTCGCGATGAAGATGATCCGCCTCGCCGACACCGAACCTGCCCTGCGGACGGCCTGGCTGATGGCCTGCGACCAGATGGAACGCGAGATGGCCCACGTCATTGCCGCCCGGCTCGGAAAGGCTGCCGGCGACCTCGACGTACGCCTGCACGCCGCCACGTCGTCGGCCGCCCTACGCGTGATCAGCGAGGACATCGGCACAGCCCTGCTGGCGGGCGTCGACCCCGCGGATTTCTCCGACGCCCCGATCCGCGTCGCGGAAGCACTGCGCCGGGCCACCGGAGGAGCGATCGGTGACCCGATCGCTCCAGCAACCCCATAGCCCCGGGGGCCGGTGAAGGGTTCAGGGGGTGAGCAAGTTCGATGTCGGATCGTGCGCCGACCGATCGTTTCAAAACGGTCGGCGGGTCTCAGATGGTGCACTCCGTGTCGGGGTCCGGGGTGTGCAGGGTGATCAGGTAGTCGGCGACCGCCGTGTTGACGCAGGCGTTGGTCCCCGAGGCGGCGATGGTGTGCTGTTCGCCGTTGACCTTCAGCATGCTGCCGCCCAGGGTGCGGGCGAGCCGGACTCCGGCGTCGAAGGGGGTGCTCGGATCACCGGTGATCGAGATCGTGAGTGTGGACGGCAGTCCCTCGACCCGGTCGGAGAAGGGGTATGTGGTCTTCGGCTCGGCCGGCCAGGAGGCGCAGGCGTCCTGGGCACCGTCGCTGCCCCGGCCCGGGTCGGCGAACGGCAGCATGGTGTAGGCCTTGCTCCGGAACCGGGCGGCCTGTTCCGGGGTCAGACGCGCCTCGTCCATACAGTTGATCGCGAAGTTGGCCACGTCGTAGTTGCTGCCGCCGCCGTCGGGTTCGCGCCCGGCGAACAGCTGTGACGCCTTGACGAACCGGTCCGGCCTGCCCGCCCGCAGCTCGGTGAGGCCCTTGGTGATCACCGGCCAGCTCTCCTTGGAGTACAGCGCGACGATGACCCCGCCGATGAGGTCGTTGTATGTGAACTCCTGCCCTTCGCCGTAGGGGACGGGCCTGTCGAGAAGAGGACGGGCGATCTTGTGGAACTCTTGGGTCGCCTTCTTCGGGTCGTCACCAAGTGGGCAGTCCTTCTGGGTGGCGCAGTTCGCGGCCATCACGTCGAACGAGCGCTGGAATCCGGCGTACTGGGACAGCCGGCGCTCGCTGCCGAGTCGGGGGTCGACGGCACCGTCGAGGACCAGGGCGCGTACGTTCTGCGGGAAAGCCTCCGCGTACAAGGCTCCGATCCGGGTGCCGTAACTCTGCCCGAGGAAGCTGAGCTTGTCGTCACCGAGAGCGGCACGCAGGATGTCCGTGTCGCGGACGCTGTCGCGGCTGGAGACGGCGGCGAGGTTCTTCGGCCCGCCGGAGGCTTTGGCGCACTTGTCCGTCAGTGCTCGGCTGTCCTTCTCGGTGTAGGTGCCCGCGGCCAGCAGGAATTCGGTCTGGGTGTCGCCTGCGAGGTATTCCTCGTCGGTGAAGCAACTGATCGCCGGTTTGGTGGCCCCCACCCCGCGGGGATCGAAGCCCACGAGGTCGAAGTGTTCGGTCAGCGGGCTCTTGGCCAGCGCCTTGGCCGTCACCGCGGCGAAGGACATACCGGGTCCGCCCGGTCCGCCGGGGTTCAGTACGAGCGATCCCTTCGCCCTGCCGCGTGCCGGTACCCGCAGGAGCGCCACCTCGCCGCTCGGGCCGTGTGGTTCGGCGTAGTCCAGCGGCACCTTCAGGCGGGCGCACTCCAGGCCCGGGGCGGCGAAGATCTTCTCGTCGGCCTTGGTGGTGGCGTAGTCGGCGCAGGCGCCGAAGGAGAGTTTCTGGCTGTAGAAACTGTCCAGGTCGGCGGAGGGTGATGCCGACTCCGGGTGGGGAGCGGCGGTGGATTCGGTGTCGTTTGTGCAGGCGGTCACCGTCAGCAGCAGCGCCGTCGCCAGCACGAGCCCCGGCGCTTTGGTGGACAAGGACATGGGGGTCTCCTTACGAAGGGGGCGGACGGCAGCGGTCAGCGGTGCGAATTCGGCTGCGGGTGCCGGCGCGTGTGCGGGCGAGGCTGAGCGGGGGCCGTGGTCGACCGGGGCTGGGAGAGGGTGTGCAGGCGGTGGGCGGAGCGGCGGGCGGCCCAGGCGACGACCAGCAGGGCGAGGCCGAGGAGGGGGTAGCCCATGGCGATCTTCGCGAAGCCGAGCCAGCCCGTCTCATCGGAGTCGTAGAGCCACTGCTGGACCACGAAGCGCGCGGCGAAGACGGCGGCCAGTGCCAGGGTCGCGATGTCGTAGTAGAAGCGGCAGATCCTGTCCTTGCGCCAGGTGTCTCCCTTGCCGGTCACGCCGTTCCACACGAGGCCCGCCAGAGGGCGGCGGACGATCACGGACGCGGTGAAGAGGACGGCACCGGCGAGGCTGAGCCAGATGCCGAGAAGGAAGTAGTCCTTGGCGGAGCCGGTCCACCAGGAGATCCCGGCGGCGAGCGCGACGCCGAGCAGCCCGTTGACGGCAGGTGCGACTGATTCCCTGCGGATGATGCGCACGGCCATGACGGCCAGGGCGACGGCGAAAGCGGTGACGATCGCGCCGTTGAGGCCGAGCAGGGAGTTCGCCACGACGAACGCCATGACCGGAAGCGTCATGTAGACCATGCCGGGGACGCCGCCCCACTGTTCCAGCATCGTCCTGTTCCGGTGCGGCACGTCACCGGGTTGCTGTCGTGTGGCGCCGGCGGCTGTGGTGTCGCTCCCGTGCGGAGTGAGGTCAGTCATGATGCGTCATCAACTCATCTCTGTCGGATAGGACGGTCCGGCTTGCCGACCGCGATCACCGGATTCCCCCCAACCTGTTAGGCAAACAATGGCCTAGTTGATTAGGCAGAAAACCGGTGTGTGCCGGAGGGAGACAGGCAGTAAGTGGGTTTGAGGCATGGCTGATTGCCGCTGGGCGGCAGGTGCCGGGGGTCAGACGGTGCGTGCCTGCTGCTTGGCGGCGCGCATGTCGGCGACGACCTCGGTCACCATGCGCAGTGACGCGTCGTCCAGGACGTTGCCGAACTCGATGACCTCGACACGGCCTTGCAGCCGGGAGGCGAGGTCCGGCATTTCGGTGGGGACGACGGCGAGGTCGATGTCCGCGAGGTCGGCCTCCGCGGCGTCCGTGAGCACCCGGATGTTGGTGATGCCGGACTGGACCAGGGAATCCCGGATGCCGGCCGCCTGGTCGTCGGTTGTGTAGTAGATGCCGACGGTACGGTCCTGGGGGACGGAGGCGATCTGCACCAGGGTCTGGATGTGGGGGGCGACGACGATGCCGACCACCTCGGTGGTCCGCCTGTCCCACAGTCCCCGGACGGCCGCGAGGTGGAAGAACGTGGTGAGGACCAGATCGGCGGGCTCGTCGCCTGCCTCGAACTCGCCGAGCACCAGGGGCTTCACCCGCAGGCCGAGGCGTTCCTCGAACTCGTCGGCGAAGTAGCCGGCCCGGTCGGCGTTGCACTCGACGAAGCAGATCTTGAGCTGGTTCTCCTCGGCGCGGACGGCCAGGGTCGCGGCGAGCGTCTGGATCTCAGTGGTGGAGAGACCGAGTTCCACACATTCCGCCACTGCTGCGCCGAGGACGGCCCGTGCCCGGTCGCGGGCCGCGAAGCCCGGTTCGTCGGGCCCTGTCTCGGCCACTGCGGTGCCGCCGCGTCCCCGGCTCTCGACCAGGCCGCGTTCGCGGAGCTCGGCGTAGGCCCGGGCGACGGTGTTGCGGTTGACGCCGAGGTTGTCCGCCAGCAACCGGGCGCTGGGCAGGCTCGCTCCGGCTTCCAGGTCACCGCTCTCGATCATGAATGTCAGCTGGGTGATGATCTGGTGGTAGACGGGCATGCCGGACTGGCGGTCGAGCTGGATCCCGTTGCCCACCACGGCCGGTCACTCCCTTCGGACGACAGCCCACCGTACCCTTCGCCGCTGTCGGTTCGTCCGGTCGGCCCTGGCCCTCCGGCGCAGGTAGGGGCGTATCCGGCCGCGAGGCCGGCCGGGCCGGCGGGTCGGTGCCAGTTACGAACTCCAGCCACCGCCGACGGCCCTGCTGGAGAGGTAGGAGCCGCGCAGGGCCTTGCGCAGGCCCGGTACGGCGGTGTCGAAGTGGGCGGCGAGTTCGTGGAACCGCTTGCGGTGTGCGCGGGCTTCCTTCGCGGTCAGAACGGTGTCGACTTCCGTCTCCGCGGCGAGCACGGCCAGCGTGACGTCTTTCAGGGGAAGGGCGGAGGGGTCGGCGCCGGAGAGGACGGCGGCGCGGACCCGTTCCTGAAGGGTGCGGACCTGCTCGGGCTCCGTGACCGTGACCTTGTCGGTCCCGAGCACCCCGAGAAGGGCGGCCCGGGTGACGTCGAGAGCTCCGGCGTCGGCGAGTTGGTCGCGTACCGGGCGGTCGGCGGTGTGGGCCTTGTTGTGCACGAACTGGAGCCAGTTCTTCGGCTTCTCCGTCGGCAGGTCCTTCCAGACCTCCGCGAGGAAGGGGTCGTCGGGCGGGCCGTCGGTGAGCCGTACGACCTTTCCGCCGTCCGCCCCGAGGAGCCCGTCCAGGGTCATCTCGGCCAGCGCGCCGGCTCGCAGCAGCTGGCCGCGGCCCTGGAGGTTGAGCAGTTCGAACGTGCCTTTGTCGACGGTGTAGCAGAGCAGATAGAGCTGCTGGGGCAGAGTCCGTGCGGTCGGTGACATCACATCTCCTCGGCTGTGGGCGGGTCGGTCATGGCTGCGTCCGCCGGAGATGGCGGGCGAGGAAGTGATCGGCCATGCGGAAGAGGTCCTTGTTGTTTTCGGGATTGACGAAGCCGTGGCCCTCGTCCTGCTTGACCAGATAGGTGACCTCGACGCCCCGGGAGCGGAGGCTCTCGACGATGCGGTCGGACTCGGCCTGGACGACGCGGACGTCGTTCGCGCCCTGGACCACCATCAGGGGGGTGCGGATGTCGTCCACCCGGCTGAGCGGGGAGCGGGCCCACAGACGGGGCAGCTGCTCCGGGTCGTCGGGGTTGCCGGCGTACAGGTGCCAGTTGTTGGTCAGGTGGGGTTTCACGAACTCCGGTACGGTCCGCAGGAAGTTCGCCAGGTCCGAGATGCCGAAGCAGTCGATCGCCGCGGCGAAGACATCCGGGGTGAAGGCGGCGCCGACCAGGGCGGCGTAGCCGCCGTAGGAGGCGCCGAAGATCGCCACCCGGTCCGGGTCCGCGATGCCGCGGCCGACGGCCCAGCGGACGGCGTCCAGCAGGTCGTCGTGCATCGTGCCGGCCAACTCGCCGATGCCGGCCTTCAGATGGGCCTTGCCGAAGCCGGCCGATCCCCGGAAGTTGACCTGGAGCACGGCATACCCCCGGTTGGCGAGCAGCTGCACCGCCGGGTCGAAGCCCCAGCTGTCACGGCTCCAGGGTCCGCCGTGGACCAGCAGGACCAGCGGAATGCCCGACCGCTCGCCTGCCGCCGGCAGTGTCAGATAGGACGGGAGGGGCAGTCCGTCGCGGGCGGTGATCACCGCCGGCTCCATGGGTGCCAGCACGGCCGGATCCAGGTCGGGGCGGGAGCGGAAGAGCAATCGGCCGTCGCCGGTCGCGTGGTCGTACAGGTAGGTGACGCCGGGCGCGCGGTCGTCGGTGAAACCGACGACCCAGCGCATCCCGTCCCGGTCCGACGACAGGGCGGCGATGTCCCCGCCGGACAGCTTCTCCAGGTTCGCCAGCACCGCCGCGAAGTGCGGGTCCAGCGGGCGGATCACCTGGCGCGCGCCCAGATACCGCGCCCCGATCAGCTCCCCGGTGCGCCGGTGACGGATCAGCGGCGACGGCAGCGAGGGAAAGACCGCGCAGCGTGTGTCGAGGTCGAACTCCGGATGGCTGTCGACCTCGTCCTCCTCGCCGGTGGCAAGGTCGAGACGGACCAGACGGGTCCGGTCGCTGTGCCGGTTGGACCCGATCCACAGACCGGTGCCGTCCGGGGTGGGCGTGAACGGGTGCACACCGAGCGGGTAGTCCGGCCCCGCGAAGCGCACCAGCGGTTCCGCCGCCCCGGCTTCCGGAGTCCACCGGGACAGTCCGAGGTCGCCGTCGGGTCCGAGGCCGTGGACGTACAGGTCCCCGGACGGGGTGCGGAGGAAGTCTGCCGCTCCCCCGGGATTGCGCGCGAGCACGGTCGTCTCCCCGGAGGCGACGACGATCTCGTACAGGTCGAACGCGGCGGGATCCCGGCGGTTCATCCGCAGCAGCACCCGTCCGGGACGAGAGGGCGCGGACTCGACGCCCATGACCCGGACGCCGGGGAACGGAGTCAGATCGACGGCCGTGGCGCCGGGGTCGTCCAGATCGACCCGGTACAGATGCCAGTTCTCGTCGCCGCCCTTGTCCTGCTCGTACAGCAGCCAGCGCGGGTCGTCCGCCCAGTGGTAGTGATGCACGCTCCGGTTGTCGTCCGCGCTCACGCACCGGGCGTCGGACAGGTCGCCGTCGGCGTCGGCGACCCAGACGTTCAGCCGCTCCCGCCACGGCGCCAGAAAGGCGATCCGCCTTCCGTCGGCGGAGATCGACGCTCCCGCGCGCTGCGGCGGGTCGAAGAGCTCCTCCACGGTCAGATACGGCACCTCGCTCCGAGTACTCCGCATGCCCTTTACTCCTGACGTCTCATCCGTTTGTCACTGGACGACACTTTGTCACTTAGTGACATCTGCTGCAAGGTGCGCTTCCCCGATCCGCTCCCGGATCGACGCAGATCCCCAGGTCCGGCGGAGTTGCCCCTGAGCCGGCGGAGCCTGCCGCCTTCCCGGGTGACCGGGGTGTCCCGTCGAGCGAGCACCCCGGTCACCCGGTGCGGCCGGGGTGGCGTCAGTCGGTCTTGACGGGGGTGAGGGTGAAGCCGTTGTTGGGCTTGCCGGCGAGGAGGTCGGCCAGGCCGCCGCTGAGGGCGTAGGTGGTGCCGTCGGGGCCGGCGGTGACGTCGCTGGTGACGGGGTCGTCGACGGTGTCGGTGACCTTGACGGTGGCGCTCTTCCAGCCGTCGCGGGATGTCACGTGCTGGATTCGGGCGGGCTCACCGGTCAGCAGGCCGCTGCTGACGGTGGTGAGGGAGCCGTCCTTGAGCAGCCGCATACCGGCCACGGGTGCCGCAAGCGGTGCGGAGAGTTTGATCAGCCGGGCCCGGTCGGGGTGCTTGACCGGTACCCGGACGAGGGAGCCGTCGGCCATGGTGATGACCAGCTGGTCGCCCTTCACCCACTCCACGGCCGTCATGCCGACGTCGTCGAGGAGGTTGGGGATGTCCAGTTCGCCTTGGAGGAGGCTGTTGCGCGCGAGGACCGTGGCCCGGCCCTCGCGGTCGATACGGAAGATCGTGGGGGTCAGCTCGTCGACGGCGTAGGCGGTGCCGTCGGGCGCCATCGTGATGTCGGAGACAAGGTGCTGCCTGCCGTCCAGGAGGAGCGCGGTCAGGTCCACGCACCAGTCCTGCTCACCCGTCTCCAGGTCGTAGCTTCCCACTCCGGCGACGCGGAACGGAGCGTCTGTACGGGAGCGTTCGGCTGTGCCGTAGTCCACGTTGCCCACCAGGACGCGGCCCCGCCGGGGATCGGGGACGACGGCCTGGGCCGAGGTCATCTCGGGGTCGTCGACGAGGACCCGGACCGCTCCCTCCGGTGTGACGGCGTGGACCTTGCCCTGCTTGAGCGAGCCGACCAGGAACGTCTTCGACGCGGTGTCGTAGCCGAGGGAGTGGGGGAACACATTGGCCCCGTCCGCCTTGATCACACCGGGTCCCGGCCGTCCCTGTGCGGTCGGCGTGAGCCGGTTCTCCGTACGTTCGACGGCGGTGACCTTGCCGGAGCTGCCGGAGCTGCCGGAGGACCCGTTCACGGCCAGTGCCGTCCCGGTCGCCGCGAGCACGACGAGCGCCGCACCCGCGACCGCCGTCTTCAGCTTCAGGCTCCTTCCCCTTCCCGCCCGTGGGGCTTCTGCCGGCGCCATGGCGCCGTCCGTGACGTCGCGGCCCAGCAGGGCGGCCAGCCGGTCGAGCGCGCCGGCACCGGCCGGGGCGGCCTTGGAAGGACCGAACGGGCTGGGCTCACTCGCCGGCAGCCGGGTGAGCAGGCCGGCGGCGAACTCGGCCTCGGGCTCGACCAGGGCATCCGCGAACACCACGGTCCGGCCCAGAGCGCGGGCCAGGTCCCAGCCGTGGACCAGGTGCTCCAGGGTCTGGAGATGCAGGGCGACCGCCCCGGGCACCTCACCGAAAGGGATCCGCACCGTCCGCTCCGGCGCGCCGGGCTCGGCGAAGGCCGCTGCCAGCGCCGCGCCGCTCTGCCGGAAGGACTCGGACGCCGGCCCGGCCTGGCCGGTCAGCGCGATACGGAAGGAACTCTGGCCGTCCCGGAGGTGATCGACGAGTTCCCGGACGGTCCAGTCGGAACAGGGTGTGGGGTTGCCCCACTGGTCGTCGCCGATGGACTCGACGAGTACGGCGACGGTGTCGACGACGGTGACAAAGCTGGCGGACATGATGATGACCTCGCGAAGGCGTGCGGCATCGCCCGGCGACCACGGTGGTCCCGGCTGCGCACGCGAGTTGGGATGAAGGAAAGGAAGAAGGAATCAGGGACGAGGGATCAGGACGGAGCAAACCAGCGGGGCAGGGTGATGTCCGTGCCGAGCGGCCCTACGTGGTCGTTGGTGTGCGGCAGCAGACGCAGCGCCGCCTCTGACGCGGAGTCACGTTCGGCGGTGACCACCACCAGCCGCAGCCCCGGGTCCTGCGGAACGGCGATCGAATGCTGCATCACCTCCAGCTCTCCGACCAGAGGATGCGTCATCCGGTATGTGGCGAGGTCCCAGGCCCGTACCCGGTGCTCCGCCCACAGACCGGCGAAGGTCTGACTGTTCATCGACAGGTCACCAATCAACGCCGCAAGCTGCGGATCGTCCGGATACTCCCCCGCCAGCAACCTCAGCCGGCCCACGACGTCACGGGCCTTGTCCCGCCAGTCCGCGCCGTACAGATCCCGGGTGTGCGGATCGGTGAACACCATCCGCACCGTGTTGGGACGTGTCTCCGCACGCTCCGGAGCCGCCGGGTCCAGATGCCCCGCAATCAGCGCGTGCCCCGCCGGGTTCCACGCCAGCACATGACTGCGCCGGCCCAGAAGGATCACGGGTGCCGAAGTACCGACAGCATCCAGGAGCTGCCGCACCTCCGGCGTGACACGATCCGCCGGCAACCGGCGCCTGCGCACCCGGGGGCCAGCCTGTACGAGCGTGTGCAGATGGGAACGCTCCGCATCGCTCAGCTTCAGGGCACCGGCCAACGCATCCACCACCTGGGGCGACGCTCTGGAAGTCCCCTGCTCCAGCCGGATCAGATACGCCACGCTGACCCCCGCCAGCTGGGCGACCTCTTCACGGCGCAACCCCGGCACCCGCCGCCGCTCACCAAAGTCCGGCAGACCCAGATCAGCCGGCTTCAACTGCGCACGCCGCGCCGCGATGAACTCACCCAGTTCGCTCATGACCGGAAGTCTGCACTCACCCGCGAGAAACAGCCTGCTACAAACCGGGGCACCCACCTCCGGCCTCCGTGCACCGGCCCGGTGCGGTACTCGCTCGCCAGGAACCGGACGCCCGGCAGCGTCTCCACCCGGCACCTTCCCCTCCTCGGCCCGGAGATCACCGACGCCGCGGGAGTTGAGTGTTCCGTCCGGTGTCGGGATGTCGCCGTGGATCGTGCCGGACGAACTGTGGGACCGCCTTGAACCGCTGTTCAGGGCGGACCACCGATGCACGAACACCGGCCCGCACCGCCGCCCAGGTACGACGCAGCCCGGTGGCCGGCACTGTGGGTGCCGGCCACCGGGCTGTGTTGATGCTGCCTACTGCGGGGTGAGGGTGAAGGACTGGGCGGTGCCGCCGGTGCAGGTCCACTGCTGGAGCCGGGCGCCGTCGGCCGTGGAGACGTCGGTGACGTCCAGGCACTGGGCGGGATTGCTGCGTGGCGTCAGGGTGTAGGTGCCGCCCGCGCCGGGGACCGGCTTCCACTGCTGGTTGCTGCCGCCGCCGTAGGCCCAGAGCTGGATCTTCGCTCCGCTGCCCGCGCCCGCCCCGCCGGTGATGTCCCACACGGCGTTGGCCCCGTTGCGGCTGACGACCCGGTAGTAGCCGCTGTCGGTGGGCTGGAACTGCCACTGCTGGTTGGTGCTGCCCGGCACACAGGTCCACTGCTGGACGGCGGCGCCGTTGGCGGTCGAACCGGCCGCGTCGTCCACGCACTTGCCGCTGTTGGCGTTGGTGACCGTGTACCACTTCGCCGGGTCGACGGGCCCGGTGGTGCCGCCGCCCGCGTCGGGCCAGATGTACGTGCCCACCGTCTTGGCGGGCAGTGTGCTGCTCACCTGCTGGCCGCCGGCGCGCAGCGTGAACGGCTGGTTGGAGGCCGTCTGGTTGACCACGACGGTGACCAGGCTGCCGTCCGGGTTGAGGAAGGCGACGTTGGTGACCGTGCCGCTGTTGCCGTTGTTCGTCTGGACCCGGGTGGCACCGCGGGCGACGAACTTCGAGAACTGGCTGACGATGTAGTACTCGGGCAGCGCCCAGTACGTGTCCGGGTTGCTCGGCGACTGGATGAGCATGGTCGGGTCGGGTGCGCCGGACCACTGCTCGGGGCTGCGGTTCTGGTCGAGCATCGTGACCCAGTCCTGGTACATGATCGACTGGTTGCGGAAGTACTGGACGATCCGGTCCGCGCCCGCCGTGCCCCACACGGCACGCTCGGTCATGGCCACGTCCTTGGTCGGGTAGCTCGACTTGACCTGTCCCATGGCGGTCGGATCGCCGCCGTAGTCGTGAAAGGCGACGCCGTCGACCGCGTTGAACGCGCTGCTGGGTGAGCCCGGATTACCCAGGACACCGGCGGCGTAGGCCGGGCCGTCGCCGAAGTTGTGGTCGTAGGCCCAGATCTTGGTGGCCGCCGCGCCGTTGTTGTTCAGCTCGGTGCGCAGTGCGGAGGCGATCCTGCGTTCCTGGTCGGCGGTGAGCGTCATGCCCGGGTAGTCCGGCGGCGAGAACAGCGGTTCGTTCTGCATCGTGACCGCGTGCAGCGGCAGTCCCTGGGCGGCGTAGGCGGTGACCGCCTTGCGCAGGTACGTGGCGAGCACGGGGATGTTCGCGTCGGGAAGCGTGCCGCCGATCAGGCTGTTGTTGCTCTTCATCCAGGCCGGCGGGCTCCACACACTGCCGAACAGCAGCAGGTTGGGGTTGATCGCCTTCGCTTCCTTGAGAACCGAGATGATCTTGTAGTCGATGTCCTTCTGGATGGAGAACCGCGACAGGCTCGGGTCGGCCGCGCCGTCGTCGTAGGTGTAGAACTGCCGCGCGGTGAAGTCGCTCGAACCCAGCGCGATCCGGGCGATGTTGAACCCGGCGCCGTTGACCGGGTCGACGAGCTTGCGCAGTGCCGCGGTGCGCGCGGCGGGGGTCATCCGGGACAGGTTGTAGATCGTGGACTCCTCCAGGGAGGAGCCGACGCCCAGGATGGACTGGTAACGGGTGGACGTGTCCGCGGTGATGGTGGCCGTGCCCGAGGCGGTGACCGCGGTGAGGTCGGCCTGCCGCGACAACTGGTACCGGGTCGAGGCGAGCCCCGCCGCCGGGTTGCTGAACCAGTTGGCGTTGGCGGGGCCGAACCCCGAGGCGGTCGACTCCGAGCTGAAGTACACCTGGACGGGAGCGGCGACCGCTTGTGCCGCCGGTGCGTTCACTGTGGTCAGAGTGAGGGGCGCGAGCAGCGCGCCGACCGCCGTCGCGGTCAGCGCGAACCTGGCCCGGCGGCTGCGCACCACGGGCCCGGCGGCTCGGGAGCGCGGTCGCCGCCAGTGGGGGTGTCTCAGAGGCACGGAAACTCCTGATGCGACCGCGGTGGACGGTCAGTGGGGTGACACAGGGGATTCATGACTTTTTACAAGCCGTGAACTTAGAGCGGTGCCGAAGGAGCGTCAACCCTCGCGTCACAACGAGCGGCGTGGGCCGCATCCGGTTTCGCGTTTCGCCGGGCGGCCCGCGCCGAGCATCCGGGAAGGGTCAGGCACGAGCGAAGTGGAGATGTATTCTCCAATTAGGCTCCGCGGTGCGGGACCCCCGGCCGCCCACCCCGAAAGCGAGACGCTCCGCATGGCCGCACCCCACTCGTCCGGTGCGTCCGAGGAGACCGGTGGGCCGGTCAGGCCGCGGCTGCGGCGGGACGCCGAGCGGAACCGGAGCAAGCTGATCGCCGCCGCGCGCGAGGTGTTCCGGGTCCACGGCCTGGGCGCCACCCTGGACGACATCGCCCGCCACGCCGGGGTCGGAGTGGCCACCGCGTACCGGCACTTCCCCAACAAGCAGGCCGTGCTCGACGCGATCGTCCACGACCTGTTCGCGCGGATCGTCGAGGCCACCCGGCAGGGCGCGGAGGATCCCGACGCCTGGCGCGGGCTGACGACCGGCCTGGAGCGGGTGGCCGCGCTGCACGCGCTCGACCGCGGTCTGCGCGACGCCCTCTTCCGGTACCGCGCCGACCGGCCCGCGACCGTCCTCGCGGAACAGCGCGCGCAGATCCGGCACCACGTCGAGGTCAGTGTCGCGCGGGCCAAGGAACAGGGTGTGCTGCGGGCCGACGCGGAGCCCTGGGACCTGATGATGATCCAGCAGATGCTGGCCGTCATCACCGACCACACAGCCGAACCCGACCTGTGGCGGCGGTATCTGCGGCTTCTCCTCGACGGCCTGCGCACACATCCCGTGGGCACCGACACCCTGCCCGGCGCCGACTTCGGCGCACGGCTGAACGCCGACCGCCGGCACCCCGGGTGAACGCCCCGCCAACTCCCCCCGACCAGTGGGCGATCCCCCGCCGACGTCCCGGTTTCCATGCCCGGCATGCTGTTAATGTCCGGCGTCGTGACCAACTTGCTGATATCGCGGGCCCCTGCGGGGCGTCCGGAGGGCGGGCCCCGCGGGGTCCGCCTGGGCGTGGGGCTCGTCGCGGGGGCCGTGCTCGGGTACTCCGTGGTGACGGCGCGGCTGCACGGGGACATCCGGTACGTGCTGGCGTGTCTGCGCAGCGGTGAGGCGGTCGGGTTCTCGCCGTCGGAGACGTTCACGCACCGGCCGTACTTCTACCGGTGGTTCCTCTACGGCGCCGACCAGCTGACGGCCGGGCCGACCGCCGTGCGCGAGGCGATGCTGCGGGGCATCGGTGTGCTGCTGTGTCTCGCGGCCGGGTTCGCGCTGCGCCAGGCGCTGCTGCGGCGGCTGCCGCGCCGGGAGGCGGATCTGACCGGGGCCGTCGTCGCCCTGGCCCTCGCGCTGGCGCCGCGTACGGACTTCCTCCAGCCTGAGTGGGCGGCCGCGCTGCTGTCCGTGCTCGCCGTGGCCGTGGTGCTGGCCGTCGAACGGCCGCTGCCCGCCGCCGCGCTCGCCGCGCTGCCGCTGGGGCTCGCGGTGATGATGAAGTACTCCACCGCCGCGACCGCGCTCATGGCGCTGCTTGTGCTGTTCGCCGTCGACCGGGTGCGGGCGCTGCTGCTCACCGCCGCTACCGGTGTGTCCGGTGCGCTGCTGCTCGGCTTCAGCCTCTGGTCGGGCTCGCACGAGTGGCAGTGGATCCGGGACATGCCGCAGATCAACCAGGGTGCGCTGTCCCGGCAGGGCCTCAGGCCCGGGGACGTCTTCGCCAAGTCGGCCGACTTCCTGGCGGACCGGGCCGTACTGAGCCCCGTACTGCTTCTGCTGCCCGCGGCCCTGCTGCTCCTGCTCGCCTGCCAGGGGGACCGTCGGCGGCGTACCGAGTGGGCGCTCGTCGCCCTGGTGACGTTCGCCGTGGGGCTCGGTGCCGTGGTGGTGCAGGGGAACTGGTTCGCGTATCACGCCGCCGCGCTGCCGGTGGGCGCCGCCGCCGTGTGGGGGCTCGCGGTCGCGCGCTGGTACGGGACGCACGGGCGGGCGCCGCTGGGGCTGCTCGCGGTGAGCGCCGCGGCGGCCGTGCTCGCGCCGCTGTACTCCGAGGCGCCCGGGGCGCTCCAGCGGTCGGCCGTCGTATGGCTCGGGGGAGTTGCCGCCATGGGGGCCGCGCTGCTCGACGTACGAGGTGCCCGCGCGGCCTCCGGTCTCCGCCTGCCACCCGTCCTCGTGGGGCTCGCCGGGGTCTTCCTCCTCGCGGTGACCGTGTGGCCGGCCGCGCCGCATCTGATGGACCGCGGGAAGGTCGGGTCGACCAACTCCGCGTATCTGGCCGCCTCGGACAAGAAGGCCGACGCGGCGGCGGAGGTACGGCGGCAGCTGCCGGACGGGGCGCTGGTGCAGTACCTGGCGTTCGGCGACGAGGCGTACTTCATCGGGCACGCCTCGTCGTGCCGCTATCCGATCCCCACGTTCCTTCAGCGCACGCGCTATCTGCCGGATGTCAGTGGCCTTGACTCGTATGCCGAGAACGCTCGTTGTCTGGATGTGGATCCGCCGGAGTACGCGGTGCTCGACCGGGGGTGGTTTCCGCCGGCGAAGGTGGATCGGTCGCTGGCGCGGCGTGTCGAGGAGCGGTATGCGTGCCCGGTGGCGCCTCCTACGCGGCTGGTGGTGTGCCGGTTGCGGTGAGCGGGCCGGGTTCTCGAGCGCCGGACGGGCCGGGGGGTCAGCGCACGCCGATCAGGCCTGTCACCCGGTGTGCCATCTCCACCGCGTAGTTCTGGCCTCGGTCCTGCGGGTAGACCTGGGCCATCGTGGCCAGGGTGACGCGGGTCATGGCCGTTGTGTGCGGGGGGATCAGCGCCCGGTACTCCGGGGTGACGACCGGCTGTGCGAAGGGGGCGCGGGAGAAGTGCCAGTCGGTGATCCAGGAGCGGTCGAAGCCGGGGTTCAGGCGCTGGAGCCACGGCACGTAGGCGTCGAGCAGTTCCTCCGGGTCGGAGGTGAAGCGCCAGTCGTCGCGCGGGACGTAGTTGCCGACGTACACGATGTGCTTGCCGCCGTACTCGGCCCGGTCGACCATGTTGGTGTGCTCGACGACGGCGAGGAACGGGAAGTCCGTGTCGTTGACGTTGAGCCAGTAGTACGGGATGACGCTGCGGTCCAGCTCCAGGACGAAGCAGGTGGCGCCGAGGTACTGGTTGCGCCACACCACGTCGTCGGCGGGCAGTCCGGCGGCGCGCGCGAAGACGGGCTGCGGGGTGGTGACGATCAGGTGGTCGAAGCCGTACGAGGAGCCGTCCTCGGCCTCGACGGTGACCGTGTCGCCCTCCTGCCGGATCCCCGACAGACGCTTGCCGAACTCGATCTTTCCGCCACGGTCCGTCACCGCGTCGGCCAGGGCCGCGTACACCTTCTCGAACCCGCCGTGCACATAGCCCAGTTCGAAGGTGCGGCAGTGCACGCGGGCCCACAGCCAGGCCATGGACACGTCCTCGGCCCGCTCCCCGAACTTGCCGCGCAGCAGGGGCTCCCAGATCTCCTCCGTGGCCCGGCGCCCGGCCCAGCGGCGCAACCACGCGAGGGCCGTACGGTCGTTGAAGCGCTCGCCCTTGCGGACCGCCTTGAGCAGGGCGGAGGAGAACCCGAAGCGCAGGGCCGGTATCGGCGGCAGGAAGCGCAGCATCTCGACCGGGGTGCTGAACGGGCGCAGCCGGCCCGCCCGGAAGATGCCGGTGGTGGGCTTGTGGAAGCGCAGGGACGGGCCGAGGCCCAGCTCCTCGATCAGCTCGATCATCGCGCGGTCGGAGCGGAAGATGTGGTGGTAGTAGCGCTCCAGCGGTGTGCCCTGCACGGTCAACGACCCGGCCAGGCCGCCGAGTTCGTCGGCCGCCTCCAGGACGGTGACCGAGTGACCGGCCTTGACGGCGTCGTGGGCGGCGGTCAGTCCGGTGGCGCCGGCGCCGATGATCCCCAGGTTCACGCGAAACTCCACTTCCGGTTGAGCAGGAACTGCACCGCCAGGACCAGCGGCAGGGAGGCGGCCTTGACCAGGTTCGGGTCGATCCCGAGCCGGTCGGCGAAGAGCCAGAGCAGTCCGACGGTGAGGGCGATGCCGCACAGTCCGACGGCGTAGAAGCGCACGAAGCGCAGGAGCAGCCGGTCGCGTCGGTCGAACGTGAACAGCGCGTTGAGCACGAAGTTGTTGGTGATGCCGAGCGAGGTGCTGACGCCGTTCGCGAGCTGCTCGTGCCAGCCCAGCACGTTGTAGAGCAGCGCGAAGGCCGCCAGGTCCAGCAGGACACCGCTGCCGCCGACGAGGGTGTAGCTGACCAGCTGCCGTACGTCCCGGCGGCGGCCGCCGGTCCGGGCGGGTGTGTCAGTCGCCGTCATGCCGGACCACCTGCCGGACGATGTACAGCGGTCTGCCCTGGACCTCGCTGTACGTGCGTCCGATGTAGGTGCCGAGCACGCCGAGCGAGAGCATCTGCACCCCGCCGAGGAAGAGCACGACCACCATCAGCATCGTCCAGCCGGAGACGGTGATGTCCGGGAAGAACACCTTCATGGCGAGGGCGTAGACGATGCCGGCGAACGACAGGGTCAGGACGAGGAATCCGAGCCGGGTGATCAGCTTCAGTGGCACCGTCGAGAAGCCGGTGACGCCGTCGATCGCCAGCCGTGCCATCTTGCGCATCGGGTACTTCGTCTCGCCGGCGAACCGTTCGTCGCGGTCGAAGCGCACCTCGGCCTGGACGAAGCCCATGGAGGCCACGATGCCCCGGACGAACCGGCTGCGCTCGCGGTAGCGCCGCAGTTCGTCGGCGACCCGCCGGTCGAGCAGCCGGAAGTCCCCCGTGTCCACGGGTATCTCGGTGTCGGTGCAGGCCCGCAGGACGCGGTAGTACGCGGCGGCCGTCGACCGCTTGAACAGCGAGTCCTGCCGGGAGCGGCGGCGCGCGTGCACGATCTCCGCGCCGTCCCGCCACGCGTCTATCAGCTCCAGGCTGACCAGCGGCGGGTCCTGGAGGTCCGTGTCCATCACTATGACGGCGTCGCCGCGGGCCTCGTCGAGACCGGCGGTGATCGCCATCTGGTGGCCGAAGTTGCGCGCGAAGTCGACTATCCGCACCCGTGGGTCGTTCTTGGCCAGATCGCCGAGTATCTCCAGCGAGGTGTCCACGGAGCCGTCGTTGACGTAGACCAGCTCGAACGACAGCTCCGGTCGGGTGCCGATCGCGGCGATCAGCTCGTCGTGGAAGCGGCGGATGCCGTCCTGTTCGTTGAACACGGGCAGCACATAGCTGACGAGTTGTCCTCGCCCGGGGCGCGCCCTACTCGGTGGGGCCGGTGAGGGCCCGGTGTCAGATGTGTCCAGCATGCGGTGAAACTAGGCACTCGTGCTGAACGGAAAGCAAACACACGGCAGTTTCCTTGGTTCGAACAGCTGGCGGACAGACCTTACACAGCCATTCGCGGCGCATCCCGCCGAACGGAGGTGTTGTGTCCGGCTTTCGGGGGCATCCGGGTACTGCTTGGGACCACAGGCAGCAGACATGTTGATTCCGGTTGTTCCGCCTCACCGGCGGCCTGGGCTCTTGGAGCAGTCATGATCACTCCTTCCGCCACTGCTGTCCGCACGCTTCTCGCGCGCTACGCCGACGCGCGCATCGCGCACGAGAGCGGGCCCACCGCGGCCACGGTCCGCCGGCTCGACGACGTCTCGTACACGCTGTGTGTGCTCACCGCCCGCACCGAGATCGCGGAGGCCCTCGCCGCGGCGGACGCGCTGTTGCGGGTCGCGGAGCCTGCGGCCCGGGTCGGCCGTGTGGAGCGGGTGGAGCACGGGGACCGGGCGGGGCGGGTGGAGCGGGCGCTGCCTGCCTAAGCGAGCGCTGCCCGCCTAGGGGAGAGGGCTTCCCGGGTCAGGAGCGCAGGGGGAGGGCTTCCCCGGATCAGGACTCGTCCCGTGCCGTCCGGTGGAGTTGTTCCAGTGCGTCGAGGACCACCGTGCCGGCGTACCACTGGAGCCACTCCCCCGTGGTCCGCTGGACCTGGTCGAAGGCGGCGAGCTGGGTGCGGGTGAAGCCGGTGACCGGGTGGGTGTGGTGACTGGAGATCACGCCCCGTACGCCGCCGTCCGGGTCGACCAGCGGCACGCTGTGGCAGCCGCGGCTGCCGCTGTCGAGGATGACCTGGCGGGTCTCGCTGTCGAAGACCTCGGCGGTGGCGATGTCGCGCACGGTGACCTGCCGTACCGCCTCGGCGGCGCGCGAGCAGGACGTACCGCCCTCGACGAAGGCGAAGTAGTCGGTGAACGCCCGGGGATGGCCCTGGTGCTTCTCCATACGCAGCGCCCCGCCTTCGGAGAGCTGGGCGTTGCCGGCGTCGGCGCCGGCCACCTCCAGGACCCGTCTCAGTGCCGCGCCCAGCACCTGCCCCTGGTTCTTCGCGTCGAGCGGCCCCGCCCGCAGCGCCTTGAGGGAGGGGGCCGCGGTGCGGGCGCGGTACGGGAACCACTCGGCCGCGTCCGGCGCGGGGGCGGGGGTCGCGGTGAGTACGGCGGCGATCTGGTGCAGCTTGACGTTGAAGCGTTGCGACACGTTCCGCATGAGGGCGAACGCGTCCGCGGGGTCGTCCAGCCGGTAGCGGCCCATCAGTACGCCCTGGGCGAGCGCGACCTGGGAGCGCGCCCGGATCTGGGTCTCCAGACCCGCCACCCGCTCCTGGAGCTCGCGGTTCTCCACCCGCAGGCTCTCCTCGGCCGCGGCGTCCACGGAGGAGGCGGTGGAGGCGGTGGAGGCGGTGGAGGAGTCGTCGGCGGGGGGCAGGGGTGCCGGGGAGAGTTCGTCGTTGGCCATGGCGACCTCAACTGTTCGGATGCAGACACACGGAACCGGCGTGGACCGGCGAACCCGTACCGCACCCCGGAACACGGGGCTCCGGACGAGGGCATGGCGATCCACGCGCGCGTGCCTACTTCCCAAGCACGTCCGTGACTTTAACCGCTGTGACGTGCGTGGTACTCCCCACCCCCGGCCGGACCGAGGTCGTGGGCGGCGGCCGGGGATCAGTCGTCCGGGATGCCGGGGCCGCTGAGGGCCGGGACGGTCTGTTCCGGGTGGGCGAGGGAGCGGGCGCTGTTGCGGAACTGGGCCAGCCTGTCGATGACCGACGCGCCCATGGGGGTGTGACCCCAGACGCTGATGCCCTGGTGGGTGCTGGGTTCCCAGGTCGACTCGTCCACGACGAGCGGGTTCCAGCCGACCTCCCACTCGAAGCCGGAGGGGGTGCGGGCGTAGTAGGACAGCTCCTTGTCGTTGGTGTGCTGTCCGACGGACAGGGCCATGTCGAAGCCGAGTTCGTGCACCCGCTGGTAGCTGCGGGCCATGTCGTCGAGGGTGGCGGCCTGGATGTTGAGGTGCTGGACGCGGGTGCGGACGGGGTCGACGGGCAGGCCGCGGACGCCGGCGACGGCTATGGAGTGGTGGCGTTCGTTGACGCGCAGGAAGCGGATCCTGAGTCTGGCGCCGCTGATGGTCTCGTCGATGTAGTCGGTGAGGCGGGCGTCGAAGACGGTGGTGAAGTAGCCCCGGATCAGGGTGGGTCGGGCGGAGGTGAGGGCGATGTGGCCCATGCCGGAGTCTCCGGTGACGAAGCCGGACGCGAGCATCCTCAGGGGTTCGGGCGAGGTCAGCGGGGTGGTGTAGATCTCCTGCGTGATGCCCTTGGGGCCGGGGAAGCGCAGCAGGCGTTCGACGCCGCGCAGGGCCGCCTCCTCCGCGGTGCCCTCGGCCACCGGGACGCCGTGGGCCCGGACGCGGGCCTCGATTCGCTCGAACGTGGGGTGGTCGTCGATGTGCCAGCCCGCCGCGACGACGTCCTCGGCGGGGCCGCGCCGGATCAGGAAGCGGCATTCCTGGTCGTCGAGGCGGAACCGGGTCAGGCCGGAGTCGGGGTCGTCGCGGTGCATGCCGATGGCGTCGGTGCCGAAGCGGCGCCAGTCGGCGAGGTGGTTGGTCTCGATGACGAGGTAGCCGAGGTGGACGGCGCCGAAGACGGACGGGGGGCCGTTCATCGGCGGCCCGCCAGGAAGTCGGCGCACAGCCGGTTGAAGAGTTCGGCGCGCTCGAACTGGACCCAGTGGCCGGTGTTGGCGACCAGGTACAGGTCGCAGTCGGGCATCCTGTCGGCCAGCATCCGGCCGCCGCTGGGCCGGTTGACGCGGTCGGCTGCTCCCCACACGACCAGTGTCGGCACGGGCAGCCTGGCCAGGCGGGGGTCCCGGGTGAAGTCCATCCGCCACAGGGTTCGCAGGGCGTGCGGGCCCGTGGGCCTGCGCAGCGGGGGGTTGGCGATCACCTCGGGGTCGATGCTGGCCTCGTAGCGGGCGTCTATGACGTGGTCGGGGACGTCGGCGGCGTTGAAGACGAGGTGGCTGCGGATGAACGCTTCCAGTTTTGCCCTCGATGGGCCTTCGCCCGAGTAGTAGTTGAGGAGGCTGCGGAGGCCCGGGGTGGGCAGGGTGCGGGTGGTGCCGATGCCTCCGGGGCCCATGAGGACGAGGCGGTCGACGCGGTCGGGGGTGTCCAGGGCCAGGCGTAGGGCGCAGGCGCCGCCGTAGGAGTTTCCTATCAACGATGCCTTTTGCAGGCCGAGTTGGTCCATCGCGCCGCGGATGTGGTGGGCCAGGTGGCCGAAGGGGTCGGTGGGGTCCACGCCCTTGGTGCTGCGGCCGTAGCCGGGGAGGTCGGGGACGATGACGCGGTGGTGGCGGGACAGTGGGGCGATGTTGCGGGTGTAGTTGGGGACGCCCGATGCGCCGGGGCCGCCGCCGTGCAGGAGCAGCACGGGTGGGCCTTCGCCGGTCTCGGAAATGTGGATTTCCTTGCCGGCGACGGTGACGGGGTATTCGTGGAGGGGCGGTAGGTCTGTGTGGGTGGGCATGGGGGTCCTTACGGGGGGTTCTTCGGGTGCGGGTGGAGTGTGGCTGGTCGCGCAGTTCCCCGCGCCCCTACTCGGCGTTGGCGTCCCCGGCGGGGGGCAGTTGCGGAGCTCTAGCCGGGGGTCTTCGGGTGCGGGGCCGTTGGGGCTGGTCGCGCAGTTCCCCGCGCCCCTGCTCGGGGTTGGGCATCCCCGGCGGGGGGTAGTTGCGGGGGTCTAGCCGGGGGTCCTCGGGTGCGGGTGGGGTGTGGCTTGTCGCGTAGTTCCCCGCGCCCCTACTCGGGGTTGGGGGTACCCGGCGACGAGTTGGGGGCGGGGGGTGGGGGTGGGAGGGGGGTTGATTTGGGGGCTGCGGCGTAGACGTAGGCGTCCGGGCGTAGGGCGACCGTGGCCGCGTGGTGGTGGGTGAACCAGCGGAGCAGTACGTCGTCGCTGTCCACGAGGGTGCCGACGGCCGGACGGGATCCGGCGGGGGTGACGGTGAGGGAGGGGACGCCGAGGCGGTCCCAGGCGTGGCGGGGTGTCGGGGTCCCGGCGTGCAGCAGGAGCCAGCGGTCACCAAGGGCGTCGTCCAGCGGTACGCGGATGCCGTCCGGGCCGGTCACGAACGGCTGCGGTATCTGGTGCCCGGTGGCGCCGCCGCGGGCGGTGGCGAGCAGGCCGGTCGCGTAGTGGGCGCGGGGGATCCACTGGGAGTTCTGGAGCCGGCGGCTGAAGCCGGGGACGCGGTCCAGGGCGCGCAGCCCGGTGTCGCGCAGTGCCGTCACCAGCGGGCGCCGCTCGGTGATCACCCGGCCGACGGTGACGGCCCGCCGGGTGACCTCCCGGACATGCGGCCTGCGTTCGGCCTCGTAGCTGTCGAGCACCGCGTCCGGCAGCTCGCCGCGCAGCACGGCCGCCAGCTTCCAGCACAGGTTCGCCGCGTCCCGTACTCCGGCGGCCATGCCCTGTCCGATCCACGGCGGCATGGCGTGCGCGGCGTCGCCCGCGAGGAAGACCCTGCCGACCCGGAAGCGGGACGCGAAGCGGACGTGGTGGCTGTAGACCGTGGCCCGCAGGATCCGGACGCTGTCCCGGCCGATGCCGTACCGGGACACCAGCGCGTACACGGCCTCGTCGGTGACCAGTCGCTCCTCGTCGTCGCCCGGCAGGACCGGGAACTCCCAGCGGTGGTGGCCGAGCGGTGTCGGGCAGTCGACCGCGGGCCGGGCCGGGTCGCAGCGGAACCGCAGCCGGTCGTGGTCCGGCCAGGGCTTGAGCACCTCGGTGTCGACGACGACCCAGCGGTCCTCGTACGTCCGTCCCTCGTACCCCACGTTGAGCTGCGCCCGGGTGAGGCTGGAGCCGCCGTCGGCCGCGACGACGTAGGCCGCGCGGATCCGACGCAGGGTGTCGTCGGCGGCGCTGACCAGGGTCAGTTCCACACCGTCGGCGTCCTGGCGCAGCCGCAGGCACTCGTGCCGTAGCAGCACCTCCACGTTGGGGTAGCGGTCGACGCCCTCGCGCAGGACGCGTTCCAGCGCGGGCTGGTAGAGGAACATCTGCGGCGGATGGCCGTGTCCGCGCGGGGTCGGGCGGGCGCTGACGAAGGTCCGGCCCCTGGCGTCCACGAAGTCCAGCGGCCGTTCGGCGAGCATGTCCCGCTTCAGCCGCTCGGCGAGTCCGGTGCGCTGCCAGATCCGTACGACCTCCTCGTCCGTGGAGATCGCCCGCGCCCGGGTGAAGACCTCGGCATCGCGCTCGACCACCACGACCCTGAGGCCGGTCGCGCCCAGCAGGTTGGCGGCGGTCACCCCGGTGGGCCCGTAGCCGATGACGGCCACGTCGTACGCGTCGGTGCTTTTCTCGGCGCTGGTCCCGGTCACGGGGCACCACCTCACTGTCGTGCCTGTCGCATCGGCTCTGCTGCATCGGCTCTGCTGCATCGGCTCTGCTGCGTCGGCTCTGTTGCATCGGCTCTTGCTGTAGCGTTTACTCCAATTGGAACAGTCGCTACGGTAAGCACGGCGACGGAGGCCGGTCAAGGGCCGGCGACCCGACGGACGGCGAGGAGCGGGACATGACGGGAGAGCAACTGTGAGGACCGGCGTACCCACGAGGCCCGGCACACCCCGGCGGATCGACGTGCACCAGCACCTCGTACCGCCCTTCTACCGCGACCTCCTGATCCGCTCGGGCCTGGCGGAAGCCGGCGGCCGGGCCGTGCCCGAGTGGAGTCCCGAGGCCGCGCTGGAGGTGATGGACCTGCTGGAGACGGCCACGGCGATCCTGTCCGTGTCCACACCCGGCACCGCGTTCCTCACCGAGCCGGCCCAGGCCACCGGTCTGGCCCGGCGGCTCAACGACTTCTCCGCCGCGCTCCCGGCCCAACACCCGGGCCGCTTCGGCTGGTTCGCCACCCTGCCGATGCCCGACGCCGCCGCCTCCGCGGCCGAGGCGGCCCGGGCGCTGGACGGACTGGGCGCCGACGGAGTCACGTTGCTCGCCAACAACCGGGGCGAGTACCTCGGCGCCGCCGGCCAGGACGAGCTGTGGCGGACCCTGAACGACCGGGCCGCCGTGGTCTTCGTCCACCCGGCCGAACTCCCGGCGCCGCCGGTCGAGAACATCCCGCCGTTCGCCGCGGACTTCCTCCTGGACACCACCCGGGCCGCCTACCTCCTCGTACGCAACAAGATCGTGCGCACCTACCCGGACATCCGGTTCGTCCTCAGCCACGCGGGCGGCTTCGTGCCGTACGCCTCCCACCGCATGGCCGTCACGATCGCCGGTGAGACCGGGCGCAGCCCCCTCGACGTGCTGGACGACTTCCGCGGCTTCCACTTCGACACCGCGCTGTCCTCCAGCCCCGCCGCGCTGCCCACGCTGCTCGCCTTCGCGCGGCCCGGCCATGTGCTGTTCGGCAGCGACTGGCCGTTCGCGCCGGCCGTGGCGGGCCAGTACTTCCTCAGCGGGCTCGAAGCGGCCGGTGTCCCCGCCGTGGACCGGGCCAACGCCGAGGCCCTCTTCCCACGCCTGCGCACCACGGTCCCCGCCGCCGCTCCCCGGCCCGGCCTGCGCCACTCGGCCCGGCGGACCGCGGCCCGGCTGCTCTTCAGGCTGGTCCAGCCCGGGACGGACTGAGGACGCCGGTCCCGCTGCTCCTGTAGGGCCCGCTCCACTTACAGTGGGCGCCACTGAGGGTGAGCGTCGGAGAGGTACGGGCATGGCGGGGACCAGCGAGCGCAAGCAGCGCGCGAACGGCGTGGAGTCACGGGAGCGCATCCTCGACGCCGCGGCACGCATCGCGGGCGAGCGCGGCTACGACGGTACGTCGATCGCGGCGGTGAGCGCCCGCTGCGGGCTGCCCGCCAGCTCGATCTACTGGCACTTCAAGGACAAGGACGACCTGATCGCCGCGGTCATCGAGCGCTCGTCCGCCGCGTGGCTGGCCGCGGTCGAGCTGCCCGGCGCCGAGACCGGCGGCCCCCGCGAGCGGGTCTCGGCCATGGTGGCGAACGTGGCACGCGCCCTCGTCGACGACCCCGACTTCCTGCGCCTGGGCCTGATGCTCGCCCTGGAACACCGCCCCACCGAGCCGCGCGGGCGGACCGTGTACATGAACGCCCGGTCCGTCGCCCGCCGGCACGTCAGCGAGACGATCAACACCCTGTTCCCGGACCTCGCCGAGCCCGACGTACAGACCCTCACGACCTACGCCGTCTCGGGCGCCGACGGTCTGTTCGTGCACCGGGAGGTCACCGGCGAGAGCGTGGACCTCGTGGCCCTCTTCGAACTGCACGCCCAGCTCTGCTACGACGCCGCGGTCCGGATGGCGGGGAGGGCGGGCGGCAGTGGGAAGGGGAAGCGCGAGGTGAGCGGGGGCGGGACCTGACTGGCGCCGGGCATGCCACCCGTCGGTCCGTCAGCCCGGCTCGCCCGTGAGCACCGCCTGGACGCGGTCCCCGGCGCCGAGTGGGGGCGGGGAGTCGTCCCGGGTGGCGGCCGGCGGCGAGACGGCTGCCGTCCGCGGCGAGGGTGTGCTGTCGCCGCAACCGCGGGCGAGGTCCCGCTCCGTCATCGGATCGTCTCCGCCGTGTGCCGGGCGTGCACCCAGCCGAGGGGGGGCGTAGAAGCGGTGCTGTACGGAGAGTTCGTCGCGTGCGCCGGTCAACGGGCCGTTCTCCCGGACCGGTTCGGGGAAGGTGTGACCGCCTTCGAGAGTGAGGTGGAGACCGGCCACGACCTGGTGGCCGCTGAGCAGGGCGGCGGCGGGGTGCCGGGGGACGCGGGGGCTACGGAGAAGTGTCGGCCCCGCGAGCGGGCACGGCCAGGGCCGGCCGGGGACCGTGACCCCGGCCGGCCCTCGGGGCCTGTCGTGTCAGCCGTTCACCAGCGTCACGTCCTGCGTGCGCAGGGCGTGGAAGTGGGGCAGCGGGATACCGCCCTGGGGGTTGAGTTCCATCAGGGTGGCCTCGACGTTCGCCGCGCCCGCTTCCAGGGTGGTGGAGGGCTTGCCGGTGTTCGCCCAGCGGCGCAGGGCGCCGTCGCAGACGGCACGGGTGCCGCCGATGCCGTGGCGGACGTTCTTGGCGGCCTGGGAGACGGTGGAGCTGACGAAGACGGGGCCGGCGCTGCCGAGGCACCGGTAGGTGCCGGTGAGGGTGATCGTGCCGTCGGTGGCGATCTTTCCGGTGGGGTCGACGGTCACCGTCTCCAGCGGGGCGGCTGTGGCGGTGGCCGTGGCCGCGGTGGTGCCGGGGACGGCGGCCAGGGCTAGTGCGGCGGCGATGCCGAGGGCGGGGCGCGGGAACATGGGGCCTCCTGGGGAAGGGGTTTGCGGGGCTTCCACAGGTAGCGGTCCGGCGGGGTCGTGGGCGTGATCGTCACTCCATCGGTGGCGAGTCCGCGTCTACGGTCGTGGAACCGTCCGGGTGTTGTCCGCGTGTTGTCACGTCTGGCGCTCGTCGGTTCCGATGAGTTCTCGGCGGGAGGATGGTCTGTTCATAGGGACGGAGGACTTACGGAAACGGATCCGTGGGTTCGGTTCCCTGGACCCGGAGGTGCGCCATGTGTTCACACCAGCCCTCGTGCCTGTCGGCGGACGCGGTCGCGCCGCATCTTGTGAGTGCGCATCCTGAGCAGGGGTGGAGTCTGCTGTGCGACGGCACGATCGTCTTCGACGATTCCGGTGAGCTGCTGCCCGACGGTCGCGTCGTCGCCCCGCACCGGGCGCCGGTGAATCCCCTGGCAATGGCCGCCTGACTGCCACCTGCCCAGGTATCACGCCGGGTGCGGGTCGTGGTGGGCTGGTCGCGCGGTTCCCCGCGCCCCTGTCTGCGTGCGGGCAGGCCCCGTTGCATCGGTTATGGGAGTACCGCGAAGCCGTCCAGTTCCACCAAGGCTTCTGTGTCCCACAGGCGGGTGATCTCCACGACTGCCATTGCCGGGTAGTGGCGGCCCGCCAGTCTTCGCCAGGTGCGGCCCAGTTCGGCGGCGTGTTCGCGGTAGTCGGCGACGTCCGTGGCGTAGACGGTGACCCGCGCCAGGTCGGCCGGAGTGCCGCCCGCCGCCGCCAGCGCGGCCAGGAGATTGGCCAGAGCCCGCTCGAACTGACCGGTCAGCGTGGTGCCGACCACCTTGCCCTCCGCGTCGAGCGCGGTCTGTCCCGCCAGGAAGACCAGCCGTGACCCGGTCGCGACGACGGCGTGCGAGAAGCCGGTCGGCGGGGACAGCTCGGGCGGGTTGACTCGTTCGGCGGTCACAGCGCTCCCTCGTCGGATTCCCGGGCCTTGCGGTACGACGCATACAGCTCCTTGGCGATGATGCCCCGTTGCACCTCGCTGGCCCCCTCGTAGATCCGCGGCGCCCGCACCTCCCGGTACAGATGCTCCAGCGGATGCCCGCGCCGCAGGGCGCGCGCCCCGTGCAGCTGGACCGCGGCGTCGACGACGTACTGCGCGGTCTCGGTGGCGAGCAGTTTCGCCATCGCCGCGCGCCGGGGCACATCGGGGTCGCCCGTGTCGTAGGCCGTGGCCGCAGCGTGGACCATGAGGCGGGCCGCCTCCGTGCGCAGGGACATCTCGGCGACCTGGTGGGCGACGGTCTGGAGGTCGGCGAGTGTGCCGCCGAAGGCCTCGCGGGCCGTGGTGTGGGCGAGGGTCGCGTCAAGGGCGGCCTGTGCCATGCCGACGGCGAAGGCGCCGACGCTGGGGCGGAACAGGTTGAGGGTGCTCATCGCGACCCGGAACCCCTGGTCGGGTGTGCCGAGGACGTCCTGGCGCGTGACCGGGACGGCGTCGAAGCGGAGGGCGCCGATGGGGTGCGGGGAGAGCATCTCCAGGGGGCTGCCGGTGAGGCCGGGGCGGTCGGCTGGGACCAGGAAGGCGGTGACTCCGCGGGCGCCGGCGTCGGGGGTGGTGCGGGCGAAGACGGTATAGAAGTCGGCCTCGGGGGCGTTGGAGATCCAGCACTTCTCGCCGGTGAGCCGCCAGCCGCCGCCGTCGCCGTCGCCGTCGGGCCCGTCCGGTTCGGCGGCGAGGGCGAGCGCCGCCGCGTCGGATCCGGCGCCGGGCTCGCTGAGTGCGAAGGCGGCCACGGCGGAGCCGTCGCTCACCGCCGGAATCCAGCGCTCGCGCTGTTCGGGTGTGCCGTGGGCGTGGACGGGGTGCGCGCCAAGGCCCTGGAGGGCGAGGGCCGTCTCGGCCTCGGTGCAGGCGCGGGCGAGGGACTCGCGCATCAGGCAGAGGTCGAGGGCGCCGGAGTCGAAGAGACGGGAGATGAGCCCGAGGCGGCCGAGTTCGGTGAGCAGCGGACGGTTGACGTGCCCCGGCTCGCCGCGCTCGGCGAGGGGGCGCAGTCGCTCCGCGGCCAGGGTGCGCAGTTCGGCGCACCAGGCGGTCTGTGCCGGGTCGAGCGAGAATGCGGGCACGGCCGGACCTCTCTCCCCGTGGCCGGGTCGTGGCCACCCTCCGACGGTATCGCGCGCCATTGACTGTCGTCACTAACACGTTACGCTCCAGGTGTGGGTCCGCCACAGGGCCCGCCAAGCCGGATGCGCAATCCAGGCCCTGGCCGTACCAGGCAAGGGGGCGATCCACCCATGGACGGTCCGACCCGCTCCGCCCACGTCGACACCTTCGCGCGCGACCATCTCCCGCCGCGCGAGCAATGGCCCGAGCTCCGCTTCGACCTGCCGGAGCTGCACTATCCCGAACGGCTGAACTGCGCCACCGAGCTGCTGGCGGGCGGCGCGCCGGACGCCCCGGTCTTCCACACGCCGGACGGCCCCTCGTGGACGTATGCGCGACTGAGCGCCCAGGTCGACCGGATCGCGCATCTGCTCACCGGCGAGCTGGGTGTGGTGCCCGGCAACCGGGTGCTGCTGCGCGGCCCCACCACCCCGTGGCTGGCGGCGTGCTGGCTGGCGGTGCTGACGGCGGGCGCGGTCGCGGTGACCGTACTGGCCCGGCAGCGCCCGCACGAACTCGGCACCGTCTGCGAGATGGCCGAGGTGCGGCACGCCCTGTGCGACGTCCGCTTCCGCGACGATCTGGCCAAGGCCGGGATACCCGGGCTGCGGATCACGACGTACGGCGGTGACGACCCCGACGACCTGCTGCGGCTCCCGGCGCCGGACACTCCGTATCCTGCCCTCGACACCGCGGCCGACGACGTGGCGCTGATCGCGTTCACCTCCGGCACCACCGGGCGTCCCAAGGGCTGTATGCACTTCCACCGGGACGTGCTGGCCGTCGCTGACACCTTCGCGCGGCACGTCCTGCGGCCCCGCGCGGACGACGTCTTCACCGGCAGCCCCCCGCTCGGCTTCACCTTCGGCCTCGGTGGCCTGGTCGTCTTCCCGATGCGGGCCGGCGCGAGCGCCCTGCTGCTCGAACAGGCGGGTCCCGGGCAGCTGTTGCCGGCGATCGCCGAACACCGGGTCTCGGTGCTGTTCACCGCGCCGACCGCGTACCGCGCGATGCTCGCCGGGTCCGCGGGGCACGACCTCTCCTCGTTGCGCCGCTGTGTCTCGGCCGGCGAGAACCTGCCCGCGGCCACCTGGCACGCCTGGCACGAGCGCACCGGCCTGCGGATCATCAACGGCATCGGCGCCACCGAACTGCTGCACATCTTCGTCTCCGCCGCGGACGAGGCGATCCGGCCCGGCACCACCGGGATCCCGGTGCCCGGCTGGCGGGCGCGGGTGCAGGACGCCGACGGCAGACCCGTGCCCGACGGCACGCCGGGGCTGCTCGCCGTGCAGGGCCCGGTCGGCTGCCGCTATCTCGCCGACCCCCGCCAGAGCGAGTACGTCCGCGACGGCTGGAACCTCACCGGCGACACCTATGTCCGCGACGCCGACGGCTACTTCCGGTACGTGGCCCGCGCCGACGACATGATCATCTCGGCCGGGTACAACATCGCCGGGCCCGAGGTGGAGGACGCGCTGCTGCGGCACCCGGACGTCGTCGAGGCGGCCGTGGTCGGCCGCGCCGACGAGGAACGCGGGCAGATCGTGGTCGCCCACGTGGTGGTGGCGGAGGGGGCCGGACGGGACGCCGACGCGCTGCGCGCCTTCGTCAAGGCGGAGCTGGCGCCGTACAAGTGTCCACGCGAGATCGTCTTCCTGGACGCGCTGCCGCGCACGGCGACCGGGAAGCTCCAGCGGTTCCGGCTCCGCGAGGAGAGCCGGGCCCACCCCTGATCCGGACAAGGACACCTAGGTGACCAGCAGCGATGTCGACGACCTAAGATGATCAACGTGTCCGACCAGCATGCTCCTCGGTCCCTGATCGTCACGCTCTACGGTGCCTACGGCCGTGACTTCCCCGGCCCCGTGCCCGTGGCCGAACTGATCCGGCTGCTCGCCGCGGTCGGCGTCGACGCGCCCTCCGTACGCTCGTCGGTGTCCCGGCTGAAACGGCGTGGGCTGCTGCTGCCCGCCCGCACCGCCGGCGGCGCCGCCGGGTACGAACTGTCGCCGGACGCCCGCCAGTTGCTGGAGGACGGCGACCGCCGGGTGTACGCGTCGCCGCCGGACGAGGACGAGGGCTGGGTGCTCGCGGTGTTCTCGGTGCCGGAGTCGGAGCGGCAGAAGCGGCACGTCCTGCGCTCCCGGCTGTCCGGCCTCGGCTTCGGCACGGCGGCCCCCGGCGTGTGGATCGCGCCCGCGCGCCTGTACGAGGAGACCCGGCACACCCTGCAACGCCTCCGTCTCGACAGCTACGTCGACTTCTTCCGCGGCGAGCACCTCGGCTTCGCACCGACCGTCGAGGCCGCCGCCCGCTGGTGGGACCTGACCGCGATCGCCAAGGAGCACGAGGCGTTCCTCGACCGGCACGCGCCCGTGCTGCACGCCTGGGAGAAACGCCCGGACACCCCGGCCGAGGAGGCGTACCACGACTATCTGCTCGCCCTGGACTCCTGGCGCCATCTGCCCTACGCCGACCCCGGCCTGCCCGCCCGGCTGCTCCCCGCGGACTGGCCGGGCGTGCGCTCGGCGGCCGTGTTCCGTGGGCTGCACGCGCGGCTGCGGGACGCGGGGACGGCGTTCGCCGGGATGTGACACGAACTCCGCAGCCACACACGGGAAAGACCCCGGGAGTCACTCAAGTGTGCTGTGACCTCAGGCACATCCCGCGCCCCTAAGGCAACGCTCAGGTTCCTCTGGCCCTCCTCTCAAGTTTCCCGCCTAACGTCCCTCGGGTCGTACGACGGGCGGGAAACGAGGACTGTTGCGGATGACCAGCACGGCCAGGGCGCAAGGAGCCACCATCTGGCTCACGGGACTGCCGAGCGCGGGCAAGACGACCATCGCGCGGCTGCTCGGGGACCGGCTCACCGCCGAGGGCCACCGGGTGGAGGTGCTCGACGGCGACGAGATCCGCCGGTTCCTCTCCGCGGGCCTCGGCTTCTCGCGCGAGGACCGGCACACCAACGTGCAGCGCATCGGCCTGGTCTCGGAGGTGCTCGCCCGCAACGGTGTGCTCTCGGTCGTCCCCGTCATCGCCCCCTACGCCGACAGCCGGGACGCCGTGCGCCGACGGCACGAGGCGAGCGCGACCCCGTACTTCGAGGTGCATGTCGCCACACCGGTGGAGGTGTGCGGCGAGCGGGACGTGAAGGGGCTGTACGCCAGACAGGCCGCGGGCGGGCTGACCGGGCTGACGGGCGTCGACGACCCGTACGAACCGCCGGCCGACCCCGCGCTCGTCCTCAAGACGCAGGACCAGACGCCCCGGGAGTCCGCCGACCTGGTCCATGATCTGCTCACCGGGAGGGGGCTCGTATGAGTGGCTTCACCCTCTCCCACCTGGACACGCTGGAGTCCGAGGCGGTGCACATCTTCCGTGAGGTGGCGGGTGAGTTCGAGCGGCCGGTGATCCTGTTCTCCGGCGGCAAGGACTCCATCGTCATGCTGCATCTCGCGCTGAAGGCGTTCTCCCCGGCCGGTGTGCCGTTTCCGCTGCTGCACGTGGACACCGGGCACAACTTCCCCGAGGTGCTGGACTACCGGGACCGTGTGGTGGCCGCACATGGGCTGCGGCTCCATGTGGCCTCCGTACAGGACTACATCGACCGGGGTGTGCTGCGCGAACGCCCCGACGGCACCCGTAACCCCCTCCAGACCGTGCCGCTCACCGAGAAGATCCAGGACGAGAAGTTCGACGCCGTCTTCGGCGGCGGACGCCGCGACGAGGAGAAGGCCCGCGCCAAGGAACGCGTCTTCTCCCTGCGCGACGAGTTCTCCCAGTGGGACCCCCGCCGCCAGCGCCCCGAACTCTGGAACCTCTACAACGGCCGCCACGCCCCCGGCGAACACGTCCGCGTCTTCCCCCTCTCCAACTGGACCGAACTCGACGTCTGGCAGTACATCGCCCGCGAACACATCGAGCTCCCGGACATCTACTTCGCCCACTACCGCGAGGTCTTCCGGCGCGGTGGCATGTGGCTGACCGCGGGCGACTGGGGCGGGCCCCACGCGTCGGAGACCGTCGAGAAACGCCAGGTCCGCTACCGGACCGTGGGCGACATGTCCTGCACCGGCGCCGTCGACTCCGACGCGACCACGCTGGACGCCGTCATCACCGAGATCGCCGCGTCCCGGCTCACCGAGCGGGGCGCCACCCGCGCCGACGACAGGCTCTCCGAGGCCGCGATGGAAGACCGCAAGCGCGAGGGGTACTTCTAGTCATGACCATCGACACACTGAGGTTCGCCACCGCGGGCTCCGTCGACGACGGCAAGTCCACGCTGGTGGGCCGGCTGCTGCACGACTCCAAGTCGGTCCTCGCCGACCAGCTGGAGGCCGTGACCAGGGCCTCGCGCGGGACCGCACCCGATCTGGCGCTGCTGACGGACGGTCTGCGGGCCGAGCGCGAGCAGGGCATCACCATCGACGTGGCCTACCGCTACTTCGCCACCCCCAGGCGCCGGTTCATTCTCGCCGACACCCCCGGCCACGTGCAGTACACCCGCAACATGGTCACCGGCGCCTCCACCGCCGAACTCACCGTCGTCCTCGTCGACGCCCGCAACGGCATCGTTGGACAGACCCACCGCCACGCCGCCATCGCCGCCCTCCTGCGCGTCCCCCACGTCGTCCTCGCCGTCAACAAGATGGACCTCGTCGGCTACGAGCGGTCCGTGTTCGACCGGATCGTCGAGGACTTCACGGGCCACGCGGCCGAACTGGGCCTCCCGGGCTTCACCCCGATCCCGGTGTCGGCGCTCGCCGGTGACAACGTGGTGGACCGCTCGGCACACATGGACTGGTACGAGGGACCGGCGCTGCTGGAGTTCCTGGAGCACGTGCCCGTCGGCACCGGGCAGAGCGACACGCCCGCCCGCTTCCCCGTCCAGTACGTGATCCGGCAGGGCGAGGAGCGGTACTACGCGGGCCAGTTGGTGGCCGGCTCGCTGCGGGTCGGCGACCGGGTGACCCTGCATCCGTCCGGCGAGACCTCCGAGATCGCCGCCATCGACGTGCTCGGCAGCCCCGGGGACACGGCACACGCCCCGCAGTCCCTCAGCCTGCGCCTCGCCGACGAACGGGACGTCTCGCGCGGCGACATGATCACCACCGGCGGGCGGGCACCGACGCTCACACGGGACGTCCGCGCGGCCGTCTGCCATCTGTCCGACCGGCCGCTGCGGACCGGCGACCGCGTCCTGGTCCGGCACACCACCAGGACCGTGAAGGCCCTGGTGACGGACCTCGCGGCGACCGGCACCCTGTCCGCGAACGAACTGGGCCGGATCACCCTGCGCACCGCCGAGCCGCTCGCGCTCGACGCCTACGCGCAGTCCCGGCGCACCGGATCGTTCATCCTCATCGACCCGGCGGACGGGTCGACGCTCACGGCGGGCATGGTCGAACCGTGGAACGCCTCCTTGTGAGGCAGAAGGTCAACGTCGTAGGACTGAAGGTCAACGCCTCAGCTTGAGCCGGGGTTTGGGCGCGTCCATCCGGCCGGTCTGCGGGCGGCGGCTGCCCGCGCGGTACGGGTCGGGCCAGGCGACGCCCGGACCGTCGTAGCCCTGCTCGGCGGCGGCGTGCAGCGTCCAGTTGGGGTCGTAGAGGTGCGGGCGGGCGAGTGCGCAGAGGTCGGTGCGCCCGGCGAGGATCAGGGAGTTGACGTCGTCCCAGGAGGAGATGGCGCCGACGGCGATCACCGGAACGCCGGTCTCGTGCCGGATCCGGTCGGCGAACGGCGTCTGGTACGACCGTCCGAACTCCGGCTGCTCGTCCGCGACGACCTGCCCGGTGGACACGTCGATCGCGTCGGCGCCGTGCGCCACGAAGGCCCGCGCGACGGCCACCGCGTCCTCGGCGGTCGTGCCGCCCTCCGCCCAGTCCGTGGCGGAGATCCGGACGGTCATCGGCCGGTCCCCGGGCCACACGGCCCGTACGGCGTCGAAGACCTCCAGTGGGAAGCGGAGCCGTGCGTCGAGCGGGCCGCCGTAGGCGTCGGTGCGCCGGTTGGTGAGCGGGGAGAGGAAGCCGGAGAGCAGATAGCCGTGCGCGCAGTGCAGTTCGAGCAGATCGAAGCCCGCGAGTGCGGCACGCCGGGCGGCGGCGGTGAACTGCTCCCGGATGTCCGCCAGTCCGGCCGCGGACAGTTCCTCGGGCACCTGGCTGTACGGCTTGTACGGCAGTGGCGAGGCCGCGACGAGCGGCCAGTTGCCCTCGTCCAGCGGCTCGTCCATGCCCTCCCACATCAGCTTGGTCGAGCCCTTGCGCCCGCTGTGGCCGAGCTGCACGCCGATGGCGGTGCCGGGCGCCCGGTCGTGCACGAAGTCGGTGATCCGCCGCCACGCCCCGGTCTGCTCGTCGGTGTAGAGGCCGCCGCAGCCGGGCGTGATCCGCCCCTCGGGGCTGACGCAGACCATCTCGGTCATCACCAGGCCGGCGCCGCCGAGCGCCCGCGCACCCAGGTGGACGAGGTGGAAGTCGCCGGGCAGGCCGTCGGCGGCGGAGTACATGTCCATGGGCGATACGACGACCCTGTTGCGCAGGGTCAGTTCGCGCAGCCGGAACGGGGTGAACATCGGGGGTGTGCCGGGCGGGCAGCCGAACTCGCGCTCGACGGCCTCGGTGAAGTGCGGGTCGCGCAGCCGCAGGTTGTCGTGGGTGACCCGGCGGCTGCGGGTGAGCAGGTTGAACGCGAACTGGCGTGGCGGCTGGTCGAGATGGCGGGCCAGGTCCTCGAACCACTCCAGGCTGGCGCGGGCCGCCCGCTGGGTGGAGGCGACGACGGGTCTGCGCTCGGCCTCGTAGGCGGCGAGGGCGTCGGGCAGGTCGGCGTGTTCCTCCAGGCAGGCGGCGAGTGCCAGCGCGTCCTCGACGGCGAGTTTGGTGCCGGAGCCGATGGAGAAGTGGGCGGTGTGCGCGGCGTCGCCGAGCAGCACGACGTTGCCGTGCGACCAGCGCTCGTTGACGACCGTACGGAACGTCGTCCAGGCCGATTTGTTGGACCGCAGCGGGCGGCCGCCGAGGGCCTCGGCGAAGATCTTCGCGCAGCGCTCGACGGACTCGTGTTCGCCGAGTTCCGCGAAGCCGGCCGCGTGCCAGACGTCCTCGTGCATCTCCACGATGACGGTGGAGGCGTCGGGTGCGTACGGGTAGCCGTGCAGCTGCATCACGCCGTGCTCGGTCTCGGCGATCTCGAAGCGGAACGCGTCGAACGCGAAGTCCGCGGCGAGCCAGATGTAGCGGCAGCGGTGGGTGGTGATGTGCGGGCGGAAAACGTCCGCGTAGGCGTCGCGGGTGGTGCTGTTGACTCCGTCGGCGGCGATGACGAGGTCGTGTGTCCGCGCCAGGACGGCGGGGGCGGGGGCCGGTTCCCGGAAGCGGAGTTCCACGCCGAGGGCGTGGCAGCGGGTGTGGAGGATCTCCAGGAGGTGTCTGCGGCCCAGGGCCGCGAAGCCGTGTCCTCCGGAGGTGTGGCGGGTGTCTCTGTGGACGATGTCTATGTCGTCCCAGCGGGTGAAGTGGTTCTGGAGGGCCTCGTATACGACGGGGTCGGCGTGTTCTATGCCGCCGAGGGTCTCGTCCGAGAGGACTACGCCGAAGCCGAAGGTGTCCGTGGGGGTGTTGCGTTCCCAGACGGTCACTTCGCGTGTGGGCGTCAGGCGTTTCAGGAGGGCCGCGGTGTAGAGGCCTCCTGGGCCGCCTCCGATGATCGCGATACGCGGGGGGTGGTCTTTCGCCGTCGGCGGGTGCGGGATCGTCGTGGCTGGTCGCGCAGTTCCCCGCGCCCCTTGGGTTGGCCCGGTCCCCTTGGCTTCGAGCATCTCTACCGTCCGCTCCATTTTGGGGGGCGTTTTTCTGCGAAGGCGGCGTGGAACTCTCTGTAGTCCTCGCCCGTCATCAGCAGGGCCTGCGTGGAGGCGTCCAGTTCGATCGATGCCGCCAGGGGCATGTCGAGTTCCGACGTCAGCAGGGCCTTGGTCTGGGCGTACGCGAGGGCCGGGCCTTCGGCGAGGCGGCGGGCCAGGGTCTGGGCGGCCTCGTCGGCGCTGCCCTCGTCGGTGAGTTCGCTGATCAGGCCGATGCGTTCGGCCTCGGGGGCGCGGACGGGGTCGCCGAGCATCAGCAGCCGGGTGGCGTGGCCGAGGCCGACGACCCGGGGCAGCAGGTAGGCGGCGCCCATGTCGCCGCCGGACAGGCCGACGCGGGTGAAGAGGAACGCGAAGCGGGCCGTGGGGTCGGCGACCCGGAAGTCCGCGGCGAGGGCGAGGACCGCGCCGGCCCCCGCGGCCACCCCGTGGATGGCGGCGATCACCGGGAAGGGGCATTCGCGGATCGCCCGTACCACCTGTCCGGTCATCCGGTTGAAGTCCAGGAGCTGGGCGGTGTCCATGTCCAGGGTGGCGCCGATGATCTCGTCGACGTCGCCGCCCGAGCAGAACCCGCGGCCCTCGCCGGCCAGTACCAGGGCGCGCACGGACCGTTCCCGGGACAGCTCGGCGAGCAGGTCGCGCAGGTCGGCGTAGGCGCCGAAGGTGAGGGCGTTGAGCTTCTCGGGGCGGGCGAGGGTGACGGTGGCGACGCCGTCGGTGTGCTCGACGCGCAGATGCTCCCAGCGGGGGGTGCGAGCGGCGGACCCGGTGAATGGACTCATGACGTGCGGCCTCCTCGGGCGGGCACTGCCTCACTGAGCTCGTCCCCACCAAGTTATCACCCATTCGTGACTACCGTCATAGGTGCGCTATACGCCTGCGCGGGGAAGAAACCGGACGGGGATCACGGAGGGCATCCGGGCCGGCACGGAGCGCACGGCACGTCACCGCTTCTCCATGAGTCGTCAATAACGCGGTAACAGTGGGATCCACCGTGAGAGACAGGGCGTTCACCGGGGTAAGTCGCCCGATGACGGGGCCCGAAAGGTCCCGGCGTCGCCCACCATGCGGCCCTGATGGAGAGCGCCGTACCATTCCTCAAGTTGAAAGCAGGACCGCCTGATGTCCACCTCAGGGATGCCTGCGCCATGAACGGACTCGCCTTGCAAGATCGCCCCTCCGCCTCCGCCTCCTGGCGGATCGCGCTGCCGCATTCCGCCGCGGCCGTGCCCGTCGCCCGGGCGCTGGTCCGTACGGCGCTGGCCGAGCTGGAGCACGGGGCCGACTGCGACACGGCCGAGCTGCTCACGGCGGAGCTGGTCGCGAACGCCGTGGAGCACACCACCGGCGAAGCCCCGATAGAACTCGTTGTGGAGCTGCTGCCCACCGGCTGCCAGGTCGAGGTCCACGACCCCGACCCGGCGCCGCCGGGTGATCTGACCCGTCCGCCGGAGCGTGAACCCGATCCGTGGCAGGAACACGGGCGCGGGCTGCTGCTGATCCGCGCCCTCAGCTCGTCCTGCGGCCACCGCGCGACCGAGTCCGGCAAGGCGGTGTGGTTCACCCTGCCCGCCGTACCGCCGCAGTGGCGTCCGTCCTGACCCGGACGCCCGCCCGGGACCGGGACCGGGACCGGGACCGGCTCAGGCCAGTGTCGCCACCAGCACGGCCTTGATGGTGTGGAGCCGGTTCTCCGCCTCGTCGAAGACGACGGAGTGGGCCGACTCGAACACCTCGTCGGTCACCTCCAGCGAGTCCAGTCCGTGCCGCTCGTGGATCTCGCGGCCGACCTTGGTGCCCAGGTCGTGGAAGGCCGGCAGACAGTGCAGGAACCGCACGTCCGGATTGCCGGTGGCGCGCAGCACGTCCATGGTCACCGCGTACGGCACGAGCGCGGCGATCCGCTCGTCCCAGACGTCCTTCGGCTCGCCCATGGAGACCCAGACGTCGGTCGCCACGAAGTCGGCGCCGAGCACCCCCTCCGCCACCGACTCGGTGAGGGTGATCCGGGCGCCGCTGCTCTCGGCGAGCGCGCGGGCCCGGTCGACGACGGGCTGCGCGGGCCAGTAGGCCTTCGGGGCGACGATCCGGACGTCCATGCCGAGCAGGGCGCCGGTGACCAGGTAGGAGTTGCCCATGTTGAAGCGGGCGTCGCCGAGGTAGGCGAAGGCGATCCCGGCGACCGGTTTGGTGCAGTGCTCGGTCATGGTGAGCACGTCGGCGAGCAGCTGGGTGGGGTGCCAGTCGTCGGTGAGGCCGTTGAAGACGGGCACGCCCGCGTGGGCGGCGAGTTCCTCGACGGCGCTCTGGCTGTCTCCCCGGTACTCGATCCCGTCGTACATGCGGCCGAGGACCCGGGCGGTGTCCTTCACGGACTCCTTGTGCCCGAGCTGGGAGCCGGACGGGTCCAGATACGTCGTCGAGGCGCCCTGGTCGGCCGCCGCGACCTCGAACGCGCAGCGGGTGCGGGTCGAGGTCTTCTCGAAGATCAGGGCGATGTTCTTCCCGGTCAGCCGCCGTGTCTCGGTCCCGGCCCGCTTGGCCGCCTTGAGCTCGGCGGCCAGCTCGACGAGCCCGAGGAACTCCTCCCGGGTGAAGTCGAGCTCCTTGAGGAAGCTGCGGCCGGCGAGGGCGGTCGGGACGGTCGCCATGGGCGCTCCAAGGTCGTTACGACGAGTGATCTATTGGAAGTCTATACGACCAGTAGTAAATCTATACAGCGCCCGGCGCCCGCCCCCGGCCCCGGCCGCCCCAGCCACGGTCCCGGCCCCGTCTCCCGGCTACACCGGGTCCCGTTCCACCGGGCAGCTCATGCAGCGCGGCCCGCCTCTCCCCCGGCCCAGCTCGCTGCCCGGGATCTCGATGACCTCGATGCCCTGCTTGCGCAGATGGGTGTTGGTCGTGGCGTTGCGCTCGTAGGCGACGACGACG
This sequence comes from Streptomyces sp. NPDC088387, assembly GCF_044753385.1. NCBI lineage: Bacteria > Bacillati > Actinomycetota > Actinomycetes > Kitasatosporales > Streptomycetaceae > Streptomyces > Streptomyces sp. NPDC088387. The sequence continues at coordinate 396,754 of NZ_JBIVNC010000005.1, forward strand.
CCGGGCTCGACGGCGAGGACGTTGCAGCCGTCGTCCCACTGCTCGCGTTCGGCGGCGTGCACGTCCTGGAGCGGGGTCAGCACCCGGATCTCGCTCAGCCCGAGCGCCGCGGCGATCGCCCGGTGCATGTGCTCCGGGGGGTGGTCGGTGACCTTGAGGTCGCGGTCGCCGACGCCGGGTTCGATGGTGTACGAGCGGAGCATGCCGAGCCCGGCGTACTGGGTGAAGGTGTCGCCGTCGACCATCGTCATCACCGTGTCGAGGTGCATGAACGCCCGCCGCTTGGGCATGTCCAGCGCCACGATCGTGGTGGCCGAGCCGGCCGCGAACAGCTTGTGCGCGATCATCTCCACGGCCTGCGGGGTGGTCCGCTCGCTCATCCCGATGAGCACGGCCCCGTTGCCGATCACCAGGACGTCCCCGCCCTCGATGGTGGACGGGTAGTCGGCCTGTCCCTCGGACCAGACGTGGAAGGTCTCGTCGCGGAAGAGCGGATGGTGCCGGTAGATCGCCTCGAAGTGCACGGTCTCGCGCTGCCGGGCCGGCCAGCGCATCGCGTTGATGGAGACACCGTCGTAGATCCACGCGGAGGTGTCCCGGGTGAACAGGTGGTTCGGCAGCGGGCCGAGCAGGAAGTCGTCCAGTTCCATGGCGTGGAAGCGCACGGACGTCGGTTCGGGATGGGCCCGCAGGAACTCCCGCTTGGTCGCCCCGCCCACCAGCGCCTCCGCCAGTTCGGCGGCGGGCAGGGACGCGTACGCCTCCCGGAGGTGGTCGGTGGCGAGCGGCCCGTACTCCTTCTCGTCGAAGACCCTGTCCAGTACGAGCGTCCGGGCCGCCGGGATCTCCATGGCCTCGGTGAGCAGATCGCCGAAGAGATGGACGGCGACCCCCCGGTCGCGCAGCACATCGGCGAACCCGTCGTGCTCGGCGCGCGCCCGGCGCACCCACAGCACGTCGTCGAAAAGAAGGGCGTCCTTGTTGCTGGGGGTGAGCCTTTTGAGCTCGAGATCGGGCCGGTGCAGGATGACGCGGCGCAGCCGCCCGGCCTCGGAGTCGACGTGGTATGCCATGCCTCCATCCTGACCATTCGGGCAGACGTTCACCCACGTTTCAGCGACAGCGGGCCCGGCGGATGTGCGATCGGTGCCGGTCAGCCGCTCGGCTGGGGCTGGAGGAGCTCCGGACGGGCCAGCAGCCGCCGGGCGGCCTGACCCGGGGCGAGGGCGGCGCGGGCGACGATCCAGCCGGCGAGGGTGTGCGGGTCGGCGGGGTCCCGGTCGAGGGCCGCCCGGTACAGGTCCAGGGCGGTGGCCGGGTCGGCGGCGGCCAGATGGTCGTCGGCGGTGCGCGGGCCGGCGGACACGGTCGCGAAGGCGTGTGTACGGCGGTCGGGCCAGGGATGCCGGTCCGCGCGCAGCGCGGGGTGGCCCTCGCGCGGGCCGGGCAGGACGTTGCGCAGCCGCCACTCGGTGCGGTGCAGGGCGGCGGCCGTACGGGCGCGGGTCAGGGCGGCCGGCCGGACGGGTTCGCGGAGCCAGTCGTCCAGCGTGCGGGCGAGGCCCGTGACGAGCCGGTGTCCGGGGGCGGTGAGCCGGCCGCTGGTCAGCAGGGTGCGGACGACAAGCCGGCTCTGGAGCCGGCGCAGCGCGAAGTGGTAGGCGGCGGTGTCGGCGTGCACCGGGTCGGACATCCGGTCCCGCCAGAAACCGGCGACGGCCGTGAAGGCGTAGGCGCCGTGCAGCAGGCCGGTGAGGTGGCGGGGGTCGCCGCGCCAGGGCGCGTAGTAGCGCTCGGCGCGGTCGTCGTCGACGAGCGGGAAGAGGTGCAGCAGCGCGCCGAGCTTGCTGTGCTGGAACTCGTGGACCATGGCCTCCGCGAGCGGGAGCGCCGTGGCCGGGCGGGAGATCAGCATCGCGCCGAAGGAGTCGCCGCTGGACGCGGAGACCAGCACGGTCGGCGGGGCGGGCGGGGTGCGGGAGGTCCGCCCCCAGGGCACGACGGCCCGGATCCACGCGGGGTCGAACCGTCCCGGGCCGGAGCCGCCCGGCGCCGCGAGGAACGCGGCGGCCTCCCCGAACAGGGACTGCCAGGCCCCGGCCTCGGCCGGGTCCAGCCGGGCGGGCGGTACCGGGTCGTCGAGGTCGCGGTAGGGATCGAGGTCGTCGAGCGGGATGGCGACGGGGCCGTGGGGGGTGGAGTGGGTGAGGGTGCGGAGGGGAAGCCAGGGGGCGGCGGCACCGGGATCGGCGGCCACGTCGCCGGTCCCCGGCCGGCACCGCACAACGGACCGAGACGCACCGCCCCGCGCCGGGCCCGTCCCCTTCAGGGTCAGTTCGCCGGCGTGGGTGTGGGCGTGGGCGATGGTCCAGCCGGGTGCGCCGGGCGGGAGTCGGGCCAGGCCCAGGCCCGGCAGGTACAGGGCGCCGTCCGTCAGGGCGACCCTCAGCTCGGCGTCCGTGCCCGACCCGAGGGACGCGCTGACGGCGAGCGCGCACAGGTGTCCCGCCTCCGCCCAGAGCGGCGGACCCGTCGCCGTGCCGTGCACCCGGCGCAGCATGTGGGCGATCCAGCCGCCGGTCGTGGGCGCGAGCAGCAGCCGTTCCACCGTCTCGGGCGCCCGCTCGGCGGCCTCCTTCACGATCCGCCAGGCCTCGGCGGCCGGCGTCAGAGGCGTCGGCACCGCTTCGAGCCGGTCGAGCAGCGTGCGCAGAAGCAGCAGCCGCCGCGCCCGTTCCCCGCGGACGAGGAAGTCCACGGCCTCGGCCGAGCCGCCCCCGGTGGCCAGCTCCGCGAAGAGCCGCTCGGGCATGCGGAACGGTGCGGGATGCGGCTCGCTGGTCATTCCCGGGGACCTCCGGTCGTGGGCGGGCATGGGAGAACCCCGCGGCAGGCTCGCTGCCGGCGGGTGGGCGGGCTCCTCAGACCGCCCGGGGAGGCCGCGGCTCGCCGCCTCTGACGCTGCCGCGTGAGCGCAGTACGTCGGCGAGCTGGCGCGCCTCGGGGCGGAGCGGGGTCAGGGAGTCCACCGCGGTGAGCGGCAGCGTCGCGAGATCGGCCAGGTCCGACTCCCAGACGTTTGCACCCGCCACGGGGACGGGCCCGCGGTCGGCGGCCTCGGCGTCGTGCTGTGCGGGTGGCTCGAGCAAGATGCGGTCCCCCTTCTCGACGGTGGCACGCAATGCCCCGTGTCCTGTTCCATCATGGCCATTCATGCCCACATCTGAAACCGTACGATCACGCCACCCGATCATCCGGGGCCGCGACGGCCCTCCTTCGGTGTCTCCAACTCCGTTAGCGCCTCAGCGAGTTCATGCCTCCGCCGCGAATCGTCGTCCAGGGCGACCACGGCGTCGTACAACTCCCACAGAGCGGCGGGACGGTACCGGCGGAGGTGGTTGAGGATGCCCGCGGCCTCCGTACGCGCCTTGGGGTGACGAGGGAGCGTCCCCGTGACGTCGGGGCCCAACTGAGCCACCACCAGCTGCCGTTCGACGGGGTCGTTCATCAACGAGTAGGCGAGCAGCGCGTCGACGGCCCGCACCAGGGGCGAGACGTCGCGCCGCGCCGCCGGTGGTCCCGCGGGCGACAGGATCTCGGTGCGCTCCGGGCTGCGCAGACGGATCTCGGGATGCTGAAGAGTACGGCCCTCTTCTCTGAGGGCTCCGAGGCGTTCGCGGACGGCGGGAAACAGCTCCTCGGGGTCGGGCGGGGCGGGCGGCGCCGGGGTCAGGCCGGGGAGCAGGCCGAGCAGCACGTCGGAGAACAACCCGGTGGCGCGTACGGGGTCGTTGGCGGCGGCGCGGCCCCGCCCCGCGGCGCGCAGGACCGTCTGCCGGTGTGCGAGCGTGCGCCTGCCGACGGGCAGTTGCGCCGGTGGCAGCGGGTCCCGGAAGGCGAGCGCCTCCTCGAACGTCTCGCAGGCGTCCACCACCCAGAACTGCTCGGCGAGGCCGGGCACGGCGTCACTGGCGTACCGGTCGAGCGCCGAGTCCAGGTCGATCCCGACCTTGTCGGCGGTGGTGGCGTCCGCGCAGAACAGCCGCACATGGCCGGACCGGTCGAGCACTCCGTGCCCGCCCCACCACACCCACAGCACGTCACCCTGTGCCAGGGCGAGTTCACGGACCAGGACCCGCCGGAGCGTGGCGTGGTCGGCCGGCCGGTGGGCGATGCCGGGGCGGTACGGCGGCAGCGGGGCGAGGTGCAGCCGCAACTGTTCCGCGGGGACACCGGCGTCGCGCAGCAGTCCGTGCAGGCGTACGGCGTCGCGGGCGGGCCCCGGCAGGTCCCAGCCGCTGCCCGCGTCGTACTGCTCGATGCCGACGATCAGCGCGTGCACCCGGGTCGGATCGGTTCCCGTCACGGCATGCGGTCCACGATGTGCCGGTACACCTCGGGGTTGGTCCAGTAGGCGCTGTGGGAGGCGGGGAAGGGCTGGCGGCTGTGCACGGCGATGTCCGTGGCGCGGCCGGGGAACAGCCCCTCCGCCAGATGGCTGAGCAGGTCCTGGGGGTCGTAGAGATTGAGCCAGTCGGGGACGTGCGGCGGGAGCGGTTCGGGGTGTTCGAGCGACGGCAGGGACCCGGACTCGTAGAGGAACGGGCCCTGTGAGCCGGCCGTGACGAGCAGGCGTACGGCGGGCAGCGGCTCGGAGATCAGGGTGTCCAGGGCGATGATGCCGCCGAGGCTGTGGCCGAGCAGGACGACCGGCGGCTCCAGACCGGCGACCAGGTCGCGCAGGTCCGCGCGGAACGCGGCGCCCCGGCTGAGGTAGCGCAGGATGTCACCGGCGGCGGGGTGGGCGGCCTGGGTGAGGGCGCGGCGGCGGCGCAGCACGGCACGCGAGGCGACGGAGCCGGCGGTCCGGGTCAGCAGGGAGCGCACACCCCGCTCCGTGCCCCGGGGCGGTGCGCCGAGCAGTTCGGCGAGTCGGTCGGTGACGGCGTCCCGGACGTCGCCGACCGGGACGAGGGGCGCGTCGGAGTCCAGCGCGTCCGCGACGATCCGGGCGGTCAGGGAGCGGGCGGCGGCCTCGGCGAGTCCGTCGGGGGCGAGTGACTCGGCGGCGGGGCCGAGCAGCGGGTGCGCGGCGAGTTCGGCGGCGGCGCGGGCCAGCCCGGGGCCCAGCTCGGCGGCGGGGACGTCCCCCTGGGCGGCGAGGGTGGTCAGCCGGGCGCGGAGCCGCTCCTCCGGCGGGACGAACCCGGGTGGCCGCTCGGTCTCGGGTCCGGCGACGGCGGCGGCGTGGGCCAGCTCCGCGTACGGGTTGGCGTAGAGCGCCGCCCAGACGTCCTCCGTCCGGGGGATGTCGTCGGGACTTCGGGAAGTACCACCGTCCGGCGGCAGACTCGCGCCGTCCGCCCCGAGAACGGCCCCGTGGGTGCCTCCCCAGTAGTACGGCACGATGCGCAGATCGCCCCGCAGCTGCGTCAAACCCGCGGCCACGCGCCCGGCCAGCGCGGAGAAGCCCGGCTCGCGCACACCTGTCCCATGGATGAGGACGACCGCTGTCATCATGCCCCCGTGACCCTGCCGGAGTCGCGTTTACGACTCTCCGTGCGACGTCAATTCCGCTTTATTCTACGAGCGTTGAGGTCACGCGACCGGGGGTGCGCGGAACTTGCGCGGCGGGCCCACGGCCGGACGACCGGTCCGCACAACTGAAAGAGCGGGGAGACAGGGATGAGCCCGGACGCGTTGATCGCGCACTTGGTGGGGGCATCGGCTCTGATCCTGGTGGCCGCCCACGCGGGCGGCTGGCTGGCCCGGCGGCTGGGACAGCCGTACATCGTGGGCCAGTTGCTGGCCGGTATGGCGCTCGGTCCGTCCCTGTTGGGCCTGTTGGCTCCGGAGGCGTACGACGCGCTCTTCCCGGCGGAGATCGGGCCCGCGCTGACCGGGTTCGCGCAGTTCGCGCTGGTGGTCTTCCTGTTCGCGGTGGGCTACGAGCTGGATCTGAAGGTGCTGGGTGCGCGGGCGCGGTCCGCGGTGGGGGTGGCGCTGGCAGCGTTCGCGGTGCCGATGGCCGTGGGCAGCGGCTGTGCGCTGCTGTTCCAGGGCTGGCTGCACGAGCTGGGGATGCCCCGGGAGCTGTCGCCGGCCATGGTGGTGTTCCTCGGGGTCGCCCTGTCGATAACGGCGGTTCCGGTGCTGACGGCCATCGTGCGGGAGAACGGGCTCGCGCCCACCGTGCCCGGTGTGGTCGCCGTGACGGCCGCCGGGCTGCTCGACGTGATCGGCTGGACCGTGCTGGCCGGGGCGCTGCTGGACACCGAGGGGCACGGCTCGCCGGCCTGGCCGTGGCGGGCCGCGATCGCCGTCGCCTTCACCGCGCTGATGCTGCTGTTCGCCCGGCCGCTGCTGCGCAGGCTGCTGTGGAGTCCCCGTGTGGAGCCGTCGCTGCGGCTGGCGCTGCTGATCGGCTTCGCGCTCGGCTCGGCGTGGGTGACCCATACCATCGGGCTGCATGTCATCTTCGGTGCGCTGCTCGCGGGGATCGTGGTGCCCCGCGAGGAGGGCGGCACCCTGGACCCGGAGCTCGTGCGGCCCCTGCACGACGTGGGCTCCCTGCTGCTGCCCTTCTTCTTCGTGATCTCCGGGCAGTCGGTGGTGCTCAACGGTATCGACGGCACCGGCTGGATCACCTTCGCGGTGGTGACCGTCCTGGCCGTGGTCACCAAGGTCGGCAGCGGCACCCTCGCCGCCCGGCTCGGCGGCCTGGACCGGCACGACGCCCGCACGGTCGGCGTACTGCTCAGCGCACGCGGCCTGACCGAGCTGATCGCCCTCAACGCGGGCCTCCAGGCAGGCCTGTTGAGCACTCCGCTCTACACGGTCCTGGTCTTCATGGCCCTGGCGACGACACTCTTCACCCAGCCGCTGCTGTATCTGGTACGACGGCAGGCGACACGGGCCGGCCGCGCCGCACCGTCCCCGGCGCCCGCGCCCGTCGGCCCGCCCGCGCCCGAAGCCCCGCCCGCGCCCGGCACCCCGGCCACGGTGGGTGACCCGGCCGCCGTGGGCGGCCCGGTCCCGGCACAGGTCCGGGAAGCGGGCTGAACCGGGGCGTCGGCGACGGTCACCGCCGGCGGCGGACAACCACGCCGACCCGCGACGGACGGCGGCGCTGAGGAGCAGCGGATGGTGGCGCCGACCCGCGACGGACGGCGGCGCTGAAGGGCAGCGGACGGCGGCGCCGACCGACCGCGGACGGCGGCGCCGGCCGGTGTCGGTGCGGCAGGTACCGGCCGGCACGCGCGCCCTCCCCGGGCGGCCGCCGTCCGGCCGGTCACCGCACCGCGCCCCGCGGCTACAGCGGCATCGGTGCCAGGTCGCATTCGATGCGGCGGCGCTGACGGGCCGACTGGAGCCAGGGGTGGTCCGGGCGGACCACCCGGGCGAAGCCCTCCGTCGCCCTGCGCTGCAACTCGTCGGCCTCCGCGCCGAGGCCGAGGCCCCGCAGGTCGAGGGCGAGGTTGGCGGTGCAGGACAGGGTCAGCGGGTGGTCCTCCCCGGCGACCTCGGCCAGCAGCCGCACATTGGCCTCGTCGAGTTCGCGGGCCCGCTCGAAGTCGAGCCGCGCGTAGACCGTGTTGGCCTGGCCGATCCCGACGGTCAGCGCGAGCACGTGCCGCGCTCCCACCGTCGCGGCCAGGTGCCGTGCCGCGTCGTCCTCCAGCTCCTGCGCGCCGTCCAGGTCGCCGAGCGCCCGGAGGGTGGCGGCCAGATTGGCCTTGGACAGCTGGGTGTACGCGTGGTTCTGCCCGAGCCGGACGCCGTAGCGCTGGACGGCGTCCTGGCCCAGTGCCCGGGAACGGTCCAGGTCGCCGGCGAGGCGCTGGTCGACACAGAAGTTGATCTCGGTGGCGAGGGAGTCGGCGTGGTCGATGCCGTACCGGGCGATGAAGTGCCGCAGTGTCTCCTCGCTCAGCTTGCCGGCCTCGGCGACGGCTCCGTCGCGGCGGCGGCACAGCGCGAGGTTCCGGGCGAGGCGCAGGGTGAGGGGGTGTTCGTCGCCGAAGGTGCCGGCGGCCCGCCGGTACAGGTCCTCCTGGAACTCGCGGGCGCCCGGGTAGTCACCGCTCTCCCGCATGTCGACGGCGAGCCCGTTGAGGGTGTTGATCGTGAAGTAGCTGGCGGGGCCGTACATCATCTCGCGCTGCCGGCCGATCTCCTGGCCCAGTTCGAGGGCCTCGCGGAAGCGGCCGCACAGGCGCAGGTCGACGGCCCAGCTGTGGCCGGCCCGCAGGGTGGTGGGGTCGTCGGGGCCGAACAGTGACCGGGCAAGTTCGGTCGCCTCCCGGCCCAGCTCCTGGGCCTCCTGGAAGAGTCCCTGGTAGCGGCGGGCGTCGGCCATCTCGACCAGGCCGTCGATGAGTTCCTCGGGCTCGACCTCGATCCGGCGGGAGACCTCCAGGGCCTGCTCGGTGATCGGGATGGACTCGGCGATCTGGCCGATCTGGCGCAGCAGGAACGCGAAGGACTTAGCCATCCGGATGACGAAGATGTCCTCCTCGCCGGAGGCGGCGAGCCAGGAGTTCCAGACTTGCCGTCCGTAGTCGGCGGCGCCCTGGTGGTCGCCCCAGAAGTAGAGGAACAGCACGGTCGAGGAGACCAGTTCACGCACGTACCGGTCGGTGCTGGTGAGCGCCTGGGAGGCGAGGACGTGCGGCAGCAGGGCCTGGTAGGCGCGCCACTCGGCGGACGATCCGTAGTCGCCGGGCTTGGCGGCGGACAGCAGCTGGTGGGCGGCGTCGCGCATGCGTTCGCGCTCGTCGGGTTCGAGTTTGCCGAGGAGGACGGTCTGGAGCAGGCGGTGCATCTGGAGGGTGTCGGTGCGGGGGTCGACCTTGAGCAGGGAGAACTGGCTGAGGTCGCGGATCGCGCGGTTCAGCTTGATCGGCTCGCGCAGCAGGGGGTCGACGTCGGAGGTGATGTTGATGCCGCGGCTGGCGCGGAGCATGGACCGCGGGATGGGCTCGGGGGCCATGCTGGCGCAGATGTCGAGGAGTTGCCGGGCGCCGGGGTTGTTCGCCTCGATCCGCTCCAGCGAGATGTCCCAGGCGGCGGCGACCGACACCTGGTAGTCGGGGGCGGGTTCCAGCTCCAGGATCTCGGGGCTGCGCTGGTTGAGCAGGTCCAGGTACTCGTCGACGAGCATGCCGGTGACGGCCCGCCAGGCGCCCGCCTGCTCGACCGCCAGCGGCAGGTCGCCCAGCGCCTCGGCGAGCCGGTCGGCGTCCTCCGCGGACAGGTCGGGCGAGCGCTTCTGAAGCAGCTCGATCGACTCCTCGCGTTCGAAGACGTTCACCGACAGGGGTGTGGCGACCCGTTCCCAGGCCCGGTTGCGGGAGGTGACGATGACCTTGCCGGGCCCGTTGGTGGGGAAGTAGTTGCGGACCGTCTCGATGTCCTCGGCGTTGTCGAAGACGAGCAGCCAGTTGTTGTACGGGGCTCCGGCGCGCAGCGCCTCCAGGACCGCGGGCACGGCGGTGTTGGCGGTGGGGGCGCCCTCCTGGCCGATCGGGGCGACGCCCATCTGTGCGGCGAGGCTGGCGAGGGCGGCGAGGATGAGGGACTCGCGCTCGGCCGGGATCCAGCACACGACCTTGTACTCGTGCTGATGGGTGTACACGTATTCGAGTGCCAGCTGGGACTTGCCGACCCCGCCCAGACCGTGCAGCGCGTGCGGCAGCACCGCCGCCGTGTCCTGGGCCCCGAGCTGGTCCTCCACGGCCCGCAGCAGCACCTGGCGGCCGACGAACGAGGTGTTCCGCAGCGGAACGTTCACCAGAAGAGCCGGCGTTGCGGTCGTGGTACCAGGCATCGGGGGCTCAGCCTCCAGGGGTTCGGGATCGGACACTTCGGCAACCGGGCTCGGCACGGACTCTCCAGGGGGTGGATCAGGGACGCTCGACGCTGCATCACTGCCTGCGGGGGTGCCGGAAAATCCCGGCGCGCCGGTCTGGTTCACCTCTGCGGGTGTACCGCCCGGCAAACCGGCGTCCACCCGTTCGGGGGATGGTGGCCCGTGCGGGGCGAAGAACGGTTCGATGCGCCTGGCGCGTTCGGTGTACGGACCCGACAGCGCGCGCATCACGGCCAGTTCGCTGCGGGCCCAGCCCGGCTCGGCCGGGTCGGGGAGGGTGGCCCGGCCCGGGTCGCGCAGCGCCGCGCGCAGGGCGACACCGCGTGCGCCGGCCGCGGGCAGCTCCCCCACCAGGCTGACCGTCCGGGTGAGTTGGGTCCGGGTGGTGGTGGCGAGCAGTGCCTCGCGCACGCCCTCGGCGAACTCGGGGTGTCCTTCGCCGCCGCTGTTCCAGTCGATGAGCCCGCCCATGAGGATCTCGGCGAGGTGGTCGGGGCCGGTCTCCGGCATGGTGCGGCGCCGGTACTGCTCGACGAGGTCGAAGTCGAAGGGGATGGCGGCGAGTTGGGTGGCGAGCCGCCGGGCCGGGGGTGTGGCCAGCTGGAAGAAGCGGCGTACGGCGGCCGCGGCGGCGCGGGGCAGGCGCGGGGCGCGCAGTCCGGGCGCGGGGGCGCCCTTGGTGAGGGTGCCGGCCAGCACGACGGGCAGCGTCCTGCGGACGCCGCGGGTGCCGGTGACGAGGTCGGCCCAGGCGGCGAGCGAGCCGGGCTTGAGGGAGAGCACGGGGACCGGCACCGAGCCGTCGCCGCCGTCGGGCAGGGGGCGCAGCGGGTCGGGTCCGGCGGGCGGCGCCAGGTGTTCGAGGCCGTGGTTGGGGACGCCGAAGCCGCCGGCCTCCAGGACCGCGGGGTGCGGGTAGAGCGAGGAGCGGTGGCGCAGATGGGGCGGCAGCAGATGGACCAGGGCGGTGGGTCCGCCGTGCGCGAGGCGGCCGAGGAGCGCGTCGGCGGCGGGCGCGGCCCAGCCGTGGGTGAGTCCGTCGGTGACGACGAGGAAGACCCGGCCGCCCCGGCCGTCGAGGAGTTCGGCCGCGTCGGCGACGGTTCCCCCGGTGTCCCAGCGCAGGATGGCGGCCCCGGTGCGCGGCAGCGTCACGCGCACGGTCCGCACACTGCGGAAGGCGCCGCTGTGTTCGGCGGCCTCGGCGAGGCGGGCGGTGGTGTCCTCCCAGATCCGCATGGTGGGTGCCTCGTCGACGAGCAGCACCAGGTCGAAGGCGGAGGTGCGGGCGGGACGCAGAAAGGGCATCCACATCCCGTCGACGACGCCCTGCTCGGCGGTGGTCTCCTCGTCCAGCTCCATGACGTCGGGGGACGGCACCCGGCGGGCCAGCCGGTGCAGGGCGCGGGCGAGCCGGGCGGTGGCGCGACCGGGTCCCGGCCGGGCCGGGCCGGTGGCGGGCAGCAGCGGGGGGCCGAGGGGCAGGGTGAGCGGCCCCTCGGGGTCGGGTAACAGCTGCGCGCCGGACGTGCCGGCGGGCTGCCGCGGGCCGTCGCCGTCCGCGCGGGGTGCGGGGTGGCGCCGCGGGGCGGGGCGGCCGGCCGGTGGCCGCGGGTCCGCCGGGGGTGAAGTCGGCTGTGGGGCAGGGGTGTTGTGGGACTCGACGGGGTGGGCGTCGACCGGCTGTGGCGCCTTCCCTGGCGGGCCGGCCGGTGTACGGGTGTCGGCGGTCCCTCGGCCGTGCCGGTCCCAGTACGCCGCGAGCCAGACCGCGTCGCCGACGTCCTGCCAGCGGGTCACGGACCGCGAGCCGGGCCCGGCGGCGTCGGCGCTCTCCCCGGCGGGCTCACCGGACTCCGGGAACGCCGAAGGGGGCGACGAGCCCGAGGCCGGGTCACCGTCGCCGAGTCCGGATGCGCGCTCCCTGGGAAAGCCGTTCATTCAGCGGCCCTTCGCGAGGTCGCGGAGGAGCATTTCCATGAGCGTACGCCCGTGACCATCGCTCTGAAAACCACCGGCAGTAGTCAACTGGACCGCATTGAGCAACTGATCCAGGGAGTGTGTGCCCCCTGCCTGGACCCGCCTGACGAACAGGTCCACCAGGTCTTCCGTGCCCGGCGGGCGCTCCCCGAGGTGCCCCTGAACCATGGCCAGAAGTTGCTCCCGGCTCGGCACCCGCATCTCCAGCGGCAGACAGCGCCGGCGGAACGCGGCCGGGAACTCGCGCTCCCCGTTACTGGTGATCACCACGACCGGGAACTCCCGGCACTCGATCCGTCCGCCCACGACGTGCGCCCGTCCGGAGGGGTCGCTGGTGTGCACGCGCGCCGAGTCGGCGGCGTCGCGCACCAGTTCCGGAACCTCATAACTTCCGTTCTCCAGGACGTGCAAGAGATCGTTGGGCAGGTCGATATCACTTTTGTCGAGTTCGTCCACCAGGAGTACCCGAGGGCGATCGTACGGCAGCAGAGCCGTGCCGAGCGGTCCGAGGGTAATGAAGTCACCCAGCACCGGCGGGAGTTGACCAGACTTTGAGAAGTCCGAGGTCCCGGCTCCGGCCGGCCCGGCCGCGGCCTCCCGCACACCGGCCTCCCGCAGGCCGGCCTGCCAGGCGGCGATGGCCTGCGCCCGGCCCATGGCGTCATGGACGTACAGCCCGTCCCTGAGCGTGGTGCGGCTGACCACGTTCCACTCCAGGACCCGCCCGAGCCCGAGCTCCCGCGAGATGACGTACGCCAGCGTGGACTTGCCGACGCCGGGCGGGCCGGTGATCAGCAGCGGCCGGCGCAGCAGCAGGGCGGCGTTCACGACGTCGATGCCGTCGGGTCCGAGCTGCGGGGTGATCTCGCCCGGCCCCAGGCGGCGCTGCGCGGCCTCGGGGTCGTCCGGCGGCGTGGGCTCGGCGGGGCCGCCGCGGAACCGGCGCCAGGGTGGCGGCGCGGGCAGCGGCGGCGGCACCTCCGGGGCGGAGCCGGTGGCGTGGAACACGCGCCAGCCGTTCGGTTCCGGGTGCTCCTGGGCGCTCATGCCGGGTGCCTCCTAGCTGGCGAGGTCGTTGTGGTCGAGCGGGTCGGCGTCGAAGGCGGGGTCGAGCGGGTCGAGGTCGAAGGGTTGCAGGTCGACCAGCCGGGTCGGATCGTCCCAGAAGAAGCCGATGTGCCGGCCGAGGTCGTGCGACTCGCGCCGCTCGGCCTCGTAGCGCCAGCGGCGGATGGCCCTCGGCAGGTGCTCGGGCATCACCACGGACGCGAACACGGCGGTGACCGTCTCGCGGCGAGCCGCCTCGAAGACACCTCTGCGGTCCCAGATGGCGAGCCCTATCCCTTCCGCGATGGCCGTCTTCAGCGCCTCTCGCGCGAAGCCGCCGGTCGGCGAGTCCAGTACCACCGCCGTATGTCTGGCTTCCCCCGCGAGGGCCATCTGCCACGCGTCGGGACGGTCCGCGTCCGGTTCGCTCCAGCCGTGCACGAGGACACCGTGTTCGCGCAGCGCCCGCCAGCGCTCCCGCCACTGGGCGCGGACCAGCACGTCGTCGGTGCGCATCCGCTCCAGACTGCGTACGTGCACCCCGAACCGCGGTCCGATGGGCAGTGGACGCCCGTCGCCGAGAGCGAGCCTCAGCCTCGCCACATCGTGGTGCAGGAGGTCGTACGGAAGGACGAACTCGATGTACAGCGGCGGTGTCCGGCCCGATTCCGGTTCGCGGCGCTCGGCCCAGAGCCGGCCGCTGCGCCGGAACACGTCCTCGACGGCCGCGCCGAGTCCGTCGAGGGTGGTGACGACCGGGTCGGCGGGGAGCGGGTCCCAGTGGCCGGGCACGGCGTTGAGCCAGGTGCGGACGACGATCTCGCCGGAGCCGTCCCCGGCGGGCTCGACGGCGACGACCAGACAGTGCGGGATGTCGGGGTCGGAGACGGACGCGGTCCGTTCGCCGCGGCGCCGCCGGACCGCCTCGTTGAGGTCGGGGTGGTCCGCCGCCCAGGTGTCCACCCAGCGGGTCAGCTCGCCGCGGTGGCGCGGTGCGAGGGCGTGCCGGGCGGCGAGGTCGACGAGGAGTACGGCGGGCGGCAGGCCGTCCGGCTGGACGTTCCACTGGACGACGTGGGCGAAGAGCCGCTCGGGGGTCAGTCCCGGCGGCAGGTAGAGGCCGTTGAGTTCCCTGGCGAGGTCGTCGCGGAGCGCGCCGGCGGACATGGCGGGGCCCGCGTCCGCCAGTAACGCGCGGGCGGTGCTCTCGTCGCGGGCGGAGAGCGGGCCGGGCGGGACCACGGCCGCGGCGGGCGGGGCGGGCGACGGCAGCAGCCGTTCGAGCTTGTCGGCGGCGGCCGCGCCCTCGAAGAGTTCGACCACCCTCACGAGTACGTGTTCGCCGCCCGCCACGCTCAGGGCGGCCCGGACCAGCACCACGACGTCCTGACGGAGCTTCACACCCCGCACGTCCACGGGCTGGGCCAGCTGCTCCCCGAGCACCAGGGCGAACTGGGTCCGCTCGTGGGGCTCCTCCATGCAGCTCAACTCGCACAGTGCTTCGGTGAGTTGAAACGTCAGCCTCAAGGCGCGGCCGGAATCCTCCGGTTCGCCGAGCTCCACGCCTGTCCCCACCGACCTTCCCCCTGAGTCGGTACACCTGTCTGACCGGCCAGCGAAGTTAGCACGGCAACCAGCGGTTAACCAGGGGCCAATGGGGCCGGAACCCCGGTCTCCGGCCAAGATCGCCCTTTGGGGAAACGACTTGGCCGGATACCGTCGTCGAACCTCACAACCGGGGGTCCACCGGCTCCGACTCCAGGGCCAGCACCCCGAACACCGCCTCGTGCACCCGCCACAGCGGCTCGCCCTCCGCCAGCCGGTCGAGCGCCTCCAGACCGAGCGCGTACTCGCGCAGGGCGAGGGAGCGCTTGTGGTTCAGGAAGCGGCGGCGCAGCCGGTCGAGGTTGTCGGGGCGGGTGTACTCGGGGCCGTAGATCAGCCGCAGGTACTCCACTCCCCGGACCTTGACGCCCGGCTGCACCAGGCGGCCCTGCGGTCCACGGACCAGTGCGCCCAGCGGCTTGACGACCATGCCCTCGCCACCGCGGCCGGTCATCTCCAGCCACCAGTCGACACCGGCCGCCACGGAGTCCGCGTCGGCGGTGTCCACGTAGAGCCTGCGGGTGGTCTGGAGCAGGCCGGAGGTGTCGTGCTCCACCAGCCGGTCCAGCAGGGCCAGCTGCTCGTCGTGGGGCAGCGCCGTGAGGCTCCGGCCCTGGGCCGCGAGGATCTGGAACGGCGCGAGGCGTACGCCGTCCAGGCCGTCCGTGGCCCAGCAGTAGCGCCGGTAGACCTCGGTGAACGCGGCGGCGTCCGCGGCCCGGCCGCGCTGCCGGGACAGCAGGCCGGTCACGTCCACCCCGCGGGCCGCCGCGCTCTCCAGCGCGGCCACGGCACCCGGGAACACCGCCCCGGCCGCGGCGCCGACCGCCGCGTACTGCGTGCGCAGCAGCCCGGACGCCTTGAGCGACCACGGCATCAGCTCGGCGTCCAGCAGCAGCCAGTCCGTGGCCAGTTCGTCCCACAGCCCGGCCTCGTCGACCGCCGAGCGCAGCCGGGCGAGGATCTCCTCCGTCGTCGACGCGTCGCCGAAGAAGGGGCGGCCGGTGCGGGTGTAGAGGGAGCCGGTCGGTCCGTCCACACCGAAGCGGGCCGCGGCCGTCCCGGCGTCCCGGCACACCAGGGCCACCGCGCGCGAACCCATGTGCTTCTCCTCGCACACGACCCGCGGCACACCGTCGGCCAGGTACTGCGCGAACGCCTCCGCGGGGTGCTCCAGGAAGCCCTCCACGGCACTGGTCGCCGTCGGCGCCATGGTCGGCGGCAGGTAGGGCAGCAGACGCGGGTCGATCGCGAACCGGCTCATGACCTCCAGGGCCGCCGCCGCGTTCTCCTCGCGGACCGCGACCCGCCCGGCGTGCCGGGTCTCGACCGCCCTGCGGCCCTGCACGTCCGTGAGGGCCAGCGGCCGGCCGTCCTGGCCGCCGGGCGCCTCCGACTTCAGCGGCTTCGTCGGCTCGTACCAGACCCGCTCGGCGGCCACGTCGACGAGTTCGCGCTCCGGCCAGCGCAGCGCGGTGAGCTTGCCGCCGAAGACGGCGCCCGTGTCGAGGCAGATGGTGTTGTTGAGCCAGGTGGCGTCCGGGACGGGCGTGTGGCCGTAGACCACGGCGGCCCGGCCGCGGTAGTCCTCCGCCCACGGGTAGCGCACCGGCAGCCCGAACTCGTCGGTCTCGCCGGTGGTGTCGCCGTACAGGGCGTGCGAGCGGACCCGGCCCGAGGTGCGGCCGTGGTACTTCTCGGGCAGCCCGGCGTGGCAGACGACCAGCCGGCCGCCGTCGAGGACGTAGTGGCTGACGAGCCCGTCGATGAACTCCCTGACCTCCTTGTGGAACTCCTCGTCCTCGCCGGCCATCTGCTCGATCGTCTCGGCGAGCCCGTGGGTGTGCTGGACGTTGCGGCCCTTGAGGTAACGCCCGTACTTGTTCTCGTGGTTGCCGGGCACGCACAGCGCGTTGCCCGACTTCACCATGGCCATGACGCGGCGCAGCACCCCCGGGCTGTCCGGGCCGCGGTCGACGAGGTCGCCGACGAAGACCGCGGTACGGCCGTCGGGGTGGACGCCGTCGGCGTAGCCCAGCGCGCCGAGCAGGGACTCCAGTTCGGACGCGCAGCCGTGGACGTCGCCGATGATGTCGAAGGGGCCGGTGAGGTGGGTGAGGTCGTTGAAGCGCTTCTCGGTGACGACGGTGGCGTTCTCGACGTCCTCGACCCCGCGCAGGACGTGCACCTTGCGGAAGCCCTCGCGCTCCAGGCCCCGTACGGAACGCCTCAGTTCGCGGATGTGGCGCTGGATGACCCGGCGCGGCATGCCGGCCCGGTCGGCGCGGCCCGCGTTGCGCTCGGCGCACACCGTCTCCGGCACGTCGAGCACGATGGCGATGGGCAGCACGTCGTACTTCCTGGCCAGCTCGATCAGCTGGCGCCGGGCGTCGGACTGCACGCTGGTCGCGTCCACGACCGTACGGCGGCCGGCGGCCAGGCGCTTGCCCGCGATGTAGTGCAGGACGTCGAAGGCGTCCTTGGTGGCGCCCTGGTCGTTCTCGTCGTCGGAGACCAGGCCCCGGCAGAAGTCCGAGGAGATCACCTCGGTGGGCCTGAAGTGCTTGCGGGCGAAGGTGGACTTGCCGGAGCCGGAGGCACCGACGAGCACCACGAGGGAGAGGTCGGTGACGGGCAGGGTGCGTCCCTGGATCTCGGTGGTCATGCGGCCTTCTCCTCCTTCTCGGCGGCGGTCCTCACGGGGACGGTCATCTCGGGGGCGGTCTTCTCGGGGGCGGTCTTCGCAGGGGTGCTGGTGGCGGTGGTGAACACGGCCATCTGGGTCGGCGGGCCCACCTCGGGGTCGTCGGGTCCCACGGGCCGGAACCCGACCTCGTAGCCGTGCCGTTCGGCGACGGCGTCCGCCCACCGGCGGAACTCCTCGCGGGTCCACTCGAAGCGGTGGTCGCCGTGCCGGACGTGTCCGGCCGGGAGGGACTCCCAGCGGACGTTGTACTCGACGTTCGGGGTGGTCACGAGGACCGTGCGGGGGCGGGCGGCGCCGAACACCGCGTACTCCAGGGCGGGCAGCCGCTCCAGGTCCAGGTGCTCGATCACCTCGCTGAGCACGGCCGCGTCATAACCCTTGAGCCGGTTGTCGGTGTACGCGAGCGAGCCCTGGAAGAGCTGGACGCGGGACGCCTGGCGCTCGCCCATACGGTCCAGCTTGAGCCGGCGCGAGGCGATGGTGAGCGCCCGTACCGACACGTCGACGCCGACGATCTCGGTGAACCGGACGTCCTTGAGCAGCGCCTGCACCAACTGGCCCTGGCCGCAGCCCAGATCGAGGACGCGCGCGGCGCCGGCCTGCTGGAGCGCGGCCACGATCGCGTCGCGCCGCTGCACGGCGAGCGGCGTCGGCCGCTGCACCTCCTCGGTCTCGTCCTCGACGGCGTTGTCGAGCTCCTCCACCGCGCTGTCGTCGATCTCGGCGAGCCGCACCAGCTCAAGGCGTTCCATCGCCTCGCGCGTCAGCGACCAGCGGCGCGAGAGATAGCGGCCGGCGATCAGCTTCTGCTCCGGGTGCTCGTGCAGCCAGCCCTCACCGGCCCGCAGCAGCTTGTCGACCTCGTCGGCGGAGACCCAGTAGTGCTTGGCGCCGTCGAGCACAGGCAGCAGGACATAGAGGTGGCGCAGCGCGGCGGCGAGCGTCAGCTGCTCCGACTCCAGCACCAGCCGCACGTACCGCGAGTCGCCCCACTCGGGGAACCGGGCGTCCAGTGCCACGGGTTCGACGTCCACCGCCCACCCGAGCGGCTCGAACAGGGCGCGTACGAGGCCGGGTCCGCCGCGTGCGGGCAGCGCGGGCACCTCGATGCGCAGCGGCAGCGGCTCGGCGGCCCGCTCGGGCCGGGCGTTGCACACCCCGCGCATCGCGCTGGAGAAGACGGCGCTCAGCGCCACGGCGAGCAGCGAGGAGGCCGCGTACGGGCGGTCGTTGACGTACTGGGCGAGCGCCGCGTCCGGGGCGCCGCCGCGGCCCTTGCCCTTGCCCCGCCGGACCAGTGCCACCGCGTCGACCTCCAGCAGCAGCGCCGCCGTGCAGCGCTCGACGCCGGCCTCGGGATAGAGGACGTGCGCGGTGCCGTAGGAGGTGGAGAACGTCTGCGCCTTGTCGGGATGCTTGTGCAGCAGGAAGCCGAGGTCGGTGGCGGGACGTCCGGGTACGCCGGTGGTACTGATCGTCAGGAACATGGGAGGCCTCTCCGGCCGGTGGTCGGGTTGGGTTGGGTGCCGTACGCGCGAAAGCCCCCAGGAAGGTGATCCTGAGGGCGGGGCAGGACGACGGTCCTACTTTCGCATGCGGGGGTGGACCGGCGCCTTCGGATATCGCACGGTCCGGGCGCCCGTCCGGTCAGGGCAGTTGTGCCTGCACCTGGGACGAGATCAACTCCAGGTGGTCCAGGTCGTGCAGGTCCAGGATCTGGAAGTAGAAGCGGCTCGCGCCGGCCTCGGCGTAGCGGCCGATCTTGTCGACGACCTCGGCCGGGGAGCCCGCCAGG
This sequence comes from Streptomyces sp. NPDC088387, assembly GCF_044753385.1. NCBI lineage: Bacteria > Bacillati > Actinomycetota > Actinomycetes > Kitasatosporales > Streptomycetaceae > Streptomyces > Streptomyces sp. NPDC088387. Next base: position 415,759 of record NZ_JBIVNC010000005.1, read on the forward strand.
CCGTTGGTCTTCAGCTCGTCGACCGCGCGGCCGATCACCGCGGCGCGGCGGGCGACCTCCTGGTCGTCCTTGCCGACGCAGGCCACGAGGGCGTTGGAGTAGACGAGGTCGTCGCCCTTGCGGCCGGCCGCCTCGGCGGCGGCGCGCACCCGGCCGAACTGGCGCTCGCTGTCCTCGACGGACGCGAACGGCATGTTGAACTCGTCGGCGTACTGGGCGGCGAGCCGCGGGGTGCGGGTCGGGCCGTGGCCGCCGATCAGGACCGGGATCTTCTCCTGGACGGGCTTGGGCAGCGCCGGCGAGTCCTTGAGTTCGTAGTGGGCGCCCCGGAAGTCGAAGGTGCGGCCGGTCTCCGTCGCCCACAGGCCGGTGACGATCGCCAGCTGCTCCTCCAGGCGGGCGAACTTCTCCTTCGGGAAGGGGATGCCGTAGGCCTGGTGTTCCTCCTCGAACCAGCCCGCGCCCAGGCCGAGTTCGACCCGGCCGCCGGACATCTGGTCCACCTGCGCGACCTGGATGGCGAGCACACCCGGCAGCCGGAAGGTGCCCGCGGTCATCAGGGTGCCGAGCCGGATCCGGCTGGTCTCGCGGGCGAGACCGGCCAGGGTGATCCAGGCGTCGGTCGGGCCGGGCAGCCCGTCCACGGAGCCCATCTTGAGGTAGTGGTCGGAGCGGAAGAAGGCGTCGAAGCCGAGGTCTTCGGTGGCCTTCGCCACGGTGAGCAGAGTGTCGTAGGTGGCCCCCTGCTGGGGCTCGGTGAAGATGCGAAGATCCATGACGCCATCCTGCCCCTTGTGGCGGCGGACGCCCGCACCTGCCCCTCTCTCCGCAGGCCGCGCGGCGGCCGTCCGCCTCCAGCCCGGTCGTCCTCGGTCGTCCTCGGTCGGGTGAAATTCGTCAACCCCGTCGCCGGTGGGCGCCCGCCCCAGTGACCGGCCCTCCCGGTGATCGTTGGCTCGGGCGGAGCCGGACCGCCCGGCGCCCGCACCGGCCGTTCGGCTCCGGGGCGTCACCCGCATCGGCCCCCTCCGGGGGCCACGGGCCGAGGAGGCCGTCATGTCCGAAGAAACCGTGCCGCAGCAAGGCGGGCCGGGCCGGCCGAAGGGGCTGCTCCAGCAGATGGAGGAACTCATGGCCGCGCTCAGCGCCGACCTCAACGCCCTGGACGCGGACCTCCAGGCGGCGGGCGGCGGCGACGGACACGGCACGGAGACGCCCGAGGGCGACGGGAAGGGGCTCAGCGCGTCCGGCGTGTGAGCACCCGCCGGACGCCACGCGAACGCACCCTCCGCATCGCCCGACGCCGCTCGAAGGCTCCCATCACCGACGGCGTCCCGCCCTAGCCCGCCTCCCGCTCGGGTACGACCGACTCCCGGTCCGCCAGCCTGCGCAGCATCTCCCGCACCCGGTCGCGGGACTCGTCGGCCGCGTCGATGGCCTCCATGCACTGCCAGTACGTCCCCTCGTCGGCCGCGGAACAGGCCACGCCGACGAGGGCGATACCCACCTCGCCGAGGAGTCCGCCGAGGTACATCAGCGCCTGCCGGGCGTCGCCCAGCTCCGTGAGCTGGGCGGCGCGGAGCTGATCGAGGCCGAGCCGCGGCTCGTCCAGCACCCCGCAGCCCCGGCCCGCCAGCTCGGTCAGACCGAGCGCCTCGCCGCGCAGCTCGGGCGGGCCGTAGACCGCGAGCCTGCTGCCGATCGCCTGTGCCAGGGACTGTGCCTGCCACACCTCCGTCATGATCTCGGGTATGTCGCCGCTTGCCGCCAGTGCGCGCCGGCTCGTCACGATGAGCCGCAGAGCGTCCATGGGCCACCCCGTTTGTTTCGACGCGCCTGGTCCGCGCGCCCGCCCGAACTCCGTTCTCCACTACCCAGAGTGAATGGGTGTGAGACGAAAAGCCAGAGGAAGACGGAAATCTGCGGACAACAATTCGGATTCAGGCCGTAGTTGAACTACGGAGAGTGATAACGGACGAGCCGATTCCCCGAGTTGTCCCGATTCCGGGTTCAGGGTGCCGGGAACCGCGACTCGTTGCGGTCGATCTTGGCGTCGAGCGCGGCCAGCGGGTCGACGCCGAGCACCTCGCACAACTGGAGCAGATACGCGAGCACGTCGGCGACCTCGTCGTTGACGCGGTGGGCGGTGTCCGCGTCCTCCATGACCCGCGCCGACTCCTCGGGCGTCAGCCACTGGAAGATCTCGACCAGTTCGGACGCCTCCACGCTCAGCGCCGTCACCAGGTTCTTCGGGGTGTGGTACTGCTGCCAGTTCCGCGCGGCCGCGAACTCGGCCAGCCTGCGCTGAAGCGCGGCCATGTCGGGTCGGCGTTCTTCACGTTCTCCAGTCACGGATCAAGGTGTACCACCGTGACGCCGTCCGTCCCGCCGGCCCAGGACGCGTCGCTCACCGCGCCGACACAGCGGATGTGCCCGCGCCGGCCCATCTCGACGGCGAGCCGCAGCAGTTCGGTGCGCTGGCGCGGGTCGAGACAGTGGTCGAGGCCGTCGGCGAGCACGGTCAGCGACTGGAGCGCGGCGGGCACCTCGCCGGCCGGGTCGACCTCCAGGACGCCGGGGCCGGTGAGCAGGACCAGGGCGAGGGCGACATAGCGCAGTTCGCCGTCGCCGAGCCGGGCGAAGTCGGTCCGCGGACCCGCGCCGCGGTCGAGGAGGGCGCGGACGGTGGCCGGTCCGTGCGGTTCGGCGAGCACGTCGGCGACCTCGCCCGCGCATCCGGCGCGCACGGCCTCGACGAGTCGGGCGTGCCGTCTGCCGCACTCGGAACGGGTGCGCCAGAGCACGTCGGCCAGGTTGTCGCAGCCGCCGAGCAGGCGTCCGGAGCCGGTCGGGACCGGGTCGCGCATCCGGTGCGGGCGGGGGTCCACGGGGAAGACGGACCGCAGGGCCACCACCATCTGCTCCGCGGCGGCGAGGACATGGCGCTGTCCGTCGGTCTTGCCGGCCACCCGCAGCGGCAACAACGGGGTGCCGAGCCGGTCGTCGGGCAGGGGTGCGCGGGTGACGGCCGCCGAGCCCCCCGTGTGCCAGGCGGCCTGGACGGTACGGCGGCTCGGATCGCGCAGCGCGGTCTCCAGGAGCACCAGCCCGCCGACGGTGAGCCGTTCGCCGACGATCCGCAGACCGGGCTCGGCCTGTACGGCGACGTCGAGCCGGACCGGTCCCTCGGGGCCGTCGGCCGTGCAGCCGATCCGGAAACCCCGGCGGCGCTGGGCGTCGGGCCGGGCCCGTTCGGGGACGCAGGCGGCCGGGTCGGCGAAGGTGTCGCCGAGCGCCGCGCCCCCGGCGAGCCGGGCGAGTGCCTCGTACGCCCGTAGCGCGGTGGTCTTCCCGCAGCCGCTGGGCCCGGCGAACAACGTGACCGCGCCGAGCGGGAATCCGGCCCCGCGGTGGCCGGCGAACGCGGCGAGCCGCAGCTCGGTGAGACGGGGGCGGGCGCCCGCGGGTTCGCCCTCCTGCCCCGGTGGGGTGGGTGTCGCGGCCGCGGGGCCCTCGGCAGGGTGCGGGGACGGGGAGGTTCCGGGGGACACGGCCATACCGGGAACGTAGGACCGGCCCGCCGAGGCGAACCGTTCCGGCTGGGGCACCTTCCTACGAACGGGCGACCACACGCCCCCAGAACACGGCCGGCTCGGACGGGCCTCCGGGCCCCCGGGCCTCCGGGTCAGACCCCCGGCACCCCGACGCCCGCCATCAGCCCCTGCACCTCGGTCCCCGGGGGCGTGAGCAGAAAGACGTTGCGGTCGACACGGTGCATTCCGCTGGCGAGGCCGAAGACCACACCGGTGCTGAAGTCCAGTACCCGCTTGGCGACATCGGTCTCGGCGCCGGTCAGGTCGAGCAGGACCGGAATACCCGCCATCAGCGTCTCGGCGACCTCGCGGGCGTCGGCGAACACATTGATCCTGAGCACGACGAACCGGCGGCGGGCCTCGGTCTCGGCGTCCGGCAGGGCACGGTGACCGACCGCGGACGGCCAGGCGTCACGTCCTCGCAGCGGTACGACCTGGGCGAGCCCCTCCCACTGTTCATCGGTGACATCGCGCCTGTTCACCGGCTCCCCCCGATCTGCCTCGTCCTCGTCCCCTGCACCAGCCAATTCTTACGGCAAGTCACCCGTTCGGCCCAACAGCGACACGGTGTGCGACCGGACTCGTGTCAGAAGACCTCTTCCGTCCCGTCCGTCGGCGGCCGCCCCACAGGGCCGTACCCGTTCCTCCGGACCTCCACTCCCGCGCTCGCGGCCCGTAAGGCTCGTACAACTCGTAAGGCTCGTACGGCTCGTATGGCTCTCGTACGGCTCGTACGGCTCAGGCGTTGTCCTCGGCCGGGGCCGGCGGCCGGACCTCCGCCACCACCGCGCGGGCCCGGGGTTCGGGCACACCGGCCGCGATCAGTTCGGCGAGGGCGACCGCGCTGCCGTCGTCCTCCGCCAGTTCCCCGGTGTTGACGCACTCCAGCAGGGCGATGGTGAGGCCCTCCAGCGCGGCGCTCATGGCACCCGGCGAGAGGTGGGTGTGGAAGACGCCCTCGCGCTGGCCGCGCTCCAGGACCCCGGCGACCGCGGACCTGGCCGGCGCCAGGATCTCGGCGACCCGCTCGGTGCCCAGGTCGCGGCGGGCCAGGCCCAGGAGCATCCGGTAGCGGTCACCCACCGGCCACAGGGCGAACGTGAACATCGCGAGCGCCCGCTCGGGCTGTTCGTCCTGGAGGCGCTGCGCGTGGAGCGCGCCCTGCATCGCCTCCTGCGCCTCCTCCGCCAGCGCCTCAAGGAGGGCCGCGCGCCCCGGGAAGTGACCGAAGAGGGTGCGCCGGACCACTCCGGAGGCGCGCGCCAGCTCCTCCAGCGTGATGTCGGGATCGCGGCCGAGCTCCCGGCGGGCCGTGGCCAGGATGCGCGCCCTGTTCGACCGGGCGTTGCGTCGTTGCGGCTCACGGGCCACGGGCTTGGTCACGGGCACAACCTCAGCGGATCGGATACGGGCACACCACGTGCCGGACGAACGGCACGTACTCCCAGTTAACCGCAGGTCACCGCGCCCGCCTCGCGGGGGTGTGACGCACCGCACAGGCCGGGCGGGGAAAATCACGGATTCCACTGACGCTTCGGCACCCCGCGCCCGTATCTACTGTCGTACGAATCGTTCCCGTCAGGAGGTCGCATGCCCATCTCACGCACCAAGGTGGGAAGCCTTTTCGTCTTCGGTGCCATGGGTCTGACCCTCACCGCACTCGCCTATCCGGCCATGCTGGGTGTCGAGAACACGTCCAGTGACCAGAACCGGATCATCGCCAACACCCAGTGGGGGCCGCTCACCGAGGCGGACCGTGACTTCGTGGTGAAGGTCCGGGCCGCCGGGCTCTGGGAGTACCCGCTGGGTGAGATCACCATGGAGAAGGGCACCACGCCCGAGATGAAGGAGGCCGGCGCGCATCTGATCGTCGGTCACGCCGGACTCGACAAGCTGTGCCGTGAGATCGCCCCGCAGCTGAACATCACGCTGCCGAACCAGGCGAGCCCGCAGCAGCAGCAGTTCGTACAGACGGCGGCGGCGGAGAACGGCAAGACGTTCGACTCGACCGCGACCCAGATCATGCGGGTGACGCACGGTCAGATCTTCCCGGTGGTCGCCAAGATACGCGGTACGACCCGGAACTCGCTGGTCCGTCAGCTGGCCGACCTCGCCAACGACACCGTGCTCGACCACATCACGATCCTGGAGAAGACCGGGATGGTGAACCACGAGCAGGTGAACTTCCAGCAGACCGCGCCGCCCAACCTGCCCAAGGACCAGCTGACCCCGCCGCCCCCGCAGCCGGGCACCCCGGTCCTGGTGCTCGAACCGCGCCCGGACCTCAACGTGCGCACGGCCAACCCGGCACCGAGCCCGACCCCTTCGGCACCGCCGAGCGGCCAGGTGGGCTGACCCCCTCCCCCAGCTGACCCCCGTCCCAGCTGACGCCCGTCCCAGCTGACGCCCTCCCCGGCTGATCCCCTCCCCGACCGGGTCCCGCGCCTGCGGGGCCCGGTCGGGCGTGTTCCGGTTGCCCCGTGGGCCCGGCGGGCGATGCCGAAACCCTGACGTCATCGCGGGCGTGCGCCCTCGATGCGCCCCCGATGCCCCGCTTGTCACCACCCCGATCCGCGCACTACTGTCGCCACGCCTTGGTGAACGGGAAATCCGGTGTGATGCCGGTGCGGCCCTCGCCACTGTGATCGGGAAGTCCGGCTCCAGCCCTCAGGGGCAGCCACTGGGAACAGCCTCCGTCTCACCACGACGGGGTCCGGCCCGGGAAGGCGGAGCACGGGCGGTGGTACCCGTCAGCCAGGAGACCGGCCAAGGTGCGTCGTCCATCCACGAGGTGCTGGAGAGGGTCTGCTGAGCCATGCACATAGCCGAGGGTTTTCTGCCTCCGGCGCACGCGATCGCCTGGGGCGTAGCGTCGGCGCCGTTCGTCGTCCACGGAGTCCGTTCTCTCACCCGTGAGGTCAGGGAGCACCCGGAGAGCACTCTGCTCCTCGGAGCCTCGGGAGCCTTCACCTTCGTCCTGTCCGCGCTGAAGCTGCCGTCCGTCACCGGGAGTTGTTCCCACCCGACCGGCACCGGCCTCGGCGCGATCCTGTTCCGGCCCCCGATCATGGCGGTCCTGGGCACCATCACCCTGCTGTTCCAGGCGCTGCTGCTCGCCCACGGCGGTCTGACCACACTCGGTGCCAACGTCTTCTCGATGGCGATCGTCGGACCGTGGGCCGGGTACGCCGTCTACAAGGTGCTGCGGCGCTTCGACGTGCCGCTGATGCCCGCCGTGTTCTTCGGCGCGTTCGTCGCCGACCTCTCCACGTACTGCGTGACGAGTGTGCAGCTGGCGCTCGCCTTCCCCGACCCGGGCAGCGGGTTCCTGGGCGCGCTCGGCAAGTTCGGCTCCATCTTCGCCGTCACCCAGATCCCGCTCGCGGTCAGCGAGGGCCTGCTCACGGTGCTGGTGATGCGGCTGCTCGTGCAGTCCAGCAAGGGTGAGCTGACCCGGCTGGGGGTGCTGCTGACCAAGGGTGCGAAGCAGGAGGCGGTGGCGGCCCGATGAAGCGCAACACGAGGATCAACGCCCTGCTGCTGCTCGCGGTGGCCGCGCTCGCGGTGATTCCGCTGGTGTTCGGTCTCGGCGACCACAAGGAGGAGCCGTTCACGGGCGCCGACGCGGAGGCGGAGACGGCGATCACCGAGATCGACCCCGACTACGAGCCCTGGTTCTCGCCGCTGTACGAACCGCCGTCGGGGGAGATCGAGTCCGCGCTGTTCGCCCTTCAGGCGGCGCTCGGCGCGGGTGTGCTCGCCTACTACTTCGGCATCCGGCGCGGCCGGCGGCAGGGTGAGGAGCGGGCGCTGCGCGGCGCCGGACCGACCGGTGCCGGGACCCCCGGCGCCCGGACCCCGGCCGCCGGTGACGCGGAGCCGAGCGGGAGCGCAGCCGGTCCGGCCGGGCAGGTCTGAGCCGGCGTGCTGCCGATCGACGCGGCGGCGCACAGCAGCCGCTGGCGCCGCCGGCACCCCGTGGACAAGGCGGTGCTCGGGCTGGGGCTCACGGTGCTGGCGATCTCGCTGCCGCCGTGGCCGGGCGCGGCCCTGGTGCTGGTGACCGCGCTGGTGGTGCTGCTGGGTCCGGCCGGGGTGCCGGGCCGCAAGCTGTGGCGGGCCTACCGGGTGCCGCTGGGTTTCTGTGTCACCGGCGCGCTGCCGCTGCTCGTCCAGGTCGGCGGGGGCGGCGGATTCCTCGCGCTCGCCGACGACGGGCCGGTGCGCGCCGGTGAGCTGCTGCTGCGGACCTCGGCGGCCTCGCTGGGCGTGCTGCTGTTCGCGTTCACCACGCCGATGTCCGACCTGCTGCCCCGGCTGATCCGGGCGGGGGTGCCCGCGCCGGTGGTGGACGTGGCGCTGGTGACGTACCGGATGAGTTTTCTGCTGCTCGACTCGGTGCGGCGGATCCGGGACGCGCAGGCCGCGCGGCTCGGCCACACCACCCGGGCCGCCCAGTGGCGTTCGCTGGCCGGGCTCGGCGCCACCGCGTTCGTCCGGTCCTTCGACCGGGCGGCCCGCCTCCAGTCCGGGCTCGCCGGACGCGGCTACGACGGCACGCTGCGGGTCCTCGTCCCGGAGGCCCGTGTCTCGGTGCCCTTCACGGTCGTGAGCGTCGCGCTGCTGCTCGCGCTGGCCGCCCTGGCCCTCGTACTGGAAAGGCCGCTGTCATGAGCGAGCCCGTTCTCGTCGCCCTGCGGGGCGCGTCCTTCGCCTACGAGGACGGGCCCGCCGTGCTCACCGGGCTCGACTTCGAGGTCCGGGCGGGCCGGGCGCTGGCGCTGCTGGGCCGCAACGGCAGTGGCAAGACCACGCTGATGCGGCTGCTCAGCGGCGGACTGCGGCCGCACGCCGGGGAGTTGACGGTCGACGGGAAGAAGGTGTCGTACGACCGCAGGGGGCTGACGCGGCTGCGGACCAGCGTCCAGCTGGTGGTGCAGGACCCGGACGACCAGTTGTTCGCGGCGTCGGTCGGACAGGACGTGTCCTTCGGGCCGCTGAACCTCGGGCTCTCCGACGCCGAGGTGCGGGCCCGGGTCGACGAGGCGCTCGCCGCCCTCGACATCTCCGCCCTCGCCGAGCGGCCCACCCATCTGCTCTCCTACGGCCAGCGCAAACGGACCGCGATCGCCGGGGCCGTCGCCATGCGGCCCCGGGTGCTGATCCTCGACGAGCCGACCGCCGGGCTCGATCCGGACGGGCAGGAGCGGCTGCTCGCCACGCTGGACGGGCTGCGGGCGAGCGGCACGACCGTCGTCATGGCCACCCATGACGTGGACCTCGCGCTGCGCTGGGCGGACGACGCGGCCCTGCTCACCCCGTCCGGCGCGCACACGGGTCCGGTGGCGGAGCTGCTCGCGCGCACGGACCTGCTGGCGGGGGCCGGGCTGCGGCTGCCGTGGGGGGTGGCGGTGGCCGGGCTGCTGCGGGCGCGGGGGCTCCTGGCGGAGGGCGAGCGCGGGCCCCTGACGCCGGAGGAGCTGGCGGCGCTCACGCCGGTGGGCTCGACGGAGCCGTGACGGACGGTCCCGGAACGCGGTTCGGGGCGCGGGACCCCGGTCCGACCCCGGCATCCGTACGACGGTCCGGCGGCGGAGTGCCGGTGGCCGTACCGCCGGCCGGGGTGGCCGCGGCAACCCCGGTGGACCCCAGACAGCAGCCCCTCCCACCCCAGCCGCACCCCGAGAGGAGCACGTCACACCCCCTAGGAGAACAACGTCACAGTCGCGTCCTCTGCTGCTGTGTCGTCGATCTGACCTAGCATCCCCGGCATGACGGTCCTGCCTGACGACGGGCTCTCCCTGGCCGCCGAGTTCCCGGAAGCTACGCACGAGCAGTGGCAGCGCCTTGTCGAGGGTGTCCTGCGCAAGTCGGGCAAGGAAGTCTCGGGAGCCGCGGCGGAGGACGCCCTTTCCACCCAGCTGGAGGACGGGCTCACCACCCGCCCCCTCTACACGGCGCGCGACGCCGCGCCCGACCCCGGCCTGCCCGGGTTCGCCCCGTTCGTCCGCGGTGGCCGGGCCGAGGGCAGCACGACCGGCGGCTGGGGGGTGCGCCAGCGCCACGCGGCGGCCGACAACCGTGCCGTCCTGAGCGACCTGGAGAACGGCGTCACCGAGCTGTGGCTGGTCGTCGGCGACGCCGGCGTCCCGGTCTCCGCGCTCGGCGCGGTGCTCGACGGCGTCTACCTCGACCTCGCGCCGGTCGTCCTCGAAGCCGGCACCGAAGTGGCCGCCGCCGCGGACGAGTTGCTCCGCGTCGCCGAGGAGCAGGGCGTCGCGCCGCAGGCGCTGCGCGGCAACCTGGGCACCGACCCGCTCGGTCACGAGGCCCGCACCGGGCGGACGTACGACACCGGGCCGGTGGCCGCGCTCGCGAGGCGGTGCGCGGACGGTTACCCGGGGCTGCGCGCGCTGACCGTCGACGCGCTGCCGTACCACGAGGCGGGCGGCTCGGCCGGTCAGGAGCTGGGCGCCTCGCTCGCGACCGGCGTGGCGTATCTGCGGGAGCTGACCGCGGCGGGGCTGAGCGTCGAACAGGCCTGTGACCAGCTGGAGTTCCGCTACGCGGCGACCGCCGACCAGTTCCTGACCATCGCCAAGCTGCGCGCGGCCCGCCGGCTGTGGGCGCGGGTCGGCGAGGTGTGCGGCGCTTCCGGACGGCAGGTGCAGCACGCCGTGACCTCCACGGTGATGCTGACGCCCCGCGACCCGTGGGTGAACATGCTGCGGGCGACGGTGGCCACGCTGGCCGCCGGGGTGGGCGGCGCCGACGCGGTGACCGTGCTGCCGTTCGACCACGCGCTGGGCCTGCCGGACGCGTTCGCGCGCCGGATCGCCCGCAACACCTCCACGATCCTCGTCGAGGAGTCCCATCTGGCCCGGGTGATCGACCCGGCGGGCGGCTCCTGGTACGTGGAGCGGCTCACCGACGAACTGGCCCACGCGGGCTGGGAGTTCTTCCAGAACATCGAGCGGGCCGGCGGACAGGCGGCCGCCCTGCGGTCCGGCATGGTGCGCGAGCGGCTGGCCGAGACCTGGGCCGTGCGCTCGAAGAAGCTCGCCAAGCGCCGCGAACCCGTCACGGGCGTCAGCGAGTTCCCGAACCTCGCCGAGAAACCCGTGGTGCGCGAGCCCGCGCCCGAGCAGCCGTCCGGCGGTCTGCCCCGGGTGCGCCGCGACGAGGCGTTCGAGGCGCTGCGCGCCCGCTCCGACGCCCATCTCGCCGCGACCGGCGCCCGCCCCCGGATCCATCTGGCGGCGCTCGGCCCGGCCGCCGCGCACACGGCCCGGCTCACCTTCGCCGCGAACCTGTTCCAGGCGGGCGGCATCGAGCCCGTCACCGGGGGCGCCTTCGCCGACAGCGGGGCGCGCGAGGTCTGTCTGTGCTCCAGCGACACGCTGTACGAGGAGCAGGCCGAGTCCGTCGCCGCCGAACTGCGGGCCGCGGGCGCCGCGTATGTGTTCCTCGCGGGCCGCCCCGGGCAGTACTCGGGTGTCGACAGTTATGTCTTCGCCGGCTGTGACGCCGTCGCCGTGCTCACCGCCACCCTCGACCGCATGGGAGTGTCGTGATGACCGTCCCCGACTTCTCCGGGATCGACCTCGGCGTGCCGACCGCCGACGGCGGCCCCGACGAGTGGCGTACGGCGGTGAAGAAGGCCGGCGACGGCGACGACCTGCTCTGGGAGACCCCGGAGGGCATCGCGGTCAAGCCGCTCTACACCGGCCAGGACCTGGAGGGCCTGGACTTCCTCGGTACCTACCCGGGCATCGCCCCGTATCTGCGCGGCCCGTACCCGACGATGTACGTCAACCAGCCCTGGACGATCCGGCAGTACGCGGGGTTCTCCACCGCGGAGGAGTCCAACGCCTTCTACCGGCGCAACCTCGCCGCAGGCCAGAAGGGCCTGTCGGTCGCCTTCGACCTGCCCACGCACCGCGGCTACGACAGCGACCACCCGCGCGTGACCGGTGACGTCGGCATGGCGGGCGTGGCCATCGACTCGATCTACGACATGCGCCAGCTGTTCGACGGCATTCCGCTGGACAGGATGACCGTGTCGATGACGATGAACGGCGCGGTGCTGCCGGTGCTCGCGCTGTACATCGTCGCCGCCGAGGAACAGGGTGTGCCGCCGGAGAAGCTGGCCGGGACCATCCAGAACGACATCCTCAAGGAGTTCATGGTCCGCAACACGTACATCTATCCGCCGAAGCCGTCGATGCGGATCATCTCCGACATCTTCGCGTTCACCTCGCAGCGGATGCCCCGCTACAACTCGATCTCCATCTCCGGCTACCACATCCAGGAGGCGGGCGCGACGGCCGACCTGGAGCTCGCGTACACGCTGGCCGACGGGGTCGAGTACATCCGCGCGGGCCGTGAGGCGGGCCTGGACGTCGACGCGTTCGCGCCCCGGCTCTCCTTCTTCTGGGCGATCGGCATGAACTTCTTCATGGAGGTCGCCAAGCTGCGCGCGGCCCGGCTGCTGTGGGCGCGGCTGGTCAAGCAGTTCGACCCGCAGAACTCCAAGTCGCTTTCCCTGCGCACCCATTCGCAGACGTCGGGCTGGTCGCTGACCGCGCAGGACGTCTTCAACAACGTGACGCGCACCTGTGTGGAGGCGATGGCCGCCACCCAGGGGCACACGCAGTCGCTGCACACCAACGCGCTCGACGAGGCCCTCGCGCTGCCCACCGACTTCTCCGCGCGCATCGCCCGCAACACCCAGCTGCTGATCCAGCAGGAGTCGGGCACCACCCGGGTCATCGACCCGTGGGGCGGCAGCGCCTACGTCGAGAAGCTCACCTACGACCTGGCCCGCCGCACCTGGCAGCACATCCAGGAGGTCGAGCAGGCGGGCGGCATGGCGCAGGCGATCGACGCGGGCATCCCGAAGCTGCGCGTCGAGGAGGCCGCGGCCCGCACCCAGGCCCGGATCGACTCCGGCCGGCAGCCGGTGATCGGTGTGAACAAGTACCGGGTGGAGACGGACGAGCAGATCGACGTCCTCAAGGTCGACAACTCCTCCGTGCGCACCCAGCAGATCGAGAAGCTGCGGCGGCTGCGCGAGGAGCGCGACGACACGGTCTGCCGGGACGCGCTGGACGCGCTGACCCGTGCGGCCGGCGGCGAGGGCAACCTGCTGGAGCTGGCGGTGAACGCGGCCCGCGCGAAGGCCACCGTCGGTGAGATCTCCGACGCGCTGGAGAAGGTGTACGGACGGCACGCGAGCCAGATCCGTACGATTTCCGGTGTGTACCGCAACGAAGCCGGCGAGTCCCCGTCCGTCGACCGCACCCGCGCGCTCGTCGACTCCTTCGAGGAGGGCGAGGGCCGCCGTCCGCGCATCCTGGTCGCCAAGATGGGCCAGGACGGCCACGACCGCGGCCAGAAGGTGATCGCGACCGCGTTCGCCGACCTCGGTTTCGACGTCGACGTCGGCCCGCTGTTCCAGACGCCGGCCGAGGTGGCCCGGCAGGCGGTGGAGGCGGACGTGCACATCGTCGGTGTCTCGTCGCTGGCCGCGGGGCACCTCACGCTCGTGCCGGCGCTGCGGGAGGAGCTGGCCGCCGAGGGCCGCGAGGACATCATGATCGTGGTCGGCGGGGTGATCCCGCCGCAGGACGTGCCCACCCTCCTGGAGATGGGCGCCGCGGCCGTGTTCCCGCCGGGGACGGTGATCCCGGACGCGGCGTACGACCTGGTCAAGCGTCTGTCGGCCGACCTCGGGCACGAGCTGTGATCGACCTTGACACCTATGTGAAGGGCGTCCTCGACGGCAAGCGGGCGATCGTGGCCCGCGCGATCACCCTCGTCGAGTCCACCCGGCAGCAGCACCGGGCGCTGGCCCAGGAGTTGCTGACCGAGCTGCTGCCGCACAGCGGCCGGGCGCGGCGGATCGGCGTCAGCGGGGTGCCGGGGGTCGGCAAGTCGACGTTCATCGACGCGTTCGGCACCATGCTGACCGCGCTCGGGCACCGGGTGGCGGTCCTGGCGGTGGACCCGTCGTCGAGCCGTACGGGTGGTTCGATCCTCGGCGACAAGACCCGGATGGAGCGCCTCGCCGTCGACCCGGCGGCCTTCGTCCGCCCCTCCCCCACCGCCGGCACGCTCGGCGGGGTCGCCAAGGCCACCCGTGAGTCGATCGTGGTGATGGAGGCCGCCGGCTACGACGTGGTGCTGGTCGAGACGGTCGGTGTGGGCCAGTCGGAGACGGCCGTCGCCAACATGGTCGACACCTTCCTGCTGCTCACCCTCGCCCGTACCGGCGACCAGTTGCAGGGCATCAAGAAGGGTGTCCTGGAGCGGGCCGACGTGATCGCCGTCAACAAGGCGGACGGCCCGCACGAACGCGACGCCCGTGCCGCCGCGCGCGAACTGGCGGGCGCACTGCGGCTGATGCACGGCAAGGACCCCTTCTGGACGCCGCCGGTGCTCAGTTGCAGCGCGCGTGAGTCGGCCGGCCTCGACGTGGTCTGGGACCGGCTCGAACAGCACCGCACCCTGCTGGACTCCTCGGGACGGCTCGCCGCCAAGCGCCGGGACCAGCAGGTCGACTGGACGTGGACCATGGTCCGTGACGAACTGCTGGGCCGGCTGCACGCCGACCCGAAGGTCCGGGAGCTGGCACCCGAGCTGGAACGGGCGGTCAGGGCGGGCGAGTTGACGGCGACCCTGGCGGCGGAACGGATCCTGCGGGCGTTCGGCGGGGACCAGGACTGAGGGCCCCGCGGGTGAGGACGCGGCCGGCACCACCCGCCCCACCCCCACCCCCACCCGGCTCCTGCCTCTCACCGCCCCCCGCCCCCACCCTGCACTGACCTATTACCCGCCCGTCGCCTCCGCCGCCGCCCGGCCCGCCGCGCGCCCCGAGAACAGGCATCCGCCGAGGAACGTGCCCTCCAGGGACCGGTATCCGTGGACTCCGCCGCCCCCGAAGCCGGCGACCTCGCCCGCCGCGTACAGCCCGGCGACCGGCTGTCCGGAGGCGTCCAGGACCCGGCCGGAGAGATCCGTCTGGAGCCCGCCGAGCGTCTTGCGGGTGAGGATGTTGAGGCGTACGGCGATGAGCGGCCCGGCGGACGGGTCCAGGATCTTGTGCGCGGCCGCGGTCCGGCTCAGGGAGTCACCGGCGTAGGCGAGGGCGTTGCGGATGCCCATGACCTGGACGTCCTTGGTGTACGGGTTGTCGATCTCGCGGTCCCGGGCCTCGATCTGCCGCTTCAGCGAGTCCGCGTCGATGAGGCTGGTCCCGGTCAGCTTGTTCATCCCGGCGACCAGTTGAGGGAGGGTCTCGGCGACCACGAAGTCCTCGCCCTTGTTCTTGAACCGCTCGATCGGCTCGGGTGTCTGCCAGATCCGGGACAGCAGCTGGAGGACGTCCTTGTTGGTGAGGTCGGGGTTCTGCTCGGAGCCGGAGAGCGCGAACTCCTTGGCGATGATCTTCTGGGTGGTGACGAACCAGGAGTAGTCGTAGCCGGTGTCGGTGATCGACTTGAGGGTGTGCAGGGTGTCGTAGCCCGGGATGTCGGGGGTGCCGAAGCGTCTGCCGGTCGCGTCGAACCACATCGACGAGGGGCCGGGCAGGATGCGGATGCCGTGGCCGGGCCAGATCGGTTCGTAGTTCCTGAGGCCCTCGGTGTAGTGCCACATCCGGTCGGGGTTGACGATCCGGCCGCCGGCCTTCTCGGTGATGGCGAGCATCCGGCCGTCGACGTGCGCGGGCACACCGGTGATCATCGACTTGGGCGGGGTGCCGAGCCGGGCGGGCCAGTTGCGGCGGACGAGATCGTGGTCGGCGCCGATGCCGCCGGAGGTGACGATCACCACGGGCGCGGTCCGTTCGAAGTCGCCGACGACCGTACGGGAACTGGGCTTGCCGCGGGCCGCGTTGCTCGGTTCGAGGACGGCGCCGCGGACGCCGGTGACGGCACCGCCGCTGACGATCAGCTCGTCCACCCGGTGGCGGAACCCGAAGGTGACGCGGCCGGCCCGGACGGCGTCCCGGACCTTCTTCTCGAACGGCTCGATGACGGCGGGGCCGGTGCCCCAGGTGACATGGAAGCGCGGCACGGAGTTGCCGTGTCCGTCGGCGAGGCCGCCGCCCCGCTCGGCCCAGCCGACGATCGGGAACCAGCGCACCCCGAGCCCGTACAGCCAGGACCGCTTCTCGCCCGCCGCGAAGTCGACGTAGGCCTCGGCCCATTGGCGGGCCCAGTGGTCCTGGCCGGTGGGGTCGTCGACGCCCCGGTCGAATCCGGCGGTGCCGAGCCAGTCCTGCCAGGCCAGTTCGCGCGAGTCCTTGATGCCCATCAGCCGCTGCTCGGCGGAGTCGACGAGGAAGAGCCCGCCGAACGACCAGAACGCCTGGCCGCCCAGGTTCGACTCCGGCTCCTGGTCGAGCAGCAGCACCCGGCGTCCGGCGGCGGCGAGTTCGGCGGTGGCGACCAGTCCGGCGAGGCCACCGCCGACGACGATGGCGTCCGCGTCCGCGGATCCGCCGGCGGCCGCGAAGGCGGTGGGCGCCACGGCCTGGGAGAGGGCCACGCCGGCCAGCACTCCGCCGGCGACGGTGAGCGCGTGCCGACGGCTGAGCCCGGTGTCCCCGGTGTCCGCGGTGTCCCCGGAGGCGCCGGTGTCCGCGGCCGGGTTGCTCGGGCGAGGTGCGAGGTTCTCCATGGGCTGCCTTCCGGAGGGAAGCGGAAAGTGCGGAGACGTGAAGGCACCCTGCGGCGGAGGAGGCCGGAGCACCTCCCCGAGCAGGGTGTTACCGAAGGTAGCTCAGACATGTACATGCAGACCAGATGTGTGCACGCGCGAGGAGGAGTGGCCGGGGCGATACGCACCGCGGACCACCGGGCGAACGGGGGCCGAACAGGTCTGACCTGGGCCGACGCCCATATCCTTGACCATTGCATTGACCCGCCCTTACCTGCAATTAATATGCAACAGCACCATCAGGGCAAGAGAGCGGGAGATCCATGCCGAACCGACGGATACCAGCGGCCGCGGTCGCGGGAGCGCTACTGACCGGCGTGGCCGCCTGTTCGGCACCCGGGGACGGGACGGAGGGCGGCGCGGCGGCCGACTCCGTCGTCATCGGGGTGGCCTCCGAGCCCGACACCCTCAGCCCGCTGCTCGGCTATGGCAAGGACGGCAACTCGAAGGTCTTCGACGGACTGCTCGCCCTCGACGCCGACCTGAAGCTGCGCCCGGCGCTGGCGAAGGCGCTGCCCGAGATCTCGGCCGACGGCCTGACCTACACGTACGCGCTGCGCGACGGGGTGCGGTTCAGCGACGGCGAGGCGCTCACCGCCGACGACGTGGTGTTCACGTACGACACGATCCTCGACGCCAGGACGAACAACACGTACCGCAGCGAGCTCGACGCCATCAAGGACGTGGCGGCGGTGGGCGGTGACACGGTGGTCTTCACGCTGAAGTACCCCTACGCGCCCTTCGCCGGGCGGACCGTGCTGCCCGTGGTGCCGGAGCACATGGCCGGCGGGCAGGACCCCAACACCGGTGCCTTCAACACCGAGCCGGTCGGTACGGGACCGTACGTGCTGTCGTCCTGGAGCAAGGGCGAGAAGCTCACCTTCAAGGCGAACCCCGACTACTGGGGCGGCGCGCCGAAGGTGAAGACGGTCACCATGGCGATCATCGAGGACGACGACGTGCGCGCCACCCGGCTGCGCTCCGGCGACCTCGACGGCGCGGTCCTGCCGCCGAACCTGGCCGCGACCTTCGACGACGACAGCGCGCGCAAGCGCTACGACGCGAAGACGTACGACTTCCGGGCGGTCACCCTGCCCACGGCCGGCAAGGTCACCGGCGACACCGCGATCCGCCGGGCGCTGGACCTCGCCGTGGACCGCGAGGCCATGGTCAGGAGCATCCTGGACGGCGCCGGCACCCCCGCGTACGGGCCGCTGCCCGTCGGCGACAGCTGGTTCGCGCAGGGCATCGAGCGCGAGCGGGACCTCACCGAGGCCGGGCGGATCCTGGACGAGGCGGGCTGGAAGCCGGGCGCCGGGGGCGTGCGCGCCAAGGGCGGCCAGAAGGCGTCCTTCAGCCTGCTCTACCCGTCCGGCGACAAGGTCCGCCAGGACCACGCCCTCGCCTACGCCTCCGACGCCAAGAAGGCCGGCATCGAGGTCAAGGTGGAGAGCGCGAGCTGGGAGGTCATCGAGCCGCGGATGAAGGACACCGCGGTCCTGGCCGGTTTCGGCAGTACCGGCGACCCCGACTTCGGTCTCTACACCCTGCTCCACTCGTCCCTCGCCGGCGACGGCTTCAACAACATGGCCCGCTACGACAACCCGGTCGTCGACGAGGCGCTCGACACCGCCCGCGAGAGCCGGGACCCGGAGACCCGCGAGGGCGCGTACGACACCCTCCAGCGCGAGCTGGTGAAGAACCCGGGGTACACCTTCCTCACCCACATCGACCACGTGTACGTCCTCGCCGACCGCTGGGACGGACTGACCACACAGGTCGAGCCGCACGAGCACGGCTTCTCCAGCGGCCCGTGGTGGAACCTCGAGACCTGGCAGCCGAAGCAGTCGGAGAAGTGAGGCCGCTGCCCTGGGGGGCGATGGCCCGGCTGGCCGGGCGGCGGCTGCTGTTCGCCGCCCCCGTCCTGCTGGTCGTCACCTTCGGCGTCTTCGCCGTGGCCGCCGCCTCCCCCTTCGACCCCGTGCGGGCCTACGCCGGGACCGCCGCACTCGGCGCGGACGCGGAGACCCTGGACCGGCTGCGGGAGAACCTCGGTGTCGACCGGCCGTTCGTCACCCGCTGGTGGGACTGGCTCACCTCCGCCCTCGGCGGCGACTTCGGCCAGTCCAGCGTGATGCGGCAGCCGGTCGCCCAGGTCATCGGCGAACGCCTCGTGTGGTCCACCCTGTTGTGCACGGTCGCCTTCCTGGTGGCCGTGCTGGCCGGCACGGCACTGGGTGTGCTGGCGGCCCGCCGCCCCGGCTCGTTCGTCGACCGGACCGTCACCTCCCTCGCCTACTCACTGGAGGCGGCCCCCGTCTTCTGGGTCGCGCTCCTCGCGGTCTGGCTCTTCGCCCTCCAGCTGGACGTGCTCCCGGCCGGCGGCCTCACCGACACGGCCAGCGAGCAGGTCACCGCGGGCCAGGTGGCAAGCCACATCGTGCTGCCCGCCGGGGTGCTCGCGATCTCCCAGCTCCCCTGGTTCGCGCTCTACGTCCGCCAGGGCGTCGGCGACGCGCTCGCCGAGGACCCCGTCCGGGGCGCCCGCGCCCGGGGGCTGAGCGAGCGCACGGTGCTGCTCGGGCACGCCCTGCGCTCCGGGCTGCTGCCGGTGCTCACCCTGGTCGGTTCCCGGGTGCCCGAACTCATCACCGGCGCCCTGCTGGTGGAGACCGTCTTCAGCTGGCCCGGTATCGCCGCCGCCACCGTGGAGGCGGCCACCGCCGTCGACTTCCCGCTGCTCGCCGCGCTCACCACCCTGGCCACGGCTGCCGTGCTCCTCGGCAACCTGCTCGCGGACGTGCTCTACGGCCTCTTCGATCCGAGGGTGAAGTTCAGTGACATGTGAACCGGCGGCAAAGGCCGCCGAACCGCGGGGCGGACCGGCGGTCTGGCGCTCGTACGGCACCGACCGGCGCTCCACCCGGACGGTACGGGTGCGGGTCTCGGCCGCCGTGGTCATCGCGACGGTCCTGGCGGTCCTGCTCGTGCCGCCGCTGGTGCAGCTCGACGAGCAGGCGGTCGACCTGGCCGCGAAGCTGCTGCCGCCGAGCTGGTCGCACCCCTTCGGCACCGACGACGTGGGCCGCGATCTGCTTGTGCGCTGCGTCTACGGCCTTCGGGTCTCGCTGCTGGTCGGGGTGGCCGCGGCGCTGACGGCGACCGTGATCGGCACGGCCGTCGGCGCGACCGCGGGCGCGCTTGGCGGCTGGGTCGACCGGGGTGTCATGCGGGTCGTCGACACCATCGCCTCGGTGCCGCATCTGCTGCTCGGCATCTTCATCGTGGCCATGTTCCGGCCCGGAGTGTGGCCCGTGGTGATCTCGGTGGCGCTCACCCACTGGCTGTCGACGGCCCGGATCGTGCGCGCGGAGGTCCTCTCCCTGCGCTCGCGGCCGTACATCGACGCCGCGGTGTCCGGGGGCGCGTCACGGTGGCGGGTGACGGTCCGGCATCTGCTGCCCGCGGTGCTGCCGCAGGCCGCACTGGCCGCCGTACTGATGGTGCCGCACGCCATGTGGCACGAGTCGGCGCTGTCCTTCCTCGGCCTGGGGCTGCCCACGCACACGGCCAGCCTGGGCACGCTCGTGCAGGGCGCCCGCAGTTCGCTGCTGGCCGGGCAGTGGTGGCCGACGCTCTTCCCGGGCCTGTTCATCATCGTCCCCACCCTCGCCATCGCCGGGCTCGCCGGGGCGTGGCGGGAGCGGATCAATCCGCGCCGCCGATCGGAGCTGATGCTGTGAGCGAGACCGAGGTCGAGGTCGAGGTGGCGGCCGACGCCGGTGCCGGGGTGGAGCGGCGGGAGCCGGTGCTCTCCGTGCGGGGGCTGTCGGTGCGGTTCCTGATGCCGGGCGGCGGCCGGATCGCGGCCGTCACCGACGCGCACTTCGAGGTGGCGGCCGGCGAGTGCCTGGCGCTGGTCGGCGAGAGCGGCTGCGGCAAGTCGGTGCTCGCGTCGGCGCTGCTGGGCCTGTTGCCGGCCAACGCGCAGTCGCGGGGCGAGGCCAGGCTCGGCGCGCTGGATCTGCTCGCCGCCGACGAACGCACGCTGGCCCGCACGGTACGCGGCCGCATGGTCGGGCTGATCCCGCAGAGCCCGGCGGCCCATCTGACGCCCGTGCGCACGGTCCGCTCCCACATGGCGGAGACGGTCACGGCACTCACCGGGGTCCGCGGGCGGAAGGCCGTACGGGAAGCGGCCGACCGGGCGGCGGAGCGTGCCGCGTTCCCCGCGGACCATCTGGACCGCCATCCGCACGAGCTCTCCGGCGGTCTCGCCCAGCGGGCCGCCACCGCGCTCGCCCTCGTCGGTGACGCGCCGCTGCTGCTGGCCGACGAACCGACCACCGGGCTCGACCGCGACCTCGTCGACCACACGGTCGACGAGCTGCGCCGCCACGTCGACGGCGGCGCCGGACGCGCGCTGCTGGTCATCACCCACGACCTGGCCGCGGCCGAGCGCGTCGCCGACCGGGTCGCGGTGATGTACGCGGGCCGGATCGTCGAACTCGCCGACGCCGACGCCTTCTTCGGCATGCCGGGCCCCCGACACCCGTACAGCCGGGGCCTGCTCCAGGCGCTCCCCGACCGCGGCTTCACCCCGGTCCCGGGTATGCCGCCCGAGCTCGGCGACCTGCCCGACGGCTGTGCCTTCGCCGGCCGCTGCGAGCGCGCCACGGACGTCTGCGCGGCCCTTCCGCCGGTGACCGACGGCACGGCCTGCCACCACCCGTACGTACCGGAGGACCTCCGTGCTTGAGCTTCGCGCCATCACCGCCGGATACGGTGGCCCGGCCCCGGTCGTGCGGAACGCCTCGCTGACCGTGGAACCCGGCCGCGCGCTGGGTCTGCTGGGCCCGAGCGGCTGCGGCAAGTCGACGCTGGCCCGGGTCGCCGCGCTGCTGCACCGCCCGGACGCCGGCACGGTGATCGTGGACGGCGACCCCGTGACCCGCTGGCGGCACAGCGCCCCGCGGTCCCGGCGGACCGCGTTCGGGGTGGTGTTCCAGCAGCCCCGTATGTCGGCGGACCCGCGGCTGCGGCTGACGGACCTGATCGCCGAGCCGCTGCGGGCGACGGGCCGCCGCGACGAGACGTCCGCGCGGATCGCCGAGCTGGTGCCGACGGTGGGGCTCACCCCTGATCTGCTGAACCGGCGCCCGCACGAGGTCAGTGACGGGCAGCTGCAACGCGCCTGTCTGGCCCGCGCGCTGGTGCTGCGCCCCCGCTGGCTGATCTGCGACGAGATGACGGCGATGCTGGACGCGTCCACGACGGCCGCGCTGGTCGCCGCCGTCGAGGACTACCGGGCCGCGACGGGCGCGGGTCTGCTGGCCGTGGGTCACGACCAGGTGCTCCTGGACCGCTGGTGCGACGAGACGGTCCACTGGACGGACGTCGCGCCGGCCCGCTGACCACCCGCCGGCCGTGAAGCCGGTCAGTCCCCGTAGTCCTCGACCAGGGTGGCGATGAGGGCGAGCAGCGCGTCGGCGCGGCGGCGGTCCTCGCGCCGGGCGGTCAGGGCCCGGTGGGTCTCCCGGAGCCGGGCCAGGGCGGCGGGCTCCTCGTCCTGCACCTCGTCGAGCAGCGGGTAGGTGATCAGGTCCAGGCAGGCGCCGAGCAGTTCGCGGGTGGCCGGTGCGGGCGGGGCGGGATCGGGGTCGGCGTAGCCGCTCGTCAGATGGCGCGCGGGGTCGGTGAGGCTCCAGCCGACGACGGTGTGGTGCTGGATCAGGAGCGCCAGGTCCGGGGCGAGGCCGAGGCGGGCCTGGAGGGGTTCGTCGAGGACGCCGGGGTCGCGCAGGGCGGTCAGTTCGGTGTCGCCGGGCGCGCGGCACAGCACCGACGTCACCTCCAGGCGGCAGTCGCGCTCCTCGTCGGCGCGCAGCCCGCCCGGCAGCACGGGCGGCTTGGCGGGAAGGCGGGCGCAGTCCCCGGCGGCGCCGGTCTCGGTGGGCAGCCGGAACTCGGCGCCGGTCAGCTCCCGGCTCCCCCGGGCGAAGCCGAGGGTGTCCGCGGTGTCCCACAGCCACTCCTGGCTGCCGAAGGTGTCCGCGAGGAACCGCACCCGCTCCTTCGTGTCCGTGTAGGGCGCGACGGTGACGGCGGTGCCCGTGAAGCGGGGGGCGAAGGGCAGCGGGGTGTCCGTCACACTCGCGTGCCAGTCGTCGCCGAGGGTCAGTCTCATCGTGGGTGCCGCCTCATTTGATCTGTACGGCCTTGGGCATGGTGCCGTCCTTGCTCGGGATCTTTCCGTCCAGGATGTCCTGGTGGGTGATCGGCGCACCGGGGTCGGTCGCCTTGCCGCCGAGCGCCTCGGCCCCGGACCCGCCCTTGATGCCGGAGGGTCCGTACGCCGTGATGGCCTGGCCGGCCTCGGAGCCGGGGCCGTGGGTCACGACGACGTCGTCGCCCTGCCGGAAGATGAGCTTTCCGGCCGTTCCCGTCGACTGGTACACCGCGTCCGGCTCCTTGAGGATCTCCAGGACCCGTTCGTCGGTGAAGCCGTGCATCTCGTCGCCGTGGTACTTGGGGTGTTTGCGGAACGTGCCGTCGCCCGCCCGTTCGATGACGCCGTCGGCCGCCTTGACGGCCCGCTGCCGGGCCTTCTCCTCCTTGGTGTAGCCGGGCATCAGGCCCAGCGGGTCGCACCCCGTGAGCGGGTTGCCGACATAGCCGAGGGGGTTGGGCGCGGGAGCGAGCCCCAGCGGGTCCGGGGAGGTGTAGCGGCCGGTCTCGGGGTCGTAGTGGCGGAAGCAGTTGTAGTGCAGGCCGGTCTCGGGGTCGTAGTACTGGCCGGGGAACCTGAGCGGCGTGTAGGCGGTGTTGTCCCTGGCCCAGGCGGTGGTGCCCCAGAGGGTGCTGCGGGTGTGCCAGGCGATCTCGCCGGACTCGCCGATCAGTTCGGTCGGGGTGCCGACCAGGTCGGTGGCGATGGCGAAGAAGCGCCGGTCGATCTCCTCCTGGCGGCTGTCGGCGGTCAGGATCCGCTCAGTCTGGGCCAGCGGGACGACATCGCGGTGGTCCCAGGTGAGCGCGACCGTGTGCGGGGCGCCGGGCCGGCGGCTGGTCTCCTCGCACAGGGTGAGGCCGTCCCAGGTGAACCGGACCTCCTCGGCCACGCTCGCACCGTCGGCCGCGAGCCGCTGCTTCGCGGTGCGCCGGCCGAGCGGGTCGTACTGGTAGCGCCAGCGGGTCCCGTCGGGGGTGGTGACGGCGGTGAGGCGGTTCTCGGTGTCCCACTCGTAGCGCCAGGTGTCGGGTTTGCGGGACAGGCGGGTGCGTTGGCGCAGGGTGACCCGGCCGAGGGCGTCGTGCTCGAAGCGGACGGCTCCGGCGCGGGTGAGGGTGGTGCCGCGGTAGCTGCGCGGGCCGGTGGCGGCGCTGCCCGGGTGCCGGTCCGGCCAGGACGCCGAGGCCTGGTTGCCGGCGTCGTCGTACGCGTACCGCTCGGTCCAGTCCTTGGCGTGCACGGCGGTGACCCGGCCCATGCCGTCCAGGTCGAAGGTGCGGGTGCCGGAGAGCGCGTCCGCGACGGAGAGCAGCTGTCCGTCGGCGCGGTAGGCGTAGGCGCGGCTGTTGACGGCCCGGTCGCCCGCGGTGACGTGCTGGGCGGCGAGCCGGCCGGCCGCGTCCCAGGCGGAGTTGACGGTGACCGTGTCGCCGAAGGCGCGGACCAGTTCGCGGCCGGCGTCGTCGTGGGTGAAGTCGACCTGCCGGCCGCCGGTGGTGAGCCGGGCGGGCAGACCGGCGTCGTCGTAGGCGTAGGCGGTGACGTGGCCGGTGGGGGTGGTCCGGCGGACGCGGCGCCCGAGGTCGTCGTAGGAGTACAGGAGCGGGCGGCCGTCGACGAGTTCGGTCTTGACCAGTCCGCGGCGGTCGTACTGGTAGCGCAGTTCGCTGTCCGCGGCCACCGCCTCCAGGAGGCGGCCCGCCGGATCGTAGGCGTACGTCGTCACCCGGCCGTCGACGTTCTTGCGGAGGACCTGGCCGAGAGGGTCGCGGGTGAAGGAGATGGTCCCGCCGAGGGCGTCGGTGCGCTCGGCGAGCCGGCCCGCGGCGTCCACCCGGTAGGTGAGGGTGCGTCCGTCGAAGTCGGTCTCGGAGACGATGTTGCCGACCGCGTCGTACGTGTAACTCCAGCTCAGGCCCTGCGGGTTGGTGACCCTGGTGAGGCGCAGGTCGTGGTCGTGCTCGAACTCGTGGCGGCCGCCGTCGGGCCGGGTGACCGCGAGCGGCAGGTCGAAGTGGGTGTACTCGTAGGCCGTGGTGCCGCCCGCCGCGTCGGTGTGGGTCAGGCAGTTGCCCTCGCCGTCGTACGTCCAGGACTCGACGGAGCCGCCCGGGTGGGTGCGGCGGACCGGCTGTCCGTCCGCGCCCCATTCGACGAGGGTGACGCCGCCCGTCGGGTCGGTGACCCGCACCGGGCGGCCGAGCCCGTCCCGCTCGGTGCGGCTGACGGCCCCGGACGGGCCCGTCACCGCCACGACCCGCCCCGCCGCGTCGCACACCACCCGGGTCGTACCGCCCCGGGGCCCGGTCACGGAGGTGAGCCGGCCGTGGCCGTCGTAGGAGGTACGGGTGGTGTGTCCGGCCGGGTCGGTGAGCGCGGTCCGGTTGCCGCGTTCGTCGTACGTGTACGTGGTGCGGGCGCCGTCCGGTCCCACGATCTCCACCGGCAGCCCGAACGGGCCCCGGACCAGGCGTACTTCGGAGCCGTCGGGGCGGACGGCCGAGACCAGCCGGCCCTCGTCGTCGTAGCGGAAGGCGGTGGTGGCGCCGAGCGGGTCGGTGCGCGAGAGCAGGTTGCCGCTCGGGTCGTGCTGGAAGCGGGTGGTGTGGCCGAGCGCGTCCGTGGTGGCCAGGATCCGGCAGCCGGGGCCGATCAGATGCCGGGTGGCCCGGCCGTCGGCGGTGGTCAGGACGGTCGTCCGGTGGCCGGTCCCGGCGTCCGGCGCGGTGTAGGTGAGGGTGATCTGGACGTGTCCGGCCTCGCCGCCCTCGGCGACGACCCGGTCCTCGTCGTCGTAGGTGTAGTCGTAGCGGCGGCCGTTGGAGTCGGTCCAGGCGACGACCCGGTGGCGGTCGTCGTAGTGGAAGGTGGTGGCGGCGCCGGACGGCCGGGTGACGGTGGTGAGGTCGCCGTCCGCGTAGCCGTAGCCCATGAGCGGCTGGTCGGTGCCGTCCGGTCCGGCGCCGGCGAGGTGCAGTGCGGTGATCCGGCCGTCCGCGCTGGTCAGCTTCAGCCGGTGGCCCCCGGAGTGCACTAGGGCCAGCGGCAGTCCGT
Organism: Streptomyces sp. NPDC088387; assembly: GCF_044753385.1. Lineage (NCBI taxonomy): Bacteria > Bacillati > Actinomycetota > Actinomycetes > Kitasatosporales > Streptomycetaceae > Streptomyces > Streptomyces sp. NPDC088387. Next base: position 441,361 of record NZ_JBIVNC010000005.1, read on the forward strand.
CGTCGGCGCGGTCGACGGTGACGGTGTGGCCGTTGCGGTCACCGGTGCCGGACAGCCAGGCGGTGCCGTCGCCGCCGGGGTCGGTGTGGGCCGGGGCGGTGAAGTGCCGGAAGACGCCCGAGTCGGGGTCGGTGAGGGTGTAGTGGCCGTCCTCGTCGCGGGCCAGCAGGGTGCGGGGGCCGGCCGACCAGGGGCGGGTGGGGGCGCCGGGGACGGGGTGCGGGTAGGTGACGAGGAGGCCGTCGGCGGTGCTGTGGACAACACCGACGGCGTCGATCTCCAGCCGCTCGTCGACCGTCGACGTCCACGCGGGCCCCAGGAAACGGCCGGTCGCGAGACCCGACTCGGTGCGGCGGGTGAACAGCAGCGGCAGGATGCCGGGGATCTCCACGTCGGTCTGCGGCAGGAACATCCGGCCCGTGGCGAGGTCCACCGGGTCGGAGCCGTCGGAGGTGCGCTGTCCGTCCCCGCGCCCGTGCGTCCCCTCCGGGGTGTCGTCGAGCAGCCGGCGCGTCCGCGCCAGGTCGGCCGCCTCCTCCGCGAGCTTCGCCCCGCGCGCGGCGGCGCCTCCGCCACCGGTGGCGAGGGTCAGGGCCACGTCCGGGATCAGCCGTCCGAACCCCTCGGAGGGGTCCTTCATGAAGTTGCTGATCATCTGGCTGCCGGTGCCGACCGGGTCGTTGGCGGCCACCACCAGGCCCGCGGCCAGGCTGTTGAGGGAGGTCGCGTACTCGGCGGGGTGCGTGATGTTGTACGGATCCATCGGGTTGACGGCGCGGACGAAGTTCACGATGCCGGCCGTGCCCTTGATGATGCCGCCGCCCACGTGGTCGCCCATGAGCTGGAGTTCACCGGCGCCGTCGCGCAACTGCTCGGCGTAGGACGGCTTCTCGGGGGCCATGTCACGGGCGGCGCGGATTGCGGAGCGGGCGGTCTCGGCGGCCGCGTTGCGCTGGGTGCGGGCGTCGGCGAGGAGGTCCTGCGCCTCCTTCATCAGCCGCTTGCCGGGGTCGTCGAAGGTGGCGGCCGGGCGGGGCGGCAGGGAGGCCGGGTCGCGCTTGTCGGCGGGCTGGGCGTTGTAGCGGTCGACGGCGCCGTTGTAGTCGTCGATCTTCTTGCGGTGGGCGTCGGCGGCTTCCTCGGACGCCTTGACGCCCTGCTTCCACTTGTCGATCGCCGTCTGCGCCTGTCCCTGCGCCCAGGTGACGGTGTCGGCGAACGACTCCAGGGCGCCGACCGCCTTCTCGCCGGCGTCGGCGGCCTTGTACCACTTGGGCGGCTGGGTGCTCACCGCGGTGCGCAGCGCCTCGGCGGCCTCGCCCTTGAGGCGGGAGGAGTCGAGGCCCTTGAGTCCGTCGCCGGTGCCGTCGAAGGCCGTCTGGAAGGCTTTGAGTTTGCCGGCGGTCGCGGTGATCTTCCCGGGGCTGCCGTAGATCAGCTTGGTCTTGTCCTCGGTCTGGCCGAGGTCCAGCTCGTCGACCTCCGCGCCCATCCGGTTGGCGACCGAACGGGACTGCTCGCGCACCCAGTCGGCGCCGGACTCCCATCCGACGTCCTGGAGCCGGTCGGCGGTCCAGTTGCCCGCGTCCTCGACACGGTTGCCCGCCCACTCGACACCGTCCTCGACCGCGTTCTCGACCGCGTCGGGCGTGATGTCGCTGATGAAGTCGCCGAATCCCACCGTCAGTTCCCCCCGGAGTCACCCTGCTGCTGCTCGGCGCGCTCCTCCGGAGAGGGTCCGAAGGTGTCGTCCAGCGCCTGGTCCCACTCGTCGTCGGAGATGCCCAGCGCCTGGTTGAGCAGCTCGGAGCGCTGACCGCCCTGGCCCTCCGTCAGTACGGTGCGGCCGGTGTCCTTCCACGTCTGCGCCATGTCCTGCCCGGCCTGGTCGAACGACTCGGCGCTCCAGTCGGGGTTCAGGTAGTCGGGTGTGGCGATGTCGCCCCAGCTCTGCTTGGCGATGTCCTCCTCGCCGGCGTGCGGATTGCCGCCCAGCAGGGAGTTGGCGCCCACCTTGAGGGTGCCCGCCACATACTGGTCGTGCTCCCACTGGGTGCCGGCCGCGAGGCCGAGCCGGTTCGCGAGCTCACTGGCGTCCCGGACGAGGGCGCGTACACCCCACTCCCAGCGTTCGCAGAAGTCCTCGAAGTCGACCGAGAGGCCGTGGTGTCCGGCCTCCATGCCGGTCATCGCCAGCTCCGAGAAGCCCTTTCCCATCACCGAGCCGGTGGCGCCGCCGAGTTCACCGAGCTGGTCGATGATCGCGCCGACGCCCTGGGTGAACTTGGCGACCGACGCCTTGTCGAGCTGAAGATCCGCGCCGTCACCGGCCATGGCGTTCCTCCCCTGGATGTCCTGCGTCCTCGGCCTGTCCGGTGTCGACGGCGACCGCGTCCGGGACGATGCCGGTGACCGGCGGGAAGAACATGGAGCCGTCCTCGGTGGCGATGTCCACGGCGAGCCCGGCGGGTTCGCCGAGCGCCGGCACGATCTCGTCGACGATGCGCGCGCCGAGCAGCGCCGCGTAGTCCATGGCCCGGTCGCGCGGCCCGTGGTGCAGGGCGAACGCGGCCAGCGCCGCCTCGTCCGTGAACCCGCAGATCCAGCGCACCCCGCCCGAACGCACCGACCACAGGCCGCCGTCGGCCACCGGCACCAGCAGCAGCGCGCGGCGCATCTCCCCCACCAGGGCACGGGGGTCGTCGTCCCCCCGTCTGCGCCGGGCAATGCGCTCGGCGAGCGCGGTCCGCGGCTCCGGCACGGTCCCTCCCAGGTCCTGTTCGACTCATGGCACCGTAGATCAGGACGCGCCGGAGGGCGAGGGCGGTTCTACGAAGGTCCTGTCGAGGACCCGTAGGGTGCGCGCCGGACGGCGAGGACCGCGATGTCGTCCTCCTGGCCGCCCCTGGTGAAGTCGCGCACGTCGTCGACGAGCCAGCGGGTCAGCCGGTCGGCCGTGATGTCGCCGCGGTGGCCCAGGCGCGCCTGGAGTGGATAGAAGGCGCCGGCGGGCGAGCGGGCCTCGGTCAGGCCGTCGGTGCACAGCAGCAGCGTGGCCCCGTCCGGGAAGGGGAACCAGGCGACGGTGCGCGGTTCGTCGACCAGCGCCGCCAGTCCGAGCGGCACCTGCTCCTCCTCGGCGGCGACCTCGGTGACGGCGCCGTCATGGAGGAGGTACGGCGGGATGTGGCCGCAGACGACCAGCTGGGCCTCGTCGCCCTCGTCCACCGCGACGACCAGCGCGGTGACGAAGCGTTCCGGCTCGTCGCGCTGGTCCGCGTAGGCGTTGTGGCGGACGACCGCCGCCTCCAGCGCGTCGACGAGCGCGGTGAGCGTCGGCTCGCGGTGGGCCGCCTCACGGAAGGCGCCGACCACGTCGATGGCCGCGCCGATCGCGCTGAGCCCCTTGCCCTGGACGTCGCCGATCAGCATCCGGGTGCCCCAGGGGGTGGCCGCGACCTCGTAGATGTCGCCGCCGACGAGTTCGTCCCGCTGGAGCGGCTGGTAGACGCCGTCCACCAGGACGTCGTCGGTGACCACGGGCAGCGGGCGCAGGATCTGCCGCTGCATCGCGACCGCGGAGGACCGCAGCCGCACGAACTCGCGCTCGCGCCGGATCCGTACCCGGGCGCCGAGGACCGCCATGGCGCACAGTCCGGCGGCGAACAGGGCCAGGACGACCCGGTCGGCCACCGAGTCCGCGGACCGGAAGACCGCCGGCACGATGACGCAGCCGCTCGCCCAGGCGGAGACCAGCGCCGTCTGCCGCGGAGTGCACAGCGCCGCGGCGAAGGCCGGCAGGAACACCAGCAGCCCCAGGAAGACCACGGCGGTCCCGGTCAGCAGCCCCAGCGCCACCACCACGGTCGTGGCGAGGACCGTCGCGAGCACGACGTCCCGGGTGTCGGGGGTACGGATGGACGCGCCACCGTCTCCGTCCGGGAAACGGTGCGCCGGGACAACCAGCGCGCGAAGCGAACGGAACATACGCTCACCCAACCACTTCGCGCCCCAGTGACGGCCCGACTGCGAGCGTGTTCGGAGAACGGGCGGGGCCGGGAAGCGGGCGGGGGCGGTGGATTCACCCGGCGGGCGGCGGGCTCGGAACCGGGGGGTTCACGGGGGCGTCGTGTTCGTGGAGCGGACGTGTTCATGAAAGGGGCGACACCGGGTAGACGAGTGGACACGGCAGCTACACCAGGTGATGCAGAGGCTAGGAACAACCACGGGATCACGTTTATGGTCACCCCGCTCAGCAAGCAGACACCGGCCCGCCCGCTCCGCTCGGCACCCGGGCGGTACAGCGCCGTCTGGGACTCCACGGACGGCCGGATCGCCGACGCCCGGCACGCGGTACGCACGTTGCTGGCCCAGGCGGGGCACCACCCCGACCACCGGCCGAGCCAGGACGCCCAGCTCGTCGTGAGCGAACTGGTCACCAACGCCGTACGGCACGCGCCCGGACCCGGCAGTCTCCTCCTGGAGGTGACGCCCGACGGCAGCCGGCTGCGGATCGCGGTCCGCGACAGCTCGCCCGAACCCCCGCGGCTCCAGCCGGCCGACCCGCAGCGCGTCGGCGGGCACGGCTTCCGGCTCGTCGGCCGGCTCTGCGAGCAGCTGCACATCATTGTGCTGGGGGCCGGCAAGCAGGTCGTCGCCCACCTCCGCCTCGGCGAGCCCGGGACCTGACCGGCTCTCCCCTCGGCGCTTCCCGGGTCACGGCCGGCGCGCGGCCGCCGGACGCACCGTGTTCCAGTCCAGGCGCAGGACCGCGAGGTCGTCGGTGTGGCGGTCCGCGTTGAGCGCGCGGGTGCGGGCGATGAGCTGGTCGAGATGGGTGCCGGGCTCGGACGCGCGCAGGGTGTCGATGATGTCCAGCAGTCCCTCGACGCCGAGCCGGGTGCCCGTGCCGTCCGCGAACCCCTCGATCAGGCCGTCGGTGTAGGCGATGAGCGCGCCCTCGGGCGGCAGGGCCAGCTTGGTGGCTGGCCAGCTGCCCAGGCCGGGCGCGATACCCAGGGCCATGCCGTGGGCGGCGTCGACCTGGCGGGTGCCGTCGGCGGTGCTGACGAGCGGCTCGTGGTGACCGGCAAGGTGCAGGGTGAGGGTGCCGGCCTGCGGGTCCAGGGTGATCAGGGTGCAGGTGGTGAACAGGTCACTGCCCGCCCGTTCGGCTATGTGGATCTGCTCCAGCAGATGGAGCAGGTGCTGGTCGCGGTGGCCGCCGAGGGTGAGGGCGCGCCAGGCGATACGGAGGCAGACGCCGAGCGCGGCGGCGTCGGGGCCGTGGCCGCTGACGTCTCCTATGATCGCGTGGACCTGGCCGTCGTCGGTCTGGACGACGTCGAGGAAGTCGCCGCCGAGCAGGGCCTGCGCGCGTCCGGGGTAGTAGCGGCTGGACGCGGTGACGGCGGTGGAGAACAGCAGCGGCTCGGGCAGCAGCCCGCGCTCCAGGCGCGCGTTCTCCTCGGCGCGCAGCCGGCCGATCTGGAGGGCCGCGTTGGCGCGTTCGGCCTGCTTGCGCTGGACCGCGTAGCGGACGGCCCGCTGCATCAGCTCGGGATCGACCTTGCCCTTGATCAGGTAGTCCTGGGCGCCGGCGGCGAGCGCGTCGACACCGGCGCGCGGTTCGTCGAGGCCGGTCAGCACGATGATCGCGGCGTGGGTGCCCGCCTGGATGGCCTGGACCGTCTCCACTCCGCTGGCGTCGGGCAGATGCAGGTCGAGCAGCACACAGGCAACGGATCCCGCCGCCAGCGCCCGGCGTGCCTCGGCCGCCGTGCGGCACCGCGTCAGGGTGTGCGGCAGGTCGGTCTCGTCGAGGAGTTCCTCGACGAGAAGCGCGTCCCCGTCGTCGTCCTCGACGAGAAGCACGTCGTACTGCTCGGCCTGGCCTGCGACAGGAGCGGTCACGGCTGTCTCTCTTCGTCCGGGGCCGTCGGCACGGCCGCGAGGGCGGGCAGGGTGAGGACGATGCGGGTGCCGAGCACGTAGTCGGGGTCGATCCGGATGCCGCCGCCGTGGAACTCGGCGACCTTCCGGCACATCGCGAGGCCGATGCCGGTGCCCGGATAGGCGTCCTTGGTGTGCAGGCGCTGGAAGAGGACGAAGACCTTCTCCTGGAACTCCCGCGCGATGCCGATGCCGTTGTCGGCGACGGCGAACTCCCACATCCCGTCGTCGCACAGGGCGCTGACGTGGACGTGCGGAGTCCGGTCGGGGCTGCGGAACTTGATCGCGTTGGACAGCAGGTTCTGCCACAGCATGCCCAGTTGGGTGGGGTCTCCGACGACGGTGGGCAGCGGGTCGTGGGTGATCTCGGCGCCGGTCTCCTCGACGCTCAGGCTGAGATCGCCGAGCACCCTGCCGAACACCTTCTCCAGGTTGACCGTCTGGTGTTCGTTGTGGACGCGGCCGACCCGGGAGAAGGCGAGCAGGTCGTTGATGAGGATCTGCATCCGGTTGGCGCCGTCGACGGCGAACCCGATGTACTGGTCGGCCTTGTCGTCCAGTTGCCCGCCGTAGCGGCGCTGGAGGAGCTGGGTGAAGCTGGAGACCTTGCGCAGCGGCTCCTGGAGGTCGTGCGAGGCGACGTAGGCGAACTGCTCCAGTTCGGTGTTGGACCGCTTCAGGTCCTCGGCCTGCTCGTCGAGGAGCGCACGGGTCTCCTCGCTGAGCCGCAGTTCCTCCACCATGCGCAGCCGCATGGACTCCACGTCGGCGGCGAGCCGGCGCAGGTCGGCGGGGCCGGAGCTTTCGATGGAGCGCTCGAAACGGCCCTGCGCGACGTCGCGGGCGGACTCGCCGAGCCGGCTGAGCGGGCCGGTGACCCCACGGCGCAGGCCCTCGAAGACCAGCGCCGCGACCAGCAGGATGACGATCGCGATGACGGAGAACATCCAGTTCCGCAGGGTCGTGGCCTGCCGCAGTTCCCGGGTGGCGGCGGTGCGTTCGTCCTCCAGGTGGGCCTGCTGGCCGGTCATCGACCGCCGCAGCGCGTCGAAGTCCGCCTTGCCGGCCTCGGTGCGCGCCTCGCTGATCCGCGGGGCCTCCGCGGGGGAGGCGGCCGCGATGGGCCGGGCCGTCCGCTCCTGCCAGGCGGTGGCGCGTTCCTCCACCTCGGCCAGGTCGGCGCGGGCCTCGGCGTCGGCGCCGATCAGGGGGCGCAGCCGCCCGAGCGCCACCTTCTCGTCGGCCACACCCTGGGTGTACGGCCGCAGGTAGTCGCGGTCGCCGGACAGTCCGTAGCCGCGGATCCCGGTCTCCTGGTTGACCAGGGACTCCTCCACCCGGATCGCCTCGATCAGCGCCGGAGAGTGCCGGTCGACCAGCGAGTCGGTGATCTGCGTGGTACGCCACATCGCCCAGCCGCCCAGCGAACCGAGCACCGCCAGGACGACCAGCGTTCCGGCGACGCCCACCCGCAGCCAGCGACGGGTCGTCCAACCGGCGAACCCGCCCGGGGTGCTCGACGGTTTCCCTGTCATCGCGGTGACTTCTCTCCTTGACGTGCCGTCCTTGCCGCGCGGTGCCGTACTGCCCCGCGGTGCCGCGCGACCTCGTTGTTCCGCGCGGGCAGGCACACAGTACCCACGGCGTGACAACACATGTTGTCCTCGTCCGGATCGGAACCCTAGAGTGGCCGCATGTCTGATCCCCCACCCGGTTCGCGCGCTTCGAGCGAGGATACGGCCGTGCTGATGACCGAGGTGGTGGAGGAACTGACCAGGCGCCTCGCACGGCGGAACGGCCGCCCGCCGGAGCCCGCCGACCGGGCCGACGAGTCCCGCGGGTACGCTCTGGAGCGTCTGCGGGTGCTCACCCACATCAAGCAGGCCGTCCGGCGCCTGGAGGACCAGGCCGCCCACGCCGCCGCGCAGAACGGCGCCGGCTACCCCGAGATCGGTCAGGCGGTCGGTATGAGCAGACAGGGGGCCCGGCGCCGCTGGCCCGGTCTGACCGCCAACAGCACATTCCACCCGGCCCATCGCCCCACACACCGGAGCTCGTGAATCATGGCTGCCGCCGCAACCCGCCCGTACGACGTGCTGCTGGTCGAGGACGACATCGCCGACGCGATGCTCATCCAGGACGCACTGAGCGAGCGCGGTACGCGCAACCTCACCCAGGTCTCCGACGGCATCGAGGCGCTGGAGTACCTGCGCGACCCGGACAACGCGCGACCCGATCTCATCGTGCTCGACCTCAACATGCCGCGGATGAACGGGCGTGAGTTCCTCGCCGTGGTGAAGGAGGACGCCGAGCTGCGTACGATCCCGGTCGTTGTGCTGACCACGTCCGCGGCCCCCGACGACGTCACCGGCGCCTACCACCACCACGCCAACGCGTATGTCACCAAGCCGGTCAACCTGGAGGAGTTCGAGGCTGCGGTCCGCAGTATCGACGTCTTCTACCTCGACATCGCGGTGAAGCCCCCGCGGGAACAGGGTCATTGATCACCGACGGAGGGCGGCGCGACCCCGTCGAGGGTCACGCCGCCCGTCACTGACCGTCCGCACCGGCTGTCGCCCTGTCACTGCGTGGTGAGCATCCCCGCGCGCAGGCGGGCCAGCAGGCGCGAGATCAGCCGCGAGACATGCATCTGGGAGACGCCGAGCCGCTCGCCTATCTGGGCCTGGGTCAGCTCCTCCACGAAACGCCAGTGGATGATCTTCCGCTCGCGCTCGTCGAGTTCGGCGAGCATCGGGGCGAGGGTGTGGAAGTCCTCGATCAGGCCGAGGGCGGCGTCCTCGTTGCCGATGAAGTCCGCCAGCGCGGACTCGCCGTCCTCGCTGCTGTTGATGGCCGCGTCCAGGGAGGCCGACTTGTAGCCGTTGGAGGCGAGTTGGGCCTCGACGACCTCCTTCTCCGGGAGGCTCATCAGCTCGGCGAGCTCGCTGGTCGTGGGGCTCCGGCCCAGCCGGCCGCGCAGCTCCTCGTTGGCGCGGGCGAGCTGCACCCGTGCCTCCTGGAGGCGCCGCGGCACGTGCACGGCCCAGGTGGTGTCCCGGAAGAACCGCTTGATCTCGCCCACGATGTAGGGAATGGCGAAGGAGGTGAACTCCACCTCTCGGGTCAGCTCGAACCGGTCGATCGCCTTGATCAGTCCGATCATGCCGACCTGGACGATGTCCTCCATGTCCTCGGGGCCGCGGCTGCGGAACCGGCCGGCCGCGTAGCGGACCAGGGACATGTTCATCTCGATCAGTGTGTTGCGCGCGTCCTGGTATTCGGGCGTGCCCTCCTCCAGCGTCATCAGCTGGTCGAAGAACAGCTTCGACAGTTCCCGTGCGTCCTTCGGCGCGACCCGCGACGGGTCCGCGATCTCCGGAGTGTCCACCGTCCGCTCGGCGGTGGTCGTTTCAGCGGTGTGCACGGTCGTCGTGACCATCACGCGCCCCTCCCGGTCTTTCGGCGTCGGTCGCCGGTCAGGTGCCCGGCGGTCCGCCGGTCCTGTGTCCGGCGAGCGACCGAGTGCCCCCGCATCCGGAAGACAATCCTCGAAATCACCACGGACTTGCCGGAGATCTTCTGACGGTACCGGCCATGACTGCCCGGGCCGGACCGGGGCAGCCGTGCAGGTGCAGCCAATACTCCCCACAAACCGAGGTGAACCATGACGAAGGATCTGACCCCGAAGTACACGGTGCCCGGCATCGAGCGCGAGGCGGCCGGCCGGCTGATCGGTCTGCTCGGCCTCCGCCTGCACGCGCTCAACGATCTGCACCTGACCCTCAAGCACGTGCACTGGAACGTGGTCGGGCCGCACTTCATCGCCGTCCACGAGATGATCGACCCGCAGGTCGACCGGGTCCGTGAGATGGCCGACGACGTCGCGGAACGCATCGCCGCGCTCGGTGGTGTGGCGTACGGGACGCCGGGTGCCCTGGTGGCCGGGCGCACGTGGGACGACTACTCGATCGGCCGGGCCGACGCGATCGCCCACCTCGGCGCGCTGGACCTCGTGTACACGGGGGTGAACGAGGCGGTCCGCGCCGCGATCAAGGAGGCGGGCGACATCGACGCCGCCACGGAGGATCTGCTCATCGAGCAGCTGCGCGACCTGGAGCAGTTCCAGTGGTTCGTGCGGGCCCACCTGGAGAGCGCGGGCGGCACCCTGGCCACCGACCGGGCCCGGACGGAGGAGGAAGCCGCCGCCAAGGGAGCCGAACTGGGCTGATGCCGGCGCCGGCGCGGCTCACCCCGGGGGCCGCGTACGTTCGGCCGCGCGGACGATGTTGCGGGCCATTCCGCCGAAGACGACCGCGTGGAACGGCGACACGCTCCACCAGTACAGATGGCCGAGGAGCCCGCGCGGGTGGAACAGGGCCCGCTGCCGGTAGCGGGTGCCGCCGGTCCCGTCCTCGTCGACGTACATCTCCAGCCAGGCCAGGCCGGGCAGCCGCATCTCGGCGCGCAGCCGCAGCAGCCGGCCGCGTTCGAGCTCCTCGACCCGCCAGAAGTCCAGCGAGTCGCCCACCCGCAGCCGCCGCGCGTCCCGGCGTCCCCGGCGCAGGCCCACCCCGCCGGCCAGCCGGTCGAGCCAGCCGCGTACGGCCCAGGCGAGCGGGAACGAGTACCAGCCGTTCTCGCCGCCGATGCCCTCGACCACGTCCCACAGCGCGTCCGGTGCCACCTCGGCACGGCGTTCGCGCACGTCGCTGTAGAGGCTGCCGCCGGCCCAGTCGGGGTCGGTGGGCAGCGGGTCGCTGGGCGCGCCCGGCACCGAGGCGGACGACCAGCGGGTGGCGACGCCCGCGTCCCGCACCCGCTGGAGCGCGAGATCAACGGCCCGGTCGAACCCGATCGGGTGACCGGGCGGGTTCGGCACGTACTCCTCGATGTCCCGCTCCCGGCACACCACCTCGTGGCGCAGCGACTCCGTCAGCGGGCGCGCGATGGCGGCCGGAACCGGGGTGACCAGGCCGACCCAGTGGCTGGACAGGCCGGGGGTGAGGACCGGGACGGGGACGATGAGCCGTCGGGGCAGCCCGGCGACGGCGGCGTACCGCCGCATCATCTCGACGTACGTCAGTACCTCGGGGCCGCCGATGTCGAAGGCGCGGCTGACGTCGGAGGGCAGGGCGGCGGCGCCGACCAGGAGTCGCAGCACGTCCCGTACGGCGATCGGCTGGATCCGGGTGTGCACCCAGCGGGGGGTGACCATGACCGGCAGCCGCTCGGTGAGGTAGCGCAGCATCTCGAAGCTCGCGGAGCCGGAGCCGATGATGACGGCGGCCCGCAGCACGGTCGTCGGCACACCGGAGGCGAGCAGGATCCGGCCCACCTCGGCGCGGGAGCGCAGGTGCGGTGACAGCTCCCGCTCGGGTACGCCGGGCGGGGTCAGCCCGCCGAGGTAGACCAGGCGGCCGACGCCGGCCCGCTGTGCCTGTTCGCCGAAGATCCGGGCCGCCTCCCGGTCGGTGCGCTCGAAGTCGCGGCCGGTGCCGAGCGCGTGCACGAGGTAGTGGGCGACGTCTACGCCCTCCATGGCCGCGGCCATGGAAGCGGCGTCGGTCACGTCGCCCCGTACGGTCTCGACCTGTCCGGCCCACGGCTGGTCCCGCAGTTTCTCGGGCGACCGGGCGAGACAGCGCACCCGGTACCCGGCCTCCAGCAGCTCCGGCACCAGCCGCCCGCCGATGTACCCACTGGCACCGGTCACCAGACAGACCCCGGATCCGCCGCTTTCGACCACGTCGTCCACCTCACTCACCCGCCCGCGTACTTCCGTCTCCCCCACCGTGTCGCGAATACGCGGGGAATGCGCCTTGGGGGCCGGCTCGCGAGGTCACGGCTTGGCTCTGACCAGGCCGACGTCGTACGCCATGATCACGGCGTGGATGCGGTCGCGGGCGCCGATCTTGGCGACCACGCGGCCGACGTGCTTCTTGACGGTGGACTCGGTGAGGAAGAGGTGCTCGGCGATCTCCGAGTTCGTCAGTCCCCGGGCGACGGCGACCAGGACCTCGCGTTCGCGGTCGCTGAGGGTTTGCAGCCGGGGATCGTCCGGGCCGGGCGCGTCGGCCGGCGCGAGGACCTGGTGGGCGTAGGCGTCGAGCAGACGGCGGGTGAGCCGGGGGGCGACGACGGCGTCACCGGTGGCGACCGCGCGGATGCCGGCGACGAGCTCCTCGGGGCGGGCGTCCTTGAGCAGGAAGCCGCTGGCTCCGGCCCGCAGGCCCTCGTAGGCGTACTCGTCGAGGTCGAAGGTGGTCACGATGAGGACGCGGGTGCGGCCGCCCGCGGCGATGACCCGGCGGGTGGCCTCCAGGCCGTCCATGCCGGGCATCCGGATGTCCATGAGGACGACGTCGGGGCGGAGTTCGGCGGCCATCCGGACGGCCTCGGCGCCGTGCTCGGCCTCACCGGCCACGTCCAGGCCGGGAGTCCCCTCGATGAGCATGCGCACGCCCATCCGCTGGAGGGGCTGGTCGTCGGCGATGAGCACGGTGGTCATGGCAGCTGTTCTCCCGGCGGTACGTCGAGCAGGACGTCCACGGTCCAGCCGTGGCCCTTGTCGGCCGGGCCGAGGACGACGGTCCCGCCGTACATGGCGGCCCGCTGGCGGATGCCGACGAGGCCGTGGCCGTGGCGGCCGTCGGTGCCGCCCGGCCTCGCGGGCACGGGTGCCCCCGGCGGCGTACCGGTGTCGGTGATCCGGATCCGTACCTGTCCCGCCTCCTCGGCCTCGATGGTGACCTCGGCGGACGTGCCGACGCCCGCGTGTTTGAGGGTGTTGGTGAGGGACTCCTGGACCACGCGGTACACGGTGAGCTGCACACCGCCGCCCAGGGCGTCGAGATTGCCCACGGTCCGGTAGGTCACGGCCACTCCGGCCGTGCGCACCCGCGCGACGAGGGGGTCCAGGTCCCGGATCCCGGGCTGCGGGCCGAGCAGCCGTTCACCCTGCTGTTCCTCGCGCAGTACACCGAGGACGCGGCGCAGCTCGCTCATGGCCTGGCGGCCGGTGTCGCCGAGCACCCGCAGCGCGTCGGCGGACCGCTCGCCCCGGTTGGCGGCGAGGGTCGCGGCGCCGTCGGCGACGCTGACGATGACCGAGAGGTTGTGGCCGACGATGTCGTGCATCTCGCGGGCGACCCGGGAGCGCTCGGCGGCGGCGGTGAGCCGGACGCGCTGTTCCTGCTCGATCTCCACCCGTCTGGCCCGGTCCTCCAGCGCCGCCAGGTACATCCCCAGGATCCGCAGGGCCAGGCCGATGGCTACGGCCGCCGCCGTGGTGGCCAGCAGGAAGAAGCCGCCGATCATGGGGTGGTCCGGCCTGCCGGGAGACACCACCAGGGCGGCCACCAGCAGGGTGCCGGAGGCCAGCGTGACGGCCCAGCCGAGCACCCGCAGGGACCCGTAGCGGGCCATGGTGTAGAGGGCGACGAGCCAGGCCATCCCGGTGGGGAGCCACACGCCCAGCGACCACTGCACGACGGACATGCCCGCGATCACGAGGAACGTGACCGTCGGTGCCTTGCGGCGCCACCACAGCGGAGCGAGCTGCGAGGCGGCCAGCAGGACCAGGACGACGGTCGGCAGCTGGGCGCCGGGTTCGGTGTCGCCGAAGGGGGACGACGGGGTCGAGTCGTTGCGCAGCAGGCTGGGCAGGGACATCAGCACGATGAACGCCATCACGGCGGTGTCGAACAGCCACGGGTGCCGGCCGAACAGCCACGACCGGCGCCTGCGGTCGTCCAGCAGCCGGTCCAGGAACGGGTGCGCCCACGTGGCGTCGAAGCCGGGGAGCGGTGTCTGTGCCGCTCCCCGGCCGGTGCCCGTGGCGGCTGCCGCGCTGTGCGGACTCATGACCACCATTGTCCCGTACCCGGTCAGGCGTCGGTGCGGACGAGGCGGTAGGCCGCCCCTGCGAGGGCCAGCGCCACCCAGCCGGCGAACACGGCGAGCCCGGCTCCGGGCGAGAGGGTGTCGGCGGACTGCTCCAGGGCGTAGACCGCCTGTCCCGCGGTGCTGGGGAAGTACGGGCTGAGGGTGTCGTACAGCGAGTCGGGCAGCAGGGAGGCCAGTCCGGGCAGGATCAGCAGGATGCCGACCAGGGTCGCGATGGCCCCGGCGGAGGAGCGGATCGCCATGCCCAGGACCACACCGAACACGGCGACCAGGGCGAGGTAGACACCGGCGCCGGCCAGGCTGCGCAGCACGCCCTCGTCGCCCAGGGAGAGCGAGATCGTCGTGCCGTCCAGACCCGGTGCGCCGAGCACGAACGCGGCCAGGACACCCAGACCGGTGAGGACCAGGACGACGGGCGCGATCACGGCGGTCTTGGCCCACAGGACCGGCAGCCGGCGCGGGACCGCGGTGAGCGTGGAGCGGATCATGCCGGTGCTGTACTCGCCGGCGGAGAGCAGCACACCGAGCACGCCGACGGCGAGCGAACCGAAGGTCACGCCGGTCAGGGCCAGGCTCACGGCGTCGGTGCCGCCCTCGGCGCCGAGCGGTCCGCCCCGGTCCCCGCCCCCGTCGGGACTGTAGGTGTGGGCGGCGATCGCCCCGAAGAGGACGATCAGGAACACGGCGACGGCCAGGGTGATCCAGCTGGAGCGCAGGGTCCAGAACTTGGCCCACTCCGAGCGCACGACACGCGGGCCGGTGACCTTGCGCACGATCGTGCGGGCCGGGAGCGTCGAGAAGTCGGTGACGGTCATCATGCGGCCTTTCGGGCGGTGTTGGCCGGCGCGCTCTGGTACTCGACGGCGTCCCGGGTGAGGTCCATGAACGCCTCCTCCAGGGAGACGGCATGCGGGGTGAGTTCGTGGAGCACCACCCCGTTCTGGGCGGCGACGGCGCCGATCTCCCGGGCCCCGCGGCCGTGGACCATGAGTTCGCCGGTGGCGGAGGAGGTGATGGTGACGTCGGGGCCGACCAGCAGGGAGCGCAGCCGGGCGGTGTCGTCGGCGGCGACCTTGACGCCGCCGCTGCCGGCGTCCCTGGTGAAGTCGTCGACGGTGGTGTCGGCGAGCAGCCGGCCGCGTCCGATGATCACCAGATGGTCGGCGATCTGGGCGGTCTCGCTCATCAGGTGCGAGGAGAGCATCACGGCGCGGCCCTCGTCGGCCAGCTGCCGCAGGAGGTTGCGCACCCACAGCACACCCTCGGGGTCCAGGCCGTTGACCGGTTCGTCGAGCATCACGATCGCCGGATCCCCGAGCAGGGCCGCGGCGATGCCGAGCCGCTGGCCCATACCGAGGGAGAAGGCGCCGACGCGTTTGCCGGCCACGCTGGTCAGTCCGGCCAGTTCGATGACCTCGTCGACCCGGCTGCGGGCGATGCCGTGGGTGTACGCGAGCGCCATCAGGTGATGGAACGCGGTACGCCCGGGATGGACGGACTTGGCCTCCAGGAGGCTGCCGATCTCGTGCAGCGGCGCCGCGTGTCCCGCGTAGCGGCGGCCGTTGACGATGACGGTGCCGCCGCTGGGCGCGTCCAGGCCGACGACCATCCGCATGGTCGTGGACTTGCCCGCGCCGTTGGGCCCGAGGAAGCCGGTCACCTCGCCCGGTTTGACGGTGAAGCTGAGATTGTCGACGACTGTCTTGTCCCCGTACCGCTTGGTCAACTGCCGTGCCTCGATCATGGGCGCCCTTTCCCGCGTGGGACGTGTGGATCCCGGCCGCGGATCGGCCGCCGTCCCTGCCTTCGACACTAGGAGCGGGCGGGGCCCGGACCGTGGGCCCGGGGGACAGTCCTGAACGGCCGACTGGTCCCGCGGGACCAGTCGGTGACGGCTGCCGAAACGAAACGGCACCCTTGCCGACGGTTGGCGGGCGGCATGGGTATCGTCCGCCTCGATGTCCCGGCCCGCGCTCGGCGGCCGGCACCGAGGAGGAGCACCATGGCCGACCGCCGGCAGGGAACCACGTCGGACGAGCCGCCCGCGTCACCGGCGCGGGAGGCCCGCCGCGCGGGGACACGGGACGCGGTGCGGCTGGCCGTTGTCGTCGGTGCGCTCGGTGTGGTCTTCGGCGACATCGGCACCAGCCCGATCTACACCCTCCAGACCGTGTTCAACCCCGAGGACCCGCACCCCGTCCCGGTCACCACGGACAACGTGTTCGGCGTGGTCTCGCTGGTCTTCTGGTCGGTCATGATCATCGTCACGGTGACCTACGTCCTGCTCGCCATGCGCGCCGACAACGACGGCGAGGGCGGCATCATGGCCCTGATCACCCTGCTGCGGAGGTGGAGCGGGGAGCGCGGGCGGCGCGGGGCCATGGTGCTGGCCGCCGTGGGCATCTTCGGCGCGTCGCTGTTCTTCGGCGACAGCATGATCACTCCGGCGATCTCGGTGCTGTCCGCGGTCGAGGGACTCAAGGTCGTGGAGCCGTCGCTGGGCGACGCGGTCGTGCCCATCACCGCGGTGATCATCGTGCTGCTGTTCCTGGTGCAGCGCAGGGGCACCGCGGCGGTGGGCCGGGTGTTCGGGCCGGTCATGATCGTGTGGTTCGTCACCATCGGCACGTGCGGCGTCGTCGGCATCACCGACCACCCGGACATCCTGGAGGCGCTGTCACCGACGTACGCGCTGGGCTTCCTCTTCGGCCACTGGGGCACCGCCTTCTTCGCGCTCGCCGCGATCGTGCTGGCGGTCACCGGTGCCGAGGCGCTCTACGCCGACATGGGGCACTTCGGCCGCCGGGCCATCACCCGCGGCTGGCTGCTGCTCGTCCTGCCCGCCTGCGTCCTGAGCTACCTGGGGCAGGGCGCGCTGATCCTCGACGACCCGGCCAACATCAGCAGCCCGTTCTTCCTGCTCGTGCCCGACTGGGGGCGCTGGCCGATGGTCATCCTCGCGACGGCGGCGACCGTGATCGCCTCCCAGGCCGTGATCACCGGCGCGTACTCGGTCGCCTCCCAGGCGGCCCAGCTGGGCTATCTGCCGCGGCTGCGCATCGCGCACACCTCCGCGTCCACCTTCGGCCAGATCTACGTCCCGTGGATCAACTGGCTCCTGATGGTCTCGGTCCTCACCCTCGTCTTCGCCTTCCGCTCCTCCGCGGAACTGGCCTACGCCTTCGGCATGGCGGTCACCGGCACCATCACCATCACCACCCTTCTCTTCCTCTACGTCGCCCGCGCCAAGTGGGGCACCCCCCGCTGGCTGCTCGCGCTCGGCGGAGGCGTACTGCTCTGTGTGGACCTGCTGTTCGTGGGTGCCAACCTGACCAAGCTGGTGCACGGCGCGTGGCTGCCGCTGCTGATCGGCCTCACCGCGTTCACCGTCATGACGACCTGGCAGCGCGGCCGGGAGCTGGTCACCGAGCAACGGGCCCGCGCCGAGGGGTCGTTGCCCGAGTTCGTCGACGAGCTCCGCAGCGGCGAGGCGCCCACGCTCCGGGTCCCCGGCACGGCCGTCTTCCTGAACCGGGGCAAGGAGACCGTGCCGCTGGCCATGCGGGCCAACGTCCGGCACAACCACGTCCGGCACGAGCACGTCGTGATCGTCGCCCTGCACATCGATCCGGTGCCCCGCGTCCCGGCCGACCAGCGGGTCGTCGTGGACGAGCTCGGCTACGGCGACGACGGGATCATCCATGTCACCGCCCGGTTCGGCTACATGGAGAAGCCGGACGTCCCCGGAGCGCTGGCCCTGCTCGACCCGGCCCGGACCGAGGGGCCGCTCCGTCTCGACGAGGCGTCCTACTTCCTGTCGAAGATCGAACTCCGGCGCGGAGAGGCCCACACGATGGCGCCCTGGCGCAAGCGGCTGTTCATCGCCACCTCGTACATCACGGCCGACGCGGCCGAGCACTTCAGCCTGCCTCGGGAGCGCACGGTCATCATGGGCTCACACATGGAGGTGTAGCCCCGCCACGGCGACCGTCACCGTCCCCGGGGTCACACCAGTCGTCTGATCTCCCCGCGCACGCGGTAGAAGCCGCCCGACGAGGAGTGCAGCGCGTCCACCACATAGCGGGCGCCGGGCCGGCGGATCGCCCGCGGGAACTGGACGTTCCACTCCGGCTCGTAGCCCTCGGAGAGCACCCGCACCCGCACCCGGCCGCCCTGCTCGAAGCACTCCACGACCACTCCGCCCCCGGCCGCGGGGACGGCGTCGACCGTGGCGACGGCGGCGGCGGTGGTCAGCGGCGCGTACGTGGGCAGGGCGGCCGCCAGCTTGATGTCCGCCGCGACCGGGACGGTGCCCGACTGGGCCGCGTTGATCGCCGCCTCGCTCGCGTCGACGCAGGCGAGTGAGCCGTCGGTGGTGACGAGGTACAGCTTCTCGTCGCGGTACTGCATGGAGAGCGCCGAGCCGCATCCGGTGCCGAGCTTCCACAGCCGGGTGCCGTCGGCGGTGAAGCAGTAGACGGAGGACGAGGAGTCGCCCGCGAAGACGTACCGCCCGCCGGGGGACGTGGCGCAGGAGTAGACGGCGGCGTCGCACTCGTACGAGGCCTCGACGCTGCCGGTGGACTTGGCGAGCCGCTGGACGACCCGCCGCCCGGTCCCGGCGTAGACCGCGTCCTCCTCCTGCCAGCCGAAGAGCACGTTGCCCCCGGTCGGGGTGTGCCAGAGCTGGCGGCTGCCGTCCGCCGCGTAGGCCGTCACGCCCCGGCTGTGTCCGTGGTAGACGGCGCGGTCGTCGGCGCGCACCATCCACCCCTGCTCCCCCGAGGAGTTGCGCGACCACTGGAGCTCGTCCTCGTGGTCGATGACCGTCAGATTGCCGTGGTGGTCGGAGACGTTGAGCACGCCCGCGTGGATGTCGAGCCAGAAGATGTCGACCTCGGCCGCAATGTCGTAGGCCGCGAACGGCACCTTCGCCGACAGGTCGTACACCCGGCCGTCGTCACAGCCCGCGTAGATCCAGAAGTCGTCCGCCACCAGGCACTTCACGCCGTCGGGCAGGGAGTAGTGGGCCAGCACCTCGCCGTCGTGGCTCAGGTTGTAGACACCGCCGTCCTGGTTGCCGACCCAGCAGCGGTCCTCGTCCACATGGATGCCGAACGCGGCCGCGCCCGTACGGAACCGCCACAGCACGGGGGCGGTCGCCCGCGCCGTGGACGGGGCGGACGTCACCTGACGACGCGTCACGGGGCGGGCCGCGCGCTGCCCCCGGACGGCGGGCGCGTACCCCTTGCGCACCTTCTCGGCTATCTTCTTCGCCGCTGCCGCCTGTGCCCGCTCGGCCGTCGGGAAGTCGGAGGTCTGGTGCTGCCCGTCCACACCGATCCGTCCGTACCGCACGGAGACGGTGGTCCCCTCGACGGTGACCTCGTAGAACTTGTGGGCACCGCCGCTCTCCTGGGACAGCTCCAGATACGTCGTGTTCCCCGACTGTCGTGCCTGCGCAGTGGACACGGCACACCCCTCCCCAAAGGCCGGTCGGCCGCTGCGGCCGATCTCCAGTGACTCCAAACTAGCGGCCACCACTGACATCGCCGCCCGGGCGTCCTGCGCACGGATCATTCCGACCCATTCGTTTCGCTGACGCCTTGTCCTTCCCGCCATGCGGACCACAAGGTGGCGTACACGCCGCCGGCGGCGACCAGTTCGGTGTGGGTCCCCGTCTCGGTGATACGGCCCTGATTCATCACGACGATCCGGTCGCAGGCCGCGGCCTGGGAGAGCCGGTGAGCGACCACGAGGGCCGTGCGGCCGGCGAGGACGGCGTCGGCGGCCCGGTCGAGTCGGCCGGCATGGGTGGAGCCGGCCTCGGCGGTCGCCTCGTCGAGGATCGCCAACTCGGGGTCGGTGAGCAGCAGACGGGCAAGTGCGAGCTGCTGTGCCTGGGCGTCGGTGAGCGGATGCCCGCCGGCACCCAGCAGGGTGTCCAGCCGGTCGGGGACGAGATCGAGGATCACCGTGGTGCCGGTGGCCTCCAGCGCCGCATGGATGTCACGGTCGGTGGCGCCGGGGGCGGCGAGGGTGAGGTTCTCGCGCAACGTCCCCGCGAACACATGGGTTTCCTGCGTGATCACGGCGGTGTGGGCGGGGCGGGTCACCGTCCCGGTGCCGGGTCGGTGGATGCCGGCGATCACGGCGGCGAGTGTGGTCTTGCCTGCTCCGGAGGCGCCGACGACGGCAACGCGCTGACCGGTGGGGATGTCGAGGGTGATGCCGTCGAGCACGCGGGGGCCGTCCCCGTAGCGGAACGAGACGTCGCGGAGCCGGACGCCGCCGCCTGTCCCCGGCCCCGGCCCGTTTTCGGTGTCGGCGTCGGCGTCGGGCAGGGTGGTGACGCCGATCATGCGGTTCAGGGACACGGCGGCCGACTGGACGGTGTCGATGACGAACAGCACCTGGTTGACCGGCCCGAGCAGCCGCAGCACAAGCAGCATCGCGGTGGTGGCCCCGCCGGCCGTGGAGGTCCCGGCGTCGATGAGGACGAAGCCCACGACGAGGACGGCGGCGAGACTCAGGCATTCGCCGAGGTTCAGGCGCGCGGTGAACATGCTCTGCACCGTGCGGGCCCGCAACGCCTGGATCGCGACGGCCCAGGAGGCGGCCAGCAGGGCGCGGTGGCGTTGTTCGCCGAGTCCGAAACCGAGCACGGTGGTGTAGCCCCGCTGGGACTCGACGATCTGCTGGGCACGCGCGCTCATCGCCGTCCGCTCGGCACCGTAGACGCCCGGTCCGGTACGCAGGTACCAGCGCATGGTCAGCACGTAGAGCGGCAGTACGACGGCGAACGCGGCCGCGTACGGCCACTCCAGCGCCGCCAGCCCGCCCAGCGACACGACGATGGTGAACGCCGCGACGGTGAGCACGCCGATCACCGCCGGGGCGGCGTCGGCCACGGCGGTGACGTCGTCACTGGACCGGGAGATCAGGTCGCCGGTGCCGGCGCGTTCCACTCGGTGCTGAGGCAGCGTCAGGGCCCGGGCGACCAGGCGTTCGCGCAGCCCGGCGAGGATCGTGTGGTAGAGCCGGGTGCCCATGACGATCGTCGCCGCGGTGCCGGCGCTGCCGAGGACGGCCGAGACCGCCATGACGGCGGTGACGGCCAGTACGGTGCCGAGGTCGGCGGTGCCTGCCTGGGCCCGGTCGATGAGGACCCCGATCGCGACCGGTCCGATCAGATTGACGGCGGTGCCGGCGATACCCAGCACCACCACGGCGGTGAGCCGGAGCCGGTGGCCGTGGCTGAGCCGCCACAGCTCACGGGCCGTTTCCCGCCCGGTCGCGACGGGCAGGGGCTGCGGGACGGCGACGGCGGTTCTGGCTATTACGCCGGTCTCGGGCGCGGGGCCTGTCACTGGCGCGGGGCTGGTCTCGGGCACGGGGCTGGTCCCGAGCGCGGAGCCTGTCCCGGGCGCGGGGCCGGTCTCGGGTGCTTGGCCTGTCCCGGGTGCTTGGCCTGTCTTGGTCACGGGGCCTGTCTTGGTCGCTGAGCTTGTTTTCGTCACGGGGCCTGGCTCGGGCACTGAGCCCGTCGTCGTCGCGGGGTCCGGCTCGGGCGCAGGGCCCGTCCTCGTCACAGGGGCCAGCTCTGGCACGCGGCCCGGCTCGGCCATTGAGCCCGTCGGCGTCACGGGGTCCGGCTCGGGCGCAGGGCCCGTCCTCGTCACAGGGGCCGGCTCTGGCACGCGGCCCGGCGCGGGCACTGAGCCCGTCGGCGTCACATGGCCCGGCTCTGGCACGCGGCCCGGCCCCGTCACTGGGCCACCGATCCGTCGAGCACCGTGCTGTCGCGCAACGGCTCGTCCCCGAGCAGGTCGACGACCCGGTCGCAGCAGCCGAGCAGCGCCGGGGAGGAAGCGATCAGTACGGTCGAGCGGCCGGCACGGAACCCGGGCAGCCGCCCGGCGATCGTGTGCTCCGTCACCGAGTCGACCGCCGTGGTCGGATCGTGCAGCACCAGCAGCGGCGCGTCCGTCGCCAGGGCCCGGGCGAGCGCGACCCGTTGGCGCTGGCCACCGGAGAGACGGTTGCCGTTCTCGCCCACCGGGGCGTCGAGATCGACGGCGAAGTCCTCGCAGGCCGCCGCCCGCATCGCGGCGTCCAGCCGGTCGAGCGTGATCGTGGGAGTGGTGAGGTTCTCGCGGATCGTGCCGGTGAACAAGGTGGCCCGGTGGGGCGCGACGGTGATCCGCGAGCGGTACTCGGCCGGGGTCAGCTCCCGCACCGGACGTCCGTCGAGGCGGACCTCGATGCCGTTGCCGGCCCGCGGGTTCAGCAGTGCGTCGGCGATACGGGCGGCGGTCCGGTCGTCGGCGCGCACGCCCACCAGCTCTCCGGGTCGCACCCGGACCGTCGCTCCGGAAACGCTGACACCGAGCACGCCGGCCTCCGGCACCCCGGTTTCCAGCCCCCCGCCGTCCAGCCCCCCGGCCTCCGGCACCCCGCCGTCCAACACCCCGGCGTCCAGCACGCCGCCGTCCAGCCCCCCGGCGTCCGGCACCCCGCCGTGAATCATGCCGACGTCCGACACTCCGCCGTCCAGCCCCCCGGCATCCAGCCCCCCGCCGTCCGACACCCCGCCGTCCAACCCCCCGGCATCCAGCCCCCCGCCGTCCGGCACCCCGCCGTCCAACACCCCGGCCTCCACCCCCGCCCCACCCCGCCCCGCCGCCGCAGGCACCACCGCATCCCCCGCCCGTACCCCACCCCCGCCCCCCGGCCCACCCCCACAACCCCCCCGCAGCACATCGAGAATCCGTGCCGAAGAAGCGCGAGCACTCGCGAGGTTGGGGATGGACGCACTCGCGATCGCCTGCATCTGCGGCAGCAGCGCCTGCGTGAGTCCCACGGCCGTGATCAGCCCGCCGATGGTGAGTTGCCCGTCCACCGCGAACCACCCCGCCAGCCCGGTCACCGCGGCGACGAACACGCCGCTCACCACGCCGGAGGTGACGAGGAACCGGCCCAGCAGCCCCGCGTTGCGGCGGGCGCCGACGAGGGTCTCCTGGCTGGCCCGCCGGTAGCGCCGGGTCGCCTCCGCCTCGGCCCGCACACCCTTGATCACCCGGTAGCCGGCGACCAGATCGGTGGCCCGTCCCACGGTGGCGGCGAGCAGCCTCTGGTACTCGCGGGTGTCTCGCGAGAGCCGTTCGCTCAACACGCCCATCAGCCACACCACCACCGGGGCGCCGACGAGCACCACCACACCGAGCAGCCAGTGTGTGGCCAGCAGCGACGCCCCGACGAACCCGATGGCCGCGATCCGCGCGACCGGCAGGACCACGAGCAGCCCGGCGTTGGCGAGGCGGGCGACGTCATTGGTCATGACCGAGACCACATCGCCGTCCGGCGACCGCCCCGCGCCCTCGTCGACGGGATGCAGCACCCTGGTCGAGAGGGTGACCCGCAGCCGGTGCTGAAACAGCTGAAGCGCGTGGGCGCCCAGCCGGTTCGCGAATCTGGCCGCCACGGTCAACGCGGTGTACACGCCCACCAGCACACCGATCCACAGCACCAGTTGCCCGGCGTCCCCGGTGGCCAGCGCCCGGTCGATGGCGAGACCCATCACCACCGGCACCGCCGACTCGCCGACCTGCCAGACGACCGCCAGCAGCATCGCCGGGACCGTGACCCGTGGCAGCGAGAAGATCACCCGTGCCAGAAAGCGGCCCGGCGTGTCCCCGGCCCCGGTCTCGAACGGCCGCGCCTCGGGCGGCTCGGCGGGCGCCGGCAGCAGTACCGGGAGGCGGCGGGTCAGCGGTCCCCGGCCCAGCCCCGCCGGATCAGCACTCCGTGGACGACTCAAGCCGCTCCCGCCCCCGAGCCCGTCGAAGAGCGGTCCCGGCCCAGCGGCACCACGTGCGGCGTGCCGGTCACGGGGTCGGGCACCACACGGCAGCGCAGACTGAAGACCTCCTCGACCAGGTCGGCGGTCACGACCTCGTCCGGCGGTCCTTCGGCGACGACGGCGCCGTCCCGGATGGCGATCAGATGGGTGCCGAAGCGCGCCGCGTGGTTGAGGTCGTGCAGCACGGCGACCAGGGTGTGGCCGACGTGGTTGAGGTCGGTGAGCAGTTCCAGCAGTTCGATCTGGTGCGTGATGTCGAGGAAAGTCGTGGGCTCGTCCAGCAGCAGGATGTCGGTGTGCTGCGCGAGCGCCGTCGCCACCCACACCCGCTGCCGCTGCCCGCCGGACAGCTCGTCGACGAGACGGCCCGCGAGGTCGGTGACGGCGGTGGCGTCCATCGCCCCGGCCACGGCCCGCTCGTCGGCCTCGGTCCACTGCCGGAGCAGGCCCTGGTGGGGATATCTGCCCCGCGCCACCAGGTCGGCGACCGTGATCCCGTCGGGTGCGGTCGAGGCCTGCGGCAGCAGCCCGATCCGCCGCGCCACCTCCCTCGTCCGGTAGGACCGGATGTCCGCCCCGTCGAGCACGACCTGTCCCACGGAGGGCCTGAGCAGCCGGGACAGCGCACGCAGCAGGGTGGACTTGCCGCACGCGTTCGGACCCACGATCACTGTGAACGACCTGTCCGGGATCGACACCGACAGGCCCTCGCTGATGACGCGTCTGTCGTAGCCGATGGTCGCCCCGTCGACATGGAGCCGCGTACCGGTGGGGTCTGCGGCGGCGGGCACGGACGCGTCCTTCCCGGTCGCCAGGCCAGTGGGTGCGGTCATATCCGTTTCCTCGCTTCGATGAACAGCAGCCGGCCGAGGTAGGAGCCGCCGATCATCACCGTGATGATGCCGACCGGCAGCGGGGTCGGGGCGATGTGCTGGGCGATGTAGTCCGCGGTCAGGCACAGCAGGGCGCCGACGAACGCGGCGGGGGCGAGGGTGATCCCGGGGGTGCGGGCGAGCCGGCGGGAGATCTGCGGCGCCACCAGGGAGATGAACGCGATCGGCCCCGACGCCGCGGTGACGGTCGCCGTCAGCGCCACACCCACGACGATCAGGCCCAGCCGGACCGCCTGGATACGCACTCCTTGCGAGGCGGCCGCGTCGTCACCGAGTTCCATCTGCCGCATCGGCCGGCTCAACACCGCCGCCAGCAGCAGGAGTACGGCGATACAGGATCCGCCGATCGCGACCCGGTCCCAGGACACCCCGTTCAGCGAACCGGAGCCCCACGCGGACGCGGCCATGGCGACTTCCAGGTCGGCCTTGAGCATCAGCCATGTGTTCAGCGACCCGAGCATGGCCGAGACGCCGATGCCGATGATGATGAGCCGGAACCCCTGCACACCGCGCCGGTGGGCGAGCACGTACACCAGGACGGCCGTGGCCATGCCGCCGATCAGGGCGCCCCCGACCAACTGCGCGTAGCTGCCGTTGACGACGAGGATCACGATCAGCGCGCCGGTGTACGAGCCCTGCGAGAACCCGATGATGCCGGGGTCGGCCAGCGGATTGCGCATCAGGGACTGGAACACCGCCCCGCTCACCCCCAGCGCGGCACCGAACACCAGCGCGGCCACCACCCGCGGCAGCCGCCACTCGACCACGATGTCGTGGACGAGCCCGGTCTCCCCGCCGGTCAGGGCGGAGGCCACCTGGCCGATGCCGAGCCGGTACGACCCGGTCGCCAGCGCCACCAGCGCGACCGCGATCACCACGGCCGTGAGCGCGGCGCAGACGAGCAGGCTCCGCAGATCGATCCGCAGACCGACCCGGCTTCCCCGTACCACCAGTGTCCGCCGCCCGAAGTCCACCCGCCCCGACCTCGGCGACCGCTCCGACCTCGGCGACCCGCCCGGCCTCGGCGGCCTGTCTGTCCTCGGCGGCCGGTCTGTCCTCGGCGATCCGCCCGACCTCTGCGACCGTCCCAACCTCGGGGACCAGCCCGTCCTCGGCGACCGCGCGGCCCGTCGTGAACGAGCGGGTCCGTCGAGACTCCCCCGCGCGCTCACAGGCCACTCGCCTTCCGGCGGCGGACGAGGACGATCAGCACCGGAGCACCGACGAAGGCGGTGACGATGCCCACGGGTATCTCGCCCGGGTGCATCACAACGCGGCCAAGGATGTCGGAGGCCAGTAGAAGGCTCGGCGCCAGCAGCGCGCTGTAGGCGAAGATCCAGCGCTGGTCCGGGCCCACGATCCAGCGGGAGACGTGCGGGACCATCAGTCCGACGAACCCGATCGGCCCGGCGACGGCGGTCGCGCCCCCGGCCAGCAGGGTCAGCGCGGCGATCGCCAGAACGCGCGTACGTCCCAGGCGGACGCCCTGGGCGGCGGCCAGTTCGTCGCCCAGGGCCATGGCGTTGAGCGGACCCGACACCACGAAGGCCAGGACGAGTGCCACCGCGAAGAACGGCAGGATCGGCCACACCACGTCGAGGGGGCGGCCGAGGATCGAGCCGGCCTCCCAGCTGCGCATCCGGTCGAAGGCGTCCGGGTCGGTCAGGGTCAGCGCGGACGTGGCTCCCCCGAGCACCGCGCCGACGCAGACCCCGGCGAGCACCATCATCACCGGCGACCGGCCGCGCCGGGTGGACCCCAGGAGCAGCACCATGGCCGTGACGATCAGCGCCCCGGCGAGGGCGAACCACAGATAACCCCGGATGTCGTCGATCCCGAACACCCCCACGGCGACCGTCACGGCGAAGGACGCACCCGCGTTCACCCCGAGGATCCCCGGATCGGCCAGCGGGTTGCGGGTGAGTGCCTGGACCAGCGCACCGGAGACACCGAGCGCCACGCCCACCACGAGGCCGACGATCGTGCGCGGCAGCCGGAAGTCACGGATCGCGAAGTGGTCGGAATCGGCCGCCGGATCGAACAGCGCGTCCCAGATCACGGTGGGCGCCATCGCCTTCGACCCGACCACCAGACTCAGCACGAGGAGCGCCGTCAGCAGCACGAGCGCCGCCACGAGGCCGATGGACCGACGACGGGATCCGGGTGTCCTCACGGGCACCAGGACCTTGTCCTCCACGTCCTCCACGTCCTCCACGGACGCCGTCATGCCTTGGCGGGCAGCGACGCGAGAGCGCGGCCGGAGTCCGCTGCGGGCAGCGCCTTCCACGCGTGGGTCTCGACGACCGGCGCGAAGGGCTCCGTCGCCCGGCCCTCGCTCGGGAGCGCGGCGGCCAGGGTCGTGCCGCGCCGTCTCGCACGGGTCAGGGTCATGGTGGTGCTCGTCCTTCTCATCATGGTGGTACGAAGGGTCAGTTGGCGTCGGCGGGTACGAGTTCGTGGACGGTGGTGCCCCAGCCGACGGTGTGCGTGGCGCTGCGGACGAGTCCGGCCCGGTCGATGACGGCGTCGAGTTCGGCCGGGGTGCGCAGACCGGAGCCGTGGACGGTGAGCGCGATCAGATCGGCTTCGCCGTCGTGCTCGTCGAGTTCGTCGGTGTCGAAGGTCTCCTCGATCAGCAGCATCCGGCCGCCGGGGAGGAGGTTCTCGGCCGCCCGGCGCAGGGCGTGGGCGGCGTCGAGGTCGGGCAGGGCCTTGAGGGCGCGGCCGACGAGCACCGCGTCGGCCGGTGGGCCGGGTTCGAAGACGGACTGCTCGACCACGTCGACGCGGGCACGCCGGTGGTCGTCGGGGATGGTGGCGGGCAGGTCCCGGCGCAGCCAGTCCGCCTGTGCCGGGAGCGCGCAGATCGTCACGCGCAGCTCGTCGTGGGCGGCCACGAACTCGCGGGCCTGGGCACCGGCGCCACCGGAGTGGATCACCAGGTGCCGGACCCCGGTGAGCAGACCGGACTTGGCGATCGGCTCGGCCAGCTGGGGCTGGAACCTCGCCAGGCGCTCCAGGTAGCGGTCCTCGTAGTCCTGTTCGGCCCGCACCTCGGCGAAGGTCTGCCCGGTGACGGAGGCGTAGGAGGACCGGCCGGTGCGGATCGACTCGGTGAGCCCGTGGATGCCCAGCGTCTCGCGGCCCGTCACCCCCGTGGGGTGCAGTGCGTTCGCGACGAACTCGAGGGTCAGGACCTCGCCCACCGCCGTCAGGCCGTAGTGGCCGGGTCCGGTCCCGGTCACGATGTCCACGGCGTGCAGGTAGCGCAGCAGCTTGCCCAGCGCCCGCTCGTCGGTGCCGGACCGGACGGCCAGGTCCGCCACACCGGTGACACCTCGGGAGATCAGTTCGGGAACGCCCAGTTCGACGGCGGTGCGGATCGCGATCGGCGCGATCAGCTCGGTCAGGTCGTGGAGTCTCTCGAAGGGGGTGACGGTCTTCTCCGGGTCGGGCACCGCCCCGTCGGACTCCAGGGCGACGACCTCGGAGCGGCGCCAGTACCCGGAGAAGTCGACGTCCTCCTTCGGCACACCGCGTTCCTCGACCACGTGCCGGCGGATGTCCCGTACGGCCGTGTGCTCCCCGGCGAGCCAGACGAACACCTGGCCCGGCCACCACCGTGTGTCGCGGACGGCATCGGTCAGCAGGGTCACGGTGCCGGCGGGGGCGCCGTTGCGGACCAGCCAGGTCACCTCCACGCCCGGGAGTTCGCGCAGCCGCTGGCGGTGGGCGTCCTCGGCGATCTCGATGAACACCTGTGCGCGGGCGTCGGAGGGGAGCTCGTTGAGCAGCCGGCCGATCGCGGGAAGCGCGGTGTCGTCGCCGGCCACGAGCAGCCAGTCCGCTTCCGCCGGGAGCGCTTTGGACATGCCGGGGCCGACGAAGTGGATGCGGTCGCCGGGCCGGGTGCGACCGGCCCAGGTCGTCCCGGTGCCGACGCCGTGCCGGACGAAGTCCACGTCCAGCTCACCGGTTTCGGGGTCCCATCGGCGGACCGTGTAGACCTTCGACAGCGGCCGGGGGCCCTTGGGCACCGTCACCTTGGCCGCGCCCTGGACCGGCAGCACCGGCTCGCTCCGGCCCGGGTACGGGAAGAAGAGCCGGATGTCGTCGTCGAAGCCGCCCGACTCGAAGGCCGGGCGCGCGAAGCCGTTCGCCGAGGTGAACGCACGAAGCTGCTCGCCGCGCAGGGTGAGCCGGCGCATCCCCGGCGTGATGTCGACGGCCCGGACGACTTCGACCTCACGCAGGGTCGACGGGTGCACGGTGAGCCGGCGTGAGGTCTTCGGCATGGCGGGGGCAGCCCTTCTGATCGCTGCGAGGGTGACTGGGCCGCGCCGCCGACGGCAGGAGGGCCGCCGCTAAGGTTAGGCAACCCTCATCTCCAACGGTGTGCGCAGGCTGCCGTATGGTTAGGACGTGGTGCCTACGTCCCCGCCCCCCGCCGCCGCGAGCGAGCCGCCGCCGATTCCGGGAGCGCGGTCGGACTCGACGGGGGCGCCGGTCCGCCCTCTGCTGCTCTGGGTTCGCACCGGCACAGCGCATGTGCACATCGACGACGCCGTGCCGTTCCACCTCACCGCGGGCGAGGGTGTCTGGATTCCCGCGGAGGGCTGGAACCACCGCGCGATCGTCACCGAGCCGGGCACCGTCGCGTTCCCGCTGTGGCCGCACGCCGGTGTCGGCGGCGGGGCGTTGTCGGAACCGACGCGGTTCGAGGTCCCCGACGGCTGGCAGGACTGGCTGATCCAGCACTTCAACCTTCAGGTCACACCGTTCAGCGGTCGCGGACACTCCCAGGACGCGATCGCCGATCTGCTGCGCCGCCCCGGCGCACGGCCGTCGCCACCCGGGCGCATCGGGGACACCGCGTCCCCGGTGGCGCTCGCCCCGCCGGCGATGCCGGAGACCCGCGGCGCCAGAGCGGTGGCCGAGGAGCTGATCCGCGACCCCGCGCTCGACCTCACCGTCCAGCAGTGGGCGGCGCGGGTGCTCTCCAGCCCGCGCACCCTGCGCCGCGACTTCCTCGCCGACACCGGGCTCACCTTCGAGCAGTGGCGGCTGTGCTGCCGGCTCGGCGCGGCCGTCGAACTGCTGGCCGCCGGGTACGACGTCGACCAGGTGGCCGTGCGCGGGGGCTTCGCCG
Source organism: Streptomyces sp. NPDC088387 (assembly GCF_044753385.1). Taxonomy (NCBI): domain Bacteria; kingdom Bacillati; phylum Actinomycetota; class Actinomycetes; order Kitasatosporales; family Streptomycetaceae; genus Streptomyces; species Streptomyces sp. NPDC088387. The sequence continues at coordinate 471,122 of NZ_JBIVNC010000005.1, forward strand.
GCCGCAACGGTCTGACGCGCGCGTTCAAGCGGCGGTTCGGGCTGACCCCGCACGAGTTCGGCAGGGAGTTCTCCGTCCGCCCCGCCACCGGTGGGCCGACGCGACGCGCGACGGCGGCACGCCAGAACGACGATCTGCTGCGCATGATGCGCACGGACGACACCCCGGCCGCGCCCGACATGCTGCCCGCGGACCACACGCCGTCGCACACCAACGACGTCCATGTACTGAGCTGGATGTACCGCGGCAGCGGATACCTGGACATCGGCGGTCACCGCTACGAACGCGAACGCGGCGTCGCCACCTGGATCCCCGCGGGCCTGGAGCACATCACCGGTCTCCGCGAGAACTCCGTCTCACTGCCGCTCGGCAACGCCGGCACCGGTGACCTCCGGCTGACCGAGCCCCTACAGGTTCGGTTCTCGCCCGCCTGGGACGACTACCTCATGTTCTGCTCCGTCAGCGCCCGGTCCGGACTGCGTCCCGCCGACCACGATCCCCGGCACATCCTCGGCCTGTTCACCGAACAGGTCGCCGCACAGCGGGCGCTGACGGTGCCGATGCCCACGGACCCGCGTGCGCGCGCGGTGGCCATGGACTACCTGCGCCGTATCGGCGCACCCCCCGTGTCCGACGTCCCCGCCGAGGTCCACCGCGCCTTCCGCGACGAGACGGCCATGACGTTCACCCGCTGGCGCTACGCCGCCCGCATGCGCGTCGCCCGCGACCTGCTCACCGGCGGCGCCAAGCCCAGCGCCGTCGCCCGCCGCGTCGGCTACGCCCACCTGCCCACGTTCAGCACGGCCTTCACCCGCTTCCACGGCCTCTCCCCACGCGAATACCAGAACCGCGAAACCAGGAACTCCTGACCGCCGGCTCACCCCCCGGCGCCGAGAGCGCACACCCCTGCTCCGCCGGCCACTACGGAGTGTCGTTCCGGTGGGGACAGCTCTCCCGGTACGGAAGATCGGGCAGGTGACGTTGCCAGTCTGCCGGGGAAAGGCCGTCGATCACCCGCCGGCAGACAGCCTCGGCCGCCCGGTCGGGAGTGATGTCGTAGGTCCGCGGTGGTGTGTGCGCGCCCACCCTGTGGAGCTTGCTGCCGTCAGGGCTGAAGGCCAGTGCGCGGACCGTGTCGCCGGCGCTGGGGAGCGGTGATCCGATGCGCTGGTGCGAGGTGGTGTCCCAGAGGCTCGTGAAACCGTCTTCGAAGCCGACTGCCAGGATTTTTCCGTCGGGCGAGAAGGCCAGCGCCGACACGAATCTGTCCGCCGCCTCGGGGGCGAGCGCACCGAGCCGGTGTGTGACGTCTCCGTCCCACAACACGGTTCTTCCGGATGCGTCGCCTGCGGCCAGGAACCTTCCGTCCGGGCTGAAAGCGAGTACCGAGGTATGGCCGGGACTCAGCGAGTCGGACGGGGTGAGGCCGTCGGGCAGAGCGATCACATGCCCACCGGTTGTGACAAGCAGACGTCCGTCAGGGCGTACCGCCAGTTTCCCGTTGGTGTCGGAGACGGTCTTGAGCCGGGCACGTTCTGGTAGATCCCAGATGCGTATCTCCCCGTAGTGCGAGGTGATCAGTGACGTGTCACGGGGGCCGAACGCAAGGGAGTCCACCGGATCCCCGATCTCGTCCGGCGTCCATTTCGGTGCAGTGGACACACGTCGTCGGGAGATGTCCCAGAGCGAGAGACGCGGAGGAGTCAAGGGGTCCTGCAACTGGCTGACGCCGTGGGCGAGGATCTTGCCGTCGTGGCTGAAGGCCAGAAGAACCGTGCAAGGGAGTGACGGTCCGATCCGGCACGGCATTCCCGGCAGCTCGACGGGCTGCTCTGCGCCGCGCATGTTCCTGATGCGAAAGCGGGCTTGCCCGGCCTTCTCGACGATCTGGGCCGTGGCGAGCTTTGTCCCGTCCGGGCTGAAGACAGCTGTTTCCGTGGGCTCACGCCAGTCAGCGGTGAAGACTTCCCGCAGACCGAGGGTGCGTACGGTGGTTCCCCAGTCTCCGCGTGTTCCTGCGAGGTAGCGGATCCATCCCTCCTGCGGGTCCACTCGGAGGTCGCTGACAGCCTCGCCGGACAGGGCGTACCGGAAGACGGGCATGTGTGGCGAGTCCGTTCTCCAGAGCAGGACTTCGTCGAAGTTGGCCGCTGCCAGGAACGCGCCGTCCGCGCTGAACGCGACGGTCTGTACCGCGGTTGCGTCGAAGGCCACCGCCTCGGCACCTGACCCGATGTCCCACACACGGACGGACTCCTCGGTGACCAGTGCCAGGCGACGGCCGTCCGGGGTGAAGTACACCCGCTCGTTCTGGCACTGGTGCTGTGAGACCTCGGGGGCCCACGGTGCGGCGATTCTGCGGCGCTCGGCGACGTCCCAGAGTTCGAGGCGCTTTCCCGGGACGCACAGCGCGAGCAGCCGGTCATCGGCCGAGACCGTGGCCTCCGGATACCCCGTGACGTCCGGTCCGCCGCGCAGATCCTTCGCGAGGAGCACCTGCTGGGCGTCCGAGAAGCCGGTGCCTTCGGCGTTCGGATCGCGCACGTCGCGTGGCGCCCGAAGGTCGAGCAGGACCCGCCTTCGCTGCGTGTCCCACAGCCGGATCAGATACTCGGAGCGGGTGTGGTCGTAGGCGATGAGACTTCGCCCGCTCGTCCCCATCTCCACCCCCGCGTCGGCGGAACCCAGTACGGCGCCGTCCTGTCTGCCTGTGGCGAGGTCCAGAAGCGCGATCTTCGTGTTCGCGGTGGTGTCGGGGTCGGGGTCGACGAACAGGGGCAGCCATCCCCTGTCGGCTCGCATCGCCGCCACGGTGTGCAGTCGGCCGTGCAGCCCGGGCAGCGCGGCCGACTTCCGATGTTCCTCGACGTCCCACCGGGCGACGGCCTTCTCACCGATGCTGACCAGCGTGCGTCCGTCGGCAGCGAGGTAGCGCATCGTTCCGGCACCGCTGTTGGGATCGGTGAACGCGTCCTGCTCCGGCTGAGCCATGGCGCCCAGGAGCGCGGAGCGGGTCTCGGGCAGGTCGGCGACGCGCCAGGCGGCAAGGCTCAGGCGCATGGCGGTGGCCGGGTCGGACGTGCGGAGACTGTCCGCGACGCCGGCGACCCGGCGGGCTTCCGCCTCGGTGCGACGGCGCTCACTGGCGTCGTTCTGCTGCCAGGCGACCAGGGCGGCGACGAGGCTGAGGACGAGGAGGACGGACAAGGCCGTGGTGCGGGTGCGGCGGTGGCGGCGGTCGTGGTCCCGGGCGGCACGGCCCGCTGTGAGGAACTGCCGCTCCAGCGGCGTGAGATCGTCCCGCACGCCGCGGGCGGCGAAATGCTGCTCGGCGAGGGACAGCCGCAGTCCCCGGTAGAGGGAGCCGGGGTCCTGGCCGAGGGCCTGCCAGGTGCGGGCCGCTTCGGTGAGGTGGCGCTGTACGCGGAGCCGGTCACGGTCCTCGTCGATCCACGCACGTAGCCGGGGCCAGGCCGTGAGGACGGCCTCGTGCGCGAGGTCGACGGAGTCCTCGTCGAGGGTGATCAGGCGAGCACGGGCAAGTCGGTCGAGGACGTGGGCGGTATCTGCGGCCTGGCCGGGGCCGAGGGCGGTGAGCTCGGTGCGGTCCGACGGGCGGCGGGTGTCGGGGGTGCCCTGGCCGGGGGCGACCAGGCGGAGCAGGATGCGGCGGGCGGTTGCGGCCTGGCCGTCGGTGAACTGTTCGTACAGCTCTTCCGCGGTGCGTGAGATCGCGCCGTGGATGCCGCCCGCCGCGTCGTAGGCGGTTTCGGCCAGGACCCGGCCATGGCGGCGGCGCCAGGTTTCGAGGAGCGCGTGGGACAGCAGAGGCAGGCCGCCCGGCTCGTCGCCGATGTCGTCGATGATCCGGGCGGTCAGCGTGCGCTCCACGACGAGGCCGCCGAGAGCGGCGGGCTTGACTATGGCCTCGCGTATCTCCTCCGAGCTCATGGCGCCGACCAGGAGCGTGGCGTCCTGGACCGCCTCGGCAAGCGGGGGGTGCGCGGCGAGGTGGCCGTAGAAGTCGCCGCGGACGGCCAGGACGACGCGCAGACCGTTCTCCGGCCGAGCGGCTGCACAGAGCAGGTCGAGGAAGCGTGTGCGCTCGGCCCGGTCGGTGCAGAGGGTGAAGACCTCCTCCAGCTGGTCCACCACGATCAACGTGCCGGCGGGGGTGGTCTGCGGGTCGAGAGCGGCAGCGCGGGTTCGGTACGGGTCAGGTCCGGGAGTGAGGATCCGGACCGCCGTGGGCCGCATCGGTGACGGCACCGCCTGCTGGAGGCGGGCGATCAGCCCTGCGCGCAGCAGCGAGGATTTACCGCTCCCTGAAGCTCCGGCCACGACTACCAGGTGCTTGCGCCGGACCAGGTCCATGAGCCGGCCCACGAGTTGGTCCCGGCCGAAGAACCGGTCGACGTCGTCGACACCGAAGCGGGCCAGGCCCCGGTACGGCGACTCAATGTCCTTGTCGGCTTCCCTGGCGTCCTCCGCCACCTCCCGCGCGGTCTCCCGCCACCGCCGTTCCCACTCGTCACCGTCACCGCCGCAGGCACCGACGTACGCGAGAGCGACCGCGAGCGACGGCAGCCGATCCCCGGCTGCCGCCTGAGCGAGGGTCGCGGTCGAGAAGTGCGCCTTCGCCGCCATCGCCCGGTAGGTGATCCCTCCGGCCTCCCGGCGCAACGTGCGTAACCCGTCCGCGAAGCGCGCGATCGGTCCCCCTGCCGGATCCAGCGGTTGCTCACGACGTCCCATGGCTCCCCCGTCCGCACAAAAACGTCCCGTCGACGCTACGAACCCCCGCCGCCCGTCAGCAAGGCGGCGCCCCGCCAATCGGCTCCGGGCCACGGGATTGTCCGGAGCGGTGACAGGGGCCTGCCGGACAAACAGCCGGCCGCCGAAGCTCAAGTCCTGCGGGCCACGAGGCCGGCAGGGATCTTGGGCAACCACAGGAGGACGGACGATGAGGACGATGAAGCGGAGCAGCATGGCACTGGCCGCCGCAGGCGGCGCCCTGGCACTGTGCGCCGCACTGGGCGCGAGTGCCGGCACGGCGAGCGCAGACGTGGGCCCGAAGGCCTGGGGTTCGTGCGCGGCGGGCGACGTCTGCGTCTACACAGAATTCAACGGCACCGGAGAGAAGTGCTCCTGGGACGCCAACGACCCCAACTGGCTCACCGCCGCGGGCGGGACCCCCAAGTGCAGCTGGGCGGGTACGAAGAACGTCAAGTCGATCTGGAACAACGGCAAGCGCGACACCGCCTACCGGCACGTCAAGTTCTACCTCGGCACGAATTACACCAACTACTACGGCTGCGCGGAGCGTTACGCCGCGGGGGTGGGCTGGAGGGGCAACACCGGCCCCGACGCCGGTGCGCCGATCCGCTCCCACAAGTGGGTCACGAGCTGCTGAAGAGGCTCGCGGCGGACAGCTGACTGCGTCGCCGCATGAGAAGTGCGGGTCCGCCGGGACGCCCGGCGGACCCGCACGGGGCGCTCGACTCCGCTGGCGCTCCCGCGTGTCACTGCCGCGTCGTTCCGAACGGACCTTGCCCAGCCCCCGGCTCAGGCCCCCTTGCCCACCGGCTCCAGAATCGCCACGCACTCCAGATGATGCGTCATCGGAAACAGATCGAACGCCCGCAGCATCCGCACCCGGTACCCCCCGTCCCGGAAGTACCCCAGGTCCCGTGCCAGCGCGGCCGGATCGCAGGCCACGTACGCGATGCGGCGGGCGCCCAGCGAGGACAGGTGCTCGACCGTCCTGCGGCCCGCGCCCGCCCGCGGCGGGTCCAGGACGATGAGGTCGACCTCCGTGATGCCGGTGCGCGGCAGGACCGCCTCGACCTTGCCCTGTTCGATCCGGACGCGGTCGAAGGCGGCCAGGTTGTGCCGGGCGTCCTCCACCGCGCGCTTGCCGGACTCGATGCCGAGGACCGCGCCCGCCTCGCCGACCCGGTCGGCGAGGGCGCCGGCGAAGAGGCCGACGCCGCAGTACAGGTCGAGGGCCATGTCGCCCTTGCGGGGCAGCAGGCCCTGCATGACGGCGGTGACGAGGGTGTCCGCGGACTTCGGGTGGACCTGCCAGAAGCCGCCGTTGCCGACCCGGTACGTACGGTCGTCCGCGCGCTCGCGGACGAAGGGGCGGCCGTGGACGCGGTGGACGCCGCCGTCCTTCTCCTCCACCCGCAACACCGAGACCGGGCGGTCGAGTTCGACGATGGGGAGGCGTCCGCCCGGCCGCGGGGTGAGGATCACCTGGCGGTCCTGCGAGCCCGTCGCCGCGATCGCCTCGACCGTCTCCATCCCGGACCAGTCGCGCTTCTCGATGCCGAGTTCGCTCACACCGGGCGCCGCGATCATGCAGTGGTCGATCGCCTCGACCTCGTGCGAGCGGTGCCGGCGCAGCCCCGCGAGGCCCGTCTCGGTGTCCACCGCGTACTGCACCCGCGTCCGCCACTGCGGCACCTGCCCGGTCGGCAGCTTGTCGCCCTCGGCCGGCACCACCGTGCCGTCCCAGCCGGCCTCCTCCGGCGTCAGGTCCGCGAGCCGCTTCAGCTGCTCGGCGAGGACCTCGCCCTTCAGCCGCCGCTGGGCCCCCGGCTTGGCGTGCTGCCAGTCGCAGCCGCCGCACTGGCCGGGACCGGCGTAGGGACAGGGCGGCTCGATCCGGTCCTTCGACGCGGTCAGGATCTCCACGGCGTCGGCGCGCAGGAAACGCGCGCCCTCCTCGCCGTCCGTGACCCTGGCCAGGACCCGCTCGCCGGGCAGCGCGTGCCGGACGAACAGCACCTGGCCCTCGTCGGTACGGGCGATGCAGTGCCCGCCGTGGGCGACGGGCCCGACCTCGACCTCGTACTCCTCCCCCACCAGCGATTTCTTCGGTTCTGCCTGCATGGCGGGGTGACTCCAGTACGTCAAAGGGGGAAGGGCCGGACAACAGCCCACCAGTCTACGTCCCCGGGCACGCCCCCGAGCCCGCCCGCCGGTCCTGCCCCCAGGGCCCCGCTCAGCCCTTCGTGGACTCCTTGCCGGGCTCCTTGGCCTGCTGCGCCGGGCCCCGGCGCACCGCGCCCGGGGCGTTCCACTCCTGCCGCTTGCGGGCCCGGTTGCGCGCGACCTCGGAGGACTCCAGCTGGTAAGGCACCGAGGTGACCATCACGCCCGGCGTGAACAGCAGCCGGCCCTTGAGCCGCAGCGCGCTCTGGTTGTGCAGCAGCTGCTCGTACCAGTGGCCCACCACGTACTCGGGGATGATCACGGACACCGCGTCGCGCGGCGACTCCCGGCGCAGGCTCTTCACGTACTCGATCACCGGCCGGGTGACCTCCCGGTAGGGCGAGTCGAGGACCTTCAGCGGTACGTCGATGCCGCGCCGCTCCCACTCGTCGCGCAGCGCCTTGGTCTCGGCCGGGTCGACGTTGACGCTGAGCGCCTCCAGGCTGTCGGAGCGCATCAGCTTGGCGTAGGCCAGGGCGCGCAGCGTGGGGCGGTGGATCTTCGAGATCAGGACCAGCGAGTGGACGCGTGAGGGGCGGACACTGTCGTCGCTCGGGCCCTCGGGGGCGGCGAGTTCCTCGGAGACATGGTCGTAGTGGCGGCGGATCGCGGTCATGGTGACGTAGAAGATCACCATGCCGAGCAGGGCCACCCAGGCGCCGTGGGTGAACTTGGTGACCAGCACGACCACCAGCACCAGGCCGGTGAAGAAGGCGCCGAAGGTGTTGATCGCGCGGGAGCGGATCATGTGGGTCCGCTTGGCCGGGTCCTTCTCGACGGCGAGATGGCGGTTCCAGTGCCGGACCATGCCGATCTGGCTGAGCGTGAAGGAGACGAAGACACCGACGATGTAGAGCTGGATCAGGCGCGTGGAGTCGGCGCCGTAGATCCACACCAGGAGGGTGGCCGCGCCGGCCAGCAGCACGATGCCGTTGGAGAAGGCGAGGCGGTCGCCGCGGGTGTGCAGCTGGCGCGGCAGATACCGGTCCTGGGCGAGGATCGAGCCGAGCACGGGGAAGCCGTTGTACGCGGTGTTCGCGGCGAGGAACAGCACCAGCGCGGTGGCCGCGGCGAGCACCAGGAACAGGAAGCTGCCCTTGCCGAAGACGGCCTCGGCGACCTGCGAGATCACCGGGTTCTGCACGAAGTCCCCGCCGACCGGGACACCGCCCTCCAGCAGGTCGTGCGCCGGGTTCTCGGCCATCCGCACCTTGCTGGCCATGGCCAGCACGATGATGCCGCAGAACATGGTGACGGCCAGCAGACCCATCAGCGCGAGCGTGGTCGCCGCGTTGCGGGACTTGGGCTTGCGGAAGGCCGGCACACCGTTGGAGATGGCCTCCACGCCGGTGAGCGCGGCGCAGCCGGAGGAGAAGGCCCGCAGCAGCAGGAAGACCAGCGCGAAACCGGCCAGCCCCTGGTGTTCGGGCTTGATCTCCAGGCCCGCGGTCGGCGCCCGCATGGTGTCGTCCAGGACCAGTCCGCGGAACGCGCCCCACGCGATCATGATGAAGACGCCCGCGACGAACACGTACGTCGGGATGGCGAAGAGCGTGCCGGACTCCCGGACGCCGCGCAGGTTCATCACGGTCAGCAGCACGATCACGGCGACCGCGCAGGCCACCTTGTTCTCGACGACGAACGGGACCGCCGAGCCGAGGTTCTCGATGCCGGAGGAGATGGAGACGGCGACGGTGAGCACGTAGTCGACGAGCAGGGCGCTGGCGACCGTGAGCCCCGCCTTGGGGCCGAGGTTGGTGGTGGCGACCTCGTAGTCGCCGCCGCCGCTCGGGTAGGCGTGGACGTTCTGGCGGTAGGAGGCGACGACCGTGAACATCAGCACGACGACCGCGAGCGCGATCCAGGGGCTGAAGTGGTAGGCCGACACACCCGCGATGGACAGCACCAGCAGTACCTCGCCGGGCGCGTACGCCACGGAGGACAGCGGGTCGGACGCGAACACCGGAAGCGCGATGCGCTTCGGCAGGAGCGTTTCCCCCAGCCGGTCACTGCGCAGCGCGCGCCCGATGAGGATCCGTTTGGGCACGTCGGTCAGTTTGGACACGACTGAGCATCGTACGGCTTCGAACGGCCGCTCGCCCACCTCGCGCCCGAGATCCGCAACACAAGCCCCACCAGTCACGCACCCCGCCGGCCCGTGGCCCGCGCGGACGCCGTCCCTCCCCTTGCCCGCTCCGGCTCTGCCCCACGGGTGAAACCGCGGGTGAAACACGGACGCCACCCGCCGCCGTTTCCCCGGCGGCGGCGATCTCCATGCCTATATGACAAGCCTGCCGGTACGACGATTCATTCCGGCCCTTCCGGCTTCTCCCGCCGCACGCCCCTACGGAGGTCCCATGCCCGCGACCGCAGAGCTGATCGGCGCGACCGCCGCCCTCATCGGCCTCGGAATCCTCACCCTGCTCAGCGTGCGGCGGATCAGCCGGCGCTGAGCGGGCGGGGAACTGTGCACGGGGGTGCCGTCCGCGGACCGTGCGTGTGAAGCTTGGTCGGCGGTCTGAGACCCTGATTAAGCCAAGTCAAGAACCCCTGACCTCGGAAGGACGGTCGTGCACATCGTCATCATGGGCTGCGGCAGAGTGGGTTCCGCTCTCGCCCAGACCCTGGAGCAACAGGGGCACACGGTCGCAGTGATCGACCAGGACCCCACCGCCTTCCGACGCCTTGGCTCCTCGTTCGGTGGCCGCCGGGTCACCGGGGTCGGCTTCGACCAGGACACCCTGCGCGAAGCCGGCATCGAGGAGGCCGGCGCCTTCGCCGCCGTGTCCAGCGGCGACAACTCCAACATCATCGCCGCCCGTGTGGCCCGCGAGATGTTCGGCGTCGAGAACGTCGCCGCCCGTATCTACGACCCCCGCCGCGCCGAGGTCTACCAGCGTCTCGGCATCCCCACCGTGGCCACCGTCCGCTGGACCGCGGACCAGATGCTGCGCCGGCTGCTGCCGTCCGGCTCCGAGCCGCTGTGGCGCGATCCCACCGGCGGTGTCCAGCTCGCCGAGGTGCACGCCGCCGCCTCCTGGGTCGGCCACAAGATCAGCAAGCTCCAGGAGGAGACGGGTGTCCGTGTGGCGTTCCTGACCCGCCTCGGCGAAGCGATTCTGCCCACCTCGCAGACCGTGCTTCAGGAAGGCGATCTGGTGCACGTGATGATGCGCACCGACGAGGTCGAGAAGGTCGAGGCGGCGTTCGCCGAGGGCCCGAAGGAGGGCGGCAACTGATGAGGGTCGCCATTGCCGGTGCCGGTGCGGTGGGCCGCTCGATCGCGGGCGAACTGCTGGAGAACGGCCACGAGGTACTGCTGATCGACAAGGCGCCGACCGCCATCTCGGTGGAGCGGGTGCCGCAGGCGGAGTGGCTGCTGGCCGACGCCTGCGAGATCACCTCCCTCGACGAGGCGGCGCTCCAGCGCTGCAACGTCGTGATCGCCGCGACCGGCGACGACAAGGTCAACCTGGTCGTCTCCCTGCTGGCGAAGACGGAGTACGGAGTTCCGCGGGTCGTCGCCCGGGTCAACAACCCGAAGAACGAGTGGCTGTTCACCGAGGCCTGGGGTGTGGACGTCGCCGTCTCCACCCCGCGGCTGATGTCGGCCCTGGTCGAGGAGGCGGTGAGCGTCGGCGACCTGGTCCGGCTGCTGCGCTTCAGCCACGGCGACGCCAACCTCGTCGAACTGACCCTGCCCGAGGAGTCGGCCCTGGCCGGCACCCAGGTCGGCGACGTCGACTGGCCCGAGGACACGTCCCTGGTCACGATCATCCGCGGCACCCGGGTCCTGACCCCGTCCCGGGAGGACTCCCTGGAGGCGGGCGACGAACTGCTCTTCGTGGCCGCGCAGGCCCGGGAGGAGCAGCTGGAGGACCTGCTGTCGGTACGGCGGGAGGACGCGGCGGGGTAGGGGGCTTGTCGCATACGACGGACGAGGGCGCCCCTGGGATCGTGGGGCGCCCTCGGATGTCTTTCGAGTCCGACTTCCCGGGAAACCGAGACCGGTGGTCGTGGGTGGGCGAAGGGAGCCCGACGCCGAGCGGCTAGTCGACGGACCGGGCCGCGGCCTCCCGGCGTTCCTTCTCGGCCGCCTCGGCCTTCTCCTCGGCCTCCATCTCCGCGAACACGTCGATCGGCGCGGGCGCCTTCGCGAGGAAGACCCACGTCAGCCAGACGGCCAGCAGGAACGGCGGGATCTTCAGGGAGACCAGCACCCAGCCGAGCTGGGTCGTGTCGGCCCACCAGTACAGCGGGAAGAGGATCGCGCACTTGGCGAGCAGGATCAGGCCCCAGGCCCAGCTGGCCTTGGCGTACGCCTTCTTGCGGCCGGGGTTGCGGGTGCGCCAGGAGAGGTTCTCCTTGAAGACCGGGCCGAGCATCAGACCGATCAGCGGGACACCGCACAGCGTGGTGATGATGTACGCGAGGGCGAGGCCCAGGGTGTACAGCATGCCCGGCAGGTAGAAGTCCTTGGCGTTGCCCGTCATCATCGCGAACACGACACCGAAGGCCACGCCGAAGACACCGCTGAAGGCGTGCTTCACGGTGTCCTTCATGGCCAGCCGGACCACCAGGAGCACCAGGGACACGGCGAGCGCGGCGATGGCCGACAGGTGCAGGTCCTTGTTGATCGTGAAGATGGTCACGAAGAGCAGGCCCGGAAGCACCGTCTCGACCATGCCGCGGATGCCGCCGAAGGCCTCGAACAACGCGGCTTCCGTCACCGCCCGCGCATCCTGCTGGGCCTCTTCCCGGCCCTCTTCGGTCGGCTTGTCGAGCGACGTCACCGGCTACTCCCGTCCGAGGGGTCTCAGTTCGTACTTGGGGTTGAAAAGCACTCGGCGGCCCCGGCTCATCGAGACCCGGCCGGACGCGATCATCTTCCGGCCCGGTTCTATCCCGACGATGGAGCGCCGGCCCAGCCACACCACGTCCAGCGCGGCGGAGCCGTCGAACAACTCGGCCTCCAGGGCCGGGACTCCCGCCCGCGGCCGCAGCGTGACCGTGCGCAAGGTACCAGTAACCGTGACTATCTGTCGGTCGTGGCAGTCACCGATCCGCGTACAGCCCGCGATCTCGGCGTCCTCCCGCAGCTCCTCGGACTCCAGGTCCTCCTGCGAAGAGGAGAGCCGGTCAAGCATGCGCCGGAACCGGCCCACCGGCTTTTCGGAACGAGGAACAGCACTCATGTATGAAGCGTACCGGGGTGCACCGACACGTAAGTACCCCTCGGCCGGGCCCGTCAACCGCTACCCCCCGTGACCAGCCGGGCCGCACGAGCTGCCGTCACGAGCGGACGATCGGGAGCGGACGATCGGGAGCGGACCTCACTTCTCGAACCGGTACCCCATCCCCGGCTCGGTGATGAAGTGCTTCGGATGCGACGGGTCGGCCTCCAGCTTGCGGCGCAGCTGCGCCATGTACACCCGCAGGTAGTTCGTCTCGGTCCCGTACGACGGCCCCCACACCTCCTGGAGCAGCTGCTTCTGGCTGACCAGGCGGCCCGTGTTGCGCACGAGCACCTCCAGCAGATGCCACTCGGTGGGGGTGAGCCGTACGTCCCGGCCCGCGCGGTTGACCTTCTTCGCGGCCAGGTCGACGGTGAAGTCCTCGGTCTCCACCATCACGTCGTCCTCGCCGGCCCCGGTGGGCTCCGCGCGGCGGACGGCGGCCCGCAGCCGGGCGAGCAGTTCGTCCATGCCGAAGGGCTTGGTGACGTAGTCGTCGGCGCCCGCGTCGAGCGCCTCGACCTTCTCGTCGGAGGTGTGCCGTGCGGACAGGACGATGATCGGCACCCGGGTCCAGCCGCGCAGGCCCCTGATCACCTCGACCCCGTCCATGTCGGGCAGACCGAGGTCGAGGACGACCACGTCGGGGTGGCGGGCCGCGGCGAGCTGGAGGGCGGCGGCACCGTCGTGGGCCGCGTCGACCTCGTACTTTCGGGCCCTGAGGTTGATCACGAGGGCGCGCACGATCTGCGGCTCGTCGTCGATCACGAGCACCCGGGTCATGAGGCCTGCCTTTCGGGGTGTACGGGGCCCTCGGCCCCTTCTTGCGAGCCGCCCGGGGTCTCCCGCGGCGGTGCCGCGCGCAGCGACAGCACCATCGTGAGTCCGCCGCCCGGGGTGTCCTCGGCGGTGAGCGTGCCGCCCATGGCCTCGGCGAAGCCGCGGGCGACGGCGAGGCCGAGTCCGACCCCGGCGCCGCGCGGGGCGTCGCCATAGCGCTGGAAGGGGGCGAAGATGCGTTCCTTGGCGTCGTCCGGGACGCCGGGGCCGCGGTCGACCACCCGGACCTCGACGCGGCCGGCGAGGGCGCTGGCGGCCACCAGGACGGGCCGCTCCGGCGGGCTGTACTTGACGGCGTTCTCGACGAGGTTGGCGACCGACCGCTCCAGCAGTCCGGCGTCCACGGCGACCATCGGGAGGGTCTCCGGGATGTCCAGCTCCACGCTCTGCTCGGGGACCCCGCCGAGCGCCACGGGGACCACCTCGTCGACGTCGATGTCGCGGATGATCGGCGTGACGGTGCCGGTCTGGAGGCGGGACATGTCGAGCAGGTTCCCGACGAGGTGGTCGAGCCGGTCCGCGCCCGCCTCGATCCCTTCGAGAAGCTCCGCCCGGTCCTCCTCGGACCACGCCACGTCGTGCGAGCGCAGGCTGGACACGGACGCCTTGATACTGGCCAGCGGGGTGCGCAGGTCGTGGCTGACGGCGGCCAGCAGTGCCGTACGGATCCGGTTGCCCTCGGCGAGTGTGCGGGCCTGGTCGGCCTCCTCGCGCAGCCGGCGGCGGTCCAGGACGACGGCGGCCTGGGCGGCGAAGGCGGCGAGCACCCGCCGGTCGGAGGCGGGCAGCACCCGGCCGGTCAGGGCGAGGGCCATGTGGTCGCCGATCGGTACGTCGACGTCGGCGTCCTCGGGCCGCTTCGGGGCCGGTCCGGCGCCGGCGCGGCCCACACAGGCCCAGGGGTCGACGTCGCTCTCGCGTTCCAGCAGGACCGCCGACTCCATGCCGAAGGTCTCGCGGACCCGTTCCAGGAGGGCTTCCAGGCTGGTCTCGCCGCGCAGCACGTTGCCCGCGAGGAAGGAGAGTATCTCCGACTCGGTGCGCAGCCGGGCGGCCTGGTGGGTGCGCCGGGCGGCGGTGTCGACGACGGAGGCCACGGACACGGCGACGCCAAAGAAGATCACCAGCGCGACGATGTTCTTGGGGTCGGCGATGGTCAGCCGGTGCAGCGGGGTGGTGAAGAAGTAGTTGATCAGCAGGGACCCGAAGGCCGCCGAGGCGAGCGCCGGGTAGAGGCCGCCGAGCAGGGCCGACGCCACGACGACCGTGAGGAACAGCAGCATGTCGTTGGCGAGGCCGATGTCGATGGTGTTGAGCAGCACCGACAGCACGGCGGGTCCGGCGAGTCCGACGACCCAGCCGGAGACGATCCGGGCCCGGCCGAGCCGGGCGCCCCGGGCCACGGGCAGTCCGCGCCCCTTGGCGGCCTCCTCGTGGGTGACGATGTGCACGTCGAGGTCGGGTCCCGACTCGCGGGCGACGGTGGCGCCGACGCCGGGTCCGAACATGTACTGCCAGGCCTTGCGGCGCGAGGAGCCCAGCACGATCTGGGTGGCGTTGACGCCCCGCGCGAAGTCCAGCAGGGCGGCGGGAATGTCGTCGCCGACGACGTGGTGGAAGGTGCCGCCGAGGTCCTCGACGAGGGTGCGCTGGACGGCGAGTTCCTTCGGGGAGGCGGCGGTGAGGCCGTCGCTGCGGGCGATGTAGACGGCGAGGACCTCGCCGCCCGCGCCCTTCTCGGCGAGCCGGGCGGCCCGGCGGATCAGGGTCCGGCCCTCGGGTCCGCCGGTCAGTCCGACGACGATCCGCTCGCGCGAGCCCCAGATCCGGGAGACCCGGTGCTCGCTGCGGTACTCGGTGAGGTACTCGTCGACGCGGTCGGCGACCCACAGCAGGGCGAGTTCGCGCAGGGCGGTGAGGTTGCCGGGTCTGAAGTAGTTGGACAGGGCCGCGTCGACCTTGTCCGGCTGGTAGATGTTGCCGTGCGCCATGCGGCGGCGCAGCGCCTCGGGCGACATGTCGACCAGCTCGATCTGGTCCGCGCGCCGCACGACCTCGTCGGGGACGGTCTCCTGCTGCCGTACACCGGTGATGGCCTCGACGACGTCACCGAGAGACTCCAGGTGCTGGATGTTGACCGTGGAGACGACGTCGATGCCGGCGGCGAGGAGTTCCTCCACGTCCTGCCAGCGCTTGAGGTTGCGGGAGCCGGGCACGTTGGTGTGGGCCAGTTCGTCGACGAGGGCGACCTTGGGCCGGCGGGCGAGGACGGCGTCCACGTCCATCTCGGTGAAGGTGCCGCCGCGGTACTCCAGCTCACGCCGCCGGATCTGCTCCAGGCCGTGCAGCATCACCTCGGTGCGCGGCCGCCCGTGGTGTTCGACGAACGCGACCACGCAGTCGGTGCCCCGCTCCACCCGGCGGTGGGCCTCGGAGAGCATCGCGTACGTCTTGCCGACGCCCGGTGCCGCACCGAGGTAGATCCGAAGCTTGCCGCGTGCCATGTCCCCATTGTCTTCCCGTCACCACTGCGTACGCAGCGTAGACCTTACGGCCAACGATGCCGACAAAAGGGACGAGAGGTGGGTCGGCGGACGTCTTTGACAGAACCCTGATGCTCCGGGCGCCGGTCAGGCCTCGACGATCTCGCCGTCGCTCAGCTCCAGCACCCGGTCGGCCAGATCGAGCAGGGTCGCGTCGTGCGTGGCGACGAGCGCGGTGACGTTCTCACTGCGTACGACCGCCTTGAGGAGCTCCATCACGGCGTGGCCGGTCTCCGCGTCGAGCTGGGCGGTGGGCTCGTCGGCGATGAGCAGCGCCGGGTTGTTGGCGAGGGCGCGGGCGATGGCTACGCGCTGCTGCTGGCCGCCGGAGAGCTCGCCGGGCCGCTGGGCCGCGTGGTCGGCGAGGCCGACGAGGGCGAGCAGCAGCTCCACACGCTCCTCGCGCTCGCGCGGGTCGGTCTTGCGCAGCCGCAGGGGGACGCCGACGTTCTCGGCGGCGGTGAGGATGGGGATCAGCCCGAAGGACTGGAAGACGAAGCCGATGCGGTCCCGGCGCAGCTCCAGCAGGCCGTTCTCGCCGAGCCCGGTGAGTTCCCGGCCGTCCAGGGTGATACGGCCCCGGTCCGGTGCGTCGAGTCCGCCGACGATGTTGAGCAGGGTGGTCTTGCCCGAGCCGGAGCGGCCCTTGAGGGCGACCAGTTCACCGCGCGGGATGGTGAAGGAGACCCCGCGCAGGGCGTGCACGGCGGCGGCGCCGCGTCCGAACGACTTGTGCACGTCCTCGACACCGACCATGGTCTCGGTGACCACCTGGTTCATGACCGTTCTCCCCCCGTGGGCCGGGCGCCAGTATGTCCGTGCGGCGCCCGGCCGATCAACGGGTCAGTTGGGATTGTCGCCGTGGGTGAGGGTCTCCCAGGCGACGAACAGGTTGTTGCTGGCGGAGGGGCGGTTGCGCTGGGTCAGCGTCTCGGTGTTGGCCATCGCGTGGCCGAGGCGGTTGTGCATGGCGTTGTAGCCGACCTCGGTGATCGGTCCGAGGCCGCGGTGGATGGTGCCGCCGCACAGCCAGCTGGGGGCGGCTTCGCCGAGCTCGTACTTGGCCTGGAAGCCGAGTGCGTGCCGCAGCCGCTCGCCGACGTCGGTGCCGTAGAGGTCCTGGCCCTGGATGCGGCTGGTCTCGGCGACGTGCGAGATGGCGGAGATGCCGTACCCGGTGTGGGTGAAGTCGCGGCAGGTCTCCTGGGTGAGGCCGTTGACGAAGGTCGACTGGCCCTGCCAGTAGCTGATGATCTTCGCGGGTGTGTTGAGGTTCTGGCTGGGCTTGGTCTTCGGGTACGCGCCGTCGGAGGTCAGGTAGACGAAGGCCGCGGTGCGGGTACGGAAGGTGGCCATGGCCTTGTCGTACGACGCCCGGTCCTCCAGGAAGACGGAGATGCCGAGGGCGGCCTCCATCATCGACAGCTCCCAGTTCCCGTTGGAGTTGGAGCCGTTGATGATCTCGGGGAGGTAGACGTTGCGCAGCATCGTGCCGAACCGGCCGGAGTTGGGCCAGCCGCCGGTGTAGGTGTGCTTGATGATCTCGGCGGCCTTGGGCCAGGAGGAGGCGGCCCAGCCGGTCTGGAGCGGCGCGTTGCTGTTGGTGTGGTCGGTGATGGTGTTCGACCAGGCGTCCATCAGCTGGATGGACTTCTGCGCGTAGCGGGCGTCCTTGGTGATGTACCAGGCGAGTGCGTTGGTGTACGCGGCGATCGCGTCCTCGCGCTCGTCGGTACAGCCGTTGTTGGGGTTGGAGTACGAGCCGCACTCCACGACCGCGCGGGGCTTGGGCACCCGGCTCTGGCTGGCGTACTTGCTCGCCATCATCTGGTCGTAGGCGCCCTTCCAGGGCTGGGCGCCGGCGAGGACCTTGTCGCGGGTGAAGTCGAGCTGGGTCTTGGAGACGGTGACACCGGGGTGCGTGAAGGTCGCGGGGGCGGCTTCGGCCCGGTCGGCGCCGGGCCAGGCGAGCAGCCCGGCGACGAGGGTCGCGACCGCGGTGGTGACGGTGAGGAACGCGCCTCTACGGCGGTACCGCGTGGGGGTGTTCGGCATCGCGGAGGTCCATCCGTTCTTGTATGTGAACCAGAACTTCCTTTGTGAACATGAGCGTTGGCGAGACGATAGGTATGGACCAAAGGCACGTCAAGAGTTACGGCACGGACCGACTCCGCCGGAAAAAGCCGGGAACACCTGAGCGCTGCCGAAACCTGGACCGCGAGCGCCGGACGCCCGGACCGCGACAGCGGGTGTACATCCCCGCCGGAAAGCCGGAGAGCCGGAGCACCGGCGGCATGCCGCAGCACAACAGCGAACACCGCACGGTGACCCGGGCTCAGCACCCGTGCGCGGCCGGGAACGCCGACGGGCCGTACCCCCCGGATGGGGAGAGTACGGCCCGTCGGTACATAGGAAGCGGGGCAGGGGGCTCGCCCCCCCCGCCCGCGGACTCAGCGGACCTCGGTGATCTCCGGTCCGCGCTGAAGCTGGCCCATGCCGCCGGAGAAGCGGGAACCGGCCTGCTCCTCCTGCTGGACGCCCTCGGGCACCATCTGCGCGTCGTTCGGCAGCTTCAGGACGATCGGGTCGCGGGGCGCCATCGGGCCCTCGCCACGGACCACGACCGTGTCACGGAAGATGTTCTCCAGCAGACCGGCCGCCTGCGGCTGCACCGCGCCCTGCCCGGAGATCACTCCGCGCAGGAACCAGCGCGGGCCGTCGACACCGATGAACCGCACGACCTGGAAACCGCTCGTGCCGTCCGGCAGCTGCACCGGCACCTGGGCCCGCAGCTCCCAGCCCAGCGAACCCTCGACCTCGTCGACGATGCCGCCCTGCTGGGTGATGCCGGTGGCGATCTCCTCGCGCACCTCGCCCCAGATGCCCTCGCGCTTGGGAGCGGCGAAGGCCTGCAACTGGACCGCGCTGTCGCGCAGCACGACCGTCGCCGCGACGATGGCGTCACCGGCCACCTCGACCCGCAGCTCCATGCCGTCGACACCCGGTACGAACATGCCGCCCAGGTCGACCCGGCCCTCGGCCGGATCGCGCACCTCGGTGCTGTCCCAGGGCCCGTCGGGCCGCGGCTCGGGTTCGAGCCTCACCCGCTCGCGCGTGCCTTCGCCCTCGTCGTCCGCCTCAGTGTCGACACTGTCGACGACCTGCTCGGCCTCGCCGGCCGCGTCCTCGGCGGCATCCTTCTTCTTGCGACGTCCGAACACGTCACTGTCCTTCCCGGTCGGATACGACCGAAGCGTATCGATACCCACCCGTCGTGCCGCCCGCGGCGGCATGACCGCTTGTGCCGCTTGTTGTGCCGCTCATACCGCTGTGTGCGCGGCTCGTCCCGTCCACGGACGCATGGCCCCCGGTGGACCCGAAGCCCCCTTCGGCCCGCGCCGAGCCGGGAAGTTCCGCCACCTCCTGGAAGCGGACCCTCTCGACCTGTTGGACGACCAGTTGGGCAATCCGGTCGAAGCGCTCGAACCGCACAGCCTCGCGCGGGTCGAGATTCACCAGGATCACCTTGATCTCCCCACGGTACCCGGCATCAACCGTCCCCGGGGCATTCACGAGGGCGACACCGCAGCGGGCGGCCAGACCGGATCTGGGGTGTACGAAGGCCGCGTACCCCTCGGGGAGCGCCACGGACACCCCCGTGGGCAGCACGGTCCGCTCGCCGGGCTTCAGCTCGCACGCCTCGGTGGTCCGCAGATCGGCCCCGGCGTCGCCCGGCTGCGCGTACGCGGGCAGCGGTACGTCCGGGTCGACGCGGCGGACCAGGACGTTCAGCGGGTCGCGGCTCACGGGTTCACCTCGAAGGCGCGGGTGCGCCGGATCTGGTCGGGGTCGTTCATGGCGGCCCGGATCTCCTCCGGGCGGCCGTTGTCGACGAAGTGGTCGACCTTCACCTCGATGAAGAGGGCGTCCGCGCGGACGGCGACCGGTCCGTCGGGGCCGCCGATGCGCCCGGTGGCCCTGGAGTAGATCTTCCGCCCGGCCACGGCGACCACCTCGGCCGCCAGGTGCAGGGTGGTGCCGACCGGCACGGGCCGCACGAAGTCGGTCTCCAGGCGGCCGGTCACCGCGATCGTGCGCAGCAGCCAGTTCAGCGAGCCGAGTGTCTCGTCGAGCGCGGTGGCCAGGACGCCGCCGTGCGCGAGGCCGGGCGCGCCCTGATGGGCGGGCCGGACGAGAAACTCGGCGGTGATCGACACACCGTCGCCCGCGCGGGCCTCCAGGTGCAGGCCGTGCGGCTGATCTCCGCCGCAGCCGAAACACTCGCCGTAGTGCGCGCCCAGCAGCTCGCCGGGGACGGGAGCGTCGGGGTGCCGTACCGGCGGCACGGCGTCGGCCGGCGGCCTCAGGACCGCGGAAGTACCACTCACGGCGCAGACCTTACCCGCCCGGCCGGTGCCCATCACCGCCGTGCCCGGCGGCTTTGCCGACGCCTGCCCTGCCGATGGCACGAAGCGGACACCATGCCAAGCTTGACGGTATGGAGCCCTCCGCCACCCCGTTCGAAGAACGTCTCACCGCGCCCAAGTCGTGGTGGGCCGTTTCCCTGCTGGTCGGTGTCGCCATGGCACTGGTCCTGTTGCCGTTCGGCACGCTGCCGCTGCTCGGCGGCCTGGTCGGCGGCACCGCGGTCGCGGCGGTGGCGGCGAGTTCGTACGGCTCGATCCGGCTGCGGGTGGTGGGCGGTTCGCTGATCGCGGGCGACGCGAAGATCCCGGTGACGGCCCTGGGCGAGGCGCACGTGCTGGACCCGGAGGAGGCGCGCGCCTGGCGCACGTACAAGGCCGACACACGCGCCTTTATGCTGCTGCGCGCCTACATTCCGACAGCTGTGCGGATCGAGGTGACGGATCCGGAGGACCCCACGCCGTATCTGTATCTGTCGACGCGCGAGCCGGAGCGTCTGCTGGAGGCGGTACGGCAGGCCAGGGCGGCGGTGGCCTGACGGGCGGGGCCGGTCAGGGGCCCAGCTGCTTGGGGTCGTCCCCGAGGGGCAGCGGTCTGGCCGGCTGCTCCAGCACCGGCAGCTCGCTGAGCGCGTCCCACGGCACCTGCATTCTGCGCAGGTCACCGCGGACCCGGGCCGCGAGCTTCTTGGTGTCCCGGCGGTTCATGACCGCGCCGACGGCGGCGCCCACCATGAACGGCATCAGGTTCGGCATGTTGCGCACCATGCGCTTCATGATCTGCTGGCGCAGTTCGCGCTTCAGCTGGCCACCGAGTGCGGAGTTGACCGACGCCGGTTTCAGGACGTCGATGCCGCGCTCGC
The DNA here is from genome assembly GCF_044753385.1 of Streptomyces sp. NPDC088387. NCBI lineage: Bacteria > Bacillati > Actinomycetota > Actinomycetes > Kitasatosporales > Streptomycetaceae > Streptomyces > Streptomyces sp. NPDC088387. The sequence continues at coordinate 492,025 of NZ_JBIVNC010000005.1, forward strand.
CGGCCCACGACCGCAGATAGGCCGTGCTGCGCTCCTTGAGGTTGCCGGGCGGTCTGAGGCCGTAGACCTCGTGCAGTTCGGCGATCAGCTTCAGCTCGATCGCGGCGACACCGGTCACCTCCGCCGCCAGTTCGGTCGGCATCGCGGGCGGGACGGGCATCATCGCGGCCGCGCCGATCCCCGCTCCGACGGTCGCCGAGGCGTTCGCCGCTCCGGCGATCAGCTTGTCCGCGATCTGGTCGGGCCCGAGGCCGGGGAAATGCCTGCGCAGGGTCGCCAGGTCCCGTACGGGGACCCGCGGGGCCAGGTCGATGATGCGGTCGGCGAGAAGGGCCAGGGAGGTCCTGGCCCGGTTGCCGCCCTTGCGGGCGCCTTCCTTGGCCAGGTCCCTGGCCCGGTCCCGGATGACCGCCGCCCGGCGACGGGCGGCGGGCGCGGGGCCCTCCAGCGGTGCCGGGAGGTCGGTCCGGCAGGCCGCCGGTTCGAGCGAGGCCGTCCCCGCAGGGGCAGCTTCCGGGTCGGAGGCTCCCTCTTCGAAGGGGCCCCGCTCGTCGTCACGTACGCGCCTGGGACCGTCCGTCGGTCCCGTGTCCGCTCCCCGTCGGGGGAAGCGGCGCTTCCAGGGAGGGGTCGAGCCGGTCATGCCCGACCCGCCCTCAGTCGCAGTCGCGGCAGATCGGCTGACCGTTCTTCTCCCGGGCCAGCTGGCTGCGGTGGTGGACCAGGAAGCAGCTCATGCAGGTGAACTCGTCCTGCTGCTTCGGCAGTACCCGGACGGCCAGTTCCTCGTTCGAAAGGTCGGCGCCGGGCAGCTCCAGGCCTTCTGCGGCCTCGAACTCGTCCACGTCGACGGCCGAGGCGGACTTGTCGTTCCGCCGGGCCTTCAGTTCTTCCAGGCTGTCCGAGTCGACGTCGTCGTCGGTCTTGCGTGGGGTGTCGTAGTCGGTTGCCATGTCGCTCTCCCCCTCTGGGTGTCTAGCGGTGTCTCCAGCGCACGTAACGCGTGAGAGGCCGGACTTGTGCCCGACCCGAGGCGGAGATTTTGCCTCACATCAAGGTCTGTTACTCAATCGACACCCAACCGGATTCCCACAGAGTGATCGGCTTGGATGGCGAAGCGGACCGTACACGGTCCCAATGCCGCACTTCAAAGGCGTCTCACCGTGTACTTCCCGTGATCAAGGCCCCGGAAAACCCGGATTTTCCCGGCTTTCCGACGACTCAAACGATCACGGAGAGTATATGGCCGGAAAATCGCCCTTGTGATCGATCACACATGGGACTGCTCCGTCCGCTGCTTGAAAATTCAGCGCAAAGCGAACATCCCCGCGTGTGTCGGCGACATGATCTCAGACGGGAAGGGTGACACGCATCACGAGCCCGCCTCCTTCACGCGGCTGCGCCGCGATGTGCCCGCCGTGCGCCCTCGCCACGGACCGCGCGATGGACAGGCCGAGACCCACGCCCTTGTCGCTTCCCGTGCGCTCGGTGCGCAGCCGCCGGAACGGCTCAAAGAGGTTGTCGATCTCGTACGCCGGCACCACCGGGCCGGTGTTCGTGACCACCAGCACCGCGTGACCGTGCTGGATCCCCGAGTTCACCTCGACCCAGCCGTCCTCCGCGATGTTGTACCGCACGGCGTTCTGTACGAGGTTCAGCGCGATCCGCTCCAACAGGACACCGTTGCCCTGGACCACCGCCGGCTCGCGCGTACCGCGGATCTCCACACCCTTGGCCTCCGCCTCGCCGTACACCTGATCGATGGCTTGCGAGGCGACCTCGGCGAGGTCGACGGGCTTGCGCTCGACGATCTGGTTGTCGCTGCGGGCGAGCAGCAGCAGGCCCTCGACGAGCTGCTCACTGCGCTCGTTGGTGGCCAGCAGTGTCTTGCCGAGCTGCTGGAGCTCCACCGGCGCGTTCGGATCCGACAGGTGCACCTCCAGGAGCGTGCGGTTGATCGCGAGCGGGGTGCGCAGCTCGTGGGAGGCGTTGCCGACGAAGCGCTGCTGTGCGGTGAACGCGCGCTGGAGGCGCTCCAGCATGTCGTCGAAGGTGTCGGCCAGCTCCTTGAGCTCGTCCTCCGGTCCGTCCAGCTCGATCCGGCGCGACAGGTCCGAACCGGCCACCGCGCGGGCGGTACGGGTGATCCGGCCGAGCGGCGAGAGCACCCGGCCGGCCATCGCGTAGCCGAAGGCGAAGGCGATCACCGCGAGGCCGAGCAGGGTCAGCAGGGAGCGGCTGAGCAGGTCGTCCAGCGCGTGCTGGCGCTGCTGGTTGACGCACTCGTCCATCGCGTTGTTGAGCGCGGCCGCGCCCAGCTCGCTCGGGAAGTTGCAGATGTCGCTGGCCACCTGGCCCGAGAGCACCTTGAAGGGCAGCTGGCTGCCCACGTTCAGCGCGTTCGCCGCCAGCAGGTAGATGATCGACAGCAGCAGGATTCCCGCGATCAGGAACATGCCGCCGTAGAGCAGCGTGAGCCGTATCCGGATGGTGGGGCGCAGCCACGGGATGGGCGGCACCGGCCTCCGGGGGTCCCACGTGGGCTTGGGGGGCGCCTGGGGGGGCGCGGGAGTGGTCGTCACGTGCTATCAGATCCGGTATCCGGAGCCCGGGACGGTCACGATGACCGGGGGCTCGCCCAGCTTGCGACGCAGCGTCATGACGGTCACGCGCACGACGTTGGTGAACGGGTCGGTGTTCTCGTCCCAGGCCTTCTCCAGGAGCTGCTCGGCGGAGACCACCGCTCCCTCGCTGCGCATCAGCACCTCCAGCACCGCGAACTCCTTGGGTGCCAGCTGGATCTCCTTGCCGTCGCGGAAGACCTCGCGGCGGTTCGGGTCGAGCTTGATGCCGGCGCGCTCCAGGACCGGCGGCAGCGGGACACTGGTGCGCCGGCCCAGGGCCCGCACGCGCGCGATCAGCTCGCTGAAGGCGAAGGGCTTGGGGAGGTAGTCGTCGGCGCCGATCTCCAGTCCCTCGACACGGTCGCTGACGTCGCCGGAGGCCGTCAGCATCAGCACGCGGGTGGGCATGCCGAGCTCGACGATCTTCCGGCAGACGTCGTCGCCGTGCACCAGGGGGAGGTCACGGTCGAGGACGACCACGTCGTAGTCGTTGACGCCGATGCGCTCGAGGGCGGCCGCACCGTCGTACACGACGTCGACGGCCATGGCCTCCCGGCGCAGTCCGGTGGCCACCGCATCGGCGAGCAGTTGCTCGTCCTCGACGACGAGTACGCGCACGTCGCTGTCCTTCCTGTGTCCACCCGCGTAGCGCGAAGCCGCGCACGCGGGTAGGGGTCTCTGGGGAGTGTTGGCGTCCATCCTGCCCTTTTCGGCCGTAAGTCGGCGGTAAGCCGTGGGCGGCCATGTGACTGCCGGGTAGCCGTCGGGGCGTCGGATCTCGTGCCGCCGGGCGGGAATGCCGGACTTTCTCCTCCGGTTGAGGTTTCCACGGAAGGGAGCGGGGGGAGGACGGCTTTACACCCCGCGATCACGCTCTGCTTGCGCCGTTGCACCATGCGGCGCTCCACGGTCCACCCCTCGCAGAGTGGGCGTGGGTGTCCGGCACCGTCGCCGCCCGGCGCGGTCGTGCTGGGCACTTACGGAGACGTGATCGCCCCTTCTGAACGGCACACCCCCGTGCCACAAGACCCACGACCCAGGACGAGGGGGCGCAGCATGGACGCATTCACCGCAGGACTTCTGCAGCGCATAAGGGCGACCGAGTCCGACCTTACGCGCGCACTGGACGAGGGCGACGACTTCCTCGTCGAGGTGGAGCAGGGCGAGCTCGACGACCTGCGCCGTCTCGCGGCGGAGCACGGCGTGGAAGTCGGCGTCACCAGCGTCTGATCCAGCACATGCGCAGTACCTTGCAGGCTTCGGCACCTTGAAATACCTCCATACCCGCACAAGCTTCCGACCAGCACACACGCAACACGGCCGAGCCCCGGTGAATCCAGCACCGGGGCTCAGTCGTGTCCGGGGTCCGCGGAACCGGTCGCGGGTCCGCCGAGGGCGGACGGGGTCCGCGGAGGTCAGTCGTGCCAGGCTCCGAAGGTCTCCAGGAGCTCCTGGAGGGGCTCGAAGACGCCCGGGGTACCCGCGACCGCCAGATCGCGTGAGGGGCGTTCTCCGGGCCGGCCGCCGGTCAGGGCGCCCGCCTCCCGCGCGATCAGGTCGCCCGCCGCCATGTCCCAGGCGTTCAGGCCCCGCTCGTAGTAGCCGTCGAGGCGGCCGCAGGCCACGTCGCAGAGATCGACCGCGGCCGATCCGCCCCGGCGGATGTCGCGCAGCAGCGGGACGAGCCGGGCGGCGACCTGGGCCTGGTGCGCGCGGACCTCGGCGACGTAGTTGAAGCCCGTGGAGACCAGGGACTGCTCCAGGGGCGCGGTGGGCCGGCAGGCGAGGCGGCGCTCGCCGTCCCAGGCGCCGGTGGCGTGGGCGCCGCCGCCGCGTACCGCGTGGAAGGTCTCGCCGCGCATCGGGATCGCGACGACGCCGACGACGGTCTCGCCGTCCTGCTCGGCGGCGATGGAGACGGACCAGGTGGGCAGGCCGTAGAGGTAGTTGACGGTGCCGTCGAGGGGGTCGATCACCCAGCGGACGCCACTGGTGCCCTCGACGGAGGCGCCCTCCTCGCCGAGGAAGCCGTCGTCGGGACGGACCTCGGAGATCACGGCGGTGATCAGCTTCTCGGCGGCGATGTCCATCTCGGTCACGACGTCGATGGGGCTGGACTTGGTGGCGGCCACGGCCAGGTCGGCGGGGCGGCCGTCGCGCAGGAGCGCGCCCGCGCGGGCGGCGGCCTGCTGGGCGAGGGCGAGCAGGTCGGTGTGCAGGGGGTCCGTCACAGGAGTCCTCACGCGTAGGGGCTGTCGGCGCCCGCGGCGGCGGGGCGCGCGGTGCGGGCCGGACAGCAGCCCACGGGGCAGACGTTGTGGCTCGCGCCGAGGGTGCCGAGGGCGCACGGGGTGATCTCCCGGCCCCGTTCGGTCGCGGCGCGCTCGGTGATCAGTTCGCGGACCGCGGCGGCGAAGCGGGGGTCGGCGCCGACGGTCGCCGACCGGCGGACCGGCAGGCCCAGTTCCGCGGCCTTGGCCGTGGCCTCCGTGTCGAGGTCGTAGAGGACCTCCATGTGGTCGGAGACGAAGCCGATGGGGGCCATGACGACGGCCGGGACGCCCTCGCCGTGCAGCGTCTCCAGGTGGTCGCAGATGTCGGGCTCCAGCCAGGGGATGTGCGGGGCGCCGGAGCGGGACTGGTAGACGAGCTGCCAGGGGTGGTCGACGCCGGTGCGCTCGCGGACCGCGTCGGCGATGAACCGGGCGACGTCCAGGTGCTGTGCGACGTACGCGCCGCCGTCGCCGTGGTCCTCGACCGGGCCGGAGGTGTCGGCCGCCGCGTCCGGGATGGAGTGGGTCGTGAAGGCGATGTGGGCACCGTCGCGGACGTCCTCGGGAAGGTCGGCCAGGGACCGGAGCACGCCTTCGACCATGGGCTCCAGGAAGCCGGGGTGGTTGAAGTAGTGCCGCAGCTTGTCGACCCTGGGCGGCTCCAGGCCCTCGGCCTGGAGGGCGGCCAGCGCGTCGGCGAGGTTCTCGCGGTACTGCCGGCAGCCCGAGTAGGAGGCGTAGGCGCTGGTGGTGAGGACCAGGACGCGGCGGCGGCCCTCCTGGACCAGCTCGCGCAGGGTGTCGGTCAGATACGGCGCCCAGTTGCGGTTGCCCCAGTGGACCGGCAGGTCGAGGCCGTGCTCCGCGAAGTCCTTGCGGAGGGCGTCGAGCAGGGCGCGGTTCTGGTCGTTGATCGGGCTGACCCCGCCGAACAGGAAGTAGTGCTGCCCGACTTCCTTGAGGCGTTCCCTGGGGATGCCGCGCCCGCGTGTCACGTTCTCCAGGAAGGGGACCACGTCGTCCGGGCCCTCCGGGCCGCCGAACGAGAGCAGGAGAAGGGCGTCGTAGGGAGTGGCATCGAGCGCGTCTGGCATGTCTCCGATCCTGCCACCCGGCACTGACGGCGTGGAAACGGCGGGGTGCCCGACGCGGTCGAAGGGCGTCGGAGCGGGTGCGTTAGGGTCGCCTCACTCGTAAGCTGTATCGGCCATCTTTACGCCTGACACCGCCGCGAGGCGCCCTGTCCGCCGGGCCGTGCCCGGCCTCGGCCGGCCCGCTCGGCCGACCGACCCTTCCGAACCGCCGGAGACCACGTGCCCAGCCCCTACCGCGCCCTGTTCGCCGCCCCCGGCACCAGGGGTTTCGCCACGGCCGGCTTCCTCGGCCGGATGCCGCTGTCGATGATGGGCGTCGGCGTGGTCACGATGGTCTCGCAGCTGACCGGGCGGTACGGCCTCGCGGGCGCGCTCTCGGCGACCATCGCGCTGTCGGCCGCGGCGGCCGGCCCCCAGGTGTCCCGGCTCGTCGACCGGTACGGGCAGCGGCGGATCCTGCGTCCGGCGACGCTGGTGTCGCTCGTCGCGGCGGCCCTGCTGCTGCTCGCGGCGCACTACGAGTGGCCGGACTGGGTGCTGTTCGTGGCCTGTGTCGGGATCGGCTGTGTGCCGAGTGTCGGCGCGATGGTGCGGGCCCGCTGGGCCGCGCTGTACCGGGGGACGCCGCAACTGCACACCGCCTACTCCTTCGAGTCGGTCGTCGACGAGGTGTGCTTCATCTTCGGGCCGATCATCTCGATCGGTCTGTCCACGGCCTGGTTCCCCGAGGCCGGACCGCTCATCGCCGCCTGCTTCCTGGCGGTCGGTGTCTTCTGGCTGACCGCGCAGCGGGCCACCGAGCCGGCCCCGCACCCGCGCGAGCAGCAGAGCGCCGGTTCGGCCATGCGCTCCCCCGGCCTCCAGGTCCTGGTGACGACGTTCGTGGCGACCGGCGCGATCTTCGGCGCGGTCGACGTGGTCACCGTGGCGTTCGCTGACGAGCAGGGCCACAAGAGCGCGGCCAGTGTCGTCCTCGCGGTCTACGCGGCCGGATCCTGTGCGGCGGGCATGGTCTTCGGGCTGATGCACTTCAAGGGGGCACCCGAACCTCGCTGGCTGCTGGGCATCTGCGCCATGGCCGTGAGTATGATCCCCCTCCTACTGGTCGGAAACTTGCCGTTTCTGGCCGTGGCGCTGTTCGTTGCGGGTCTGTCCATCGCTCCCACGATGATCACGACGATGTCCCTCATCGAACAGCACGTACCACGCGCGCAACTGACCGAGGGCATGACCTGGATCAGTACCGGGCTGGCCGTGGGTGTCGCCCTCGGCTCCTCGGCGGCCGGCTGGGTGATCGACGCGGCCGGCGCGCGCGCCGGGTACGGGGTTCCGGCGGTGGCCGGGGCCGTCGCGGTCGCGGTCGGTTTCCTCGGGTACCGCCGGCTCAAGCGGCCGGCTCCGGGTCGGGGAGGCTCCGTTGAGCAGCACAACGAGCGGGAAGAACGGCACGCGGCGTAACTGGGGCGGCAATGTCGTCACCCGTGCCGCGCGGGAGGTCACACCCGCCTCGGTCGAGGAACTGGTCGCGGCGGTACGCGGGGCGGCGGAGGACGGGCTGACGGTGAAGGCGGTCGGCAGCGGCCACTCCTTCACGTCGATCGCCGCCACCGACGGGGTGTTGATCCGCCCTCAACTGTTGACCGGGATACGTGACATCGACCGCGAGGCGGGGACGGTCACCGTCGAGTCCGGCACCCCGCTCAAGCGACTCAACACGGCCCTCGCACGCGAGGGACTGTCGCTGACCAACATGGGCGACATCATGGAGCAGACGGTCTCCGGCGCCACCAGCACCGGCACCCACGGCACGGGCCGCGAGACCGCCTCCCTCGCCGCGCAGATCCGGGCACTCGAAATGGTCACCGCGGACGGCACGGTCCTCACCTGCTCCGAGAAGGAGAACCCGGAGATCTTCGCCGCCGCGCGGGTCGGCCTCGGCGCGCTCGGGGTCGTCAGCGCGATCACCTTCGCCGTGGAGCCGCTCTTCCTGCTCACCGCGCGGGAGGAACCCATGCCGTTCGACCGGGTCGTCGCCGACTTCGACGAACACGTCGCCGAGAACGAGCACTTCGAGTTCTACTGGTTCCCCCACACGGAGCGTTGCAGCACCAAGCGCAACAACCGCAGCGCGGGGCCCGAGCAGCCCGTCGGCCGGATCAGCAACTGGGTCGAGGAGGAACTCGTCTCCAACGGGGCCTGGCAGGTGGCGAACATGATCGGCCGCGCGGTGCCCACCACGGTCCCGACGATCGCGCGGATCGCCAGTCACGGGTGGTCCACGCGTACGTACACCGACATCCCGTACAAGGTCTTCACCTCCCCGCGCCGGGTGCGTTTTATGGAGATGGAGTACGCCGTCCCGCGCGCGGCCCTGAAAGAGACCCTGCGCGAACTGAAGGCCATGATCGAGCGGTCCCGGCTGCGGGTCAGCTACCCCGTCGAGGTGCGCACGGCCCCGGCCGACGACCTCGCGCTGTCCACCGCGGCGGGCCGCGAGTCGGCGTACATTGCGGTGCACATGTTCCGGGGCACGCCCTATCAGTCGTACTTCACCGCCGCCGAGCGCATCTTCACCGCGCACGAGGGCCGGCCGCACTGGGGCAAGGTGCACACGCGCGACGCCGGGTACTTCGCCGAGGTCTACCCGCGCTTCGCGGAGTTCACGGCGCTGCGGGACCGTCTTGATCCGGAACGGCGGTTCCAGAACGACTACTTGCGGAGGGTGCTGGGGTCGTAGCCGGCGCGCTGGGTGGGGCGGTGTCCGGGGGCGATCCGTCGCCGGACCCCTGCCCGTCCGTTTCACCGGTGCCACCGGTGCCCTCGCCCGGGGATCCGCTCGGCGTCGGCGTGGGGCCGGTCTCCGTACCGTCGCCGGAAGTGGCGCCGTCGGACGGGGTGGCGCCCGGGCCGCCCGGGGTGTCCTGGCTCGCTCCGGGGGTGGGTGTGGTGGCGGAGCCGTCGCCGGGGTCCGGGTCCCCGGTGTTTCCGGAGGACTTGCCTCCGCCGGAGAAGGCGTTGCCCACGGTGGTGCTGCCGCCGCCGCTGAAGCTCTCGCCGGACGCCAGCTCATAGGTGGTGATCCCGGCCATCGTGACGCCGAAGACCAGGGCAGCGGCGACAACGGGCCGCTTCCAGCTCCGCACCCGCGCGCGGTAGACGGTTCCCTCGGTGAATTCGCCCGGTCGGGGCGGGTGCTGGAGGTCCGGGCCGGCGGTCTTCGCGGACTGCCTCTGCGGGCCCGGGGCTTCGGGGGACGCCCGTGTCGCGTCGCCCGGCCGGGCCGGGACCTTCACCTCGCGGATCTGCTCGCCGGTGCGCTTGAGGAAGTGCTGGAAGACCGAGCCGCCACACGTGGCGATCACACTCACCACACCGGCGCCCAGGATGGTGCCGTACACCCCGAAGTACGAGGCGAGTTTGGCGGCCACCACCGCGGCGACGGCGCCACCCGCCACCTGGGGCACGTTCAGATCGATGCGCTTGTGCTTCACCTCCTCCCCGCTGTCCGGCTCGTGCATGACATCGGACCTTTCACGCATGCCGGGATCTTGCCTGCCTTTCCCGTACCTGGTCGGCCAGTTGTACGAGAGGGGGACGTACCGCCGAAATCAAAAGTTCCATTTCTGGTGATTCCGTGAAGTACGCCACGTTCATGATCGCTGGGCCCGCCTTGTGACGGCCAAGTGGCGCCGGATGCCCGAAGTTGGGTGGCGCGCCAATCCACGCACGTGGTCCAAATGGAGTACTGTTGCGAGCCCTGGGTCCGGTCTCCCGCCAGGGCGTCCGCGACCTTCAAGGACCGCCAGGAGGGGGATTGTTGCCCAGGGTGATGGAGTTGGTCACTTAGCGTTGCGAATAGGTAACCGTGCCATAACGGCGGTCCCGGGCCCGTGCCCGACACGCCGGGCAACTCGGCAAGGTTGTGGCAGGCTGCACCCGGGCAGGCCACACTCGACAAGCGGAAGCAGCGACGCACGTGACGTCGGCAGGCACCACCCGGGAGGTCCCCATGCCCGAACTGCGTGTCGTGGCCGTCTCCAATGACGGCACACGGCTGGTGCTCAAGGCTGCCGACGCAACGGAGTACACCCTTCCGATCGACGAGCGGCTGCGTGCGGCCGTCCGCGGTGACCGCCCCCGCCTCGGCCAGATCGAGATCGAGGTGGAGAGCCACCTCCGCCCCCGCGACATCCAGGCCCGTATACGCGCCGGTGCGTCCGCGGAGGAAGTCGCACAGATGGCCGGCATCCCGGTCGACCGCGTCCGCCGCTTCGAGGGCCCCGTGCTCGCCGAGCGCGCGTTCATGGCCGAGCGCGCCCGCAAGACTCCCGTACGCCGCCCCGGTGAGAACTCCGGACCGCTGCTCGGCGAGGCCGTGCAGGAGCGTCTGCTGCTGCGTGGCGCCGACAAGGACACGGTCCAGTGGGACTCGTGGCGCCGCGACGACGGCACATGGGAAGTCCTCCTCGTCTACGTCGTCGCGGGCGAACCGCACTCGGCGAGCTGGACCTACGACCCGCCGCGCAGACTCGTCCAGGCCGTCGACGACGAGGCCCGCTCGCTGATCGGCGAGTCCGACGACCTCGGCACCCCCGAGCCCAGCTTCCCCTTCGTACCCCGGATCGCCCGGCTGCCGCGCGACCGTCCGCTGGACCGCCCCACCGACCGCGAGCGACCGGTCCTGCCCGCGCAGGCGCCCGAGCCGGCGGAGGAGTCTGCCAGTGAACGCGACTCGCTGACCAGCCTCCTGGAGGCCGTGCCCAGCTTCCGCGGCGACCTGGTGGTGCCGGAGCGTCCCGCGGAGCCCGTGGTGGAGGAGCCCGCGGCCGAGCCGGAGGCCGAGGAGCCGCCGGCGCCCGCAGCCTCGGCCGGTTCCGCGTACGCGGACGTGCTGATGCCGCGGTCCGTGGGCAGCCACCGCGACCGTCTGATCGGGGCGACCGACCGCCAGGCCGAGGCCGACGGTGTCCGCCCCGGGCGCCGTGCCGCGGTGCCGAGCTGGGACGAGATCGTCTTCGGCACGCGCCGCAAGAAGCAGGAGTAGCCGAGCAGTTCGGACCGCGGGGACCGTGGGCCGAGGAGATCGCAAGTCGGCCGGGGAGTCCGGAGTCGGTCGCGCGGTCGGGAGTCGGCAGGGCCCGTGTCGGGTGTGACGCGGGCCCTTCGCCGTACGGCGGCTACTGCGGGTCCGGGCCCGTGGCGACCGGACGCCGCGCGTCCGAGGACCACTCGGACCAGGAACCGACGTACAGCGCGGCCGGAATGCCCGCCACCGCGAGGGCCAGCACCTCATGGGCGCCCGAGACGCCCGAACCGCAGTACACCCCCACCTCGGTGCCCTCGGCCGCGCCGAGCGAGCGGAAGCGCTCCCTCAACTTGTCGGCGGGCAGGAAGCGTCCGTCCTCGGCGACGTTCTCGGTGGTCGGCGCGGACAGCGCGCCGGGAATGTGACCGCCGACCCGGTCGATCGGCTCCACCTCACCCCGGTACCGCTCCCCCGCGCGGGCGTCGAACAACGCGCCGGAGCGGGCCAGCGCCGCGGCCTGGTCGGCGTCGAGCAGTCCGGTACCGCTGGAGACCGGCTCGAAGTCACCCTCGGCGGGCGCCGGAACGTCGGTCGAGAGAGGGCCCTCCCACGCGGGCAGGCCACCGTCCAGTACCCGCACGCGCGGGTGCCCCGTCCAGCTGAGCAGCCACCACGCGCGTGCCGCCGCCCAGCCCTGACCGCCGTCGTACACGACCACCGGCGTCGTCGAGGAGACACCGGCCCGGCGCATCGCGGCGCCGAAGACCGCCAGGTCGGGCAGCGGATGCCGGCCCCGTCCGCCGGGCGCCGAGGCCAGGTCCTGGTCCAGATCGACGTAGACGGCTCCCGGGACGTGACCCGCGGTGTACTCGGCGCGGCCGTCGAACGGCGGCTCGCCGGCGGCCTTCGCCACACTGAGCTGCCAGCGGACGTCGAGCAGCACTGGCGGGTTCGCGCCCGCCAGGTCGCTCGCGAGTTCGGTTGCGGAGATGATGGCGTTCATGGCCACCATCCTTGCGTACGGGGTGGCTTTGGCGTGCGGGTCCGGCTACTGTGCACGGCCGGACACACCCGGTCACGTGCCGTACGGGACCGGGCACATGCTGTACAGCCGATCGACACCCGTGGGCAAGGGCGTGGAAACGGGCGGGCAACCGCGCGGCGGGCATCCTCCGGGCAGACGCCCTGATGGGCGGCGTGCCCGGAACGCACCGCCGCGCCCGGGGTGCGAGCATCGGCACGGGGATCCTGAGTGTGGATGAGAAGCGGACCCCGCCAGGGGCCGAGGAGAGGGAGACGATGACCGAGGCACGGGGGTCGGCCGGCGACGAGCACGCACGGTACGCGCCCGGCACACCCTGCTGGGTGAGCCTGATGGTGCACGACCTTGAGGCGACGCAGGACTTCTACCGCGAGCTGTTCGGCTGGGAGTTCCGCGAGGGCCCGCAGCAACTGGGTGCCTACGTACGGGCCGTGCGGGACGGCCGCGAAGTGGCGGGAATCGGCCAACTGCCGCCGGACCGGCACCTTTCGATCGCCTGGACCCCGTATCTGGCCTCGGACGACGTGGACGGCACCGCCGACACGGTACGGCTGTGCGGCGGCACCATCGGCGTGGGCCCGCTGGACGCGGCGGAGGCGGGCCGGCTGGCGATCGGCTCGGACCCGGCCGGGGCCGTCTTCGGCATCTGGCAGGGCGGGGTCCATGTCGGCTCGGTGGTCGGCGGGGTGCCGGGCGCGGCCGTGTGGAACGAGCTGCGGACCTTCGACACCGTGGGCGTCGCGAAGTTCTACGAGACGGTGTTCGGCTTCGAGCAGCGGCCGGTGGACTCGGCCGACCTGGACTACGTGACGCTGGCGCTCGACGGCCGGCCGGTCGCCGGCATCCACGGTGTGGGCAACGCGCTGCCGCGTGACCAGGGGCCGCACTGGATGACGTACTTCGAGGTCGCCGACGCGGACGAGTCCGTGGCCCGGCTCGTGGAGCTGGGCGGCCGTGTCCTCGACCCGGCCCAGGACAGTGCGCACGGGCGGGTGGTGACGGTGGCGGATCCGGAGGGGGCGCGGTTCTCGCTGGTGCAGGATCCCCGCTGAGTCGGCCTCGCGGGGGCGTTCGACACGCGGTTCCGGTTCTCCGCGCGGGGCGTTCCGGCGCGCGGTGTGGGCGTCAGTTCGTCGCGACCGGGAGGACGTCCGGGGACAGGGCCGCCGCGTGGGCCGACGCGGACGTCATCCGGCGGCGGTGGTGGCGCCGGCACAGCACCTCGTAGCCCACGGCGTCCGCCTGGTTGACGTCGCCGACGACCACCTGGGCGCCCTCGACCACCATCTGGCCGCCGAGCGTGCGCGCGTTGTGCGTGGCCCGCGCGCCGCACCAGCACAGCGCCTCGACCTGGAGCACCTCGACCCGGTCGGCGAGTTCGACGAGCCGCTGCGAGCCGGGGAAGAGCTTGCTGCGGAAGTCGGTGGTGATGCCGAAGGCGTAGACGTCCAGGCCCAGATCGTCGACCACGCGCGCGAGCTGGTCGATCTGCTCCGGTGCCAGGAACTGCGCCTCGTCGGCGATGACGTAGTCCGCGCGGCCGCCGTGCGAGAGGTGCTCGACGAGGTAGGCGTACAGGTCGGTGCCGTCGGCGACCTCCACCGCGTCGGTCACCAGGCCGAGGCGCGAGGAGAGCTTGCCCTCGCCCGCGCGGTCGTCGCGGGTGAAGATCATGCCCACAAGGCCGCGTGCGGAGCGGTTGTGCTCCATCTGGAGCGCGAGGGTCGACTTTCCGCAGTCCATGGTTCCGGAGAAGAAGACCAGCTCGGGCATGGGAAGTTGGGCACCTTTCGGGCGGGACGGGCGGGGCTGATGCCTCAGGAGCGTACTTCGAGCAGCGGGACGAACTGCTCGGCGGGGGTCATCGAGCCGTGGTTGCCGACCATGGCCGACTCCTTGGGCTCCCGCTCGGAGGCGATGATGAGCACGTCGTCACGTGCGGCCGCGATCACGTCGCCGAGACGCGCGTACACCCGCTCGTCGATCCGTGGCCCGAACCAGCCCGCGGCGATCGCCTCGTCCCTCGACGCCACCCAGAACTGCTCGCCGAGGACCTCGCGCCAGCAGGTCACCACGTCGTTCGCCGCGCCGGGCACCGCGTAGACGTGGCGGGCGCGGCCCTCGCCACCGAGCAGGGCCACACCGGCGCGCAGTTCCCAGTCAAGGTCGAAGTCGATGCGGTGGTCGTCGTCGAAGGGCACGTCGACCATGCCGTGGTCGGCGGTGACGTAGAGCGCGGTGCGCGGCGGGAGTTGCCCGGCGAGGCGCTGGACCAGACGGTCGACGTACATCAGCTGGCCGCGCCAGGTGTCCGAGGCGACTCCGTAGCGATGACCGGCGCCGTCGAGTTCGGCGTAGTACGTGTAGACCAGGGAGCGGTCGCCGGCGGCGAGTTGCTCCGCGGCGAGGTCCATCCGCTCCTCGCCGGTGAGGCGCCCGTGGAAGGTGCCGCCGCTGAGCGCGACCTTGGTGAGCGGGGTGTTCTGGAAGGTCGGCGAGGAGACCTGGGCGGCGTGCACGCCCGCCGCCTCGGCGAGTTGGAAGACCGTGGGGTACGGCTGCCAGACGCCGGGCTCGGTCCACGGCTGCCAGCGGAGCTGGTTCATCAGCTCGCCGGTCGCCGGATTGCGCACGGTGTAGCCGGGCAGGCCGTGGGCGCCCGGCGGGAGGCCGGTGCCGACGGAGGCGAGGGAGGTCGCGGTGGTGGCCGGGTAGCCGGTGGTGAGCGGGCGGCCGGTGCCGCCGCGGGAACTCCCGAGCAGCGAGGTGAGGTACGGGGCCTCGTCCGGGTGCGCCCTGAGCTGCTCCCAGCCGAGGCCGTCGATCAGGAAGACACAGGCCCGGTCCGCGGGGTTCAGCTCGGTGATCGCCGCGGTCGCCCCGGGTACGCCCATGCCGGCGGCCAGGGTGGGCAGCAGGTCGGCGAGCGAGCCCGTGCCGTACTCGGGGCGGGGGGCGGAGTCGACGGCGAGGGGTTCGGGGTGGGCGTCCCAGGCGGCGGGCGTCACCATCAGCGCGTGACGTCCGCGGTCGCCTCGGAGAGGGCCTGGGCGAAGGCGAGCGCCTCGCGCACGGTCTCCGGGCCGTCGCCGGCCTCGCTCACCCGCAGGCTGAGGTCGTCGGCCGTCGAACTGCCCGTGTACCCGTGGTCCGCCTCGCAGTTCGGGTCGCCGCAGGCGGCGGGCTCCAGGTCGAGCCGGGACACCGCGCCCCAGCCGATGGTCAGCACGACCTCGCGCGGGAGCGTGCCCGGCGTGTACGACTCCGGGTTGGCGACGACGCGGCTCAGCACGACCGACGAGATCCGGCCGAGCTTCACGGACTCGGTCGACGTCGTGGCGTACGGCGTCGGGGAGGTGCTGTCGGCGGCCTGCTCGTCGGTGTGGCTGACGATGAAGCGGTGGTCGCTCAGGACGAGCACGGTGACATGCCGCCGGACCTCGTTCTGGTCGAACGTCGTTTCCTGGTGGACAAGGTACGACCGGATGGGCTCGCCGCCCACGGCGGCCTCCACCGCCTCGGCCACGAGGGCCGGGTAGTAGCCGCTGCGCTCGATCGCCGCCCGCAGCCCCTGGGTCGTCGTACTGGTCTTGGCCATGTCGTCCATCCTACGGTGACCCACTGACTGCGAGGCACCGCTCGGGAAGGTCCGCAGGCCGCCGGGCGCGGGGTGTTCGTTCTCCGCGGGGCACGGGTCAGTACACCGGCAGTGTGCGGGGGCCCAGGTCGTCGCGGGCCGGGGGCGGGGCCAGGCGGACGGACGCGCCGAGGGCGGTCAGGCCGGTCGTGGCGACGACGACCGGTTCCAGGGTCACGGCGACCACCTCCGGGTGGTCGTCGACCAGCCGGGACACCCGCAGGAGCAGCTCCTCCAGGGCCGGGGTGTCCACGGGTGCCGAGCCGCGCCAGCCGAACAGCAGAGGTGCCGTGCGGATCGAGCGGACGAGGGAGGTCGCCTCGCGGTCGGTGACCGGGATCAGCCGGTGCGCGATGTCGTCGAGCAGCTGGGACGCGGCCCCGGCGAGGCCGAACGACAGCACCGCCCCCGCCGCCGGGTCGATCACCGACCGCACGACGGTGTCCACGCCGCGCGGTGCCATCCGCTGGACCACCGGACGCAGCTCCTCCGGCTTCCCGAACAGCCCGGTCAGCTCGGCGTACGCGCGCAGGAGCTGCTCCTCGTCCGCGAGGTCCAGCCGTACGCCGCCGAGGTCGGCGCGGTGGCGCAGGTGCGGGGCGGTGGCCTTGAGGGCGACCGGGTAGCCGAGGGCACGCGCGGCGGCGACGGCTTCCCCGGGGGTCGGGGCGGGCAGCGCGCGCTGGACCGTGATGCCGTACGTCCCGAGCAGTTCGCAGGTGTCCTCGGTGCCGAGGGTGAGCCCCTGCCCGCGCGCGAGGAGGCCGTCGATGAGCCGGGCGGCGCCCTTCTCGTCGATGTCCTCGTACTCCGGCACCCGGCCGGGGTCGGCGGCCTCCCGGCGCCACTGCCCGTACCGCACGGCCTCGGCGAGCGCGCGCACGGCCCGCTCGGTGGCGGGGTAGGCGGGGAGGGGGGCGGGGTCGGGGTCGGGGGCGGGGTCCGGGCCGTCGGCCGGGTGGTGGGTCGGCTCGGGAAGACGGGCGCCTGCGGACGGGTGGGTGGGTGCGGGCGGGGTGCCTGGGCCGGTGGCGGGCGACTGGGCCGGGGCGGAGGCCTTTGAACCCGGCTGCGGTACCGGTGCGGCACCTGGGGGCGTCGAGCCGGTCTGCCACCCGGGCACGGGGCCGGCTGCCTGCGAACCCGCGAGCGACGTTGCCGGGCTGCTGGGCGCCTCCGGCGAACCCGGCACGGTGCCGCTTGCTTGCGAACCCGGCATGGGGACGCCTGCCGGCGAACTCGGAACGGTGCCACCTGCCGGCGAACTCGGAACGGTGCCGCCTGCCGGCGAACCCAGCACGGTGCCGCCTGCCGGCGAACCCGGCGCGGGGACGCCCGTCGGCGTCCCGGTCCACGACGCCGCCGTGCCGCCGACCGGCACCGGACCCCCCTGCCGCACCGTGCTCGTCGCCGCCGACAGCGCGTCCGCCAGTCCCCCGAGTTCCACATGGACGACGAGCACCGGCTTGGCCGGGACGACCGCCGCGGCCGATCTCAGGGCCTCCGCCAGCGCCGCGTCACCCGCGGACCGCTCGCCCACCATGGGTATCGCGGTGACGACGACCGCGTCGCACGAGTCGTCGCCCAACGCGCGTGCCAGCGCGGTCCGGAAGTCGTCCGGTGACGCCGCCGTCGTGAGGTCCAGCGGCGGCAGCGGCCGCAGCCCCTCGGAGAGGCACGCGTCGTAGGTGAGCAGGCCGAGCGACTCGGAGTTGCCGAGGATCGCCACGCGCGGGCCCGCCGGAAGCGGCTGGCGCGCGAGGAGCAGGCCCGTGTCGACGAGTTCGGTGATCGTCTCGACCCGGATCACGCCGGCCTGCCGCAGCAGCGCGGACACGGTGTTGTGCGGCAGCCGCGTCGCGCGTACGGCGTGTCCCTGGGGTGCGGCGCCGCCGTGCCGGGCGCCCTGCACCACAACCAGCGGCTTCGCGGCGGCGGTCCGGCGCGCGAGGCGGGTGAACTTGCGCGGGTTGCCGATGGACTCCAGGTACATGAGGGCGACGTCGGTGTCCGGGTCGTCGTACCAGTACTGGAGGACGTCGTTGCCGGAGACGTCCGCGCGGTTGCCGGACGAGACGAACGTGGACACGCCGGTGACGCCGGTGACCCCGCCGCCGCGCCGGTGCAGCCGGGACAGCAGGGCGATGCCGATGGCGCCGGACTGGGCGAACAGCCCGATCCGGCCCGGCCGCGGCGGCTCCGGGGCCAGTGACGCGTTCAGCCGGACGTCGGGCGAGGTGTTGATGATCCCGAAGGCGTTGGGGCCGATGAGCCGCATGCCGTACGAGCGCGCGTGCCGCACGAGTTCCCGCTGGCGCGCCCTGCCCTCCGGCCCGCTCTCCGCGTACCCGGCGGAGATCACGACCAGTCCCTGCACGCCGTGTTCGCCGCACTCGGTGACGACGTCGGGCACGTGGTCGGCGGGCACGGCGACGACGGCGAGATCGACCGGTCCCTCGATCTCGCGCACCGAGCGGTGGGCCGGAACGCCGTCGAACTCCTTCTGCTCCTCGGGGAACGCCCTGTTCACGGCGTGGAGCCGGCCGGTGAAGCCGGCGTCGCGGATGTTGTCGAGGATGCTGCGGCCGACGCCGCCCGGCGCGCGGCCGACGCCGATCACGGCGACCGAGCCGGGCGCCAGCAGCCGCCGTACCGAGCGGGCCTCTGCGCGCTGCTCCCGCGCGTGCTGCACGGCCATGGAGCGGTCGGTGGGTTCGAGGCCGAACTCCAGGCGTACGACACCGTCCTCGAAGCTGCGCTTCTGGGTGTACCCGGCATCCGTGAACACCTTGATCATCTTGGAGTTGGCGGGCAGCACCTCGGCGGCGAACCGGCGGATGCCCCGCTCGCGCGCGACGGCGGCGATGTGCTCCAGAAGGGCGGAGGCGACACCGCGTCCCTGGTGGGCGTCCTGGACGAGGAAGGCGACCTCGGCCTCGTCGGAGGGGCCGGTCGCGGGCAGGCCGCCGGCCCCGATCCGGTCGTAGCGTACGGTGGCGATGAACTCGCCGCCGATGGTGGCCGCGAGTCCCACCCGGTCCACGAAGTCGTGGTGTGTGAAGTGGTGGACGTCCTTGGCGGACAGTCGTGGGTACGGCGCGAAGAAGCGGTAGTACTTCGACTCGTCCGAGACCTGCTCGTAGAAGCTGACCAGGCGGTCGGCGTCATCAACAGTGATGGGCCTGACGCGGGCGGTGCCCCCGTCGCGCAGCACCACGTCCGCCTCCCAGTGGGCGGGGTACTCGTGCCGGTCCGGCCGGTCCGCGGACGTCTGCATGGGCCCCAGAGTACGGCTCGCGTACGACAACGGCGCGAGGCAGTCTGTGGGGAACCGCGGGCGGGCACAAGGACGGAAGCCGGGCCGAGGCCGCGGTCCGACGACACTCCCGGACAGGGCGAACACCCGCTCCGGGCACACGTCCCGATATGGGACACTGGTCTAGACAACCCTGAACACCGAAGGGCAGCAACACATGGCTGAGCGCCGCGTCAACGTCGGCTGGGCCGAGGGTCTCCACGCCCGCCCCGCCTCCATCTTCGTCCGGGCCACCACGGCCACAGGCGTCCCCGTGACGATCGCCAAGGCCGACGGCAGCCCCGTCAACGCGGCCTCCATGCTGGCCGTGCTCGGCCTGGGCGCCAAGGGCGGCGAGGAGATCGTGCTGGCCTCCGACGCCGAGGGCGCGGACGCGGCCCTCGACCGTCTGGCCAAGCTGGTCGCGGAGGGTCTTGAGGAGCTCCCCGAGACCGTCTGACAGATCTCTCCGGCGGAAATGAAGCCGCGTCGCCCACCGGCGGCGCGGCTTCGCCGTTTCCTCGCCGGGCCCGCCCGATTTCATGGCGGGCACATCGCGATAAAGAGCGGAGAACTTCCGCACCGAACCGGAAAATGGCAGCCGGAATTCACGGCCACCAAATATCCCCACTCTTTGTATACGGCGCCTTTGTTAAAGCCGCTGGCCCGACATGTTTACGGGATGTTGCGAAGTCCTCACACGGTCGGCGGCGCCGCCCCCGTGGAAGCGCAGGCGGTGCGCGGCCGTGGCGCGCTCGGTGTGCTGTGCGGTGACGGCACGCGCGCGTTCGCTGTCGCCGCGCACCACGGCGTCCACGATGGCGCCGTGCTCGGCCCAGGAGTCCGCGGGCGCGAGCGGCGCCTCGACCGCGTACATCCACGCGATCTTGTGCCGCAGCTGGGTCAGCATGGAGATCAGGGCGGGGCTGCCGGAGGCCTGGGCGAGGGTCTCGTGGAACCAGCTGCCCAGGGAGCGCAGGTCGTCGCTGTTGCCTCTCCTGGCCCGCTCCTGGCCGAGCCGGACCAGACCGCGCAGCACCTTCAGATGCGCCTCGGTGCGCCGCTGGGCGGCCCGCGCGGCGCCGAGCGGCTCCAGCAGCATCCGCATCTCCAGCAGGTCGGCGGCCTCCTGCTCGGTGGGTTCCGCCACGCACGCGCCCGCGTGCCGCCGGGTCACCACGAAGCCCTCGGCCTCCAGTGTGCGCAGTGCCTCCCGGACGGGGACGCGCGAGACGCCGTAGCGGCGGGCGAGGACTTCTTCGGTGAGTCGGCCGCCGCGCTCGTAGACACCGGCGACGATGTCGTCCCGGATCGCGGTGCACACCGAGTGCGCCGGAATTCGCATGACCGACCTCCGCCTTAATCCCCGTGAAACGTCGACGATGGACGCGTGTTCCGTGACTCTATTGCAATGCGCGTGAATATCCGACGGGAGACCGGAATCCAGGGATATTTTTTGGACAGACAACGCGCGGAAACGACGAAAGCCCCGGCGGGGCAGCCGGGGCCTGTCGTCGGTACGGCGGTGTACCGCGCGGGAGCGTCAGAGGCTCACGCCGTGCGAGCGGAGGTAGCCGACCGGATCGATGTCCGAGCCGTACTCCTGGGTGGTGCGGGCCTCGAAGTGCAGGTGCGGGCCGGTCACGTTGCCGGTGGCACCGGACAGGGCGATCTGCTGGCCGGGGGTGACCGTCTGGCCGACCGACACGCCGATGGACGACAGGTGGCCGTACTGGGTGTACGTGCCGTCGTTCATCTTGATGACGACCTGATTGCCGTACGAGCCGCCCCAGCCGGCCTCGACGACCGTGCCGGAGCCGACCGCGTGGACGGACGTGCCGCTCGCGGCGTGGAAGTCGACGCCGGTGTGGCTGCCGGAGGACCACAGGGAGCCGCCGGCCTGGTAGCCGGTGGAGACGTACGAGCCGGTGATCGGCGTGACGTAGGTGTTGAGGCGCTTGCGCTCGGCCTCGCGGGCGGCGCGCTCCTCGGCCTCGCGTTCCTTCTTGGCGAGTGCTTCGGCCCGCTTCTTGGCGGCCTCTTCGGCGCGCTTCTTGGCGAGCGCCTCGGCCTTCTTCCGCGCCGCCTCTTCGGCGGCCTGCTTCTGGGCGGCGGCCTGTGCGTCGATCTGTGCAGCGACCGAGTCGCCGATGCTGATGACCGGCAGCAGTCCGGTCTCCTCGACGGCCGGCTCGGCGGCGAGCGCCGGAGCTGCCAGGGAGCCGATGACGCCGGTGGTGGTGAGGGCCGCGACACCCGCCGCGCGGGCGGTGGTGCGCTGTATTCGGCTGGGACGACCGGTACGCCGGTGCTTCCCGGTGGCGCGCGTGAACGCCATGGAGTGGCTGGTCCTTTCCTTCCTTCTCGCCTACCGGGTTAGCTGACGGGTTCGGAGCAGGAAGGTCTCCTACGGGCCCCCACGCTGCGCGCGGGCGTCCGATTCACCCCAGGGACTACGTGTGGGTCCCCGGCTCCCCAGGCTCGCGCCTGCGGGGACTCGGCGATGGCTGTCCGGTGCCACGGATGCGGCGCGGTGCCCGACGGACAGCCCGGACGACGCTAAAGGGGACATCTTTCAATCCCCAAACCGATCAGGGCGTTTGTAGCGCATGCCACAGGTCAGACACACAGCCTCTCCCGCAATTCCGACATAAAGGGGCCCTGGTGACACAGCGGTCACCAGGGCCCCTCCACGCGCGTGCCGCTACTCGGCCGTCACCACGGTGACCTCGCCGATGCCGAGGGCCTCCACGGGCGCCTTGATCTGCGCGGCGTCGCCGACCAGGACGGTCACGATCCGGTCCACCGGGAAGGCGTTGACGACGGCCGCGGTGGCCTCGACGGTGCCGGTCGCGGCGAGCTGCTGGTAGAGCGTGGCCTGGAAGTCGTCGGGCAGGTGCTGCTCGACCTGGTCCGCCAGGGTGCTCGCGACGGCCGCCGCCGTCTCGTACTTGAGCGGCGCCACACCGACGAGGTTCTGCACGGCGACGTCGCGCTCCGCGTCGGTGAGCCCCTCCGCGGCGAGCGTGCGCAGGACCTTCCACAGGTCGTCCAGGGCCGGTCCCGTGTTCGGCGTGTCGACGGAGCCGCTGATGGCGAGCATCGCGGCACCGCTGCCGTCGGGCGCGGACCTGAGGACCTGCCCGAACGCGCGCACGCCGTAGGTGTAGCCCTTCTCCTCGCGCAGCACCCGGTCCAGGCGGGACGTGAGGGTGCCGCCCAGGCAGTACGTGCCGAGCACCTGGGCCGGCCACACGCGCGCGTGCCGGTCGGATCCGACGCGGCCGAGGAGCAGCTGGGTCTGGACGGCGCCGGGCCGGTCCACGATGACGACCCGGCCGGTGTCGTCGGCGGTGACCGGCGGCACGGGCCGAGGCGCGGCCGAGGAGCCGGTCCACTCGCCGAGCGTGTCGGCCAGCAGGGCGTCCAGGTCGACGTCGGTCAGGTCGCCGACGACCACCACGGTGCCGGTCGCGGGACGCACGTGCTTCTCGTAGAAGGCCCGTACGGCGCCGGAGTCGATGCCCGAGACGGTCTCCTCGGTGCCCTGGCGCGGGCGCGACATGCGCGCGGTCGCAGGGAACAGCTCCTTGGAGAGCTCCTTCGCGGCGCGCCGCGAGGGGTTGGCCAGCTCGTGCGGGATCTCGTCGAGGCGGTTGCGCACCAGCCGCTCGACCTCGCTGTCGGCGAACGCGGGCGCCCTGAGGGCGTCGGCGAGCAGTCCGAGGGCCTTCGGCAGCCGGGAGACCGGGACTTCGAGGCTGAGGCGTACACCGGGGTGGTCGGCGTGCGAGTCCAGGGTGGCGCCGCAGCGCTCCAGCTCGGCGGCGAACTCCTCGGCGGAGTGCTTGTCGGTGCCCTCGGAGAACGCGCGGGCCATGATCGTGGCCACACCGTCCAGGCCCGCGGGTTCGGCCTCCAGCGGCGCGTCGAGGAGCACCTCGACGGCGACGACCTGCTGGCCGGGGCGGTGACAACGCAGCACCGTCAGGCCGTTGTCGAGCGTGCCGCGCGTGGGCGCGGGGAACGCCCAGGGGCGGGCCTCGCCGGCCTGCGGCTGGGGGTGGAAGTCCATCTGGGCGAGCTCGGTCACTTGGCCGCCTCCTCGTTCTCGTCGCCGGCGGCTTCCGCGCCTTCGGTGTCCTCTGCTTCCGGGGCCGTGGGCTCGTAGACGAGCACCGCGCGGTTGTCGGGCCGCAGGCGCGCTTTGGCGACCTCCTGGACCTCCTCGGCGGTCACCTCCAGGACCCGCTGGACGGCGGTCAGGGCGAGCTGCGGGTCGCCGAACAGGACGGCGTACCGGCACAGTTCGTCCGCGCGGCCGGCCACCGTGCCGAGCCGGTCCAGCCACTCGCGCTCCAACTGGGCCTGCGCGCGTTCCATTTCCTCGGCCGTGGGGCCCTCCGCGGCGAACCGGGCGAGCTCCTCGTCGATCGCGGCCTCGATGACCGGCACTTCGACGTCGCCGGACGTCTTCACGTCCAGCCAGCCCAGGGAGGGCGCTCCGGCGAGCCGCAGCAGACCGAAGCCCGCCGCCACGGCCGTACGGTCGCGTCGTACCAGCCGGTTGTAGATCCGCGACGACTCGCCGCCGCCGAGGACGGTGAGCGCCAGGTCGGCCGCGTCGCTCGCGCGCGTGCCGTCCTCCGGGAGCCGGTAGGCGGCCATCAGGGCGCGCGCGGGGACCTCTTCCTCGACGACCTCGCGCAGCTCCTTGCCCATGGTCTCGGGGAGTTGGCCGGAGCGGGGGGCGGGCTTGCCGTCGTGACCGGGGATGGAGCCGAAGTACTTCTCGACCCAGGCGAGCGTCTGCGCCGGGTCGATGTCGCCGACCACGGACAGCACGGCGTTGTTGGGCGCGTAGTAAGTGCGGAAGAACGCGCGCGCGTCCTCCAGCGTGGCCGCGTCCAGGTCGGCCATCGAGCCGATCGGCGTGTGGTGGTAGGGGTGGCCCTCCGGGTAGGCGAGGGCGGTGAGCTTCTCGAAGGCGGTGCCGTAGGGGACGTTGTCGTAGCGCTGGCGGCGCTCGTTCTTGACGACGTCCCGCTGGTTCTCCATGGACTCCTCGTCCAGGGCGGCGAGCAGCGAGCCCATGCGGTCGGCCTCCAGCCAGAGCGCGAGCTCCAGCTGGTGGGTGGGCATGGTCTCGAAGTAGTTGGTGCGCTCGAAGCTGGTGGTGCCGTTCAGCGAGCCGCCGGCGCCCTGCACCAGC
The DNA here is from genome assembly GCF_044753385.1 of Streptomyces sp. NPDC088387. Taxonomy (NCBI): domain Bacteria; kingdom Bacillati; phylum Actinomycetota; class Actinomycetes; order Kitasatosporales; family Streptomycetaceae; genus Streptomyces; species Streptomyces sp. NPDC088387. The sequence continues at coordinate 516,228 of NZ_JBIVNC010000005.1, forward strand.
TCGAAGTGCCCGTTGCCCGTGACCTGCGCGGAGCCCTGGAACATCAGGTGCTCGAAGAGGTGAGCCAGGCCGGTTCGCCCCTTGACCTCGTGGCGCGAGCCGACGTCGTACCAGAGGCACACCGCCGCCACCGGGGTCAGGTGGTCCTCGGAGAGCACCACGCGCAGACCGTTGGCCAGGCGGTGTTCGGTCGCTGTCAGGCCGCCGGAGCCTGCCTCGGCTGTGGCCGTGTGACCCATGGGCATGTACGTCCCTTCGATCGCGGATGCGGTCGTTCAAACCGCTGTTTTCCTGCCGGTCCTGCCACTGTATGCAAGTGTGCGCGGCACCGGCGAAGTTCCCGGACGCCGTACGCCGACAGCGGATCGAGTAGCCTGCGGGACGGCCGACCCGGGTGGTGGTCCGCGTTGTCAGTGCCGCGGTCCACAATGGACAGCGTCAGGTCCCGTTCAACGCTTTCAGCACGAGCAACGCTTTCAGCACGAGCGAGCCGCGAGGGCGGGTCGATGCCGCAGGACGAGCGCTCAGCCCCAGGGGCTGGGCCGCCAGTCCGGCCGGCACCGGCTTCGGCGCCCCGCCGGCGAGCGATCAGAAAAGAGGAGCCAGGCAGCGATGGCCCGCCGTAGCACGAAGACCCCGCCGCCGGACGACTCGTACGAGGAGCGCATCCTCGACATCGACGTCGTCGACGAGATGCAGGGCTCCTTCCTGGAGTACGCCTACTCGGTCATCTACTCCCGTGCCCTGCCCGACGCCCGCGACGGCCTCAAGCCGGTCCACCGCCGCATCGTCTACCAGATGAACGAGATGGGCCTGCGCCCCGAGCGCGGGTACGTCAAGTGCGCGCGGGTCGTCGGCGAGGTCATGGGCAAGCTCCACCCGCACGGCGACTCGTCGATCTACGACGCGCTGGTGCGGATGGCCCAGCCGTTCTCCATGCGGGTGCCGCTGGTCGACGGCCACGGCAACTTCGGCTCCCTGGGCAACGACGACCCGCCGGCCGCCATGCGGTACACCGAGTGCCGGATGGCGCCCGCGACGAGCCTGATGACCGAGTCCATCGACGAGGACACGGTCGACTTCGCGCCCAACTACGACGGTCAGGAGGAGGAGCCGGTCGCCCTGCCGGCCGCCTTCCCGAACCTGCTGGTCAACGGCGCGTCCGGCATCGCCGTCGGTATGGCCACCAACATGCCGCCGCACAACCTGTCCGAGGTCATCGCGGCCGCCCGCCACCTGATCCGCCATCCGAACGCGGATCTGGACACCCTCATGCGGCACGTCCCGGGACCCGACCTGCCCACCGGCGGCCGGATCGTCGGCCTCGCCGGCATCCGGGACGCGTACGAGACGGGCCGCGGCACCTTCAAGATCCGCGCCACCGTCGCCGTGGAGACGGTGACCGCGCGCCGCAAGGGTCTGGTCGTCACCGAGCTGCCCTTCACGGTCGGCCCGGAGAAGGTGATCGCCAAGATCAAGGACCTGGTCGGCTCGAAGAAGCTCCAGGGCATCGCCGACGTCAAGGACCTCACCGACCGTGAGCACGGCCTGCGTCTGGTCATCGAGATCAAGAACGGCTTCGTGCCGGAAGCGGTACTGGAGCAGCTCTACAAGCTGACGCCGATGGAGGAGTCCTTCGGCATCAACAACGTCGCACTGGTCGACGGCCAGCCGCTCACCCTGGGCCTCAAGGAGCTCCTCGAGGTCTACCTCGACCACCGCTTCGAGGTGGTGCGCAGGCGCTCCGAGTTCCGCCGCACCAAGCGCCGCGACCGGCTGCACCTGGTCGAGGGCCTGCTCACCGCCCTGGTCGACATCGACGAGGTCATCCGGCTGATCCGGTCCAGCGACAACTCCGCGCAGGCCAAGGAGCGCCTGATCGAGCGCTTCTCGCTGAGCGAGGTGCAGACGCAGTACATCCTCGACACACCGCTGCGCCGCCTGACCCGGTTCGACCGGATCGAGCTGGAGTCGGAGAAGGACCGCCTCAACTCCGAGATCGCCGAGCTGACCCGGATCCTGGAGTCGGACACCGAGCTGCGCAAGCTGGTCTCGGTCGAACTGGCCACGGTCGCCAAGAAGTTCGGCACCGACCGGCGCACGGTCCTGCTGGAGTCCGCAGGCACCCAGGTCGCCGCGGTGCCGCTCCAGGTCGCGGACGACCCGTGCCGGGTGCTGCTGTCCTCGACGGACCTGCTGGCCCGTACGGCGAACGGCGAGCCGTTCCAGGAGGACGAGGACGTCCGCCGCACCAAGCACGACGTGATCGTCTCCGCCGTACCCGCCACCACGCGGGGCGAGATCGGCGCGGTGACCTCCATGGGTCGGCTGCTGCGGATCAACGTCGTCGACCTGCCGCAGCTCCCGGACACGGTGTCCTCGCCGAACCTCTCGGGCGGTGCGCCGCTCTCGGAGTTCGTGTCCCTGGAGGACGGCGAGACGGTGGTCTGCCTGACCACGCTCGACGAGTCGTCGCCGGGCCTGGCGATCGGCACGGAACAGGGCGTCGTCAAGCGTGTGGTCCCCGACTATCCGTCCAACAAGGACGAGCTGGAGGTCATCGGCCTCAAGGACGGTGACCGGATCGTCGGCGCGATCGAGCTGCGCACCGGCGAGGAGGACCTGGTCTTCATCACGGACGACGCGCAACTGCTGCGCTACCAGGCCAACCAGGTCCGTCCGCAGGGCCGTCCGGCGGGCGGGATGGCGGGTATCAAGCTGACCGACGGCGCGAAGGTCATCTCCTTCACCGCGGTCGATCCCGCCGTGGACGCCATGGTCTTCACGGTCGCCGGCTCGCGCGGCACCCTCGACGACTCGGTCCAGACGACCGCCAAGCTGACCCCGTTCGACCAGTATCCGCGCAAGGGCCGTGCCACCGGCGGTGTCCGCTGCCAGCGGTTCCTCAAGGGCGAGGACTGCCTCTCGCTGGCCTGGGCGGGCGCCGTCCCGGCCCGCGCCGCGCAGAAGAACGGCACACCGGTCGAGCTGCCCGAGATCGATCCGCGCCGCGACGGGGCGGGCGTGTCCCTGCCCAAGACGGTGGCGGTGGTGGCGGGACCGGTCTAGAGGTGGCGGGACCGGTCTAGAGGTCGAGATTGCGGTCGGCCTCGGCCTGAGCTTCGGCTTCGGCTTCGGCTTCGGCTTCGGCTTCGGCTTCGGCTTCGGTGTATCCGACGGGATCCGTCGGGTCGGCGGCGTCGCCCGCCTCCTGCGACGGGTCGCGTACGTAGCGAAGGACGCCCCACATGCCGCGCTCGTCGGCGTGTGGGGCGTCGCTCGTGGACGCCTCCAACTCCTTGCCGAGGGCTGCGGTGTCGATACCGGACCCGATGAGGACGAGCTGGGTCCGACGGTCCTCCCCGACGGGCCAGGGCTCGGGACTGAAACGCAGGAAGCGCCCTACGGCGTGTACGGCATAGCGGTTGCGTGGGTCGTACGGGCCGAAGTCGACGTACCCCTTGATCCGGTACAGACCCTCGGGACGGCTGTCGAGGAACCCCATGAGCCGGCGCGGGTCCATCGGCGTGTCGGAGACGAAGGGGAAGGTGTCGTAGGCGGCGTGCAAATGGTGGGCGTGTTCTGCGGCACCGGCACCGGCGCCCTCGCCATGGTCTCCGTGCCCCCCGTGTTCATGCAGGTCGTCGAAGGAGAGCTGCCCGACACGCTCCTCGCTGGGACGGCAGTCGAAGAGGAACTCCGGGTCGATACGGCCGTGGCGCGCGGGGACGACGGCGGCTCCGTCGACGAGCGTGCGGACGAGCGTCTGGACTCGGCCCGCGTCGGTGGCGCGGTCGAGCTTGTTGACGACAACGAGGTCGGCGAGGGCGAGATGCCGGTCGATCTCGGGGTGCTTGGCGCGCGTGGCGTCGAACTCTGCGGCGTCGACGACCTCGACCAGTCCGCCGTAGACGATGTGTGGATGCTCGCTCGCGAGGACCATCCGCACCAGTTCCTGGGGTTCGGCGAGCCCGCTGGCCTCGATGACGATGACGTCGATGCCGGTGTCCGGGCGGGCGAGCCGCTCCAGGTAGACGTCGAGTTCGCTCGCGTCGACCGCGCAGCACAGACAGCCGTTGCCGAGGGAGACGGTCGAGTCGCCGAGCGCGCCGGCCACGGCCATGGCGTCGATCTCGATCGCCCCGAAGTCGTTGACGATCGCGCCGATCCGGCTGCCGCCGCTGTGGTGCAGCAGGTGGTTCAGCAGCGTCGTCTTTCCGGAGCCGAGGAATCCGGCGAGGACGACGACCGGGATCTGCCGGGGACTCGGACTGCGCTGCACCGTGCGACCTCTCTCACGCCGACGCGTGCACCGGTACACGGCCGGTGCACGCTCAGGGGACCAATGCCCCCACAGGATACGAGCCGGTGGAAACCCGGCCGAGTGAACGATTGTTCGCAGCGCTCGCGGGGCAGACGTTGGGCATGGCGCCGGAGTGTGCGACCCTCGCTTCCCTCCGTGCGCCTCCTCTCCGCCTCCCCCGCCGGTCAGAGCCGCTCGGCACCCTGGGAGACGGCTAGTGCCGCCCGCCTTCGCCGGTCCCTCTCGTCCCTCTCCCGCACCGACCGGCGGTACGGTCGTCTGATTCGGGGGTTGACATGGTCACACGGATGCCCGGAAAGCGGGGGTTCGGCTACGCCGCCGCGGTCTGCCTGGGAGTGGCCGCGGGCGCCATGGCCACCGCGGTCGCGCAACGCCAGAGCCTGGACGGACTCCGGACACGGCTGGAACAGCTGGAGCAGACCGCGAACGCCCGGCGCCAGGCCAATCTCGCCAACCAGCAGCGACTGCACTGGGAGTTGCTGAGCAAAGCCATGGACAACCCCGAGCTCGCGGAGGTCCTGGACATCTTCGAGGCCCCGGCGTCGCCGACCAAGCGGGCGCAGTACCTCTTCGCGAACGCCCTGTACACCAACCAGCTCTTCGCCTACCGCGTGGGCAACATCAACCGCGAGGAGTTCTTCGGCTTCGTACGCGGCCTGCTACAGAACCCCGTCGTCCGGGAGTACTGGTACGCGACCCGGCACCAGCGGGCGACGATCGCCGACGACTCCGACGAGGCCGAGCTGGGACGGATGGTGGACGACCTGCTGCGGCACCTGGAGGAGAGCGATACGGAGGAGTGGTGGGTCGTGGGTGAGCCGCCGGCCGCCCCCTAGCCGACTCGTCCCCCGGCCGCGCCCGCCCTGTTCATGACGGGTGCCCGTCAGCCGCCCGCACCCGCCCGTCACTCACGCGGCAGTCCCTCAAACAAGTGATAACGAAGAAGCAAAAACACTGCTTCCCCTGCCGTCACATAAGGAAGATGCTCCAGCATCACCATCGGCAGCCACAGTTCTGGGTTGACCTGGCGAAACCCTTTGCACATCCGGCCAGTTGCCCCGTTGCAACCGAAGGGATGCAAGACCACTTCAACGGCTGTGCACGGCCTTGAACAGAAAGACAAAAGGGAAAAAAAGTGAGCCAGATCATCCGTCGCCTCGGTGTCCCTCCTCGCGACAGGGGCAGCGCGGGCGGAGGGAACTGCCCGGACATCTTCGAGTTGTCCGACGGACGCTTTGCCATCATCGGCACGGATGTCACCGACTCACTGGACGCCGAACTCCCCCCGGACGCCTCCCGCGCCGACTACGAGCGCATCGTCGTGATCACCCGCGAAACCATGCTCCGCGCGAAGGCGGACATCCCGGACGCGTAACACGTCGGCTCTGAACAGAGTCGGACACCGTCAGGCAAGGCCGGGCCCCGGTTCCGCGACTGCGCGGCACCGGGGCCTCCGTCATGGCACCCGCACGGCTGCATAGTGTCCGCGCGGCGTACGGGGCCGCGCGGAAGGCCGCTCAGGCGTCCTCGACCGTCGCCTTGACCGGCGTACCGATCTCCACCGTCCGGCTGACCGTGCAGAGCCGGTCGTGGGAGGTCTTCACGGCCCGCGGGAGAATCGTCCGGGCCCGCTCGGCGCCTTCGCCGTCCGGGAAGGACACGGAGAAGGTGACATTCAGATCCGTGAGCCGGTTGCCCAGGTCGTCGCTGATCTTGTGGCCCGTCACCGTGACGGAGAACTGGTCCGGCTCGGCGTGACGGGTGGTGGCGATGTCGACGTCCACCGCCGTGCAACCGCCGATCGCGGCGAGCAGCAGCTCGACCGGGGTGAACCGGGTCTCCGCGTCGGTGCCCGAACCGCCGGCGAAGCTGATCGTGCCACCGCGGACGTTCGTCGCGACGAAGTGGCCGGTGCTGGTGCGCTCCACCGTGACGGAACGCAAGGAGTTGTCGGTCATGCGCAGACATTAACTCTGTGTGGGTCCGAGTGCGGGCCGGCGTCCTCCGGCCGGCCCTCAGGGGCTCAGACCAGCACCGGCACAGCGGCCGGCGGCTGTGGGCCCACATACCGTGCCGCCGGGCGGATGATCTTCGAGTCCTGTGCCTGTTCGAGGATGTTGGCGCTCCAGCCCACCGCCCGCGCCGCCGCGAAGGTCGGTGTGAACATCTCCCTGGGCAGACCGCACAGTTCCATGACCACACCGGCGTAGAACTCGACGTTGGTGTGCAGTTCGCGGCCGGGCTTGAGTTCGGCGAGGATCGCCTCGACCTGGCGCTCCACCTCCACCGCCAGCTCGACCAGCGGCCCGCCGAACTGCTGGGCGATGCCCCGCAGCATGCGGGAACGCGGGTCCTCCGTGCGGTAGACGGGGTGCCCGAACCCCATGATGCGGTCCCCGGCGAGGACACGTTCCCGGATCCACGGGTCGATCCGGTCCGGCGTGCCGATCGCGTCCAGGGTGTCCAGCGCGCGGCTCGGCGCCCCACCGTGGAGGGGGCCGGACAACGCACCCACCGCTCCGACGAGACAGGCGCCCACATCCGCGCCGGTGGACGCGATCACCCGCGCGGTGAAGGTTGACGCGTTGAAGCCGTGATCAATGGTGGAGATCAAGTACTGCTCGATCGCCCGCGCCCGCCGTTCGTCCGGCTCGCTCCCGGTCAACATGTACAAGTAGTTGGCGGCGTACGACAGTTCCTCGCGCGGTTCCACCGGTTCGAGCCCCCGGCCCAGCCGGTGCAGCGCGGCGAGCATCGTGGGTACGGCGGCCGCGGCCACGACGGTGTCCGCGCGGCGCCGCTCCGCGTCGATGTCGTAGACCGGCCGAAATCCCTTGGCCGCGCCCAGCAGCGACAGCGCGGTCCGCATCCCGGCGAGCGGGCCCGAGCCCCGGCCGGCCGCGGCGATGGCGGGCAGCGCGGCGGTCACCTCGTCGGGGAGCCGGCGCAGGGCGGCGGTCTCGGCGGCGAAGGCGGCGCTCCGCGCGGGATCGGGGAGCGTTCCGTGGACCAGCAGATGCCAGACGTCCTCGAAGCCGCGGGTCTGCGCGAGCTCGACGGCGGAGTACTGGCGGTAGTGGTAGAAGCCCTCGATCCCGCGTACGTCTCCGATCTCGGTGTCGGCGACCACGACTCCCGCGAGGCCCCTGGGCACGTCGACAAACGTTGATGCGGACCTGTTGGCGGACCTGTTGACGGACATGATTCCTCCCTGGACTTGATTCGACTGTCCATGCTTGACTCTGGAGCTGTCAATATTGATTGAATCAATACTCGCCTGCTGCGGATACGGTGACGCCATGCGTGATCAGGAACCCGGCTCCGGCCACCCCGAACGGCGGCTGAGCACCAACGAGGCCGCCGAACTCCTCGGCGTGAAGCCACAGACCGTGTACGCGTACGTCAGCCGCGGCCAGCTCGGCAGCCGTCGCGCCTCGGGCGGCCGGGGCAGCACCTTCGACGCGAAGGAGGTCGAGGCGCTGGCCCGGCGCAACAGACGGGAGAGCGCGGGGAGTTCACCCTCCGGCGGTGAGCTGTCCGTGCGTACGCGCATCACGTTGATCGAGAAGGACAGGTACTTCTTCCGTGGGGTCGACGCCACGGAGCTGGCCGCCCGTCACTCCTACGAGGAGATCGCCGACTGGCTGTGGACGGGCCGGCTGCACCCCGGGGTCTCGTTCACGGCTCCCGTGGACTCCCTCGAACTCGCTCGTCGCGCGGTCAGTTCTTTGCCCGAGCACACGGCTCCGACCGATCGGCTGCGGGTGGCCGCGATCGCCGCGGCAACGGCCGACCCGCTGCGGTTCGACCTGTCCGAGGATGCCGTCCTGGGCACCGCGCGGACCCTCATCCCGACCCTGGTCTCCGCGCTGCCGCCGGTGCTGTACGCCCCCGTGGACGACGGGCCCCTCGCCCACCGCCTGTGGACCCGGCTGACCGCGCGGGAGGCCGACGAGACGTCGCTGCGCGTCCTGGACACGGCGCTCGGGCTGCTGGTCGACCACGACCTGGCCGCCTCGACCCTCGCGGTCCGGGTCGCCGCGTCGGCCCGCGCCCACGCCTACGCGGCCGTCTCGGCCGGCCTCGGCGTGCTCGAAGGGCCGTTGCACGGCGCGGCCAGCAGGCTCGCACACCGGATGCTCCTGGAGGTGCTCGACCAGGGCGACGCGGCGCAGGTGATCGCGGAGGAGCTGCGCGCCGGCCGCCGGATCCCGGGCCTCGGCCACCGGCTCTACCCCGGCGAGGACCCACGCGCGCGTGCCCTCTTCGCCCGTCTGGAGGAACTCCCCCGGGCCGCCCCCGCGCTCGCCGCCGCGCGCGACGTCGTGGCGACCACCGCCCGCCACACTCCGCTGCACGCCAACGTCGATCTGGCCCTGGCCGTGCTCACCGTGTCCTGCGGCATGCCGGCCACGGCGGGCGAGACCGTCTTCGCCGTCGCGCGCACGGCGGGCTGGATCGCGCACGCGCTGGAGGAGTACACGGAACGTCCTTTGCGGATGCGACCGAGCGGGAGGTATGTGGGCCCGCGGCCGCCCCAACCCCTGCCGGAGTAGGCATCGGAGCAGGCGCCGGAGGGGCCGGAATTCGCCGTCGACGAAGTCAGGTTAGGCTCACCTCTGTGAGTGCGTGCGCGACCGACTCCCGGGATTTCGACGAGCCCGTTTCCGGAACCGCGGCCACGGCCAAAACGTGGCTGCTGCTGGAACAGCCCGGCCCCTGGGGTGCCCGCGCGCTCACATCGAGCCACCTGGACCCCGCCGTCGGGCGCGCTCTGGAGGCCGCCGCCAAGGACACCGGCGTACGAGTCGTGCTGATCCGCCGCCCCGGCCGCCACGCCGACTGCGGGACACCCACGGAGCGGCAGGTCTACGTCGCCCACACGGTGCCGGGCCGGACCTGGGTGCGCAGCGCCACCACCGCGGACCCGGGCCGTCTGCTCGACCTCGACTTCGCCGCCCTCGGCAGGGGCGATCACCACTCCTTCGACGCGGTTCTCCAGGGCCGGCCGTACACCGGCGATCCCCTCGCGCTCGTCTGCACGAACGGCAAGCGCGACCGCTGCTGCGCGCTCCTCGGCCGACCGCTCGCCACCGAGCTGGTCGCTTCGGGCGCGGAGGGCATCTGGGAGGTCACTCATCTGGGCGGTCACCGCTTCTCGCCGACCGTGCTGATCCTGCCGTACGGCTACGCCTACGCCCGCGCGGAGGCCCACACCGTCAAGGAGGTCCTCCAGGGCGTCCAGGAGGGCCGGGTGGTCGTCGAGGGCTGCCGCGGCAGCTCCGCGTGGGAACGGCCCGGCCAGGCCGCCGAGCTGGCGGTACGGACGGCCGCGCACGAGTACGCGGCGGGTGTGCTGAGCGTGGTGGACACCGTCGGGGCCGCACCGCGCTGGGAGGTCACCGTCGCGCACGAGGACGGCCGCCGCTGGCGGGTCGTGGTCGCGCAGGGCGCGTCCCTCCCGCCCCGCGCGGAGAGCTGCGGCTCGGCCCTGGGCACACCGGCCCGGATGGACGTGGTGTCGGTACGGGAGCCGGCCCCGACAGCACTGGCCGGCTGAAGCGTCGCTCCGCGCGGGAGCGGGTTTCCGGGGCACGATCACCCCCACGCGTCACCCCACCCAACCGTCACCCCACCCAACCCTCACCCCGCGCCCGTCACCCCGCGCCCCCTCCCCCGCGCGCCCGGCATCCGCACCCACGCCCTACGGCTCCGCTTCACACGCCACGTAACGTCGGGGGTATGAGCCCCACTCCCCCCGCCCGCCGCATACGCCTCGGACTCCCGCGCCGGGCGTTCTCGCAGGTGCTGCTGATGCAGGTGGCGATCGCCGCGGGAGTCGCGGTACTCGCGACCGGACTCTTCCTCGCGCCGCTCGGCGATCAGCTCGACGACCAGGCGATGCGCCGCGCCCTGGCGATCGCCCAGACCACCGCCACCCAGCCGCAGCTCGCCGACGAGGTGGAGAACACCCCTCCGACGGTCGGCGGACCCGTCCAGCAGGAGGCGGAGCGGATCCGGAAGGCGACCAAGGCCGAGTACATCGTGGTGATGGACCGGCGTGGCGTGCGCTGGTCGCATACCGAGCCCACCGAGATCGGCCGCCGGGTGTCCACCGACCCCAGTGAGGCGCTGGCGGGCCGGGAGGTCATGGAGATCGACGACGGCACGCTGGGGCGCTCCGCGCGGGGCAAGGTCCCGTTGCGGGACGAGAACGGCACGATCGTCGGCGCGGTGTCGGTCGGGATCGCGTACGACAGTGTGCGGGCCCGGCTGGTCCACGCGATCCCGGGGCTCCTCGCGTACGCGGGCGGCGCGCTGGCCGTGGGTGCGCTGGCCGCCTGGCTGATCTCCCGCAGGGTCCAGCGGCAGACCCGCGACCTCGCCTTCTCCGACATCTCCGCGCTGCTGTCGGAGCGCGAGGCGATGCTGCACGGCATCCGCGAGGGCGTGGTCGCCCTGGACGCCTCCGGCCGGGTGCGGCTCCTCAACGACGAGGCGCAGCGCCTGCTGGGCATCGGTGAGGAGGCCGTGGGACGCAGCCCCGAGGAGGCGCTCGGCGAGGGCCGTACGGCCGACGTACTGGCGGGCCGGGTGACCGGCACCGATCTGCTCACCGTCCGCGGCCGGCGTGTCCTGGTCGCCAACCGCATGCCCACCGACGACGGCGGTGCGGTCGCCACGCTGCGCGACCGCACCGAGTTGGAGCAGCTCGGCCGGGAACTCGACTCCACGCGCGGTCTGATCGACGCCCTGCGCGCGCAGGACCACGAACACGCCAACCGTATGCACACCCTGCTCGGGCTGCTGGAGCTGGAGATGTACGACGACGCCGTGGAGTTCGTCGGCGAGGTCGTCGGCGGCCATCGGGCCACGTCGGAGCAGGTGACCGAGAAGGTCCGGGACCCGCTGCTGTCGGCGCTGCTGGTCGGCAAGGCGACCGTCGCCGCCGAACGCGGGGTCGCTCTGGGCATCTCGGACCGCACCTGGCTGCCGGACCAGCTGATCGACCCTAGGGGCCTGGTCACGATCGTCGGCAACCTGGTCGACAACGCGCTGGACGCCACCGCCGGCCGGCCGCACGCGCGCGTGGAGGTCGAACTGCACGCCGAGGGCCGTACGGTCGTCCTCAAGGTGCGCGACTCGGGTCCGGGAATCCCGGTGGAGCAGCGCGAGTTGATCTTCCAGAAGGGCTGGTCCACCAAGCAGCCGCCCGCCCACCGCGAACGCGGCATCGGGCTCTCCATGGTCCGTACGCTGGCCGAGCGGCAGGGCGGCACCGCGACGGTGGACGAGGCGGACGGCGGCGGCGCGGAGTTCACCGTGGTCCTGCCCGACGTCCTGGTCGAGCCCGAACAGGCCCTCAGCACCGTGCCGGACGTCGAACCGGCCGCCGAGGAGGAGGCGCGATGATCGAGGTCCTGGTCGTGGACGACGACATCAGGGTCGCGCGGGTCAACTCCGCGTACGTCGAGAAGGTGCCGGGGTTCCATGTCGCCGGCGAGGCGCACAGCGCGGCCGAGGCACTGAGCCGGCTGGAGGCCCTGCCACAGCTGGACCTGGTGCTCCTGGACCACTATCTGCCGGACGACACCGGTCTCGCGGTGGTACGGGAGATGCGCCGCCGTGGCAACCGGGCCGACGTGATCATGGTGACGGCGGCGCGGGACGTGTCGACGGTCCAGGAGGCCATGCGGCAGGGCGCCCTCCAGTACCTGGTCAAGCCGTTCGCGTTCGCGGGACTGCGCGCCAAGCTGGAGGCGTACGCCGAACTGCGCCGCACCCTCGACGGCGGCGGCGAGGCCGAACAGGCCGAGGTCGACCGTATCTTCGGCGCCCTGTCGGCGACTTCGGAACCCGATCTGCCCAAAGGGCACTCACCCACCACCGCGGAACTCGTCCGTCAGTCCCTGATGCACGCGGAAGGCCCCCTGTCGGCCCAGGAGATCGCCGAACGCACCGGAGTGAGCCGCCAGACCGCCCAGCGCTATCTCAAGCTCCTGGAACGCACCGGACGCGCCACACTGACCCTCAAGTACGGCGACGCGGGCCGCCCGGAACACCGCTACGTGTGGACGACCCGCAGCTGAGCCCGGACCAGGCCGGTTGCTACGACGCCGAGGCGCCGTCGCTCTAGGCCGCGCCCGCGCCCGTCAGTGACCGCACCTCGGTCTCGGCGTGCTTGGCCGCGTCCGGTTCCTCGGCCGAGGTGACCGTGCCCAGCCAGCCCGCGACAAAGCCCAGCGGGATGGAGACGAGTCCGGGGTTCTGGAGCGGGAAGTACTGGAAGTCGAGGCCCGGGAACAGCGATTCGGGGCTGCCCGAGACCACCGGCGACAGCAGGACGAGCGCCACGGACGGGAGCAGCCCGCCGTACACCGACCAGACCGCGCCGCGGGTGGTGAAGCCGGGCCAGAACAGCGAGTACAGCAGCACCGGGAGGTTCGCCGAGGCCGCGACGGCGAACGCGAGCCCCACGAGGAAGGCCACGTTGAGGTCGCGGGCGAGCAGTCCGAGCCCGATCGCGACGATGCCGATGCCGACCGCCGCGACACGTGCCACGGCCACCTCACTGCGCGGCTTGGACCGCCGGCGTCGCAGGGACGCATAGAGGTCGTGTGCCACGGAGGCCGACGACGCCAGCGTGATGCCGGCGACCACCGCGAGGATCGTGGCGAAGGCGATGGCGGCGACGACCGCGAACAGAACCGTCCCTCCCGTCGAACCCGCACCGCCGCCCAGATCCAGTGCCAGCAGCGGAACCGCCGTGTTCCCCGCCGCGTTGGAGCTGCGCACCGCGTTCGTCCCGACGATCGCCGCCGCCCCGAACCCGAGCACGATCGTCATCAGATAGAACCCGCCGATCAGCCCGATCGACCACACCACCGAACGCCGGGCCGCCCGCGCGGTCGGCACCGTGTAGAAGCGGGACAGGATGTGCGGCAGCCCGGCCGTACCCAGCACCAGCGCGAGTCCGAGGCTGATGAAGTCGAAGCGGGCGGTCCAGTCGCCGCCGTACTTCAGCCCCGGCGCCAGAAAGGCGTCACCGTGCCCGCTGCGCGAGGCCGCCGTACGCAGCAGTTGGTCGAAGTCCCCGTGGAAGCGCACCAGGACGAGCACGGTGAGCGCGATCGCCCCGGCCATCAGCAGTACGGCCTTCACGATCTGGATCCAGGTGGTGGCCCGCATCCCGCCCAGCGACACGTAGATCACCATCAGCGCGCCGACGGCGACGACCGTCCAGGACTGCGCCGCCTCGCTCGAGCCGCCCAGCAGCAACGCGACCAGGCTGCCCGCGCCGACCATCTGCGCCACCAGATAGAGAACGGACACGGTGACCGAGGAGGTTCCCGCCGCGATCCGCACCGGCCGCTCCCGCATCCGGGACGCCACCACGTCGGCGAGGGTGAACCTCCCGCAGTTGCGCACCAGTTCGGCCACCAGGAACAGCACGAGCAGCCACGCCACCAGGAACCCCACCGAGTACAGCAGGCCGTCGTAGCCGAAGAGCGCGATGAGGCCGGAGATACCGAGGAAGGAGGCGGCCGACATGTAGTCGCCCGCGATGGCAAAACCATTCTCCATGGGGGAGAACAGCCGCCCGCCCGCGTAGAACTCCTCCGCGGAACCACGCCGGTTACGGCTCACCCACGTGGTGATCCCCAGCGTCACGGCGACGAAGGCGCTGAACAGGACCAGTGCCAGCGTCTGGTGGTCGTCCGTCACAGGGCACCGCCACGGACGCCTCGTGTCAGCTCCTGGGTGTCCCAGCGCAGTTCGAGCGCGGCCCGGTCCCGTCGCAACCGGGCATGACGCGCATACGCCCAGGTGAGCAGGAAGGTCGTGAGGAACTGCCCGAGCCCGGCGACCATCGCCACGTTCACCGCGCCCACCACCGGCCGGGCCATCAGGCCGGGTGCCGCCGTCGCCATCACGACATACGCCACGTACCAGAGGAAGAACCCGATCACCGCCGGCACCACGAACCTCCGGTACCGACTGCGCACCTCCCGGAAGGCCGCGCTGCGCTGGACCTCCAGATAGACGTCGGCCGCCGCCGAAGCCCTCGCCTCCCGCTCCTCGTCCCGCGCCGCCGGAACGGACGGGGACGGTGTACCCGCCCCTGTCGCCTCGCCCCAGCCGGAGGCGAGTGCGTCGTACCAGGGATCGGCGTATCCGGCCGTGCCGGACGCCTCGTTGAGCGTCGGTTCAGCGCCCTCGTGGTGTTCCGCCGGGCGGGCGTGACCATCCCCTCCGACGTGGGGACGACCGTGGCTTGAGTGCATGCCCAAGGATGGACAGAACGGGTAGATCCCCCGCACTTCTTCTCCGCGCTCTTCACCCCATCAGGTGACTCCCCCTGTCGGTGGCCGTACCAGCCCCTTCACGTAGGCGTAACGGACCGCCTGCGCACGGTCCTTGGTCCCCGTCTTGGCGAAGAGGTTGTTGATGTGGGTCTTCACCGTGGCCAGCGAGACATGCAGACTGCGGGCGATCTCCTGGTTGGTGAGCCCGTCGGCGATCAGCACCAGCACCTCCGTCTCCCGCGCGGTGAGCCCGTCCGGCTGCGCCTCGGGCGGCGGGGTGGACTCTGCCTCCGACTCGGACAACCGCTCCAGCAGCCGGCGTTGGATCGCCGGTGACAGGCCCGCGTCCCCCGACAGCACACTCTGCACGGCCCGCACGATCTCGTCGCCGCCCGCGTCCTTGGTGAGGTACCCGCGTGCTCCCGCCCTGAGCGCCGGGAACAACGACTCGTCGTCCGCGAACGTCGTCAGCACCACCACCTGCGTCCGTGGATGCTCCGCCCTGATCCGCCGGGTCGCCTCCACCCCGTCGCAGCGGGGCATCCGCAGGTCCATCAGGACCACGTCCGGGTCGAGTTCGGCGACCAGGCGCACCGCCTCGTCCCCGTCGCCCGCCGCTCCGACGACCTCGATACCCGGCAACAGGCCGAGCAGCATCACGATGCCCTCCCTGACCACGGTCTGGTCGTCCGCCACGACCACCCGCGCGGGCTGCCCTCCCTGTGTCATCCGGGCACCTTCAACGTCACCACGAACCCCTCCTCCTCCGGTCCCGCCCGCAGCGAACCACCCAGCAGCTCGGCGCGCTCCCGCATGCCCAGCAGACCGTACCCGGCACCCGAACCGGCCAGCTCGCCCGGCGATCCGCCCGAATCCCGCACGTCGAGCGTCACGTCCCGCTCGCCGTAGTCGAGGCACATCCGGACCTTGGCCCCCGGCGCGTGCTTCCGGGCGTTCGTCAGCGCCTCCTGCGCGACCCGGCGCACGGCCTGCGAGGTCTCCGCCGGCAGCGGTCTGCGCTCACCCGTAATGGTGACCTGAGTTCCCGCGGCGCCGTCGGTCGTCCGCACCAGCTCGGTCAGGAAGTCCTCGAGCGGGGTCAGTTCGCCGCGCAGCGCGGAGAGCGCCTGCCGGGTCTCGGCCAGTCCGTCGCGGGCCATTCCCCGTGCCGCCACCACGCGTTCGAGGATCTTCTCGCGGTCCGCGCCGCCCTCGATCAGCAGCCGTGCCGCCTCCAGATGCACCAGCTGGGCCGAGAGGCTGTGGGCCAGGACGTCGTGGATCTCCCTGGCAATCCGGCCGCGCTCGGCGAGGGCCGCCGACTCCGCCTCGGCCGCCCGCGCCGCCCGCTCCTGCACCAGGAGCCGCTGAGCGCTGCCCCGGGCCTCGGCGTCCAGCCGCAGCGCGTATCCGGCGAGCGACAGGCCGGCGACGGTCACACCGGTCGTCAGCCACGCGTCGTCGTTGACCACGGCGTACATCGACAGGGCGACCGCGGCGACCGCCACCCCCTGAGCCAGGGGCAGCCGCTCCAAGGCCACCATCGCCAGGCCGCAGCACCCCACGAGGGCGACCCCATGGAGCCCCGTCGCCTGTGCCACGACCGCCATGCCCAGCAGCCCGGCGGCAGCTCCCAGGGACGGCCACAGCTCGTGCCGGAGTGTGGTCCGGAAGAAGGACCAGCCGGCGCCTCCCGCCACCAGGACCACACCGAAAACCGCGAGCACGGTCCAGCCGTGGACCCGGTTGGCGCCGATGACACCCCACAGCACCAGGCCGAGGAAGAGGAGCCGCACCGACCAGCCGAGAACACGTCGCGGCCGGGACAGGGTCTGCCGCGAGAGGGCTTCCCGCGAGGGCCAGCGGGTCCAGGCGTTGTCCGTCACGCGCGCTCCTTCCGGGCGGGGCGGGGCACGCGGTCACCGTATTCCGTGCCCGTGCCGAGGGCCGGAGTGAGGGACTGCGCCCGCAGGACCAGGATCCCGGACCGGACCAGCAGCGTCGCCGCGAGGGCGAGAAGCAGCGCGGGGGTGCCCTGATGCACTCCGAGCACTGCGCCCAGCCCGTACAGACCGACCCGTATCGCGATGCCGACGATCCAGACGGCCAGGCTCGCCCTGGTGCTCTTGCTCCACACCGAACCGTCCGGTTCCGCCCATACGCGGGTGGTCCAGGCCCAGCCGGCGCCCATCGCCACGCCGACGAGCAGCTCGGCGACGAGCAGCAGGATCGCCTCGGTGTGGTGCTCGGCGTCGATGACCCCGGGATCACGCAGGGACAGGAACACCAGGACGGCGGGCAGAATCCACCAGCGCCGGTCGCCGCCGATCTGCTGGGGCCGCAGCTGCCGCGCGATCACCAGACCGGCGACGGCTACGACCACCAGTACGTCTGTGAGCCCGGACATGCATGCCTCCGTGAGCGGAAGGGGATGCCGGCGGCGAAGCACCGCCGACGCCTTCGAAGCTACGGAAATCCGACGTCCCGGACGTCGGAGCAGGGGTGGATCATGGGTGGATCCCACCGACGGTGAGACGTCCACCCACGGGTGGAGACGCCGGTGCGACGCCGCCCGGCCAAGCGGGAACGGCACCGCCCGAGGAGCCGGTGTGGGCACCCGGGTGACACCGGGCACGGCACCCGAAACCGCGGGCGCGCCCGGCCCCACCCGACCGCTGCCCTCCGCCCCGCTCGAGCCGGCGCAGCGCCTACGCGTCGATCCGCGACCGGTCCAGCGTCGCCGCCGAGCTGGAGATGAACTCCTTGCGCGGTGCCACGTCATTGCCCATCAGGAGGTCGAAGACCTGCTCGGCGGCCTCCAGGTCGGACAGGTTGATCCGGCGCAGCGTGCGGTGGCGCGGATCCATCGTGGTCTCGGCCAGCTGGTCGGCATCCATCTCACCGAGGCCCTTGTAGCGCTGGATGCTGTCCTTGTACCGGATGCCCTTGCTCTGGAACTCCATGATCTTGTCGCGCAGCTCGCGGTCCGAGTACGTGTAGACGTACTTGTCCTGGCCCTTCTTCGGCTGGCTCAGTTCCAGCCGGTGCAGCGGCGGCACCGCGGCGAACACCCGGCCGGCCTCGACCATGGGCCGCATGTAGCGGTGGAACAGGGTCAGGAGCAGGGTCCGGATGTGGGAGCCGTCCACATCGGCGTCGGTCATCATGATGATCTTGCCGTAGCGTGCGGCGTCGATGTCGAAGGTGCGGCCCGAGCCTGCCCCTATGACCTGGATGATCGCACCGCACTCGACGTTCTTGAGCATGTCGGTCACGGACGACTTCTGGACGTTGAGGATCTTGCCGCGGATCGGCAGCAGCGCCTGGAACTCGGAGTTCCGGGCGAGCTTGGCGGTGCCGAGCGCGGAGTCTCCCTCGACGATGAACAGCTCGCTGCGGTCGACGTCGTCGCTGCGGCAGTCGGCCAGCTTGGCGGGCAGGGAGGAGGTCTCCAGGGCCGTCTTCCGCCGCTGTGCGTCCTTGTGCTGGCGGGCCGCGATGCGCGTCCGCGCGGCGGCGACGACCTTCTCCATGACGACGCGCGCCTGCTGGGCGGCGTCACGCTTCGTGCCCGTGAGGAACGCCTTGAGCTCCTTGGAGATGACGTTGTTCACGATGCGGCGGGCCGCCGACGTGCCGAGCACTTCCTTGGTCTGCCCCTCGAACTGAGGTTCGGCGAGACGGACCGTGACGACCGCGGTGAGGCCCTCCAGGGCGTCGTCCTTGACGACGTCGTCCTCGGCGACACGCAGCATCTTCTTGGCACGCAGCGCCTCGTTCATCGTCTTGGCGACGGCCTGCTCGAAGCCGGCGACATGGGTGCCGCCCTTGGGCGTGGCGATGATGTTGACGAAGGACCTGACGTTCGTGTCGTAGCCGGTGCCCCAGCGCAGGGCGACGTCGACGCCGAGTTCGCGGGTGACCTCGGTGGGCGTCATCTGCCCGTTGTCGTCCAGGACCGGGACGGTCTCCTTGAAGGAGCCCTGCCCGGTGAAGCGGAGCGTGTCGCAGACGGCCTTGTCGTTGGCCAGGTACTCGCAGAACTCGCTGATGCCGCCGTCGAAGCGGAACGACTCCTCACCCTTGCTGCCGCCCTCGCCGAGACCGAACTCGTCGCGCACGACGATGGTCAGGCCCGGCACGAGGAAGGCGGTCTGGCGCGCGCGCTGGTGGAGGTTGTCCAGGGAGAGCTTGGCGTCCTTGAGGAAGATCTGGCGGTCTGCCCAGTAGCGCACGCGCGTGCCGGTGCGGGTCTTGGGGATCTTCTTGGCCTTGCGCAGGCCACTCGTGGCCTCGAACTTGGCGTCCGGACCGACGCCGGTGAAGTGGCCGGGGACACCGCGCCGGAAGCCGATGGCGTGGGTGTGTCCGTTGCGGTCGACCTCGACGTCGAGGCGCGCCGACAGGGCGTTCACCACGGAGGCGCCGACGCCGTGCAGACCACCGGAGGCGGCATAGGAGCCGCCGCCGAACTTGCCGCCCGCGTGCAGCTTGGTCATGACGACCTCGATGCCGGACAGGCCCGTCTTGGGTTCGACGTCCACGGGGATGCCGCGGCCGTTGTCGCGCACCTCCACGGAACCGTCGTCGTGCAGGGTCACGTCGATGTGGTCGCAGTACCCACCGAGAGCCTCGTCGACGGAGTTGTCGATGATCTCCCAGAGGCAGTGCATGAGGCCACGGCTGTCGGTCGAGCCAATGTACATGCCAGGGCGCTTGCGTACGGCCTCAAGTCCTTCGAGGACGAGCAGGTGCCGCGCGGTGTAGTTGGAACCGTCCCGGTCTGCTCCTGCCAGCAGAGCTGTGGACGGCACGGACGTCTCGGCGGTCACGCGGTTCGCTCCTCGCTGAATTTCAGATGGTGCCCAAGTGGGTAAGGGCGCGGCTTGTGTTGCCGCTCAGAGAGTACCGAGGCCTGGTAGAGCCGTTGTAACGCCACCCGCCTCCGAACTCAGACTAGTCCAGACTCGCATGCGTGTTCGATCCCTCGATGGAGTGAAGTACATATCACGTTCCCTTCGGGGCATGAACCATTTAGGCTCCGGGCACGTCCTCATGAACAAACCGGCACTCCGCCGGGAGGACCGACACTGACCGATAGCGCGAAACCGTAAGACACAAGCACCACGCATACGGCACATTCGCCGCCAAACCGGCAGCAGACAGCCGCCCCGGAAGATTTTTTCGAAGCGAAGCCACGAGCGGGAACGTTTTCGGGCTGGTTGGATGTTGACCCTGGTACGACAGCTCGTCGAGCTAGAGAAGAGGCGACGTGACTACTGTTCTGACCCCCGCGAGCCCACTGACGGCCGCCGATCGCTGCGACCGCTGCGGCGCCCAGGCATACCTGCGCGTCGTGCTGCTGAGCGGCGGAGAACTGCTCTTCTGCGCCCATCACGGTCGCAAGTTCGAGCCGGAACTCAAGAAGATCGCCGCTGAGATACAGGACGAGACGGAGCGACTCACCTCGGCTCCCGCTTCCACTCCGGAAGAAGAGCGCTGAGGCCTCGCGTCCACGACGAGCCAGTTCCGGCACAGGCCGGTCCTCGGGCGGCCGCCCCTCGTGAGGGGCGGCCGCCCTCGCTCGTGGACGGATGACCCGCCGGGAAGGCTCTCAGGAGCCCCCGGAGGCCCTCTCGCCGGTCCGTGTGCTCCAGCCGAGCTCCTGGACGGCGTAGGACACACGCGTGTAGACACCGGGGCTTCCCGCGCGGCCACAGCCGCTGCCCCACGACACCAGGCCGACAAGCCGCCCCTGAGCGATCAGCGGACCGCCGCTGTCCCCCTGGCAGGCGTCCCGGCCCCCCTCCTCCTCCCCCGCGCACAGCATGCTGTCGGCGCGGTACGTCCCGTCGGCACTCCCCGGATACGCCTCCTCGCACTGGGCGTCGGGCAGTACGTGGACGCGTGCGGCCCGCAGACCGGTGGCGTAGTCGCCGGCTCCGCTGGCATCGCCCCAGCCGTAGACCAGAGCGGCCGTGCCGGATGCGTAGGCGGGATCCCCCGGCCCGGCCATGCCCACCACCGCGGTCTGCGCGAGTGGCGCCGCCAGGGTCAGTACGGCGAAGTCGCCGGCGTTGCTGACCCCGTCGTACCCCGGGTTCACCCAGGTCTTGCTGACGGCGATCTCCTGCCCCTGCGTGGTCCGCAGGTCCGTACGGCCGGCGATGACCTTGAGATCGGCCACCTCGCCGGGCGGTGCTCCCAGCACCTCCTCACCCAGACAGTGGGCGGCCGTGAGCACGGTGGTGCGACCGACCGCGACTCCGCCGCAGAACTGCCCCGAGCGCGTACCCCCGAACCGGTCACGACTGGACAGCGCCACCGTCCACGGGCTGTCCGCCACGTCGACGGGGAACCCGCCGACCACCACACTGTCGGCGGACACGGGGGCGGCCGAGACCAGCGGTATCGCGGTCGCGGCGGCTGCCAGAACCAGCGGCCGGGCCAGCGCCCGCGCGATAGGACGACGCATACGCGTACCTCACTCTCAGGTTGGGAGGGAACACCCAGAGTGATTCAGTACACGACGGCCCGCACGCGCGCGTGCAGCACGAAGGCCCGGTTTCCCACGATGGGGAACCGGGCCTTCGATGCCGTACGAAGTACCGACGGGCGACCGTCGGCGGTGGGACCTAGTCGAGGTAGTCGCGCAGGACCTGGGAGCGCGACGGGTGGCGGAGCTTCGACATGGTCTTGGACTCGATCTGGCGGATGCGCTCGCGCGTGACGCCGTACACCTTGCCGATCTCGTCGAGCGTCTTCGGCTGGCCGTCGGTGAGTCCGAAGCGCATCGAGACAACGCCCGCCTCGCGCTCGGACAGGGTGTCGAGGACCGAGTGCAGCTGCTCCTGGAGGAGCGTGAAGCTGACCGCGTCGGCCGGGACGACCGCCTCGGAGTCCTCGATCAGGTCACCGAACTCGCTGTCGCCGTCCTCGCCGAGCGGCGTGTGCAGCGAGATGGGCTCACGGCCGTACTTCTGGACCTCGATGACCTTCTCGGGGGTCATGTCGAGTTCCTTGGCCAGCTCCTCCGGGGTGGGCTCGCGGCCCAGGTCCTGGAGCATCTGGCGCTGCACGCGCGCGAGCTTGTTGATGACCTCGACCATGTGCACCGGGATACGGATGGTGCGGGCCTGGTCGGCCATCGCGCGGGTGATCGCCTGGCGGATCCACCACGTGGCGTACGTCGAGAACTTGTAGCCCTTGGTGTAGTCGAACTTCTCCACCGCGCGGATCAGACCGAGGTTGCCCTCCTGGATCAGGTCCAGGAAGAGCATGCCGCGACCGGTGTAGCGCTTGGCCAGGGAGACCACCAGACGGAGGTTGGCCTCCAGGAGGTGGTTCTTGGCGCGGCGGCCGTCCTCGGCGATGATCTCCAGCTCGCGCTTGAGCTTCGGCGCCAGCTTGTCGGCGTTGGCCAGCTTGTCCTCGGCGAACAGACCGGCCTCGATGCGCTTGGCGAGCTCGACCTCCTGCTCGGCGTTGAGCAGCGGGACCTTGCCGATCTGCTTGAGGTAGTCCTTGACCGGGTCGGCGGTGGCACCGGCCGCCGCGACCTGCTGCGCGGGCGCGTCGTCCTCGTCCTCGTCGGACAGGACGAAGCCCGCGCTCTCGGCACCCTCGGGCTCGTCGGCGCCGGCCTTGGGCTCCTCGACCGCCTCGTCCTCGACGCCCTCGGCGTCGTCCTTCTTGGCGGTGGTCTTCTTGGCCGCCGTCTTCTTGGCGGTCGCCGTCGTCTTCTTCACGGCCGCCTTCTTGGCGGTCGTCGTCTTCTTGGCAGCGGCCTTCTTGGCGGTCGAAGCGTCCTCGGCCGACTCCACCTCGGGGTCGGCGGGCGCCGCCGCGGCCGCGGCCGTGGTGGCAGAGGCCTTTCGCGTGGTCACGGTCTTCGCCGCGACCGTCTTGGTGGCGGTGCGCTTGGCCGGACTCTTCGCTGCGACGCTCTTGCGGGTGCGCTTGGGCTCTGCGGCACTGACCATCAGCGTCACACCCTCTTCCTCGAGGATCTGGTTGAGGCTGCGCAGTACGTTCTTCCACTGAGTGGCCGGAATCTGGTCAGCTTCGAAGGCCCGACGCACGTCATCGCCGGCGATCTGCCCCTCAGCCTTTCCCCGCTCAATGAGCGCCATGACAGAGACGGACTCGGCGATCTCCGGCGGGAGCGTACGGGATGTGCTGGCCGACACGAACAACCTCTCGGAACGTTGGAAAACGGCTTCCGGCCCCGTCCATGACGGACAGGAGCCGACCGCCGGCTTGGGGATGGGCCGACGGCGCGGGCGGGGGCCGGGGAGATGCACAGCGCCTTGAACGGCGTCCGTATTCCCTCCGCGGCTGTCACCTCTTAGGTCATCGCGCTGTTACCGCGAGCGTTACGCCCAATCTGCGTGGCCCGAGTCACACCCCGTAAGCGCTCAAAAGCGGTCAGACATGTGCAGAGGGGGTCACCTGCGAGTCGATCCCGGGCCGATCCGAGATCATCTCGCGTCGATCCGGTTTCACCCCGGGCCGATCCAGGGTCACCCCGTGCCCGATTCGAGAACGATCCGGAGCCGATCCGGGTGCCCGACCGAGATCGATCCAGGGCCGCTCCAGGACCGATCGTGGGCCGATCGTGGGCCGATCCAGATCCGACCTGGAGTCGGCCCAGAGCCGGCCTGTCGACGACCTGGGGACGATCCTGGCCGTCCTGGAGCCGATTCGGGGCCGCCGCCCCGTCTCACCGTCGGACCCCGCCGGATCCTCAGGGATCCCACGAGGTCCGACGGGAGCCGGTCTCCCGGCCGAGCGGCACCACAAGGAGGGGAAGAGCACCGCCGGCCGTGGCACCCGCGCGGAGCTCAGTCAGTGCTCGCGCGGGGCGGGCACCACGCGCTCCACCTCGGGGTGGACGGTGAGCAGTTGACGCATGGCGGCCTCGGCGGCCATGCCGTCACCGTTGACGACCGCCTCGACGATCCGGGCGTGGTGCGCCAAGGAGGTGTCGTTCGGGCGGTCGCAGCCCGTGACCGGTCCGCCGGACACCTGTAGGGCGGAGGACACGATCCCGGAGAGGTGCTCCAGCATGCGGTTGCCCGCGATCTGGATGAGCAGCGAGTGGAACTCGGCGTCCGCGCGGGAGAACGTGAGGGCGTCGCCCTGGCCCAGCGCATGGCCCATGATCTCGACCATGTCGGCCATGCGCTGCTGGATGTCCTCGCGGCCGTGCCCTGCGGCGAGCCGCGCGGCGAGCGGTTCGATCGTCCACCGCAGCTCGGTCAGCTCGCGGCGCTGGTCGTCGCGCTGCGGTCCGAAGGCGCGCCATTCGATGATGTCGGGATCCAGCAGGTTCCAGTCGCTGACGGGCCGCACGCGCGTGCCGACGTTCGGCCGCGCGCTGACCAGGCCCTTGGCCTCCAGTACGCGAAGGGACTCGCGGACTACGGTGCGGGAGACCTCGAATCGCTGGCCGATCTCCTCGGGCACGAGCGGGCGGTCCGCGCCCAGGTCGCCGGAGACGATCATCTGACCCAGCTGTTGGACGAGTTGGCCGTGGAGCCCGCGTCCGCGGCTGCCCGCGGCGCGCCGGCCCACGCGGCCCAGCTCGGAGTCCGCGCCCTCCCAGGCGGGGGCCACTACGCGGTCGGCGGCGGGGGCCTCCGCGTAGGGGTAGCGGTCGAGTTCGCCCGGGCCCGCGAGAGCCGAGTCTGCGGAGCGGGCGGAGGTCATCATGGTGTGCGCAAGGGTACTCACGGATCATTTGTCGGCGCTCTCCTCAACTCCCTTGAGGTCTTTGGTGAAAAGCACACGAAAGGGTGATCGCTCACCCCGTCGCAATTGACGCCTTATCGGAAAGAAATGGGCTTTACCCGGGGAGTTGTGTGCATCTCGGTTCCGTAAGGTCCCACGCGGTCGTCATCGGACCCTGCCACGCACGGTCGTGAGCAGATACGCGCAGAGCAGCGCGGTGAGCGACAACGTCAGCGCTCCACCGACGGGTTGAGCCACGACCTGCGCGGCGACGGTCAGATACCGCTCCCCACCGAAGGGCCACTGCGCCAGGAACACCTCCCGCACCCGCATCGGAAAGCCCGCGGCGGTTCGCACGGACGGTCCCTCCAAGGCTTTTTGTACGAGTGGTACGCCGAGGACCGGCACGGCGACCACGGCCGCGAGCCCGGCTGTCGTGGACCTGAAGACACCGGCTGCGAGCACTCCGGCCCAGGCACAGCCCACGACGAGCCCGATCCAACTGGCACCGAGTGACAGCCAGTCCGCGGGAACTTCCGTGAGTTCCCGTCCGTAGACGAGGTAGAGCACTTCGGCGTCGCAGCCCACGGTGAGGGCGGCCAGGAGCAGCGCGGTGGCGGCGGAGACGAGGAGCTTGGCCGCGAGCAGCCCCAGCCGGCGGGGCACGGTGCCGCGGTCCGCCGCCAGCGCGGGGTGGCGGAACTCGTCGCCGAAGGCGAGCGCACCGAGCAGTCCCGCGCCGAGCGCCGCGGGCGGCAGAGGCAGCTCGCGCGGCCAGGCTGCCAGCAGACGTGCCTGCGGGGTGTGGCCGATTCGGGCCAGGACGACGGCGGTCAGCGCGGAGACGACCAGCACGGCGGCCACGGTGAGGAACCCGGTGCTGATGCCCGTGGCACGGCGTAGTTCGTAACGCAGCGGACGCAGCGGGCTGGGCGCGGGACGGACGGAGATGGGGGGTGGGAGCGGAGGCAGGGCGTCGAGCGTGCGGGTGGTGGGACGCCGGGATGCCGCGCCCGGCGTTGCGGCTGCCTCGTGTCCGTCCGCCGTCGGTTCCGGGACACCTGAAGACGCCCCGGAGCCTCCTGAAGGTGTCAGGGGCGAGACCGCGGCCGGTCCTCGTGGCGGTGGCGCCGCGGTGACGGAGTCTGCGCGAGGAGCCCGCGACCGCCCTGTGGCCTGCTGATCGCTCGGCCCGCCGGCGGCGAGGTCTACGCCCGCTCCCGGTCCCATGTCCCCCGTCTCATTGGCCAGTTGGTGGACGAGGATGCCGTGACGGTAGGCGGTCTCTCCGACGTCGGCGCAGGTACTGCCGTACACCGAGAGCCGGTTGCCGCCCTCCCGGACGACCTCGACCGAGCGATGTGTGGTGCGGGCCTCCTTGGCGAGCAGGGAGGCGAGGCGTGCGGCATGGGGGCTGCGTACGGCGACCCGCGGGCGCAGCCGGGTTCGGGCGAACTCCACCGCCGCCTGGTCCGCGACGAGCCTGCCCTGTTCCAGTGTGACGACCTGGTCGGCGGTCGACGCGGCCTCCTTCGGGTCGGCCACAGTGAGGAGGACGGTGCCGCCCTGGCCCGCATGCGCGCGCAGCATGCCGTAGAGCCACTGGATCTCGCGGGGAGAGAGCGCGTCGCTGGGTTCGTCCAGGACGAGTGTGTGGGGGTCGGAGAGCAGCGCGCAGGCCAGACCGAGTCGGCGGTCCATGCCTCGTGCGAGGGTGCCGAGCCGTTCGTCACGCAGGCTGACGAGTCCGACCACCTCCAGCACCTCGTCCGCGCGCCGGACCGGAACTCCCGCGGCGGCGCACAGCATCCGGAGATGACCGCGCACGGTTCTCGAGGGGTGGCCGGGCACATCTCCCAGAAGTACGCCCACTTCGCGGGACGGATGGGCGATGCGGTGCAGGGGCCGGCCCCTGAAGTAGGTCGCGCCGCGGCCGTGTTGGAGTTCGAGCATCAGCCGGAGCACCGTCGTCTTGCCCGCGCCCTCGCCTCCGAGCAGCGCGGTGACCCTGCCCGCCCGCGCCTCGAAGGAGACATCGTCGACGGCCGGCGGAAGGCCCTTGCGGGAGTTGCTGGTCAGTCCGAACGCCTGGATCACCCGAAGCAAGATAGCGCGCTATATCCCTTTTTTCGGGCACCTGGTGGGCCTGCTGCACGACGAGTGACCGGCCGCTTCCCGGCGAACCATGCGCTCGGCAGGTGCCTGCTCACCGGTTCACACCTCGGGACGCAGCATCGGGGGGTTGAGCAGTGTGGCGCCCCCGGCGCGGAACAACTGTGCCGGGCGCCCGCCCTGGCGGGTGGTCGTGCCGCCGGTCGGGACCAGGAACCCGGGCGTGCCGGTGACCTTGCGGTGGAAGTTGCGCGGGTCCAGCGCCACACCCCACACCGCCTCGTAGACGCGGCGCAGCTCGCCGACGGTGAACTCGTAGGGGCAGAACGCCGTGGCCAGGGACGAGTATTCGATCTTCGAACGGGCCCGCTCCACGCCGTCCGAGAGGATCTGGGTGTGGTCGAAGGCGAGCGGTGCCACGGGCTCGCCATCGCGCCCGTAACCGCCCTGCTGCAACAGCTCCTCGACCGGCGCCCAGCGCGCGTTGCTGGCGTCGCCGCCCGCGCGCGGTGCGGGCAGATCGGGGGCGAGCGCAAGGTGCGCGACGCTCACCACACGCATACGGGGGTCGCGCTTGGGATCGCCGTACGTCGCGAGCTGCTCCAGGTGAGCACCGTTGTCCGTGGCGGGGACGGCCGGGTCGTGCACGCACAGCCCCGTCTCCTCCGCCAGCTCGCGCGCCGCCGCCTGCGCCAGATCCTCGTCCTCCCTCACGAACCCGCCGGGCAGTGCCCAACGCCCCTGGAACGGCGTCTCGCCCCTGCGCACCGCCAGCGCGCACAGCGAGTGACGACGCACGGTCAGCACGACCAGGTCCACAGTGACGGCAAAGGGCGGAAATGCTGACGGGTCGTAGGGCATGCGGCGATCATAGTCGTCTGCCTGACGATAAACACGCCCTTCGCCGACAGCATCACCACCCGCCCGATCCGGCCGTCACCCCCGGTACGTCCGCCGAAGCACTCCGGTCCGTACGAGGTCACACCCCTAGTTGCAGGCCATCGGCCGCCTCCTCGACCATCGCCAGACCGAGGCGGCTGACGCGCACGGAGAAGGGCGCTCCGGCGATCCGCAGACCGGTGAGGCCGATCTCGCCGAAGGGTGCGCTGCGTATCGGGCGCAACCGCACCGTCCCGGCCGGGGCGTCGGGGCGGATTCCGGCGAGTGTGGTCAGCATCAGCACTCCGGCCGATGCCGCGACGGCGGCGGGGCGGCACGCCGCCGGGTGCGGCAGGGGCGCGCTCCCCTCGGTGCGCTGCTCCCCCGCGTACATCTCGGGCAACCGATGGCCGAAGGTCTCGGCGGCCACCAGCACGCCCCGGAGTAGTGACGTAGCCTCCTTCTCGTACCCGGCGGCGCTCAGTCCCGCCACGGCGACCGCCGTCTCATGGACCCGCACGGCCCCGCTGCGATGCCCGAACGGGTTGTAGCCGGCGTCCTTGGTCCCGAGGCCGCGCAGCCCCCACCCCGAATCCATCGCAGGGCTGCCGAGAAGCCGGGCGACCTGTTCGGTCTGCACCTTGTCCAGCAGTCCCGGCGCCTGCACTCCCCCGCCGAGCAGACCGGTGTCGAGCAGGTACGCGACCGCCGCGCCGGGGTACGGCACAAGGCGGCCGTCCGGTGCCCTTGCCGCCGCGGGCCGACCACCACCGACGTCGTCGATCCAGAACCGTTCCCGGAACGCCGCCCGCATCCGCTGCGCCCACCGCCGGAACTCAACACCCCCGGGTCTGCCGTACGCGTCGAGAAGATCCGCGCCGAGCAGTGCCGCACGGTGAGCGTGGGCCTGCGTCTCGCAGCGCACCGGACCGCCGGGCTGCGGATCGGACAGGTAGGTGCCCTCGCCGACCGCGGTCCGCATCCAGGTCAGGCAGCGCTCGGCCGTCGGAAGCAGTTCTTCGATGTCCTGCTCGGGCAGCCCCCAGCGGCGGGCCTCGGCAAGCAGAACCGGGAAGAGAAGCGTGGCCTCCGTGGCGGTGGAGACGGGCGGCAGGTGCACGCCGGCATCCCGGAGAGGACCGGGGATCAGACCGAACCTCGTTCCGGGACCGGCCAGTTGGGTGCGTGCGAGGGTGCGTAGTGTGCCGGCGGCCAGGCGTGTGCCGAGGGACAGGGTCATTCTGGCGGCGGCGAGGGCCTCGGCGGGGGCGAGTCCGCAGCGCCAGGGCGCGCCCGCGGCGAGGTAACTGTCGGAGGGGTGGTCGGGGTCGCGCAGGAGAAGCGCCTGGAGATCGTCCACGCTGGTCGTCATGAGCGGGCCGACCCTCGGGTCGTCACCGGTCGCACGCGCAGGGGCCAGTGGACTCGTCGCCGCTCGACCGACCGCACGGACCGGACCCGCGCCATCGAGGCGGACACGCAACTCCACACTCGCGCTGCCACCCGGAGGCAGCTCGAACTCCCAGCGCAGCATCCCTGCGGAGGCCAACGCGTCGGCCGGCGGTGGATCGGCCGTGACCGAGGACGTCCCGGCCGCGGAGGACCAGCGCAGGCCGGAGTCGTGGACGCTTGCGGGCAGTTCGGGTCCGGTGGCGCCGGAGGCGATCGCGCCCAGGTCGGCGAGGTCGGTTCCGAGCGCCACTTCGACGGGCACCCTCAGGGGCCGTGGCGCCGCGCTCCGCAGGGTGATCCGCTCCCTGCCGTCCGCGTGCCGGATGCGCTCCACCACAACGTCCGGGTCGGGGCCGGGTTCCGGCGAGGCCCGCAGCGTGGCCACGAACCGCGCGCTGTCCGCCCCGGTCACCCTCGCCTGCACCGCCAGGGGCTCGCGCC
Source organism: Streptomyces sp. NPDC088387 (assembly GCF_044753385.1). Classification (NCBI taxonomy): domain Bacteria; kingdom Bacillati; phylum Actinomycetota; class Actinomycetes; order Kitasatosporales; family Streptomycetaceae; genus Streptomyces; species Streptomyces sp. NPDC088387. Next base: position 545,475 of record NZ_JBIVNC010000005.1, read on the forward strand.
CGGCCACCCTGACCTGGCAGCGGGACAGCAGACGGCGTCCCGCGCGGTAGAAACCGACCAGTCCGTGCCCGGTCAACTGCCCATGCTCCGTGGAGACGGCGAAAGCCGGGAGGCTGACGCAGATCAGGGTGCGGTGCGCGGGGGGTAGAGCGGCGGGCGGGCGGGTGCGTGGGAATGCGGGTGGGGGTGGCGAGCCCGAAGGTGGGGCCGTCGGCGGCGGAGGCGGAGAGGACATCGGCAGCGGAGGTGGTGGTGTGCGTTGCGCGAGCGGCGGGCGTGGCGGGAAGCGAGGGCCGGTGTCGCCCGTGCCGTCCCTCCGTTCACCCCTGCCCACCGCCTGCGTCGACGACGGGCGGACCGACCCCGACCCCGATCGGACAGGCGTGGAGTGGGCGTCGGCGGCCCAGGGCGGAGTGGGCTGGTGCATGGGGGCGGCTTTCTTCTGCGCTCTGTGCGCCTTGGGCGGGTTCGGCACGGGGTGATGTGGCGCCGACGGGCAGGGGCGGTGCGGAGGCAGGGCGCGTCCAGGTGTTCCGCCACTCAGGTGAACGGGGTGGGGCTCCCCGGGGTCACGCCCGTGCCCGGACGACCCGACCGAATGGCCCTCAGTCACCGGCATCGGACCCACCACCACCGGCCTGAGCGCCGTCGCCGCGAGAGTGAGCGGGGTTGACGCCGTCGCCGGCCGTGGCGCTCGGACGCGTGACTCGTGTCCGAGCGCCGGCGGAACGCGTCCTGCCCACCGAGGCTGCGGGCCGGTGGGTGCCGGATCCGGGGGCTCGGCTGTCCGCGCGGGCGGCGGGCGAGACGCCGGCGGCACCACCCGCGGGACGGGCTCGCCTGCGACGCCGGGAAGGCGTGCCGTCAGCTGCCGAGGGCCCGTGGACCGCGGGCGAGCCCGTCATGCCGGAGGCGAGTTCCTCGTCGGTGCTGGCCTTCACCCCGGTGTCGGGCTCCCCCACTTCGGCACCCACCGGTCCGTCCGCCATCGCCCCACTGGCAGCCACCCCGGCCACCCCAACCGCCTCCACCTCGTCGCCGTTCCGCCCTCGATCCGTACGCTCCCGGCGCAGGCACCGTCGGATCGACTCGGGGTCCAGTCCCTCGTTGGCCGCCTGGTGGAGCAGGCGGGCGAACAGGTAGTCCCGGTCGGCGCCCAGGGCCATGGCAAGGGCCTCACGGGCCTCCAACTCGTCGCCCGTCGACCAAGCGACCCAGCCGGCAAGAGTGAGCGGTGCCGCGGCGTGTTCGCTGTACGGGCCCACGCAACGCCGGGCGAGAGCTCGCCAGAGGCGCAGAGCGGGTGCCGCCTCGTCGCCCTCCATCCACTCCGCCGCGCGGTCGCGCGTCGTGCGGTCCTGGAGACCGAGGATCAAGGTGGCGGCCTCCTGGTGTGTGAGCAGTTCGTCGTCTCGGAGGTCCGACAGGAGCGTGCCCGACACCGTGGGCGCGTCGGTGAGGCGCCGCATGACTCGCTCGGCCAGTTGGAGCGTTTCCGTGGCCACACTCGCGCGGTTCGCGTCGTCGAGGATCCTGGGGACGAGGGCCATGCCGGCCCTGTCCAGTGCGCTCTCCTGGTCCAGCACGGCGGCCGTCTCCAGGGGGAGCAGCCTGGCCCGCAGCTCACGGAGCGTGCCGCGGACCTGGACGCCCGCGTAGGTAGCCGCGGCGGCCAGCACGGACGTGCCCGGCAGGCCCATGGCGGCGCCTTCGGGCGGGCAACAGCTCGGCGTGGCGCAGCAGTAGGACCAGAAGCGGTTGTCGGAGATGCACAGCGCCTCGATCACCGGCACGTCTAGGAGGCCGCACTCCACACGCAGGTGCTGGATCAGCGGGCGCAGCCCGGCCATCACGTCCTGGCCGGTCTGGCCCGCCGCCGGCTCCCGGCAGACGTAGGCCACGATCTGTTCGGGCGGGGTGCCTCGGCGGCGGCTGCCCGTCACCAGTCCGTGGGCCAACTGCTTGGCGACGGACGGCCAGTCGTCCGCGTTGGTCGGAATGCCGAGCCGGGCCCGGCCGCCGAAGCGTCCTCGCCCGTCCTTGTCGTGCAGGGCGACGAGCACAATGCTGTCCTCGGGCCGGTACCCGAGCAGGTAGGGCAGCGCGTCGGCCAGTTCGGCGGGCGTGCGGAGGGTCACCTGCTGGGAGCCGCCGTGCCCGACGTACGCCGTGATGTCGTTGTTGTCGAAGGATCCACTGTTGTCGCAGGATCCGGTGGATTCGCCGTGATTCGTCATGCGAAGACGATCTCGCGGATCCCGATCCTCCGCTTGACCCTGTGGATAACTCCGGTGTGGATAACTCCGATCAGGGACACGTCACCAAGGTCAACTCGGCTTTCCCGGACGGCTTCAGGCTCTCGCCCCGCCCCCACCCGGAACCGCCCTCACCCAGCCGCGGCGAGTACCAGCGGAAGCACTTCCCCGCTGCCCGCCCGGCGCAGCAGACGCGCCGCGACCGCGAGGGTCCAGCCGGTGTCGGTGAAGTCGTCCACGAGCAGCACGGGGCCCGGCGTGCGCGTCAGAGCGTCGGCCAGCTCCCCGGACACGGTGAACGCGTCGGACAGCGCCCTGAGGCGTTGCGCGGAGTTGCTCCGGCGTACCGCGTGCGCGCCGTCGGGCCCGACGTGCGTCAGCGTGCCGAGCAGGGGAAGACGGCCGACGGTCGCGATGCCCTCGGCGAGGGAGCCGACCAACCGCGGGCGGGACAGCGACGGTACGGCGACCACACCGACCGGACGGGCGGCGGCATCCGGACCGTCCGTGGCCCAGCCGCCCGGGGAACGCGCCCAGTCGGCGAGAACCGCCACCGCGGCGCGCAGGACCTCGTCGGGGACGGGACCGTCGGGCGCGTTCTCGGCCAGCAGGGGGCGCAGACGGTTGCCCCAGCCGATGTCGGAGAGCCGGCCCAGGGCGCGACCGGTGGAGCACTGTTCCCTCGCCGGGATGCGGCCCTTGAGTTCGATGCCCAGCGCGGGCATGCCCGTCGGCCACATCCGGCGTGGCTCGACCTCGACACCCGGGCGGTCGAGTTCCTTAACCGCTCCCGTCAGCGCCTCGTCCGAGACCGAGGACTCGATCCAGACGCCGGCGCAGTTGTCGCAGCGGCCGCACGGCGCGGCGTCCGGGTCGTCCAGCTGCCGGCGCAGGAACTCCATACGGCAGTCGGTCGAGCTCACGTAGTCGCGCATGGCCTGCTGTTCGGCTGCGCGCTGTCGCGCCACGCGCGCGTACCGCTCGGCGTCGTAGGCCCACGGCTCGCCGGTGGAGATCCAGCCGCCCTTCACCCGCTTGACCGCGCCGTCGACGTCAAGGACCTTGAGCATGGTCTCCAGGCGGGTGCGACGGAGTTCCACCATCGCCTCCAGTGCCGGTACCGAGAGGGGCCGTCCGGCGTCGGCGAGGGCCGCGAGGGTCTGTCGGACCTGTGCCTCGGGCGGGAACGCGGTGTCGGCGAAGTAGCGCCAGATCGCCTCGTCCTCCTTGCCCGGCAGCATCAGCACGTCGGCGTGGCGCACCCCTCGCCCCGCGCGGCCCACCTGCTGGTAGTAGGCGATCGGCGAGGACGGCGAGCCCAGGTGGACGACGAAGCCCAGGTCCGGCTTGTCGAAGCCCATACCGAGCGCCGAGGTCGCGACGAGCGCCTTGACCCGGTTCTCCAGCAGGTCGGCCTCCGCCTGAAGCCGGTCCGCGTTCTCCGTGCGTCCCGTGTACGACGCCACCTTGAAGCCATGCTGCCGCAGATAGGCCGTGCCCTCCTCGGCGGCCGCGACCGTGAGGGCGTAGATGATCCCAGACCCCTCCAGCTCGTCCAGGTGCTCGGCCAGCCAGGCCAGGCGGTGGGCGGCGTCGGGCAGCTGGACCACGCCGAGCCGCAGGCTCTCCCGCTCCAGGGAGCCGCGCAGCACCAGGGCCTCGCCGACCCCGGTCCCCAGCTGTTCGGCCACGTCCGCGGTGACGCGTGAGTTGGCCGTCGCCGTGGTGGCAAGTACCGGCACGCCCGGGGCCAGCTCGGCGAGCATGGCCCGCAGTCGGCGGTAGTCGGGGCGGAAGTCGTGGCCCCAGTCGGAGATGCAGTGCGCCTCGTCGACGACCAGCAGACCGGTCGTGGCCGCGAGCTTGGGCAGCATCTGGTCGCGGAAGTCGACGGAGTTGAGCCGTTCCGGGCTGACCAGGAGAACGTCGGTCTCGCCGCGCTCGACCTCGCCGTGGATCGTGTCCCACTCCTCCGGGTTGGCCGAGTTGATCGTGCGGGCCTGGATACCGGCCCGCGCGGCGGCCTCGACCTGGTTGCGCATCAGTGCCAGCAGCGGCGAGACGATCACGGTCGGGCCGGAGCCGCGCCGCCGCAGGAGAGCGGTCGCGACGAAGTACACCGCCGACTTCCCCCACCCGGTGCGCTGCACGACCAGGGCACGCCGGCGCTCCTCCACCAGGGCCGACACCGCCTGCCACTGGTCCTCCCGCAGGCGTGCCGAACCGCCCGGATCACCGACCAGCTCGGCGAGGATGGCATCGGCTTCGGCGCGGAGCTCCAGATGGTTCATGCCCCCATGCAACCCGATGCCTACGACAGTCAGCCACCTGCCTCCACACCGGACCCCCGTGTTCGGGCCCAAATCGCTGCCGCGCGGTGTGGGTGGCCGGGAGGGCCCGGCACCTCAGGAAGTAGGGCCCACCGCGAGGGAGGGGTGTTTCGCTTGCTCCCAGCGGTGCAGGCTTAGGAGTGGAGGGCGTGTCGCGCCCTTTTCGAGCGCGTGTCGCCTGCCGGGGCGCGTGTCGCCCTGTCCGAGCGCCCTGAAACACCAATGCCGGGCGGGTACCCGCAGTGGTGAGCCGTACCAGGCGTCACCAGGTCACCCCGTGGGTAGGGATATAAGCCACGCAGCAGCAGATATGGGTCGGTGACCCCATTTGCTCGTTGCCGCATCCCAGTTCGACAGCAAGAATTGAGGTCCGCTCCCCGCACGGCCCCGCCGTGGTCCGGAAGGGCTCTGCTGCGGTGTGTGCGTTCCCCCGAACCAGACCCCCGCCCGCAGTGTGGGCGCGTAGCCGAAGGGAGGATCGTGACCTTCGGATTCGCCTCGTCCTCCGCGGCATCGACGTCGTCCTCGGCCGACCTGTCCGGAGCCTCCACCAACCCCTTGGCCCGCACGCTCGAACCGGGCGAGTGGGCGGCTGCGGGCATCCCCCTGCTGCGCAATCCCCGGGAGGTCGTCAGCGGGCTGCATGCCCGGCACCGCCCCATGCCGCTCACCGCGGTCGTGGCGGTACTCGATCCCGAGGAGCGGCTCCTGGCCAGCGCGTCGTTCAAGCGGCGCTCCGCGCCGGAGGACGGCTGGATGCTGCGCAACGCCCTGCTCTCCCAACTGCGCCGGGTCATCCCGCACGACTTGCGCCGCCGTACGCCCGTGCGTACGGCCGTGCTGCTCTACTGCCGGGAGGGCGACGCCCGTTGGACGGAGGAGGACGGGGCGTGGATGTGGGGTCTGCGGGACGCCTGCACACTGCACGGGCTGCGCTGCGGGGCGTACATCACGCTGACCCGCGACGGCTGGCAGGTGCTCGGTGAGGGCCGTGCCGGCCGCCGGCCCAGTCTGGGCTCGACTCCGGAGCCTCTCGCCACAGCCGAGTCACCGTCCCCGCTGCCCCGCACCGGCGGTGCGGCGTCGGAGATCCTGAGCCGCGTCGCGGCCCGCTGAGCCCCGCCCGGATCGACCAACCCCGGCAACGACCGGTCTCGCGTCACAGCGAACGACTACTGCCGGGCATGGCCAAGCGCTGTCCTCGACCGGCCCCGCGGCAGCGAGGCACCAGACCCCGCCAACCCCGTCACAGCCAAGCACCGCCCCGATCGACGCCCGCCACAGCAAGGCATCGCCCCGTCCACGCCCGGTCACAGCGAAGCACCGGCTTGTTCTGCCCCTGTCACGGGCAAAAGCCGGTGCATCCTCCGTACTCAAACCGCCGCGGCGGCAACAGCAGCCGCGTACGTCCCCCCGGTGCCTACCGGGCGGGGCTCAGACGCCCGCGCCCAGAACCGAGTTGATCTTCTCCGGGTCGCCGCAGACGATCAGCAGCGCACCGGCCCGACCGAGCGCCAGCGGCAGCACGTCGGCGGCCGTGGCGTCGGAGCCGCCGTTGACGGCGACCATCACGACCGGACGGGACGCGGCACGGCTCACCACGGCGGCGTCGGCGTAGAAGACGTCGTCGCGGGCGTCGTGCTGAGCCCAGTACGAGGCTTCCCCGAAGGACAGCTCGTGCGTGGCCCAGGGGTGTTGCTCGCCCGTGGTGATCACCAGCACGTCACCGGGGGCGCGGCCCGAGTCCAGAAGCAGGTCCACGGCTTCCTCGGCGGCGTCGAGAGCGCCTTCGGCCGACGCCGGGATCAGCTGGATCTGCGGGGTGGTTGAGGTCTGCTGGGAGGCGGCGGGAGCCGCGGGGCCCGACGGTGCGGGCTTGGCCGGTGCCATGTCACGCGGCGCGCGTTGCACGGGCGGCGACGGCCGGAGGGGGCCGGGACGACCGGGGCGCGACGGAGCCGCGGGGCGGGGACCGGGTACAGGACGAGGGGTCGGCGCGGTGCGGCTGTTGGCCGGCGTGGCGCGGGGACCCTGGGCACTCTCGTGAATCTGAGGCTCCTCGGGAATGAGAGGCATGAGCTGATGTCTATCAAACGTTGGTGCGACTCGCGTGAACGGGTGGCACATACGTGCGATCGAAACCGTTAGAAATCGAAGCCGAGCTGACCATCGATCTCCGGAACGTTTCCGTCCGCCCAGACGCGGGCCTTCTTGAGGTGCCGCCACTGGGGCAGCGCATCAAGATACGCCCACGACAACCGGTGGTAGGGGGTGGGCCCCCGCTCCGCCAGTGCGGCCTTGTGCACGGGTGAGGGATACCCGGCATTGTCCGCAAAACCGAAGTCTGCATGGTCGATACCCAGTTCGGCCATCATTTTGTCGCGCTGGACCTTGGCGATCACCGAAGCCGCCGCGACCGCGACGCACGACTGGTCGCCCTTGATCACCGTGCGCACCTGCCACGGCGTCCCGAGGTAGTCGTGCTTGCCGTCGAGAATCACCGCGTCGGGACGGACCGGAAGCCCTTCCAGCGCGCGTACGGCGGCCAGTCGCAGCGCGGCCGTCATGCCCACTTCGTCGATCTCCTGGTGCGAGGCGTGCCCGAGGGCGTACGACGTCACCCAGGTACGCAGATGCTCCGCGAGCACGGTGCGCCGCTTGACGGTGAGGAGCTTGGAGTCGGTGAGACCTTCGGGAGGCCGGCGCAGTCCGGTGACCGCCGCGCAGACGGTGACGGGTCCGGCCCAGGCGCCGCGACCGACCTCGTCGACACCGGCAATGATCTTCGCTCCGGTCGTGGCGCGGAGTGAGCGCTCGACGGTGTGTGTAGGAGGTTCGTACGGCATGGCGCACCAAGCGTACGCCGCCCGGATCACGTCGTGACACCCCGGCTCCCCGACCGGCCCCCGCCCCCGGTGCGGACCCGGGTCAGTCGCCACCCGGCCGCAGCAGCGGCATCATCAACTGGTCGATCATTTCCTCGAGTTCCCGGTCCGTCCATTCGCTCACCGAAAGCTTTGAGCGATACATCATCATGGCCGGGATGACGTCGAGGACATAGCCGTTCACCGCGTCGCGCCGCACCTCTCCCCGCTCGATTCCCCGGGCGGCGATCTCCCCCAGCAGCCTGACCGTGGGTTCGACGACCCCTTCGAAGATGACTCCGTGGAAGCGCTCGGCCTGGGACGGATCGCATTCGTGAATCACCGACCGGAGGGCCGAGCCAGGGCGCGAGTACATCGCGTCGCGCGCCCAACGGCACAGCGCGAGCAGGTCCTCACGCACACTGCCGAGGTCCGGCGTCTCGTCGAAGCGGGGCAGTCCGGCCTGGAGGGCGTCGGCGACGAGGTCCTCCTTGGAGGGCCAGCGCCGGTAGACCGCGGCCTTTCCGGTCTGGGCGCCCGCCGCGACGCCCTCCATGGTGAGGCCGCTCCAGCCGACCGTACTGAGCTGTTCCAGGGCGGCATCCAGGATCGCGCGTTCGAGCACGACGCCGCGCCGACGGAGTGCGGCCGGCCGAGCAGGGGCGGCCGTCCAGCGCGAAGCAACCATCGGTCCATCTCCAGCGAGGGGGAAGCGGTCGCCCCGGAGGACCCGGACCGAGCCGCCACCTTTTGGGGGCAGGGACGCGTCGCAGGGCGCCAAGGGGGATGCGCCACACGACGGCAATTTAAGTGAACGGTTGCGTTCCTTATGGGGGACTCACTACCGTTGACGCCACAGTGAACGCCACCGTTCACTAAAGCTCTGGGGGACCCATAGTGACAGCCTCTCAGTTGGTCAACGACCAAAAACCAGGTGCAGCGCGCCGGCAGGGACATCCCGGCATCGCACTCACCGTCATCGCGGCCTGCCAACTCATGGTGGTACTCGACGCGACGATTGTGAATATCGCGCTGCCCCACATTCAGAACGCCCTCTCCTTCAGCACCACCGAGCTGACCTGGGTGGTCAGCGCGTACACCCTGACCTTCGGCGGTCTACTGCTGCTCGGCGCCCGCGCCGGTGACATCCTCGGCCGTCGCCGGGTCTTCATGGCCGGCATCCTGATCTTCACCCTCGCCTCGCTGCTGGGCGGCTTCGCCCAGGAACCGTGGCAACTGCTGGCCGCGCGGGCCTTGCAGGGGGTGGGTGGCGCGATCGCGTCGCCCACGTCGCTGGCGCTCATCACCACCACGTTCCCCGAAGGGCCGGAACGGAATCGCGCGTTCGGTGTCTTCGCGGCCGTCTCGGCAGGCGGTGGTGCCATCGGTCTGCTCGCGGGCGGCATGCTCACGGAGTGGCTCGACTGGCGCTGGGTGCTCTTCGTCAACGTGCCCATCGGTGTGCTGATCGCCGTACTCGCACCGCTCTACATCAACGAGTCCGAACGCCATCCCGGACGCTTCGACATCGCGGGCGCCGCGACCTCGACACTGGGCATGGCATCCCTCGTGTACGGCTTCATCCGCGCGGCGGAGGAGGGCTGGCAGGACGGCCTCACCCTCGGCTCCTTCGGCGCCGCGGTGGTCCTGCTGGTGGCCTTCGTCTTCATCGAGATGCGGGCCAAGGAACCGATCACCCCGCTGAAGATGTTCGCCGACCGCAATCGCTCCGGCACGTATGTGATCATGCTCAGCCTCGCTGCGGCGATGTTCGGCATGTTCTTCTACATCGTGCTGTTCGTGCAGAACGTGCTCGGCTACACCCCGATCGAGGCCGGTCTCGCGTTCCTGCCGGTCACCGTCGCGATCGCGATCGGAGCGGGTCTGTCGCAGCGGTTCCTGCCGACGCTCGGCCCGAAGCCGTTTATGGTCGTGGGCTCGGCACTCGTGCTCATCGGGCTCATCTGGCAGACCTTCATCACCCCTGACAGCACCTATGTGGGCGGTGTGCTCGGTCCGATGGTGGTGTTCGCCTTCGGCATGGGCCTGAACTTCGTGACCGTCACGGTGACCGCCGTCTCCGGTGTGGCCCAGAACGAGGCGGGCGCGGCCTCCGGCCTGCTCAACGCGACGCAGCAGGTGGGCGGTTCGCTCGGCCTCTCCATCCTCACCACGGTGTTCGGTACGGCCACGAGGGACGAGGCGGAGAAGCAGGTGCCGGACTTCCTGGCCAACGGCACCGCGCAGCAGAAGGCGGAGTTCGCCCAGACGCAACAGCTGCCGGCGCCATGGGGACACGAGGTCCTCTCCCAGGGCATCTCGACCGCCTTCATCCCGGCGGCGGCGATGGCCGTACTCGCCCTGGTCACGGCCTGGTTCGTGATCAAGGTTCGCAAGAGCGACCTGGAGGCTCTCTCCGGTTCGTCGGGTCCGATGGTCGGCTGAGCCGGCCTCGGCAGCAACCGGACTCAGCGGGTGGGCGGCAGGCATCACGGGGGTGTGCCGGTCGCCCACCCGCCTGTTCCGGGCCCTCCCCACGGCCACGGCGGCCACGAGCAGCCCCACCAGGCCGATGAGGCAGAAGGGACCGCCCAGGCGGACCGGGCCGCCCTCGCCGACCAGGCCAAGAAGTACCGACGAACCCTCCATGACCACCCCCTGCGCCACTCGCATCCTCCGCCGACGCCTACGTCACGCAGCGGATGTCATGACAACGGGCCACCGAACACGGAGAGTTCCCGCCGAGCACAGAGAGTTTCAAAACTGCCGAAGGCGCCCACCGCAGCGCAGAGTCCCGGCCAGGTCCCCGCCAAAGCCTCCGCGGCACCGAGACCCGGACAAGCCCCCGCCGCGAGGCCTAATCCCCCGGCACCCACCCCGGCAACGCCTCCACCCGCTCACTCCACGTGGACGGCGGCGCACCCGCCTTCCCGGCGGCGAGGATGCCGCCCACGATGGCGCAGGTGGTGTCCACGTCCCCGCCGACCTGCGCGGTCGTCCAGAACGCCTGCTCGTAGTCGCCGAGGGAACGCGCGGCGGACCACAGGGCGAAGGGCACGGTGTCGTGGGCGGTCGTACGCCTCCCGGAGCCGAGCACCGCGGCGACCGTGGCGGCGTCGCCGTAGTCGAGCATGTCGCGGGCGCGCCGCAGCCCCGCCTCGACCGCGCTCCTCGGGATCAGCGTGAGTACGCCGTCGAGGAGCGCCCCCGGTGTGGGTGGACCGCCGGGCGCACCGGCCAGCGCGGCGGCCGCGGCGACGGCCATGGCACCGACCACGGCCTCGCGGTGCTGGTGGGTCGGGTAGGCCGAGATCTCCGCCTGGTGTGTGGCCTGCTCGGGGTCGTCGGCGTACCAGGCGCCCAGGGGCGCGATGCGCATCGCCGCGCCGTTGCCCCAGGAGCCCTGGCCGTTGAAGAGCGCGGCCGACAGCTCCCGCCAGTCGCCGCCCTCCCTGACCAGCCGCAGGAGCCGGTTGACGGCGGGGCCGTATCCGCGGTCGAAGTCGTGGTGCTCGGCGAAGGAGGCCGCCAGCGCGTCCTGGTCGATACGGCGGTGGGCCGCGAGGACGGCGACGACGGAACAGGCCATCTCCGTGTCGTCGGTCCACTGCCAGGGCGCGGACGGCAGCTCGCGGCGCTTCAGCAGCGGGTAGTTCACGGGGACGAAGAACTGTGAGCCCAGCGCGTCCCCCACCGCCAGTCCACGCAGACTGGCCAGGGCGCGCTCAAGGCGTCCGTCGGAGGAGGAGTCAGCGGTCATCGCTCTGCCACTCTATCCGGTGATCCCGTACGGCTCCGGATCTCGCCAGCGTTCGAAAGGGCGGTCCATCGTGTACTTGTCGTCGTCTCCGAGGACGAGCATCCGGACCTCGCCGTTCCCCGGATTCGACAGCGACTCGAATTCGGCCACCGTCCAGTGGAACCAGCGCATGCAGAACAGGCGCATCGCCAGGCCGTGGGTCACAAGTAGCACGTTCGGCGGATGGTCGGGGGCCTCAAAGCTGCGGTAGAGGCTCTCCAGGAAGCCGCCGACCCTGTCGTACACGTCGGCACCGCTCTCGCCCTGGGCGAAGCGGTAGAAAAAGTGCCCGTAGGCGTCCCGGTAGGCCTTCTGAAGGCGTACGTCGTCGCGGTCCTGCCAGTTGCCCCAGTCCTGCTCACGGAGCCGGGGCTCCTCCCGCACGCGTATCAGCTCGGGGTCGAGGTGGAAGGCGCGCAGGGTCTCGTGGGTGCGGCGGTACGGGGAGACGTACACGCTGACGCGCTCCCGTCCGAAGTGCTCGCGCAGCCGCTTTCCGGCCTCCTCGGCCTGCCGCCAGCCGCGCTCGGTCAGGGCGAGGGCATGGTCGGGCTCACGCTCGTAGACGGTGTCATCAACATTGCCCGTTGACTCCCCGTGGCGGACAAGGACGATGCGCCGTGGTCGTGCCATGCCAAAACCCTAGATCGGATCACGCCACAGCGAGCAGTCGTACGCGCTCCATACGGCGTAGGTCACACAGTTCCTGCACCAAGGACACCAAGAGCCACACCCGGCGCACGCCTCACGCGCGTGTGGGACCGCACCGCGCGGAGGCCCGTCAGACCGTCCAGGACGGCTCCAGTTCCACGATGTCACCCGTGAGGGCGGCCACGTCCGCCTCGGTCTGGGCACGCAGGGCGAGGCGTTCCACACGCTCGGTACGGTACTTGCCGTGCTCGGCGGCCGAGCGCCACATGGAGAGGATCATGAACTCGTTGCCCGGCGCCTCGCCGAACAGCCCGCGGATCATCCCGGGCGAGCCGGCCATCGCGGGATTCCAGACCTTCTCCTGCATGAGCGTGAAGTTCTCGACCCGCTCGGCGTGCACACGGCAGAGGGCCACGCGGATCAGGTCGGCGTCCGTGAACCGCGGTTCGAAGCCGGTCTTCACGTCGAAGCGGTAGTCGAACAGCCTGACCTGGGCGTCCTTGAACGTGCCCGACTGGGCCGACGCGAGCCGGTCGTGGGAGCGGGCCATGAAGGAGTCGTAGAAGGCGCGGCTTTCCCAGAAGGCGAAGGTGTGCGCCACCGCGGTTCGTCCCCGGCTCCAGCCTCCGCCCTGTCCCCTGAATCCTGGCTCTCCCAGAAGCCCCGCCCACTTTCGCTGCCCGCGCTCGAAGCCGCGGCGGTCCACCACGGTGCAGCGAATCCACTTGACCAGCACCGCGCCATGGTACGGCCCGGAGCGTGGCGCCGGTCACGCTCGCCGGGGGCGCACGCGCGCGTGCCGATGCCTTCGCGTGGCAGGATGGACAACCGGCCCTGGCCACGGGGCAGTTCGGCGTGACGTCGTACGGGGAAGGGGCACAGTCGGTGAACGACCTCAGCAAGGGCATTCGCAAGGCCGAGATCTCGCTGAAGTGGGATCCGAGTCCGGCAGGACAGCCGCCGACCGATCTGGACATAGTGGCCGCGACGTACCTCGCGAGCGACCCGCAGAGCCAACCCGCCTATGTGGTGCACTTCGACAGCCGCTCCCCCGACGGCACGATCACCCTCAACCGGGACAGCAAGGACGGCAAGGGCTTCGGCTGGGACGAGGTCCTGACGGTGGAGCTCGAGCGGCTGGACGCCCGGTACGCGCGCGTGGTGATCGGTGTCGTCATCCAGCAGCGCCCGGACCGCCGGACCTTCGTCAGCGTCGTCAACCCCAAGCTACAGATCCGTGAGGGCTACACCGACCTGGCCACCGACGACTTCGGCGGAGTTCTCGCCGCCACGGCGGCGACGATCGGGGAGTTCATCCGCACCGACGCGGGCAGCTGGGACTTCTACCCGGGCGTGCACGGCTTCGAGGAAGACCCGGTGAACTTCACGCGGACGATGGGCGCGACGGCACGTTCGTAGTACCGGAAATCCACTCCGCGCGGAAGGCGGTGGAGCCGGTAGCCGCTGGAGCCGGAGGCCCGTTCCACCGCTCTGTCCGTCACCTGAGGTCGGTCAGCCACGGATAGCCGAGCTCTCGCGCGAACTCCCGTGAGCCTCCGCAGACCTCACCGGTCTCCTTGGGGTCGTCGTCGAGGAGTTCGCGCAGTAGCCGGCGGACCTGTACGTCGGGAGCGTCACCGGAGACGGTCAGCCGCCGGCGGAACTGGAGCCAGGGCCGCTCGTCCTGACCGTTCGGCCGCCTGGGGTGGAACAGGGCGACGTTGACCCGGGCGGGTTCCCAGAGCGGAGCCGCGACCCAGGCCAGCTCACATTCCCAACGACCGAGCGACTCCGGATGCCGGCGAAGATTCTCCTCCAGGAGCCTGGCGACGGTACGGGCCGGCCATTCCCAACCGCGGTCGGCGACCGCCCGCCGCACCTCCGCCTCGTACTGCCGCATGTCGAACCGGTACTCAGGGAGCTCCAGCTCGCCGTCCGGGTTCCGCCAGTTGTTCCATACGACGGCGTCTCCGACGCGAGTGATGGTCACGTAGGCGGCGCCACAGCACCCCTCCGTGCACTCCGCCTCGGCGAGCCGCACCTCTCTGGCGTCCTGGGACGGCAGGAGCGGGCTGGAGGGTGTGAGGAGGCTTTGAGGGTCCTCCGCCGGGCCCTCGTCGAACGCGTCGGCCAGGACGTCGATTCCGTCGATGATCGGTCGCACCTCGACCGTGCCCCCACGTTCGTCCGACTCCGGGACGACGACGCGAAGGGTGAGGTGATGCGGATGGGATGGCATGCCCCGATGGTGGGCCGTATCAGCGTCGGCTGTCATGTCGTTTCTCGCCGGCGACGCCCTCTATCGCCTCCATCGACCTCCATCGACCTCCATCGCCTTTCAGGACACGCCGAAGGGGACCGGCCAACGGCCGGTCCCCTTCGGGAAACCACAGGTCAGCTGCACCCGCTCGTCGACCCGCAGCCCTCGCAGATGTAGCAGGACCCGGCCCGCTGCATCTTCGTGCCACAGGAGAAGCACAGCGGGGCGTCCGCCTGGATGCCCAGTTGCATTTCGACCAGTTCGGCGCTGGTGTGCGCCTCCTGCGGGGCGGGCTGGGCCGCCTCGATGCCGGCCTTCGGCGTGGCAACGGCCTGGATCTGCTGGGCGCGAGGCGCCGACTGGGCGAGGCCCTCCACGTCGACGTCGTCCTCCAGCGGCTCGTACGAACCGGTCTCCAGGTGACGCTGACGCTCGTCGGCGGAGTGGATGCCGAGTGCCGAACGGGTCTCGAACGGCAGGAAGTCGAGCGCCAGGCGGCGGAAGATGTAGTCGACGATCGACTGGGCCATGCGGACATCGGGGTCGTCCGTCATACCGGCCGGCTCGAAGCGCATGTTGGTGAACTTCGAGACGTACGTCTCCAGCGGCACGCCGTATTGCAGGCCCACCGAGACGGCGATGGAGAAGGCGTCCATCATGCCCGCGAGGGTCGAGCCCTGCTTGGACATCTTCAGGAAGACCTCGCCGAGACCGTCGTCCGGGTAGGAGTTGGCGGTCATGTAGCCCTCGGCGCCACCGACCGTGAAGGACGTGGTGATGCCGGGACGGCCCTTGGGAAGGCGCTTGCGGACCGGGCGGTACTCGACGACCTTCTCGACCGCGGCCCGGATCGTCTCCTCGGCCTTCTCGGTGACCTCGGCCTTCTCCTTCTCCTTGGTCTTCGCGGAGAGGGGCTGGCCGACCTTGCAGTTGTCGCGGTAGATCGCGAGCGCCTTGACGCCCATCTTCCAGGCCTCGAAGTAGACCTCCTCGACGTCCTCGACGGTCGCCGTCTCCGGCAGGTTGACCGTCTTGGACAGCGCGCCGGAGATCCAGGGCTGGATGGCGGCCATCATGCGGACGTGGCCCATCGCGGAGATGGAGCGCTCGCCCATGGCGCAGTCGAAGACCTCGTAGTGCTCGTGCTTGAGGCTCGGGGCGTCGACGACATTGCCGTGGTCGGCGATGTGGGCGACGATCGCCTCGATCTGCTCCTCCTGGTAGCCCAGGCGGCGCAGGGCCTGCGGGACCGTGCCGTTGACGATCTGCATCGAGCCGCCGCCGACCAGCTTCTTGAACTTGACCAGCGCGAGGTCGGGCTCAAGACCGGTGGTGTCGCAGGACATCGCGAGACCGATGGTGCCGGTCGGGGCGATGACCGACGCCTGGGAGTTACGGAAACCGTTCTTCTCGCCGAGACGCTGGACGTCCTGCCAGGCCTCCGTGGCGGCGGCCCAGATCGGCGAGTCGAGGTCGTCGGTGCGGGCGGCCTTGTCGTTGGCGTCGGCGTGCTGCTTCATGACGCGGTTGTGGGCGCTGGCGTTGCGCGCGTAGCCGTCGTACGGGCCGACCACCGCGGCGAGTTCGGCGGAGCGGCGGTAGGCCGTGCCCGTCATCAGCGAGGTGACGGCACCGGCGAGGGCGCGGCCGCCGTCGGAGTCGTAGGCGTGGCCGGTCGCCATCAGCAGGGCGCCGAGGTTGGCGTAGCCGATGCCGAGCTGGCGGAACGCGCGGGTGTTCTCACCGATCTTCTGGGTCGGGAAGTCGGCGAAGCAGATGGAGATGTCCATCGCGGTGATGACCAGCTCGACGACCTTGGCGAAACGCTCCGCCTCGAACGACTGGTTGCCCTTGCCGTCGTCCTTGAGGAACTTCATCAGGTTCAGGGAGGCGAGGTTGCAGGACGTGTTGTCCAGGTGCATGTACTCGCTGCACGGGTTCGAGCCGTTGATACGGCCGGACTCCGGGCACGTGTGCCAGTGGTTGATGGTGTCGTCGTACTGGATGCCCGGGTCGGCGCAGGCCCAGGCGGCCACGGCCATCTTGCGGAAGAGGGCCTTCGCGTCGACCTCTTCGATGACCTCACCGGTCATCCGGCCGCGCAGGCCGAACTTCTCGCCGTTCGCCACGGCGTTCATGAACTCGTCGTTGACCCGGACCGAGTTGTTGGCGTTCTGGTACTGGACGGACGTGATGTCGTCGCCGCCCAGGTCCATGTCGAAGCCCGCGTCGCGCAGGGCGCGGATCTTCTCCTCTTCCTTCACCTTGGTCTCGATGAAGTCCTCGATGTCGGGGTGGTCGACGTCGAGGATGACCATTTTGGCGGCACGACGGGTCGCGCCGCCCGACTTGATCGTCCCCGCGGAGGCGTCGGCGCCGCGCATGAAGGAGACCGGGCCCGACGCGTTGCCGCCGGAGGAGAGCAGCTCCTTGGAGGAGCGGATCCGGGAGAGGTTCAGGCCGGCGCCGGAGCCGCCCTTGAAGATCATGCCCTCTTCCTTGTACCAGTCGAGGATCGACTCCATGGAGTCGTCGACGGACAGGATGAAGCAGGCGGAGACCTGCTGCGGCTGGGGCGTGCCCACGTTGAACCACACGGGGCTGTTGAAGCTGAAGATCTGGTGCAGGAGGGCGTACGCCAGCTCGTGCTCGAAGATCTCGGCGTCGGCGGGCGAGGCGAAGTACTTGTAGTCCTCGCCGGCCTTCCGATACGTCTTCACGATGCGGTCGATCAGCTGCTTGAGGCTGGTCTCGCGCTGCGGGGTGCCCACAGCACCGCGGAAGTACTTACTGGTGACGATGTTGACCGCGTTCACCGCCCATTCGGCGGGGAACTCGACGCCACGCTGCTCGAAATTGACCGAGCCGTCGCGCCAGTTGGTCATGACGACGTCACGCCGCTCCCATGTCACCTCTTCGTAGGGGTGCACGCCGGGGGTGGTGTGAATGCGCTCGATACGCAGGCCCTTGGCCACCTTGGCACCCTTTGTGCGGGTACCTCGTGCCGGACCGCTCGCCGTCTCTGTCATGCCGCCTCCCTGTACGGGCTGAAACGCCCTGAAGTGCCCCGATGTTCCCGTGGCACGATGTTCTGTCTGATGCTGCGGGCACCTCACGAGTCGCCCGCAACAGGTCTTGGGTCGCCGCCTTCCGGCCGGCCCCGGTATCCGCGGTCCGGTGCCGGCCCGCCTGTCAGTCGGCGGCGTGGGCGGGCTCGGGAACCGGACCGGTTCCGCCGGGCCCGCGTTCGTCTTCCTGGCTCCCCGCGACAGCGCCTTCTCCGTCTTCGCGGGCCTCTTCGTCCGCGGCGGGGCGTCCCGTCAGCCTGAGCTCCACGATGGCCGCCTCGAAGTCCTCGAGCGAGTCGAACGCCCGGTAGACGGAGGCGAAGCGCAGATAGGCGACGAGATCCAGCTCCTGCAAGGGGCCGAGTATGGCCAGACCCACGTCGTGGGTGGTCAGCTCGGCGCTCCCGGTGGCCCGCACCGCCTCCTCGACCCGCTGGCCGAGCTGGGCGAGTGCGTCCTCGGTGACAGGCCGCCCCTGGCATGCCTTGCGCACGCCGTTGATGACCTTGGTACGGCTGAAGGGCTCGGTGACTCCGGACCGCTTGACCACCATCAGCGAGCACGTCTCCACGGTCGTGAAACGACGGGAGCAGTCAGGGCACTGGCGGCGTCGGCGGATCGACGTGCCGTCGTCGGTCGTACGACTGTCGACGACGCGGCTGTCGGGGTGCCGGCAGAAGGGGCAGTGCATGATCTCCCAACCCTCCTCACAGCAGACTCAATGGCCTCAGGAGGCCACTCGGGCCCCTCGAAGCAAGCCCAAGCATAGGCGATCGCCGAGGACGTGGAGACCCGGGGGACCACAACTTCTGGGCTGCTCCCGCAATCCAACCACTACATGTGGGGATTGGCGATACATCCACGCCGTACCGCGTGTCGCGCGCGGAGCGGCATGTGCCGGGTGCCCGTTCCGACACCACGGACACAGATGTGCAGCGCCGTACCGCCGCGGCGGATGGGGAGATACCGTGGGCGCCACAGGGAGGTGGCGTGGGACTCTCGCGCAGGTGGAGACCCATGACCTGTTGACAGGACACCGGATGGCAGACTGGGACGACCCGCGCAAGGGCGGCGACCCGGCAGCCAAGTGACACAAGGCGCCCGTTTGTTCGGCGGAAAACGCGTTAGCCATACACCCAGACACATGATCGCGTCAGGGTCTTCACAGTTTTTCACTCGAACGTGTGTTTGGCGCAACCTTTCGAAAGCAACTACCGTTGTCCAGCAGGGAGACCATCGAGAGGGGCCGACGTGACCACCACCGCAGACAGTGCCGCCATTGCCGCCCAGGACCGCTCCCAGGGCCGACTGGAGCCGGTGCATGCGATGAACGAAGCCACGAATCCCGAGGGGCACAAGCGCTCCCTGCCGGGCCGACCTCCAGGCATCCGGGCGGACAGCTCGGGGCTGACCGACCGGCAGCGCCGGGTCATCGAGGTCATCCGGGACTCGGTGCAGCGGCGCGGCTACCCGCCGTCGATGCGGGAGATCGGCCAGGCGGTCGGCCTGTCCAGCACCTCCTCGGTCGCACACCAGCTGATGGCACTCGAACGCAAGGGCTTCCTGCGCCGCGACCCGCACCGCCCGCGCGCGTACGAGGTACGCGGCTCCGACCAGGCATCCTCCGTGCAGCCCACGGACACCGCGGGCAAGCCCGCCGCGTCGTACGTGCCCCTCGTCGGCCGGATCGCCGCCGGTGGACCCATCCTCGCCGAGGAGTCGGTCGAGGACGTCTTCCCCCTCCCGCGGCAGCTGGTCGGCGACGGTGAGCTGTTCGTGCTGAAGGTCGTCGGCGACTCCATGATCGAGGCCGCGATCTGTGACGGCGACTGGGTCACGGTCCGCCGTCAGCCCGTCGCCGAGAACGGTGACATCGTCGCCGCGATGCTCGACGGCGAAGCGACCGTCAAGCGCTTCAAGCGCGAGGACGGCCACGTCTGGCTGCTCCCGCACAACGCCGCGTACGAGCCGATTCCCGGCGACGACGCCACCATCCTCGGCAAGGTCGTGGCCGTACTGCGCCGCGTGTGAGCGCGGCGGCGGGCGGGCATGGCGACCCGCTCCCCTGACCGGGCCCCGGGACCTCTGCGCCGGTTCCGGGGCCCTGTGTTGTCCTACGGCGGAACCCCTGCGCCGCGACACAGGGGCGGCTCCGCGTCCTCCTACTCGGCTGCCTCCGCTTCCTCCGCCGCACGGGCCGCAGCGTCGATCACGGTCAGTGACTTCCGCACCTGGTTACCGTCCGTCGTGTACCAGAAGTCGGGCAGGGACGCCTTCAGATAGCTGCCATAGCGCGCTGTCGCGAGGCGCTGGTCGAGCACCGCGACCACACCGCGATCCCCCGTCGCCCGTACGAGGCGACCCGCGCCCTGGGCCATGAGGAGCGCGGCGTGGGTGGCGGCGACCGCCATGAAGCCGTTGCCCCCGTTGTCCTCCACGGCCTTCTGGCGGGCGCTCATCAGCGGGTCGTCGGGACGCGGGAACGGAATCTTGTCCATCACGACCAGCTGGCAGCTGGGACCCGGCACATCGACGCCCTGCCACAGGGACAGCGTGCCGAACAGACATGTCTGCGGATCGGCCGAGAAGTTCTTGATCAGCTCGCCCAGGGTCTCCTCGCCCTGGAGCAGGATCGGGAACTCCGGGATGCGCGACCGCAGTTCCTCCGCGGCCAGCTGGGCGCCGCGCATCGACGAGAACAGACCGAGCGTGCGGCCGCCTGCGGCCTGGATCAGCTCCGTCAGCTCGTCCAGCATGTCGGCACGGTCGCCGTCCCGCGCGGGGCGCGAAAGATGCTTGGCGACATAGAGGATGCCCTGCCTGCGGTAGTCGAACGGCGAGCCGACGTCGACGCCCTTCCACTGCGGGAGTTCGTCGCCCTGTGTGCCCTCGGGAGCCAGGCCCAGCGAGGCGCCCACACCGTTGAAGTCGCCGCCCAGCTTCAGCGTCGCGGAGGTCAGGACCACCGAGCGGTCTGTGAAGAGCTTCTCCCGCAGGAGACCCGACACTGACATCGGCGCGACGCGCAGGGAGGCGCCGAAGCGGTCGTGACGCTCGTACCAGACGACGTCCCACTCCGAACCGTTGGTGACCCGCTCGGCCACGTCGTGCACGCTCTCCACGGAGGCCAGCGCCTGTTTGCGGACCGCGTCCTCGTCCTGGACGGACTTGTCGCGGGTCGCGCCGATCCCGGAGATCACCGTGCGGCAGGCGTCCCGAAGTGCCATCAGCGCGTAGCCGAGGTCTTCCGGAATCTCCTCCAGGCGGCCCGGCAGGGCCAGCTCCATGATCCGCTCGAAGCCCTCCGCGGCGGTCTGGAGCTGGTCGGCGGCCTTCTCGTTGACGAGCTTCGCGGCGCGGCGCACCGCGCGGTTGACCTGTCCGGGGCTCAGCTCGCCCGTGGCGACACCGGTGACCCGCGAGACCAGTTCGTGCGCCTCGTCCACGATCAGCACCTCGTGCGGCGGCAGGACCGGGGCGCCCTCGATCGCGTCGATCGCCAGCAGGGCGTGGTTGGTGACGACGACCTCGGCGAGCTTCGCGCGCTCGCGGGCCATCTCGGCGAAACACTCGGCGCCATACGCGCACTTGGTCGCGCCCAGGCATTCGCGCGACGACACCGACACCTGGGACCACGCGCGGTCGGAGACACCCGGGGTCAGGTCGTCCCTGTCGCCGTTCTCCGTCTCGGACGCCCAGTCTCGCAGCCGCAGCAGGTCCTGGCCGAGCTTGCTGGTGGGGGCCGCCGCCTCGAACTGGTCGAAGAGTCCCTCCTCCTCGTCCTGCGGCACACCTTCGTTGAGGCGGTGCAGACAGACGTAGTTCGACCTGCCCTTGAGCATCGCGAACTCCGGGCGGCGCCGGAGCAGGGGATGCAAGGCGTCCACCGTCCGCGGCAGGTCGCGCTCGACCAGCTGGCGCTGGAGGGCCAGGGTGGCGGTCGCGATGACGACTCTCTCCCCGTGCGCGAGCGCGGGCACCAGATACCCGAGCGATTTTCCGGTGCCGGTGCCGGCCTGGACCAGCAGGTGGGAGCTGTCGTCGATGACCTCCGCGACGGCTTCGGCCATGGTCACCTGGCCAGGGCGCTCCGTACCGCCGACGGCAGTGACGGCAGCATGCAGGAGTTCAGGGAGTGAGGGCTTTGTCATAGCGCGACCACCCTACGGCTCGGCACTGACAATCGGGCGATCACGGTGTGGGCACGGGGGTTGAGGAGGGGGTGGGAAGAAGCGGGAGGGGAGTGGAAGGGGCTGGCGGTGGGGGTGGGAGGGGCTGGCGGTGGGGTGGGAAGGAGCGCGGTCGGTTCGCCGGCGCTCGCCGCCTCGGGGTCTCGGGGCCGGCAATCGGATTGGCGTCGATCAAGTGGGAACCGGATGGACCCGGGCGGTGTACCAAGAGTGATGAGACTGTGGCGCACCGCTACAGCAGGTCACGCAGGGACCGGTCGCGGATCATCAGGGCGGCCCGCTTGGCGGGCAGGTCCACCTCGGCGGCGAACCGGAAACCGGCGTTGAGGAAAGCGGCGACGGAGGGGGTGTTGCGAATGTCGGGTTCGGCTACGACGCGTGCGCAGGTCGGTCGATGGTCGAGAACCAGATCGGACACGGCTCTGAGCAGGGAGCCGCCCAGTCCCTGGGCACGGTCGGCGACACCTCCCACAAGAAGGTGGAGCCCGGTGTCGTGCGGTCGGGCGGGGTAGTGGCGGGCCAGCAGATCCAGGTCGGCCCGATAGATCTCCCAATAGCTCATCGGCTTACCCTCCAGGACGCCCAGACAGGGAACACTGCGTCCGTCACCGGCCAGCTGCCGGCGCAGATGTTCCTCGGCCACGCTCTCGGAACCGCCCAGGTCCCAGAACGCGGCCACGGCCGGGTCGTTCATCCAACGGCTGATGAGAGGGAGGTCGCGGGCGATCCGGACGGGGATCAGCTGGAAGGTGCCGGCCGGTGTCTCCTTGGGGCCCCAGTCGGCGAGGTGGTCGAGGAGGTCGGGGGCGCCCAGGAAGTCCGGGTGCTCGGCGTGCTTGGGGTGCTCGGGGTGCTCGTGGATCGTCGGCACGTCGGCGGTCTGTGCGGTCGGTGCGGCTTCGTCGGCTGCCGGTTCCTCGGCCTTCTCCCAGCGTTGAGCTCGGCCTTCCGCTTCCGTCGGCCCGGCCTCGCGCGCAGCCAGGTTCGTCTCGGCGTTGGCTTCACTGGCGGTGGCGGCAATTCCCTCCTGGGTCTCCGTCTCCGTCCATGCCGCCACCTCCACCTCCGTCTCTGTCGCCGTCCATGTCCTCACCTCCTCATCCACCCCCGCCCCCGGCTTCGCCTCCGTCGCCGTCCTCGTCTCGGCGCAGAGCGCGAGCAGTTCCTCCGGGAGTTCGAGGTCCAGGGTGTCCTCGGCATCCGGGTCCGAGGCACCTGCGGTGGGGTCCGGGGCGGAGGGTGTGAGGTCGGTGTCGGGGTCGGCGAAGTCCGTGGCAGGGGTGGTGCCGCTGTCGGCGTCGGTGCCAGTGCCGGTGCTCGTGTCGGTGGGTCGCACGGCGACGCTCCTCTCAGGTGGCGGGGTCGGGCATGTTCCTCAGGAATGAAGGGAGTTGGCGGTGGTCGGTATGCGGTACGCGCTGATCAGGAGCGCAGGGGGTTGGCGATGGTGACGTAGACGGACTGGGTGTCCACGGGGCCGACGAGTTCGTCCAGGCCGTGCAGCCGGGTCAGCAGGTTGGCCTTGCAGCGCAGGACGGGAGCGTCGAGCAGTCGAGCAGGCAGCGTGCTGCGGAGCCCGGCGGGGCCGGAGGAGACGTCCTCCAGGAACCGGCGGAAGGCCGCGAGCAGGAGCTGTTCGTCGGCGAGCCGCTGGGATCCGAGGGCGCCGATGAGTCCCAGCACGTTGTTGATCGCGAGGTAGTAGGCAAAACGCTCGTCGGCCACCTCGTCGGCCACGAAGGTGTCGCTGTGCTCGCCGATGCCGGGGAGCCGGGTGTCGAGTTCCGCGCGTCGCGACTCGCGGAAGTAGTAGCCCTGGTTGTCGCGGTAGCGGCCGCCGGCGGGCCAGCCGTCCGGGTCCAGCAGGAGCAGGGTGTTCTGCTGGTGGGCTTCCAGCGCGATTCCGGCCTCGCCGTCGAGCCAGAGGACGGGGCGGACGACGTGCTCCAGGTAGCGCAGGAACCACTCGGTGGCCACGGCACCGCGGGGCCGCCCGGTGCGACCGGCGAGGCGCGTGACGATCTCGGAGAGGCGTGATCGGTTGGGGTGGGAAGTCATTGGACCCGGCTCGGGGTCCGCGGTCGGTTCGGTGTGGTGGTGCCCGTGGACGGTGGCCGGTGCCGACGGTCGGGTGGTGTGCGTCGGAACCGGTCGGGGTGCCACCAGGCCCGCCACGCACGTGACGTCGTCCGAGGGGCGGAACGGGTTGTGGCGGAGGAGCACGTCGAGTCCGCGTACGGGTCGGCCGTCCGGCGTGTCCACCGCGAGCCAGGCGGGGTCGCGGACGACGTCGAAGGTCGGGTGGGTCGCCTGCCACTGCCGGGCGAGGCCGGTGCGCAGCAGGCGGTGCACTTCGACACCACGGTGGAGTTCTTTGCGGAGGTTCTCACGACGGGAGTTGGTGATGCGCAGGCCGAGCGACAGCTTGAGCATGGCGGGGGCGTCGGAGCGGTAGACCGTGCGCACCGAGGAGGTGGGACACCAGGCGGGTCCGTGTACGCCGAGGTCTCTCAGGAGGCCGGCGTCTCGGAGGGCGGCGATGTCCGGGCGGTGCAGTACATCGCGGAGTTGCCAGGGGTGCAGGGGCAGGGCGGCGTGGCCGTGCGGCAGGTGCAGGTCAGGTCCCGCCAGTCGTGCCGTGAGGGCGGCGGCGAGGACTCGGCGGCCTCGCTCGGTCCAGGACGAGTCGGTGGCGAGGACGGAGGGAGCGACGGCCAGCCAGTGCAGGCGGAAGGCGCCTCGCAACTCGGGTGAGTAGAGGCGGGCTTCGGAATCGGTGAGGCCCTCGCGGGTCTTTGGGGTCGGGTGGAGGGGGTGGCCGAGGAGAAGTGCCTGCTCCGCGGAGAGGAAGAGGTCGGGGCTGTCGGCGGGTGTGCGGCGGCGTTCGGCGATGAAGGCGCTGGTGCGGCGCACGGAGTCGGCGACGTGGGCGACCAGGTCGCCGGGGCCGAGCGAGGCGGTGGTGCCGGCGGAGGGTGAGGGTGCAGGCGCGGTTCCGTGCTTCTCGCGGCCGAGGAGGGCAGCGAGGGTGACGGCATCGACCGGTGGCGTGACGGCGGGGGGCGCGGCGTCTGCGGTATCGGTCGTGGGACGGGCGGCGGCCAGGTGGGGCAGGCCGAAGCGGTGCCAGCCCATGGCGGACCAGTAGAGGACCGGTGCCAGCAGTGTGGTGCCGGTGGCCGGGAGGGGGATGCGGAGGGTGGCGTCGTCAGGGGCGGGGAGGTTGGTCTCTCGTACCCAGCAGCGGAGGAGGTTCTCGATGGCGGCGGCCTGGGCCGCGGTGTGGGGGTCGGGGTGTTCGAGGAGGTCGGTGGTGACGCCTCGCAGTTGTTCGGTGCGGGGAGCGCCGCGTTGCTGACGGGGGACGGAGACGGAAGGAGAGGGGGTCTCGCGTGAGGGGGCCTCGGGTGAGGGGGGTGGCTTGTCGGGGTGTGGGTGTTTGTCGGGTCGGGGTGGCGTGCTGTTCAAGGCGTTCCTTGGTGAGGGATCCGGCTCCTGCGGGGGTGAGCCGGGTGGTGCGGTCGTGCGAGGGAGGTGAGTTGGGGTTGGAGACGGAGTTGAGGGGACGTGGGTCATCCATGGGCTGCGGGGCCGCGGTCGATGGCGGCGATCGCGTCGGAGAGTCGGTCGAGTACGGCGGCGGTCTGTTCGTCGCTGATGGTCAGCGGGGGCAGCAGGCGCACGACGTTGAGTTGGCGGCCGCCGACACCGACGATCAGGCCTCGTCGAAGGCACTCGCGTTGTACGGCGGCGGCGAGATCCGGCGCCGCGTGCGAGATGTCGCCGACCGGGTCGGCGCACTCGGTGTCGCGTTGCGGAGCTGGGTGCGGGATCGGGTTCTGCTTCGGGCTCTCCGGCTGCGAACGGCGTACGCAGTCGAAGCCGGCCAGGAGTCCCCGCCCGCGGGCGTTCTCGATCCAGGTGAACCCCTTGGCGAGTTCCCGGAGTTGGCGGAGGATTCGGTCGCCCAGGGTGGCCGCGCGGTCGGCGAGGCGGTTTTCGCGGGCGTGGGCGAGTGTGGCTGTGCCCGCGGCCATGGCCAGCTGGTTGCCGCGGAAGGTGTCGGACGGAATGCCGGGGCCCTCGGACGGGAGATCGTCGCGGTGGACCACAACGGCCAGGGGCAGGCTGCCGCCGATGGCCCTCGACAGCACCATCACGTCGGGTGTCACACCGCTGTGCTCGACGCCCCAGAAGGTACCGGTCCTGCCGACGCCGGTCTCGCTCTCGTCGACGATCAGCGGGATGGACCGGGCCGTGCTGAGCTGCCGGATGTGCCGGAGCCAGGCGTCCGGGGCGGGGCCCACCTCGCCGTCGCCGTGGACGGGACTGAGGAAGACACCGCCGGGCTGCGCCCACCCCGACGCCGGGCGGGCACGAGCGCCGGTGCCAACACCGATACCGGAGCCGGTGCCACTGCCCGCACCCGCACCCGCACCCGCACCCATGCCCGTCCCCGCGCCCGCGCCCGACACCGTGACGCCGTAGAAGCCGGTGTCGGTCGTGGTGCCGGTGAAGTCGAGGATCTCGGTGCGTCCGGTGGCCGCTCGGGCCAGTTGGACGGCGGTGTACACGGCGATCCGGGCTGTTGGTCCGGAGAGCCGCACGCGGGCCTGGTCGGCGAGGCGGTGAGGGACGGTCCTGATGAGTTCGGTGACGAAGGCGTCCTCGACCGGGGTGGTGAGGTCGGCGGTGTGCAGGGGTGCACCGGAGTCCAGGACTTTGCGGATGGCTTCGAGGACAACGGGGTGGTTGTGGCCGAGGGCCAGGGCTCCGGCGCCGGAGAGGCAGTCCAGGTAGCGGCGGCCGTCGGCGCCCTCGATGGTCAGTCCCCGCGCCCTGACCGGCACGATGGGCAGCGCCCGTGCGTAGGTGCGCGCGGCCCCTTCACGCGCCGGCTGCCAGTGCAGAGTCCCCTCGGTCATGCCCACGCTCTCCTCGTCCTCCCGCTGTACGGAGGCGAGTCGGCCCCTCGCGCTCCCCATCTCCCCGCCTACGACGGGCTGGTCACACCGGTGGCCGTGCATGCCGCTCGCCGCCCGCACACCGATGGCCACCGCGCGCACCGTGCGACCCGGCTTCCACCGCCGGGCCCCACCGCCGGGCCCCACCGCCGGGCCCCACTCCCGGCCGACCGCAGGTCCGCGCAAGAAGCCCCCGCCCATCGCTACCAACCCCCCACCGCTCACGGGGTTACGGGTGGCGGCGAGATCCGTCGTCCCGGAGCCCGACCACGTGTCGCCGCCCCGCTCGGCCCGCCCCGCACTGCCCGCCCCCTCGGCACGCCCCACTCGGCCCGCCCGCCTCCCCGCTCCCCTCCCCGTCCCCGCCCTGTCCGCTCCCCCTCCGCCCCCACGCCACCTGCGTTCCAGGTCAGACCGCCTGTGGCCGAACCGTTGCCGTTCCGTGGGAAGTCGCCCACAGCGACCGCATAGTGTGGGGCACCGTTCCCGAAGGCCGCGCGGTCGGCGTACTCGGGGCTCCGTGCGAGCTCCGCCGAGGTCACCGACGTAGAGCCGAGTCCGTTCACATCAGGGGGAGTAAGTCCATGCGATCCATTCGGCCGTCGTTCACCGCTCGTCGTGGGAGGAGCGCGCGCCGCAGATCGACGCTGGCCGCGGCCGCCCTTGTGTCGGCTCTCGCGCTCACCGCCACGGCGTGTGATTCGGGCGAGCCCTCGGCGGAGGCCGAGGCGTCTGCCTCGTCGGTCGCCGGCGACGACAAGATCCAGATCCCGGACGACATCAAGGACCGGCTGAAGGACTACGGGATCGACCTCGACACCTGGCGCGACGGGGCCTGGAAGAACTGGAACAAGGACGACTGGCTGCGCGAGGCCGACGAGTTCATCAACCCGATCATCGAGGACCTCTGGGACCCGGACCGGATGCGGGACGCCGAGGAGCCGGACCAGGCGGTCGACGAGAACGACATCTCGGGCGACCAGGGTGTGACGGACCCGACGCCGGAGCCGGTGGAGGCCGCGCCCGTGCCGGCGAAGTACCACGACAACGTTCCGGTGGCGGGCAAGCTGCTCTTCGACTCCCCCGAGGGCACGATGGTCTGCTCGGCGACGGTCGTCGCGGACCCGGCCAACCCCGGCAAGTCCAACATGGTCTGGACGGCGGGTCACTGTGTGCACGCCGGCAAGAGCGGCGGCTGGTACCGGAACATCGCGTTTGTGCCGTCGTACAACGACTCGGCGCTGTCGGCCGCGGAGTTGGAGTCGGCGACCGAGGACCAGGTCGCGCCGTACGGCGTCTGGTGGGCGGACTGGGTGCAGACGTCGGACCAGTGGATCGAGCAGGGTGGTCCGACCGGCGGTGACGGTGCCTCGTACGACTTCGCGGTGATCCATGTGACGCCGGAGGAGGGCGGTTCGGGCAAGTCGCTGGAGGAGACGGTGGGTTCGGCGCTGCCGGTGAACTTCAACGCCCCGGCGGTGCCGGACGTGGACAGCATCACGGCGACGGGCTACCCGGCGGCGCCGCCGTTCGACGGCCAGGCCATGTACCAGTGCGAGGACCAGCCGGGCCGGCTGTCGATCGCCGAGGCCGACCCGACGATGTACCGCATCGGCTGCACGATGACGGGTGGTTCCTCGGGCGGTGGCTGGGTCGCGGAGGGTGCCGACGGCAAGCCGGCGCTGGTCTCCAACACCTCCATCGGCCCGGTGACGGCCGGTTGGCTGGCGGGTCCGCGGCTGGGTGACGAGGCCAAGGGTGTGTTCGACTCGGTGAGCGAGAAGTTCGCCGGTCAGTGACCGTGCCCTGGCCGGGTGTGCGCTCGCACGCGGGCGCACACCCGCCCGGGGTCCGTCGGCGGAAATCTTCACCGGTCCGCCGCTCTTCATACTCAAGCGGACGGGCGTCCCGGGCCGTTCCACCGGCATAGTGGGACGTCGCTCGGACGGGGAGACGCAGTCGGCCGTGAACACGGCGACGGCCGCGTACGGCTCCCCATGCCTGTCGACCATCACGTTTCAACGGGGGAATTCGCACCATGCGTTCCACACTCACGCCCGCGGCCAAGCAGCGCGGGCGCCGTCGTACTCTGCTCGCCGCCACCGGACTTGTGGCTGCCCTGGCGCTCACGATGACCGCATGCGGTGGTTCGGGCGACGATCAGGCGAGTGGCAAGTCAGGCGCCGACGCCTCCCAGCCCGCCGGTCAGGACAAGGTCGAGATCCCGGCCGGTCTTGCCGACAGGCTCAAGGAGCACGGCATCGACGCCGACGACTGGAAGGACGGCGGCTGGAAGGACTGGGACAAGGACAAGTGGCTCAGTGAGGCCAAGGACTTCGTCAACCCGGTGATCGAGGGGCTCTGGAAGCCGGACCGCATGCTGTCCGCCGACGAGGCCGACAAGACGATCACCACGCAGGACGCGGCGGCCGGTCAGGGAGTCAGCGACCCGGAGCCCGCTCCGGTGCAGGCCGAGGCCGAGAAGACGCCGTACCACGACAACGCGGCCCCGGTCGGGAAGGTCTTCTTCGACTCCCCCGAGGGTTCGATGGTCTGCTCGGGGACGGTCATCAAGGACGTCAACAACCCGGGCAGGTCCAACCTGGTGTGGACGGCGGGCCACTGTGTGCACGCGGGCGGGGCGGGCGGCTGGTACCGCAACATCGTCTTCGTCCCTGCCTACAACGACCTCGGCAGGTCCGAGGCGGAGCTGGGCAGTGCGGCGGCCGTCGAGGTCGCGCCGTACGGCAACTGGTGGGCGGACTGGGTCTCGACGTCGAACGGCTGGATCCAGGGCGGTTCGGAGACCGGCGGTGACGGGGCCGCGTACGACTACGCGGTGCTGCACGTCAAGCCGGAGCAGGGCGCGAAGTCGCTGGAGGAGACGGTCGGGGCCGCGCTGGACGTGGACTTCTCGGCGCCGGAGGCGGCCGAGGTGGACAGCATGGGTGCCTGGGGCTACCCGGCGGGGCCGCCGTACAACGGGTCGCAGATGTTCAAGTGCCTCGACCGGCCGGGCCGGTTGTCGCTGAGCGCGAGCCTGCCGACGATGTACCGGATCGGGTGCACGATGACCGGTGGTTCGTCGGGCGGCGGCTGGTTCCGGGTGGTGGACGGTGAGACGAAGCTGGTCTCGAACACGTCGATCGGCCCCACCGACAACACCTGGCTCGCCGGGCCGCAGCTCGGCCAGGACGCGCAGACGGTGTACGAGTACATGAGCGAGACGTACGGCGGGCAGTAGCGCCGGCGGTTGTCCGAACAGCGCGAAGGCCCGCCCCCAGAACGATCGGGGGCGGGCCTTCGCGCTGTCGTTCAGCGAAGCATCACGGCTCAGGCGGCCGGGGCCGGGACGTACGGCGTGAGTTCCGCCGCCAGTTCCTCGTGCACCCGCACCTTGAGCAGGGTGCCTTCCGCGGTGTGCTCCTCGGACAGCACCTCGCCCTCGTCGTGGGCGCGGGCCACCAGCTTGCCGTGGGTGTACGGCACGAGTGCCTCGATCTCCACCGCCGGGTGCGGCAGCTCGTTGTCGACGAGTGCCAGCAGTTCGTCGATGCCCTCGCCGGTGCGGGCCGAGACCACGATGGACCGCTTGGCGATGAGCTGGAGCCGCTGAAGCACCAGCGGGTCGGCCGCGTCCGCCTTGTTGATCACGACGATCTCCGGTACGTCGGTGGCGCCGACGTCCCTGATCACCTCGCGCACGGCGGCCAGCTGCTCCTCCGGGAACGGGTGCGAACCGTCCACCACGTGCAGGATCAGATCGGCGTCGCCGACCTCCTCCATGGTGGAGCGGAACGCCTCGACCAGGTGGTGCGGCAGGTGCCGGACGAAGCCGACGGTGTCCGTGAGCGTGTAGAGCCGGCCGCTCGGGGTCTCGGCCCGGCGCACGGTCGGGTCGAGGGTGGCGAACAGCGCGTTCTCGACGAGCACGCCGGCGCCGGTGAGGCGGTTGAGCAGCGACGACTTGCCGGCGTTGGTGTAGCCGGCGATGGCGACCGAGGGCACCTTGTTCCGCCGGCGCTCCTGGCGCTTGATGTCGCGGCCGGTCTTCATCTCCGCGATCTCCCGGCGCATCTTCGCCATCTTCTCGCGGATCCGGCGCCTGTCCGTCTCGATCTTGGTCTCACCGGGACCACGGGTGGCGAGGCCGCCGCCCTTGCCGCCGCCCATCTGACGGGACAGCGACTGACCCCAGCCGCGCAGTCGCGGCAGCATGTACTGCATCTGCGCGAGCGCGACCTGTGCCTTGCCCTCTCGGGACTTGGCGTGCTGGGCGAAGATGTCGAGGATCAGGGCCGTACGGTCGATGACCTTGACCTTGACGACGTCTTCGAGATGGATGAGCTGGCCCGGGCTGAGTTCACCGTCGCAGATGACGGTGTCCGCGCCCGTTTCGAGCACGACCTCGCGCAGCTCCTCGGCCTTGCCGGAGCCGATGTAGGTGGCGGCGTCGGGCTTGTCGCGGCGCTGGACCACGCCGTCGAGGACAAGGGCGCCGGCGGTCTCCGCGAGGGCGGCGAGCTCCGCGAGGGAGTTCTCCGCGTCCTGCACGGTCCCCGAGGTCCAGACGCCGACGAGTACCACACGCTCCAGGCGGAGCTGCCGGTACTCGACCTCGGTGACGTCCTCGAGTTCGGTGGAGAGGCCGATCACACGGCGCAGGGCCGCGCGCTCGGAGCGGTCGAGCTGGTCGCCGTCGCGCTCTCCGTCGATCTCGTGGCTCCAGGCGACGTCCTCTTCCATCAGGGCATCGGCCCGAAGGCCTTCGGGGTTGCCGTACACGAAGCGCTCAGTGTCCTGGGAAGGGGAAGAAGAGGAGGTCATTGGGTCCTTACGTCGTTGGGGTTCCGTGGTCGGCGGCGGGCCGTGAGCGGGGGCTCCGAACCTTCTCCGTCACCCTGCTCAACGCTCGGGACCGCCCGGGGATTCCCGTGGCCAGGGGACTCACGCCCAGTCCGTGCCGCCGACCAGTCGATGGTCTCACGGCACGACTCGTCTCGTCACGGTGTTATTCGCCGGCGGTCCGGTCGGTCCCGGCGCTACTTCGAGGAGGCTGGAGCGGCGCTGCTTCGCAGGGGCTGGTGCGGCGCTACTTCGCGGGGGCCGGTGCGGCCGACTTCCACTCGGGGTGCCCAGGCATCGGCGGAGTCTTCTCGCCGTGCAGCCAGGCCTCGAAGAACCCGCCGAGGTCGCGCCCCGCCGTCGTGGAGGCCATGTCGACGAAGTCCTGGGTGCTGGCGACGCCGTCCTTGTGGAGGCTCACCCAGGACCGTTCGAGGTTCTCGAAGGCCGGGGTGCCGATCTCCTGGCGCAACGCGTAGAGGATCAGCGCGGAGCCGTCGTAGACGTTGGCACGGAAGATGCCGACCTTGTCGCCGGGTGCGGGAACCTTGGGGGTCGCCGGGGGGCCGCCGGCCGCGCGCCAGCGGTCGGAGGCGCTGTACGCGGCCCGCATCCGCGCCTCCATTCCGCGGCCCGCCTTCTCCTCCGCGTAGAGCGCCTCGTACCAGGTGGCGTGTCCCTCGTTGAGCCAGAGGTCGGACCACACGCGCGGGGTGACGCTGTTGCCGAACCACTGGTGGGCCAGCTCGTGGACCATGATCGAGTCGACGTACCACTCCGGGTAGGCGGGCTCGGTGAAGAGCTCCCGCTCGAAGAGGGAGAGCGTCTGCGTCTCCAGCTCGAAGCCGGTGGAGGCGTCCGCCATGAGGAGGCCGTACGTCTCGAAGGGGTAGGGCCCGACCTTGCTCTCCATCCAGGCGATCTGGTCCGGGGTCTTCTTGAGCCAGGGTTCGAGCAGTTCGCGGTCCTTGGTGGGCACCACGTCCCGTACGGGCAGGGCGTGCGGGCCGGTGCGGTGCAGCACGGTGGAGCGGCCGATGGAGATCTGGGCGAGTTCGGTGGCCATGGGGTGCTGGCTGCGGTAGCTCCAGGTGGCGGCCTTGCCCGCGCGGGCCACGCCGGTCGGCAGACCGTTGGCGACGGCCGTGTAGCCGTCGGGGGCGGTGACGTGGATGGTGAAGCGGGCCTTGTCGGACGGGTGGTCGTTGCAGGGGAACACCGCGTGGGCGGCGTCCGCCTGGTTGGCCATGGCCAGTCCGTCCGCGGTCCGCACCCAGCCGGTGCTGCGGCCGGCCGGCGGCACGGGGTTGCTGGTGTGCCGCACGGTGATCCGCATCCACTCGCCCTCTGCCGGCGCGTCCGCGGGGGTGATCACGAGGTCCTCGCCCGCCCCGGTGGACGCAGCGGCCTTGCCGTCGACCTCGACGGACTCGACCTCGCCCTGGGTGAAGTCGAGGTTGATGGTGTCGAGCTGCCGGGTCGTGAAGGCGTCGATCGTGGTGACGCCCTGGAGGGGCTCGCTGTTGCTGCCCGAGTAGGTGAAGGCCAGGTCGTACGACGCCACGTCGTAGCCGGGGTTCCCGAGGTGCGGGAAGAGCCGGTCGCCGACGCCGAGCGGGGTCGCCGGGGCGCTCGCGGCGACGAGGCAGACGGAGACGGCCGAGGCGAGCAGGGCCGACTTCAGCCGGCGGGGAGCCCCGGCCCGGCGGGCGCGGAGCGTGATCGGGGTGCGGGGGGTGTGCGACATGAACCACCGCTACCAGCGCGCGCCCGCGCGACGGTGGCGACGCGCGCCGGGCCCACTCGAACGGGGCCGCCTTGCGGGGTGGGCGAGGGGGCGGATGGGGGAAGGCACCCAACCCCACACCCTAGGGG
The DNA here is from genome assembly GCF_044753385.1 of Streptomyces sp. NPDC088387. NCBI lineage: Bacteria > Bacillati > Actinomycetota > Actinomycetes > Kitasatosporales > Streptomycetaceae > Streptomyces > Streptomyces sp. NPDC088387. The sequence goes on from NZ_JBIVNC010000005.1 coordinate 578,576, forward strand.
GCGGTCAGGAACACACCTCTTGAAGAAGGCGATCGGGAACACCTCTCTTGAAGAGGGCGGTCGGGAACACCCCTCTTAGAGAGACCCTTTAAGGGAGTCCTTTTAGAGGTCCCTTCCTGGAGAGCCCCCACTGCCCCCGCCCCCTCAGGACGCCGTGGCCGGATGCCGCGCCCGGTTCACGTCGTAGACCCCCGGCACATTGCGCATCGCGCGCATGAGGGCGGGGAGTTGGGCGGCGTCGGGGAGTTGGAGGGTGTACGTGTGGCGGACGCGTTGCTGCGTGGGGGGTTCGACGGTCGCGGAGACGATCTCGGCGCCCTCCAGGGCGATGGCCTCCGTGAGGTCGGCCAGCAGGTGCGGGCGGCCGAACGATTCGGCTACCAGCGTCACCCGGCACTCGGTCGCCTCGCCCCAGTGCACCCCGACCTCCGCGCGGCCCGTGCCCCGCATCCGCGCGACGGCGGCGCACTCCGCGCGGTGCACGGTCACCACTCCCCCGCGTACGGCGAAGCCGACGACGTCGTCGGGCGGTACGGGCGTACAGCACCCGGCGAGCCGGACGCTCGCGCCCGGCCGGTCGACGACGATGTTGGCGGCGGGCCGTACCGACGACGGCGCGGCGGCGGTGGCGGTGGCGTCGGCCGCGGGCCGCGCGGATGTCCCGGCGAGCGGCGGCGCCTCCTCGGCGTCCGCGGGCTCGGGAGCCGGTGCCGGGTGCGTCGACAGCCAGCGCTGGATGGCGATCCGCGCGGCGGGCGTGTGCGCGTGCTCCAGCCACTCGCGTGACGGCTCCGAGGCGGGGTCCTGGCCCATGAGCAGTTGGACCGTGTCACCGTCCGTGAGAACCGTGCTCAGCGTCGCCAGGCGGCCGTTGACGCGGGCGCCGATGCACGCGTGCGCGTCCTCGCCGTACTGCGCGTAGGCGGCGTCCACACAGGTGGCGCCGTCGGGCAGGCCGAGGGTGCCGCCGTCCGGGCGGTAGACGGTGATCTCGCGGTCCTGGGCGAGGTCCTCGCGCAGGGTGGACCAGAACGTGTCGGGGTCGGGCGCCCCCTGCTGCCAGTCGAGGAGCCGGGAGAGCCAGCCGGGCCGGGTCGGGTCGATCCGTTCGCCCTCGGCCGGGGACTCCTCGGCGGGAAGGGCGTAGGGGTTGCCGAGCGCGACGACGCCGGCTTCGGCGACCTTGTGCATCTGGTGGGTGCGGATGAGGACTTCGGCGACCTGTCCGTCGGGGCGGGCGACGGCGGTGTGCAGCGACTGGTAGAGGTTGAACTTCGGTACGGCGATGAAGTCCTTGAACTCCGAGACGACCGGGGTCATACACGTGTGCAGCTCGCCCAGGACGGCGTAGCAGTCGGCGTCCTCGTTGACGAGGACCAGCAGGCGCCCGAAGTCGGAGCCCCGCAACTGCCCTCTCTTGCGGCCCACTCGGTGCACGGAGACGAAGTGCCGGGGCCGGATGAGGACTTCGGCGGCGATGTCGGCGTCCTGGAGGACCGCACGGACGTCGTCGACGATCTCGGTGAGGGGGTTGTCCGCGCGGGCGGCGTTCTCGTCGATCAACTCCCGCGTGTGCGCGTACTCCTCGGGGTGCAGGATCGCGAAGACCAGGTCCTCCAGCTCGGTCTTCAGGGCCTGGACGCCGAGACGTTCGGCGAGCGGGATGAGGACGTCGCGGGTGACCTTGGCGATGCGCTCCTGCTTCTCGGGGCGCATCACGCCCAGGGTGCGCATGTTGTGCAGCCGGTCGGCGAGTTTGATCGACATGACCCGGACATCGTTGCCAGTGGCGACGAGCATCTTGCGGAAGGTCTCGGGCTCGGCGGCGGCGCCGTAGTCGACCTTCTCCAGCTTGGTCACGCCGTCGACGAGGAAGCGCACCTCCGCGCCGAACTCCGTACCGACCTGATCAAGGGTCACATCGGTGTCCTCGACGGTGTCGTGGAGGAGGGAGGCGGTCAACGTCGTGGTCTCCGCGCCGAGTTCGGCGAGGATCAGGGTCACGGCGAGCGGGTGGGTGATGTAGGGCTCGCCGCTCTTGCGCATCTGTCCGCGGTGCGAGGACTCGGCCAGGACGTAGGCCCTGCGCAGGGGTTCGAGGTCCGCGTCGGGGTAATGGGCCCGGTGGGCCTCGACGACATGGCCGATGGCGTCGGGCAGCCGGCCGCGGGCGGGTGAGCCCAGCAGTGCGGCACGGCCCAGCCTGCGCAGGTCGATCCGCGGGCGGGCCTTCCTGCGGGCGGGGGTTGCCGCGGAACCCTGCAAGGGGCCCGTCAGCGGGCCTGGGCTCGCGGGGTTCGTGGCCTCCGCACTCATGGGCACCTCCGGCTGCGTCGACCGGCGGACGGGGTGCCCCATGGCGGACACGGCTCAGGGGCGGGCGACCGTCCCCCGTCCGGGCCGGTGCTTGATGCTATCGAGCCCACCACGCCCGACTGACCGCCTCCCGCCGAGCGTGAAACGGATCACCCATTCGAGCGACCGTCCGGAGGTTTACATCGGTGCTTTCTGCACATGGACGGTGACTGTGGTGACCGGGAGTCGGACGCGTGGTCGATGCCGGTCCTCGGCGAGGGAGGTCGACGGCGGGGATCGACTCGGCGACCTGGGCCGGCCGAGCCGCTCAGCGCAGCGCCGCGTCCAGCCACTCGGTGTCGATCTCGCCCTCGGCGACGATCACGGCGGGGCCGGTCATCTCGATCTCGCCGTCCGCGCGCTCGGTGATCACCAGCCGGCCGCCGGGGACGTCGACGGTGTACGTCACCGGGGTCCCGGTCACGGCCGGGTCGGCGCCGTCGCGGCGGGCGGTGGCCACGGCGACCGCGCACGCGCCCGTGCCGCAGGACCGGGTCTCGCCGGAACCGCGCTCGTGCACCCGCATCGCCACGTGCCGAGGGCCCCGGTCGACGACGAACTCCACGTTCACCCCGTCCGGATACGCGCCGGCCGGGCTGAAGGGGGGCGGCGCGAGGAGGGGCCCGGCCTCGGCGAGGTCGGCCACGAAGGCGACCGCGTGCGGGTTGCCCATGTTCACGTTCCGCGCGGGCCAGCTGTGCTCGCCGACGCTCACCGTGACGTCGCCCTCGGGCAGCAGGGCGATGCCCATGCCGACGGTGATGTCCCCGTCCTTGGCGATGTGCACGGTCTTCACACCGCCGCGGGTGGCGACCGCGAGGTCTCCCTCGGCGGCATGACCGGCGCGCTGGAGGTAGCGGGCGAACACCCTGACGCCGTTGCCGCACATCTCGGCGATGGAGCCGTCGCCGTTGCGGTAGTCCATGAACCACTCCGCCTCGGCCGCCATGTGCCTGGCCTCGGGGTGTGCCGCGGACCGGACCACGTGCAGCAGTCCGTCGCCGCCGATGCCCGCGCGGCGGTCGCACAGGACGGCGACGGCGGCCGGGGGCAGCTCTACGGCGTTCTCCGGGTCCGGGACGATCACGAAGTCGTTCTCGGTCCCGTGCCCCTTGAGGAAGGCGATCCGCGTGCTCATTCCTCGATCGTACGGGGTGGCGCCGACGCCGTACGATGGCTCAGCGGAGCCGGGCGACCCGCCACACGGCGAGCACCACCACGGCCGCGACGACCAGCGTGTAGGCCAGGACGACCCGCCAGTCGAGGCGTCGGCCGGAGCCGCGCTGGGGCAGGCCGGGCCAGGTGTGTCCGACGCGGCGGGCGGCCATCATGCCCCAGCCCGCGGCGCAGGAGCAGATCAGCAGGCCCAGCATCGCGATCACCGCGCCGCTGTCGCCGAAGTCGAAGGCCAGCGGGAACGCGAACATCAGAGAGCCGACCGCGGCCAGGCCCACGATGGGCGCGAGCTGCCAGATCCGCAGCCGGCGCTGGGGCCGCAGCTCCACCTCGACCTCGGGGCCGCCCGTGAACATCTCCTCGGGCTCGGGGCCGTCCTCGGTCACCCCGTCCGGCGTCTCATCGGGTCCGTCGGGGCTCAGACGAAGGTCCTCCGGCTCCGGCCTGCCGCTGCTGTCGGCGGTGACGGGTTCGGTGTCTTGTGCGGTGTCGCGAGGGCCGGCCTCCATCGCCACGCGCCCTCCCAACTCGGACTCCACTGGTCGATCGAAGCTCGATGATGGCACGGCCCCGAAGGCCCGGATGACGGCCTCGTCGTCCCGATGCCATGACGTGATCAGGCTGTGACCGGTCGTTCGACCAACGCCAGTGCGAGCTGCGGAAGTTCTGTGAGGTCCGCCGCAGCCCCACTGAGCCAGTGCACCCGGGGGTCGCGTCTGAACCATGAATCCTGGCGGCGCGCGAAGCGTTTGGTGGCCCGTACGGTCTCCGCACGCGCCTCCTCCATCGTGCACTCCCCCGCGAGTGCCGCGAGAACCTGCTGGTAGCCGAGTGCGCGCGACGCCGTACGCCCCGCGCGCAGGCCCTGCGCCTCCAGGGCCGTCACTTCCGCGACCAGTCCCGCGTCCCACATGCGGTCGACCCGGCGCGCGATGCGCTCGTCGAGCTCCGGGCGCGCGACGTCGACGCCGATCTGCACCGTGTCGTAGACGGAGTCGTGGCCGGGAAGATTCGCTGTGAAGGGTCTGCCGGTGATCTCGATCACCTCCAGGGCGCGGACGATACGGCGGCCGTTGCTGGGCAGGATCGCCCGCCCGGCCTCCGGGTCGGCGACGGCGAGACGGGCGTGCAGCGCCCCCGAGCCGCGCAGCACGAGCTCCTCCTCCAGCCGGGCCCTGACCTCGGGGTCGGTGCCGGGGAACTCCAGGTTGTCCACGGCTCCGCGGACGTAGAGGCCGGAGCCGCCGACGAGGATCGGCCAGCGGCCCTCGGCGAGCAGTGCGTCGATCCGGGCACGCGCGAGGCGCTGGTACTCGGCGACGGAGGCCGTGACGGTGACGTCCCAGATGTCCAGGAGGTGGTGGGGCACGTCGGCCCGCTCGTCGGGCGTCAGCTTGGCGGTGCCGATGTCCATCCCACGGTAGAGCTGCATGGAGTCGGCGTTGACGACCTCGCCGCCGAGCTGCCGGGCGAGGAACACGCCCAGATCGGACTTTCCTGCCGCGGTCGGTCCGACGACGGCGATGACTCGCGGGGCGGGGGGTGCGCTGCTCACCGCACCAGTCTCGCAAACCTCGGGACGTGATCCCGAACGAGTTACGTGACGACGGGGGTGCGGGTTCGTTGCCCGATGCGAGGTTTCGCCGCCGTTCTGCGAGAGGCGGTGACCCGGGCGACGCAATCGGACGTACCGGGCGACGCGGGATTTCGCCCGCACGAGTAACGTATGGAGTGGATATGGGCGTTTTTGCGCGACTTCTTCGGAGGTCGAAGACCACGGAGGAGACGTCGGCAGCCGAGGTCGGGGCCGCTGCCGCGGCAACCGGTTCCGAGAGCACGGACGCGCAGGCGGCCGGGCCGGACAAGGAGCCGGAGCGGGCCGCGGCGGAGACGGTGGCCGAGGAGCCGGCGGCGCGGAACGCCGAGGGTACGGCGGCCGAGCCCGTCGAGATTCCGAAGCAGCAGTCCGCGGAGGAGGCGGCCGACAACGAGGCCGGCGAGGGCGCCCGCACATAGGAATCGCCCGCTAGGAAGGTGGACCATGGGTCTCCTGGACAATCTGAAGGCCAAGCTCGCCCCGGCCAAGGACAAGGTGTCGGACCTCGCGCAACAGCACGGGGACAAGATCCAGTCCGGCATCGACAAGGCCGCGAAGACGGTCGACGAGCGGACCAAGGGCAAGTACAGCGAGAAGATCCAGACGGGCTCCGGCAAGGCCAAGGGCGCCATGGACCGGCTCGCGCACAAGGAAGGCCCGGAGGGCACCGCCGGGCCGGGAGACACCGGCACCACCGGCCCGGGCGGCATCGGCCCGACGGGACCTGGCGGCACCCCGCCGCCGGCGTCCTGAACGGCGGCGCCCACAGCCGCGCAGCGACCGGCGGACGGCCGCGGAGCCCACAGGCCCGCGGCCGTCGGCCGTTTCCGCTCCGCGCCGGGTCCCTGTGACCTACGACCAGGTCGCGACCAGGTACCCCACGCCGTACGGCGCCTCGTCGTAGAGCAGTGCGCCGGACAGCCCGGCGTGCTCCGCCGCCCCCGCGAGGACCTGCCAGGGGGCGCGGCCGGACGCCTTGAGTTCCCGGGACAGTCTGAGGTCCAGCCCCCTGATCGCCTCGATGTCGGCCGTGCCGAGCGCCCGCGCGACCGCCGCGTCGTACGGCTCCGCGCGCTCGTCCAGGTAGCCGGGTGCCTTGAGCGTGCGGCACGCGCTGGCGTCGCCCATCACCAGCAGTGCCACCCGCTCGGCCGCGGCGGCCTCCCCAACGATTTCCCTTCCGATGCTGATACACCGCTCGGCGTCGAGAGGTTCCCCCACGGCGAGTGACTCGATCGGGGCGTCCGCCCAGCCGGTCCGTTCGAGGAGCCAGGCGGCGACGGAGAGGGAGACGGGCAGGGTGCGGGCGCCGCCGGTCTCGCTCGTCTCACGCCCGAGCCGTACGCCGAGGTCCACCCCGAAGCCCCGGAACGAGCCGCGGGTGCCCTCCGGGTAGGGACCGGACTCCCGCTCCGCCGCCGGACCCACGACGACCAGCCGGTCGGGGCGCGCCGCGGCGAGCACACCCAGCGCGTCCACGCAGGCGGCACGCGCGGCGTCCATCTCGGGTGCGGCGCCCGAGGCGACCTCGGGCACCAGCAGGGGCGGACAGGGGCAGACTGCGGCGGCGACAAGCATGATCGGCAGGGTAACTCCGGCACGCGCGCGAGGCGACGTCCGACCGTCTCCGCCGCTGCCCGGTCCGGCCGGCCGCGACCCGCAGCCGCGACCCGGTCCGGCTGGCCGCGACCACAACCGCAACCGCTGCCCGTGCCGGCTAGCCGCAGCCGCAGCCGCAGCCGCAGCCGCAGCCCATGGTGGCTACTAGTCGCAGCCGCAACCGCAGCCCCTGCCGGCTACTAGTCGCAGCCGCAGCCGCTGCCCGTGGTGGCCGGGAGCGGGGCCGGGGCGCCGATCTTCGGCAGGCCCAGCATCACGCCGGCGGGCTTGGCGGCCTCGGTGGCGTTGCGCTTCTCCCAGGCGTCGCCCGCGCGCGTGCGGCGGACCTTGAGGGTCGGGCCCTCGGCGAGGAGGTGGTGGGGTGCGGCGTACGTGATGTCGACCGTGACCACGTCTCCTGGGCGGACGTCCTCGTCCGGCTTGGTGAAGTGGACCAGGCGGTTGTCGGGGGCGCGGCCGGAGAGCCGGTGGGTGGCGCCGTCCTTGCGGCCCTCGCCCTCGGCGACCATCAGTTCCAGGGTGCGGCCGACCTGCTGCTTGTTCTCGTCCCAGGAGATCTGCTCCTGGAGGGCGACGAGACGTTCGTAGCGCTCCTGGACGGTCTTCTTGGGGATCTGGCCGTCCATGGTGGCCGCGGGGGTGCCGGGGCGTTTGGAGTACTGGAAGGTGAACGCCTGCGCGAAGCGGGCCTCGCGGACCACGTGCAGGGTCTGCTGGAAGTCCTCCTCGGTCTCGCCGGGGAAGCCCACGATGATGTCGGTGGTGATCGCGGCGTGCGGGATGGCGGCGCGGACCTTCTCGATGATCCCGAGGTACCGGTCCTGGCGGTAGGAGCGGCGCATCGCCTTGAGGACCGGGTCCGAGCCGGACTGCAACGGCATGTGGAGCTGGGGCATGACGTTCGGGGTCTCGGCCATCGCCGCGATCACGTCGTCGGTGAAGTCGCGCGGGTGCGGCGAGGTGAACCGGACGCGCTCCAGGCCGTCGATCGCGCCGCACGCGCGCAGGAGCTTGCTGAACGCCTCGCGGTCGCCGATGTCACTGCCGTACGCGTTGACGTTCTGGCCGAGCAGGGTGATCTCGGAGACGCCCTCGGCGACCAGTGCCTCGACCTCGGCGAGGATGTCGCCGGGGCGGCGGTCCTTCTCCTTGCCGCGCAGCGCCGGGACGATGCAGAAGGTGCAGGTGTTGTTGCAGCCGACGGAGATCGAGACCCACGCGGCGTACGCGCTCTCGCGGCGGGTCGGCAGGGTCGACGGGAACGCCTCCAGGGACTCGGCGATCTCGACCTGCGCCTCCTCCTGCACGCGCGCGCGTTCCAGCAGCACCGGGAGCTTGCCGATGTTGTGCGTGCCGAAGACGACGTCGACCCAGGGGGCCCGCTTCACGATGGTGTCGCGGTCCTTCTGCGCGAGGCAGCCGCCGACGGCGATCTGCATGCCGGGGCGCGAGGTCTTCCTCGGGGCGAGGCGGCCGAGGTTGCCGTACAGCCGGTTGTCGGCGTTCTCGCGGACCGCGCAGGTGTTGAAGACCACGACGTCGGCGTCGCCGTCGGAGCCGTCAGGGGCGCGGGTGTATCCGGCGTCCTCCAGCAGCCCGGACAATCGCTCGGAATCGTGCACGTTCATCTGGCACCCGTAGGTGCGGATCTCGTACGTGCGGTTTCCCTGAGCTTCCACTGCCGTGCTCCGGTCGCTGCTGCTGGTCATGCCAACAAGGGTAGGCGCTCGGCGCGGCGGCTCGTCCCCGAGTTCCGCGCGGGCCGGACCGATCCCTAGGAGGGGCCTTGCGCCGGACCCCCGGCGGGCCCACGCCCGGAGTCCCCGGCGGAGCCGCGCCCGGAGTCCCCCGAGGGGCCGTGCGTGAAGTCCCCGGAGGAGCCGTGCCCGGAGTCCCCGGAGGAGCCGCGCCCGGAGTCCCCGGAGGGGCCGTGCGTGGAGTCCCCAGAGGCGCCGTGCCCCGAGGCCCCGGCGGGCTGCCGTCCCGTGTCGCGCGGGCCCCGGAAGACGAACCTGGCCGGGAAGGCGAGCAGCCACCAGTACTTGGCGCCGCTCGGCGAGGCGAACGCCACCGGGATCGACGTGCCGAAGACCAGCACCATGACCAGACCGCTGCGGGCCGAGTCCTTGAGCTTCGCGGGGGTGGCGTGCGTGGCGGCGAGGGCGGGTACGGCCAGCAGCCGGAGGTACATCCCGAGCATCAGGCCGAGGGCCACGGTGATGGAGGACGCGTAGATCACGGTCGCGACGACGGTGTCGCCGTACTCGCTGAGCAGGCGGGTCGGGAAGGGCAGGGCGGCGACGACGGCGAGGAGGACGAAGTAGCCGTAGAGGAGCCAGCGGTCGACCACGGCGATCTGGCGGACGAGGCCGTGCTGGACCAGCCAGAGGATGCCGATGACGGCGAAGCTGAGGAGATAGCCGCCGATCTCGGGGACCGCCTCACGGACCGCGTGTGCGACCTCGGACTCGGGCAGACCCTCCGGCACGCGGATGTCGAGGGCGAGCAGGGTGATCGCGATGGCGAAGACCGCGTCGCCGAGCATCGCGAGTCTCCCGGGTTGCACGTCCACGTCGCGACGGAGGAGGGCGGGCGGGATGTTGGTCATGTCGGCGGCACCATGCATGCGTAGGGAAGCGGGCCCGTCACGATTACCACGGGGAGCCCTGCCGTCGAGTAAACGAATGCCCGGGGTTGAGGAAAAAGAGCACTCGGGCGGCACATTCACGGGTGCCGTACCGGGTGGGACCGCATGTCGGAGGGTGCCAGGAGGCGCGCCGCGGCAACGCCCTTCCCTCACTTCTTACTTCATATCTTGACGGAAGTGGTCCGGACCTTTAGTTTCACCGGGCGACCCCCATCTCGTGCGTGCGCCCTGCCGTTCACGACGTGAACACACCTCCGGGCGCCCCCACCCTCGCGAAAGGCCACCCCCACCATGGCCAGAGCCAGGTCTCTCCCCCTGTCCGCCATCCTGGCGGTAAGCGCTCTCACCCTGTCCACCGGCCTGTTGGCCGCCTCCCCCGCGCAGGCCGCGACCGGCACCATCACGGGCCTCGCCGGCAAGTGCCTCGACGTCGCCGGCGCAAACTCCGCCGACGGCACCCCCGTCCAGATCTACGACTGCAACGGCACCGCCGCCCAGCAGTGGACCGTCGGCACCGACGGGACCGTCCGCGCGCTGGGCAAGTGTCTTGACGTCACCGGCAGTTCGACCGCCAACGGGGCCACGGTCCAGCTGTGGTCGTGCGGCGGCGGCAACAACCAGAAGTGGACCGTCAGCTCCGCGGGCGACATAGTCAACCCGCAGGCCAACAAGTGCCTCGACGTCACCGGCAACAACTCCGCCAACGGCACCCGGGCCCAGATCTGGAGCTGCACCGGCGCCGCCAACCAGAAGTGGAGCGCGCCCGCGCCGGGCGACGGCGGCACACCGTCCGCGCCGATGGCCGTGGCGCCCTACCTGTACAACGGCTGGGGCTCCCCGCCCAGCCCCACCACGATCACCAACGCCACCGGCGTGAAGTGGTTCACGCTGGCCTTCGTGCTGAGCAACGGCTACTGCAACCCGCAGTGGGACGGCTCGCGCGCCCTCACCGGCGGCGCCGACCAGCAGACCATCAACACCGCGCGGGCCAACGGCGGCGACGTCGTCCCGTCCTTCGGCGGCTGGAGCGGCAACAAGCTGGAGAGCTCCTGCGCCAGCGCCGGCGAGCTGGCGGCCGCGTACCAGCGGGTGATCAGCGCCTTCGGGCTCAAGGCCATCGACATCGACCTCGAAGCCGACGCCTACAACAACCCGACCGTGCAGCAGCGCACGGTCGACGCGCTGAAGACCGTGAAGGCCAACAACCCCGGCCTGAAGGTCTTCGTCACGATCGGCACGGGCCAGAACGGCCCCGACACCAGCCTGATCAACCGGGCCGCGCGCTCGGCTCTGACCGTCGACGCCTGGACGATCATGCCGTTCAACTTCGGCGGCGCGGGCCAGAACATGGGCAATCTGACGGTGTCGGCGTCCGAGGGTCTGAAGAACTCGCTGAAGAGCGCGTACGGCTACAGCGACGACCAGGCCTACCGGCTCATGGGCATCTCCTCCATGAACGGCATCACCGACCAGAACGAGACGGTCACGGTGGCCGACTTCCGGACCATGCTCGCCTACGCGCAGCAGCACCACCTGGCACGGCTGACCTTCTGGTCCGCCAACCGTGACCGGCCCTGCACGGGCGGGCCCGCCGACAGCTGCTCGGGCGTCGGGCAGTCCGCGTGGGAGTTCACCCGGGTCTTCAGCGCGTACACCGGCTGACGCGACCGGTCCGAGAGGCCGGGTCAGGCGCACGAGCCCGACCCGGCCGGCCCGGCCAACGCGGCCATCCTCCCTTTCCGCCGTCCCCACCATCCGCCGGTGCGGCGTCGCCCTGACGTGACTCCGTGCCGGCCAGGAGAACTCCGTGTTCCGTCTCACCCGCCCCTCTCCCCAGGGGCATCGCAGAACCCTCGCGGCCGCGCTGGTCACGGCGGCCGCCGCGTCGTTCCTGACGGCGGTCCCCGCCTCCACCGCCGAGGCCGCGGTCGCGGCCCTGCCCACCGACTGGGCGACCGTCATGAACGCCGCGAGCGGCAGGTGCCTGGACGCCCAGGCGGCCGGCACCGCCAACGGCACGGTTGTGCAGCAGTACGCGTGCAACAACTCCACGGCCCAGCAGTGGAGTTTCAGCGATGTCGGCGGCGGCTACGTCAGCATCAACAACCGCAACAACACCAGCCAGGTCGTGGACGTCTCCGAGGTCTCCACGGCCGACAACGCGCCGGTGCACCTGTGGGCCTACGGCGGCGGCGCCAACCAGCAGTGGCTGCCGGTCGACGAGGGCGGCGGCGCCTACCACTTCGTCAACCGCAACAGCGGCAAGTGCCTCGACGTGCCCGCCGCGTCGACCGCGGACAGCGTGCAGTTCGTGCAGTACACCTGCAACGGCAGCGCCGCCCAGCGTTTCCAGGTGGTTCCCGTTGCCCAGACGGCCAACCCGGACCTCGGTCCGAACGTCGTCGTCTTCGACCCGTCGATGTCGGCTTCGACGATCCAGAGCCGGCTGAACAGCATCTTCCAGCAGCAGGAGACGAACCAGTTCGGCTCCCAGCGCTACGCGGTGATGTTCAAGCCGGGCTCCTACAGCGCGGACGTCAACGTCGGCTTCTACACGCAGGTGCTGGGCCTCGGTCTGTCGCCCGACGCGGTGACCGTCAACGGCGCGGTGCACGCCGAGGCCGACTGGTTCCAGGGCAACGCCACGCAGAACTTCTGGCGGGGCGCGGAGAACCTGTCGGTCAACCCGACCAACGGCGGCGACCGCTGGGCGGTCTCACAGGCGGCGTCGTACCGCCGTATGCATCTGCGCGGGAACCTCGCGCTGGACGACGGCGGCTGGTCCAGCGGTGGTCTGCTCGCCGACAGCAAGGTCGACGGCCAGGTGAACTCCGGCAGCCAGCAGCAGTGGCTGACCCGCAACTCGCAGCTCGGCAGCTGGACCGGCTCCAACTGGAACATGGTCTTCGTCGGCAGCCAGGGCGCACCCGCCACGACCTTCCCGAGCCCGCCGGTCACCACGGTGGCGCAGACCCCGGTCAGCCGTGAGAAGCCGTTCCTGTACGTCGACGGCAATGGCGCCTACCAGGTGTTCGTGCCCTCTCTGCGGTCCAACTCGACGGGGACCAGCTGGGCGAACGGTTCGCCCGCCGGCTCCTCCCTGTCCATGGACACCTTCTACGTCGTGAAGCCGGGCGCCACCGCCGCGCAGATCAACGCCGCGCTCGCCCAGGGGAAGAACCTCCTGGTCACGCCGGGCGTCTACCACCTGGACCAGACGCTCCAGGTGAACCGTCCCGACACGGTCGTGCTGGGCCTGGGCCTGGCCACGTTCATCCCCGACAACGGCGTCACCGCGATGCGGGTCGCCGACGTCGACGGTGTGAAGGTCGCCGGTGTGCTCTTCGACGCCGGTACCACCAACTCGCAGACGCTGATGGAGGTCGGTCCGACCGGCTCGTCGGCGTCGCACGCGGCCAACCCGACCTCGCTGCACGACGTGTACTTCCGTGTCGGCGGCGCCGCGGTCGGCAAGGCCACCACCAGCCTCGTCGTCAACAGCGACAACGT